>CAVKJB010000015.1:0-55557 GCA_963656785.1 Acutalibacteraceae bacterium | reverse complement strand
AAGAACCGCCGTGTACCGAACGGTACGCACGGTGGTGTGAGAGGTCGGGGGATTAGTCAAATCCCCCTCCTACTCGATTATGAATAATGATGCAGTAAGGAGAATTTGCATGGCGTTGAAAGATGATGCATCGATGGTGAATATCGGCCGACTGACCGCGGCAGTAGGGCTCAAAGGGGAGATCAAAGCACTGACATATGCAGAAGATTCGGAAAATCTTCATGAAGGCACCCTCATCTGTTTGGAGAGAAATAATATAATTGAAAAATATACCGTGACAGCAGTGCGTTACCAGAAGAATCGCCCGGTACTCCGCCTCAAAGGCGTTGCGGACCGGGATGCTGCGGAGGCACTTCGGAACATGGAAATCTACATCCCGGAGACAGACCTGGAAGAGTTGCCGGAGGGTGAGTATTATATTCGCGACCTGATTGGATGCCGAGTGTATGACCGCGCCAGTGATCGGAACCTCGGATTGGTGGACGATGTAATCCAGAATACCTCGCAAAGTATTTACCGAGTGATTGCGGAAGATGGCAAAGAAATCTTAATCCCTGCGGTCGAGGCCTTTGAGCGCGAAATCGATATCGAACGAGGCATCATCGAGGTCGAACTGATTCCGGGATTTCTGGAGGACTAACCATGAGGATCAATATACTGACGCTCTTTCCGGAGATGTTCAGCCCGCTCTTTCAGAGCATGCTGGGAAGGGCAGCGGAGAATGGCATCCTTGACATTCGCTTGATTAACATCCGGGATTACACGCAGGATAAGCATAACCGGGTGGATGACACGCCTTTTGGCGGCGGTGCCGGGATGGTGATGCAGGTGCAGCCGATTTTGTCCGCGGTGCGCTCCAATGATCTTCATGGCCGCACGATCTACATGTCACCTCGCGGACGCATGCTTGATGGCGCGCTGGCTGAGGATCTGTCCCACGAAGCGGAAATTACCATCCTTTGCGGCCATTATGAGGGCGTGGACCAGCGCGCCCTGGATGTACTGCAGGCAGAAGAGGTTACCATCGGCGACTACATTCTGACCGGTGGCGAGCTGCCGGCGATGGTACTGGTAGACACGGTTGCCCGCTTCCTGGATGGAGTGCTGTCGGGGGAAGAGTCGGTAAAAGAAGAATCCGTCTACTCGGGACTCCTCGAGTACCCGCACTATACGAAACCGCGAGATGTGGAAGGAATGTCTGTTCCGGACGTTCTGATCAGCGGAAACCATGAGAAAATCGCACTTTGGCGTTACGAAGAATCGCTCCGCCTGACCAAAGAACGGAGGCCGGATCTCTTTGGGAAGTATCTGGAAAGCGAACCCAAGCTTACAAAGAAGGAACGTAAGGTTTTAGAGAAGTATTTGCCGGAGGTCAGATCGTGATCTTCTGTCCAACGCAAGAGGAGAAACGATGTGCATGATCGTTTTCTATGGACTCATCCATTGAGAGAACTTTTGATTTTCGAGAAAGCACGGACAATTTGACTGTTTCAGTGAGCCATAAGCCATGACGACAACCAATCCCGGAAAACGGGAAGCCCTGAAACTGCAAGTAATCGCGGTAGTTGTGGTGCTGTACCGCCGGGGTAAATAGATATTGTATTTGACCGGTGTTTCGTGTAGAATTGGACAGTAGGAGTATGTATGAAAAAGAAGTGGACCTTGCCGGCAATCTACGCGTTGGCCGTCTTAATTTTAGCAATAATTATTTATGCGGTGCCGTCTTTAATGGGACTTCTTGATGTGACCTACATTGCCGAGTATGGCGACGTGAAAGTGGAAGACACAGTAGCGGATGCCTGGATCGTTCGAGATGATACGGTCTATTGTGCCGATAAGGACGCGAAGATCGATGTCGTGGTTCAAGCAGGGACGCTGGTGAAGGGAAAGGCAAGGGTGCTGAATCTTGAGGATGGCGGATCCGGCAGATTGAGCACGAAATTTGCAAATTTGAAGACGAAGCTGGGGGATGACATGAAGAACACAGAAGGTCTTGCGGGCCGAAGTGGATATGTCTCCTATACAGCAGATGGATATGAGGCGACACTGCGGTCCGCCACGATGGAGGCGCTGACCGAGAAAGAGCTCAAGAAAATCACCACCAAGAACGTGAAACTGACGGCGAATTCCTGTCATAAGGGGCAGGCTCTTTTCCGGATTACGAAGAACGGAGCTTGGTGGCTGGTGTTTTTCACCGATAAAGAAGGCGCGGAGAAGTATACCGAGGGTCGATCCGTTCAGACGACCATCGATGACGTGACACTGAACACGAAGGTACGCTCCGTAACGGAGGCGGAGGATGACCGGTATAAGGTGATTCTCACCTGCAAGGAGTACGACGCGATCTACCTGAGTGAACGGCGAGTGAGCATTTCAAACGTGACCGAGAATGACAATGGCCTCTTACTCAAAGTAGACAGTATCGTGGAAGTGGACGATCAGCAGGGAGTGTTGGTCAAGGATAAATTGGGCAAATTCCATTTTACACCGATTAAGATCATTGCATCGGATGGAGAGGATGCGACGGTCTATGAAGATCTCTACATGAACGATCAGAGCGAGTTTGTGGAGACCATCAGCAGTTACGACGAGATTCTCAAATCTCCGAGCAAGAACGATATTAAGAAAGCGAAAGAGAACATGTAGCGGTGAACGTTGCCGGAGTCAGCAGGCGATTCCGATAGCTGCATGAAGCGATATATAGGAGCAATTTGAAAGAATGAGCATAAGTGAGAATTACCGTGAAATACTTCGGCGCAAGAATGAGGCCGCCATCCGAAGCGGGAGAAATCCGGAGGATGTCCTTCTTCTTGCCGTTACCAAACTTCACACCGTGGATGAAATCGACGAGGCGATCATCGCGGGTGCTACAGACGCCGGCGAGAACCGCGTTCAGGAGCTGTTGGAGAAGTATGGCCGGACGATTCAACCGCTGAAATGGCACTTGATTGGTCATCTTCAGACGAATAAGGTCAAGAGTGTCATCGACAAGGTTGTGATGATTCACTCTGTAGATTCCTTGAAGCTTGCAAAGGAAATCAGCAAACGGGCAGCAGCGGTGGATCTCGTCATGGATATTCTGATTGAGATTAATATCGGCATGGAGGATTCCAAGACCGGCATCCGTGCGGATGAAGCAGAAGATCTTGTTAAAAGCATCATCGCGGAATGCGACCACGTCCGAGTGCGCGGTGTGATGTGCGTACCGCCATATGGCGAGGATCCGGAGACTTCTCGGAAATATTTCAAAGAGACAAAGGCTATCTTTGACAGATTAAAGGAAATGGACCTGCCGAAAGACAGAGCCGACATCGATACGTTATCCATGGGGATGTCCGGAGACTTCGAGGTGGCTATCGAGGAGGGAGCGACCATTGTGCGCGTGGGAAGCTCGATTTTTGGAAAAAGGAATTATCGTTAACAGGAATGACAGTCGCATGGCAAATGCAACGTCGAACGAATCTGGAATTACCGTTAACAGGGATAGAATAGACACGTACTGCATGAAATCAACGGAAACGGAGGAAACACAATGGGTTTTATGGACAAGCTCCAAGGCGTCCTGGGAATTGATGATGATTACGATGAAGAAGAAATAACCAAAGAAGAGATTGAAGCAGAAAAGGCACAGATGGCAGCGGCTCGCGGAGAATCCATTAAGATGGAACACGTGGAACCGGCGAAGACCGGCATTAATTACAAGCGCGAATACGAGAGTATCGCTCCGCAGATGTCGAGAGGTGCAATGAACAAGAACTATTCCATGAATGGAAGTGCACCTTTCAAGATGTTGGTGATTGAACCGAAGTCGTTTGATGAGTGTACTAAGCTGGTGGACAATTTGAGATCTCGGAAACCGGTCATCATCAATCTGGAAAGAGTGGAAACAGATCTCGCCAAGAAGATGTTCGACTTCATGAGTGGTGCGACTTATGCATTGAACGGCAATGTACAGCGTGTGACCGCGAATATCTTCATCTTCGCACCGGCCAATGTAGACATCGCTGCCAAGATGAATAACCGCGACACGTCGCCGCAACCGAACACGTATACTTCTAAAGACAAGAGTCCGTGGGGGTAATCGATGGCAGTGATATTAATACGAGCAATCAGCTGGTTTGCTGAAATTCTGATTATGATGCTGTTCATCCGGTGTATTCTGAGCTGGTTTGCACAGTCACCATCATCACCCCTCTACGGAGCCTATGGAATTTTGGTGCAGTTGACAGAGCCTTTCGTGGCGCCTTGCCGGAAGTTGCTGTCGGGGTTCAATACGGGTATGTTCGATTTTTCCGTGCTGCTGGCATTCTTCCTCATCGAGTTCGTTGAGAGAGTCTTGATTATGATAATCAGTATGCTGCTGGGCTAGTACGTATAGATGAATAGAAAGGAAAGGTCATCACCATGATTATGCCAATTGATATTGACAAGAAAGATTTTACCAGAGATAAGAAGGGATATAACTCCAGAGAAGTCGACGAATTCCTGGACCTGATTATCGTGGATTATGAGAAATGCCTCGCAGATAACAGAAGCATGGCTCACAAGATCAAATTCCTCGAAAAGCAGCTGGAAGAGGCACAGAAGACCGACAACGCAATGCTGGATACGCTTGAAACCGCTAAGAGATTGATGGCGGACATTTCTGCCAGTGCGGAGAGACGAGCAGAGCTGATGATTCGTGATGCAGAGCTGGAAGCGGAAACAATGATTCTGGATGCGAAGGCAACTGTTCGAAAGCTGAACGAAGAGCATAAGCTGCTCCGGGGCAAAGTAGAACGACTGAAGACGAATTACAGAAGGATGCTGGAAGATCAGCTGAATGACATCGATACGGATCCATATGGCATGGATGCGGATTTGGACAGAAGCGATCTGAAGAGTATTGATAAGGCCTTCGAGGATGAACCGGATACCCTGAGCCAGGAGACATTGATAGCACCTTCTCACAGAGAGAAGGCAGCAGTGACTGCACCGTCAGAGACGAAGGGGACTCCGGTTAAAGAAGAGCCGGCACCGGTGAAGGATCCGTTGCACGCAACGGTTACAGATCTTTCGGACAGTCTGAAGAAGATGGCAGAAGATACTACTGTAACGGAAGGAACGATTATCCTGAAATAGAAATGATAGAGTTTGTAATTATTCCGATTGTGGTTGTGCTGGATCAGCTCACCAAATGGTACATACGTGCGAACTTTAGAGTTGGAGAGACGCTCCCGCTGATTCCGGACATATTGCACCTTACGTATGTTCGAAATCAAGGAGCGGCTTTTAGTATGTTCCGAAATATGCCATTCGTGACAATTCTTATTCCCATTGTGATGGTGATTGCCTGCCTGATGCTGACCCTCTATTTCCGGCATTCTTCGAGTCGAACGCCGGCCGTTCTTACGGCAATGATTGCAGCGGGAGGAATCGGAAATCTGATGGATCGCGTGATACTGGGGTACGTGACGGACATGATCGACTTCCGCGTATTTCCTGTTTTTAACATAGCGGATATCGCAGTGACGGTAAGCTGTGTTTTGTTGATCATCTGGATTCTGACAGATGAATGGGGAAAGGACAGAAAGTAATGGAGAGAGAAATCACGCTGATGGTAGAACCGGAGGCTGCCGGAAAGCGCCTGGATTCTTATGTCTCCTCTCAGATTGAAGATCTGTCGCGAAATTACGCAGAGCAGCTGATCAACGAAGGGCGAATTACTGTAGATAACGTGATTGTAGCCAAGAAACACAAGTTAAGACCCGGTCAGCAGGTGAATGTGATATATCCGGAGCCGACGAAGCTGAATGTTACAGCACAGAATATTCCGCTGGACATCATCTATGAGGATGAAGATGTCATTGTGGTCAATAAACCGCGTGGCATGGTGGTACATCCGAGTGCCGGAAATGAGGACGGGACGCTTGTGAATGCGATTATGCATTACTGTGGGGATTCCCTTTCCTCCATCAACGGCACCATTCGTCCAGGCATTGTGCATCGTATTGACAAGGATACAAGCGGGCTTCTGATGGTCGCCAAGAACAATGTGGCGCATGAGTCATTGGCAGCACAGCTCAAAGTGCACAGTGTCACAAGAGAATACTGGGCGCTGGTGTATGATAATATTCGAGAAGAGGAACTGACTATCGACGCCCCGATTGGACGCGATGAACGAAACCGCTTGCGTCGATGGGTGAACGGAAGCAATCCGAAGAATGCGGTGACGCACGTGAGGGTGCTGCGACGCTACGGTAAATATACGTTGATTGCGGCACGACTTGAGACGGGGAGGACCCATCAGATCCGCGTGCACCTTTCTTACATCAAGCATCCGCTGGTCGGGGATGTGACGTATGGACCCAAGAAGCAATTGTTCGGATTGGAAGGGCAGCTGCTTCATGCAAAGACGCTGGGATTTATTCATCCGAGGACGGGCGAATACATGGAGTTTCAGAGTGAGCTTCCGGATTATTTCACGGAAGTGCTGGAGAAGATTGAAAAGCAGCACTGAAAGAAACTCTCCTATAATAATCAACGGGAAACAATGGAAAGGAATATCTGATGGGAAAGATGATGACGAAACCGGGACCGATGCTCTATCCGGTGCCGACGGTGATGGTGAGCTGTTCAGACGGAACTGCGGATAATATCATTACCATCGGCTGGACCGGAATCGTGAATTCGGACCCGCCGATGACATATGTGTCCGTACGAAAGTCCCGGTATTCGCATGAGTTGATCCGAAAACAGGGAGCATTCGTCATCAATCTGGTGAACGAGGATTTGGTACGTGTGGCCGATTTCTGTGGCGTTAAATCCGGTAGGGACTTGGATAAGTGGCAGGAAACGGGGCTTCACAAAGAAGTTGGGACAGAAGTAAATGTGCCGATGATTGCGGAATCTCCCGTGAATTTAGAATGCGTCGTCAGAGAGGTGACGGAACTCGGATCGCATGACATGTTTCTGGCGGAAATTGTCGCAGTTCACATGGACGAAAAATACGCATCAAAGGACGGTGCGTATCAGTTTGACCGAATGAGGCTGGTATCCTATGTCCATGGTTGTTACTTTGGCCTTCGCCGGGAACCATTAGGCTCCTTCGGCTACTCCATCATGAAACCGAAGACGCAGCGCCGGAAGCGGCGAGAAGCGATAGAGAAGCGAAAGTCGCACACCGCGAAGACTCCTCTGAGAAAAGAGAAGAAAAGCAAGGCTACGCGGGAGAAGAAAAACCGAAAGAAATAAAAACAGATTACGAGATGCTTCCTTTACGAGAGGCAGTGAAAGAGAGAATCACTGTTTTCGCAAAGGAAGTTTTTATATTTTTCACATAAGAAGAGGGGGGCAGATTTGCACCCCCCTTATCGCATCACGCAGTTAACGCTGCGTAGGCACTTTCGGATCCACATATACTGTCGTGTTGTGAGTAAAAATCACCATCCCCGGCTTTGCACCGTTTGGCTTTTTGACATACCGAATCGGCACGAAATCCACCGGTACATTCTGAGAATCGCGCGCTTTGCTGTGATAGGCAGCAATCGAGGCAACTGCATAGATTTTCTCGGCCGGAATGTCCTCTGCGGTGACGTTAGGAGGCAGCGGAAGCAACACGTGAGACCCCGGAATATCCTTGGTGTGGAACCATAGGTCTCGCTTCCCCGCAAACTTTGTGGTCAGATAGTCGTTCTCTTTGTTGTTCCGACCAACGTAGACTGTATCTCCATCCGGTAAGATGTATTCAATCGGGCGCGGCTTCTGTTTCTTTCGGCGAAAACCCTTTTGGACTCTTCGCCGAACGTAGCCGGTCTCTTCCAGTTCCTCTCGAATTTGCGTTAGTTCCTCGACGGATTTCGCAGATTCAACGCTCTGCAATACAGACTCCAGATACGTAATGTCGTCCGTTGTTATCTGAAGCTGCTCCGTCTTCTCGTGAATGGCGGTTTTAGCTTTGGCGTATTTCTTAAAATACTGCTGTGCGTTCTTCGCCGCGCTGATTTTCTCACTGAGCGGAATGGTCACTGGTTGATTGTCGTAGTAGCTGACGACAGTAACTTCCTTTGCGCCTGGTTTTACCAGGTGCAGATTGGCTGTCAGAAGTTCTCCGTACAGCCGGTATTGCTCTGAATTCTCCGCTTGAAGGAGATCCTCTCCCAGACGTTTCTTCTTGAGGCGAGCCTTATCGATGGCTCCCTGCACAGTTCGGTGAAGCGGCAAAGCCTTCTGTTGTACCGCATTGGATTCGGAACGGTGAGCGTAGAAGAATTCCACCGCTTGACTGATACTGCCAAAAGCAAGTTTTTCCCCGCCGGTGTATTCCGATAGCTCTGTTAAGTGAAAATCGAGCGGTTTTCCCTCCCCGTTCAGATAGACCGTCGGCGTCACCGCGTTGTTTTCAACCTGTCCGATAATCTGACGAATGCGATGCACTGGATTCCCGGAGGCTGCCAGTTCACGGGCGATGGCAGGAGAGATGCCTTGGATGTGGGCCATCAGATATTTCGGGTCGGCGGCGGACTCCGTGTCTTCCGTTAGTCTTTGGATGAACGCAGGTGACAGATCTCGGAACGGTTCCTTGTCCTGTGCCGGCGGATACTGATACAGCAGCCCCGGAAGAAGCTGTCGGTAGCGGTTCACATCGATGGATACTCGCTTAATGCTGTCGATGATCTTTCCGGTATCGAGTGCGACCAGCACGATATTGCTGTGTTTTCCCATGATTTCAAAAATCAGACGTTTGGACACGTTAAAACCAAGTTCGGTTTGCGCCTCAATATCCATCTCGATAATGCGGTCGGACCCAACTTGGTGTATGTCGGTGATGCGCCCGGTTTGCAGGTGTTTCCGAAGGAGCATGCAGAAGGTGGGCGGAGATGCAGGATTGACGAATTTCCCCTCCGTTAGGCAGACCCTTGGTGACTGCCCGGAACTGGAAGCATAGAGTTTCACATTCCCGTTCTTCGTGTGAATCTGGAGTACCAGCTCATCTGTGCCCGGCTGATACACCTTCTCAATCTTGCCCTGCAGCAGGCGATTCTGTAATTCGGTTGTAATTCCATATGTAATAATTCCATCGTAAGCCATGGGACTAATATAGCATGAGAGGCCCCGCAATATCAAGTAGTATCAAGGCTTTCGGACGTCCCGTACCTTTACAAGATATAGGGGAAATGTTAAAATATTACCCGAGTCTGAAAATCTAAATAGGAGGCCATCGTTATGGTAAAGAGCATGACCGGCTACGGTCGGGGAGAATATAACAACGGGAAGAAGAGTGTCATCGTCGAAATCAAGGCGGTGAATCATCGCTATTGCGATGTATACGTGAAGATGCCCCGCCGTTATTCCTTCGCAGAAGAGAGAATCAAGGGAATTGTCCGGGATGCGTTGAAACGCGGTAAGATTGAAGTATCAGTCGGTGTGGATAACTATGGCGAGAGCGAGAATGAAATTCGTCTTAACGAGGATGTGGCAGACAAATACTATCAGGCGCTGAAGACATTGTCGGAGAGATTCGGATTCAGTGACCGTGGCGGCGTGACACTCAGCATGTTGGCAAACATGCCGGATGTCATCAAAGCGGTGCCGATTCAAGAAGATGAAGCGGAAGCAATGGAGTCGCTCTTAGCACCGACGGAGATGGCCATTCAGAATATCATCAACATGCGCGCTGCCGAAGGCGAGCGACTGGCGAAGGACATCCTGATGCGTGCCGACCTGATTGAAGAAATCAAGGATAAGATCAAGGAGCGTGCACCGCAAATCGGCAAGGAGTACGCAGATAAATTCCGAGATCGCATCACGGAACTTTTGGAAGGAAAAGCAGAGGTTCCGGAAGAACGCATATTGGTGGAAGCGGCAGTCTTTGCCGACAAGGCTAACATTACAGAGGAACTGGTTCGCCTGGAAAGTCACATCCAACAGCTTCGGAATTTCTTCGAAGCAGATGAAGAAGCCGTGGGCAAAAAAATCGATTTCTTGATTCAGGAAATGAATCGGGAGGCCAATACCATCGGTTCGAAATCGAATGACGTAGAAATCACGGCATGGATGCTGGACCTCAAAGCCGAAATCGAGAAAATCCGAGAACAGGTCCAGAATATTGAATAAAACATGGTCCCGCATAGGACGAGTACAAACATATGCCGAAAGGTTCCGTGAAATATCGGACTGAGGTAGCATCCTCCGAGAATGTGTGCTATAATATCTAGTCGATAACGATTGCTTCCTCGGAAGAATGGGGGAGGAATCCTTATTTTTAGTAAATGTAACGAAGGATAAATGGAGGAAGATGCTCATGGCGAAGAACGGAGCGCAGAGAGGGAAACTTTTCGTGATATCCGGACCGTCCGGAACCGGTAAAGGAACCGTGTGCAAGGAGGTTCTGCCGAAGCATGAACTGAGGCTTTCCGTTTCCATGACCACGCGGGCGCCGCGGGAAGGGGAACAGAACGGCCGGGAGTATTTCTTCGTGACAAAGGAAGAGTTCGAACAGAACATTGCGGACGGGAATCTGCTGGAGTACGCAAATGTGTACGGAAATCTGTATGGGACACCGAAAAATGCGGTGGAGCGTCAGCTTGAACGCGGCCGGAATGTTCTGCTTGAGATTGACGTGCAAGGCGCATTGAAGGTTAAGAAAGCGATGGATGAGGCTATTCTGATCTTCCTTCTCCCGCCGAGCATGACGGAGCTGCGGGCTCGCCTTTCGGGACGAGGTACGGATTCGGAGGAAGCGATTGCCCGTCGGTCGGAAGAAGCGCTGAATGAGATTCGGCTCCTCGGAGAATACGATTACTTCGTGGTGAACGACAACCTCAACACTGCCGTGGATGAGGTGCTCTCCATCATGAAGGCAGAGGGACGCCGGGTACCGACACATGTCAAATCCATCATTCGCATGTACGAGAATGAGAAATAGAATAGAAAGATCGAAGATATAGATGCGGTAATTGCAGGAGGGAAGAATTATGATGTTATATCCATCCGTCAACGGATTGAGAGAGAAAGTAGACAGCAGCTACACGCTGTGTATTCTGGCAGCCAAGAGAGCCAGAGATATTATTGATGGGAAACCGGTGCTGACCGATGTGGAAGCCGAGAGACCGGTAAGCCTGGCGACGAACGAAATCGCAGAAGATCGGATCACTTATCGCCGTATAGAGATGCCGGAGACTGTGACCATGCGCACATCCATCGTCACAGAATCGGAACTGGATGCATATCCGGAAGATGAAACGTCCGAGAACGAGGAGAGCGAGGAAGGCGACGAAACGGAATCGGAAGAGAATGAGGCCGATGAAGTACCGGAGGATGATGCGGAGTAATCGAAACTCGGAGTAAGGCGAGCGACTTCGACCCAATAATCGGGGAGATCAAGCACGCGGCAGTTGAGGGCGAAGCCGGTGAGTGGTACATCGAAGGAATGAGAATCGAATGAATCGGTGCTATTCGATCGATGTGCTTGCGGCATTTTCAAGCTATGGGTATAATATGAAAACAGATGGATTCTCCTTCGTGAGAATCCATTTGCGTATATGGATCTATGTGCCGGAATGGATGCACGGGAAACATCGAAATACTCCGGATGGAGGATATTTACGCAATCGGAGTTGGTACAATCGGAGATGTTAGGAACTGGAAGGACTGGAGAAGGATAAGAGAAGGGATTAGAGAAGACTTGGCATGAGACAGGAATACGGACAGAATCTGAAAATTAGTATTTATGGCGAATCCCACAGCGATGAGATCGGCGTGCGCGTAATCGGATTCCCGGAGGGCAGCGAATTCGACCGATCGGAGTTGGCTTCCTTTATGGAACGACGTGCGCCGGGAAGGAAAGGAAATTCAGCTCTTGCGGACGCGGCAACGACGCCGCGGAAAGAACCGGATCAGGTTGTTTTCCGAAAGGGTGTTCGTGAATGTGTCGGCAAGAATGGGAAAAGTATCTGCAAATTGACCGGAGAGCTTTTCCAGGCGTGTATTTACAACCAAAATCGCCGTTCCGGAGATTACGACGAGCTTCGTAAAGTGCTTCGCCCGGGGCATGCGGATCTGGGTGCGTATCTTAAAGACGGTCCGGACGGGCTTCGCCCGGGCGGCGGACGTTTCTCCGGTCGCATGACCGCACCGATGTGCATCGCGGGCGGAATTGCGCTGCAGCTTCTTGCGAAGGAGGGTATCCGTATCCATGCGGAATACATCGAAATCGGCGGTGAGACGGATGAAGCTGCAATCGAGAAGGCTCTGCTCGAAGCACAGCAGGCGCAGGACTCGTTGGGTGGTATTATCCGGTGCACGGTTTCCGGTTTTCCGGGAGGAATCGGGGGCGCACTCTATGAGGGGCTCGAAGGAACGATTTCGTCTGCTATTTTTGCGATTCCCGCGGTCAAAGGCATCGAATTCGGAAGCGGCTTCCAAGGCTCTCGCATGCGAGGTTCTCAGAACAACGATCCGATTCGGCTTGTCGACGGGAAGCTTCGAACGGAGACGAACAACGCCGGCGGCATCAACGGCGGCATCAGTAACGGGATGGATATCTGTTTCCGCGTGGCTTTCAAGCCGACGCCGACGATCGGTAGAGAGCAACAGACTGTAAATATTGAAGAGATGAAGGAAACCACATTAAGTGCAGGCGGTCGTCATGATGTGTGCGTGGTGCCACGGGCAGTGCCAGTCGTGGAGGCTGCGACCGCTATTGTACTTCTGGATATCATATTAGGGGAGAAGGATGACTAGAAAGTATGCAGTAATCGGAAAACACGTATCCCACAGTCTGTCGCCGGACTTGCACGGCGTGTTCGCGCAGTATACCAGCGGCTATGAATACGGCCGCTTCGACCTGGAGGAAGACGAGTTGGAGTGGATGATTCGGAACACGGAATACCGTGGATTTAATGTGACGAGCCCTTACAAGCGAGCGGTAATCCCGTTTCTTGACGAGCTTTCCGATCTTGCGCGGGAACTTTGCGCAGTGAATACGATCCTGCGCCGCCCGGATGGCACACTGTACGGCGACAACACTGACGTCTACGGATTCGAGCGCATGATTGACGCTTCGCGCGTTTCCGGTCGGAAGATTCTGGTACTGGGTTCTGGCGGTGCTTGCTCTGCCATCTGCAAGGCGCTTCAGAATATGGGGTCAAAAGAAATTGTTATTGTATCCAGGCATTCCCGGGGAGAAGAAGGCTTCTGCACCTATGAGGAATTGCCGAACCATCTGGATGCAAACGTCGTGGTCAATGCGACGCCAATCGGCATGTACCCGGAAAGCGGGAAATCGCCGATGGATGATGCACCGGTGACTTTCGAGGATTTCTCACAACTGGAGAGCGTCTTTGACGCGATCTACAATCCATATCGCACGAAAATACTGCTTGATGCCGAACGAGCCGGTGCTTACACGAAGTCGGGCTTGGCGATGCTGGTCTATCAGGGACTTCGCTCCGCACAAATCTGGGGAGAAGTTCCGAGAAACGGCATGGGAATGCGGCGGGACAACGTCACAAGAAACACAAGTGGTGGCAGACAATACCGTGAAGCGACTTACAAGGGCAGTCCTCATAAAATGGACAAAGTTGATCTGGGCAAGGAAGCAATGAAGAGAATTCTTCAGAATCAGTTGAACGTTGTCGTGGTCGGCATGCCGGGATGTGGAAAATCCTCCGTTTTCCGGCAGGTGGCTATCTGCATGAAGCGGCCGTTTGTGGATGCCGACCGGAAATTCCGGGAAGTATACGGCGTGAAGCCGGCAGAGGTACTGAAGAACCAGGGCGAGGAATATTTTCGGAACTGCGAGAGTCAGATTCTTCGGGAAATCTGCCGGGAGAAAGGTCAAGTGATTGCAACCGGCGGAGGTGCTATTGTCAAAGAATCTAATTTTGACATATTAAGGGAGAACAGTGTGGTTGTCTATATGAAGCGGCCGATTGAAACGCTGTCCATCAAGGGACGTCCCATCAGTGCCAGCGCCGGAGTGGAAGAGCTTTATCGACAGCGCCGCGAGAAGTACGAGACTGTTGCCGACTTGATTGTGGAGAACAATCGGATATTCGGACAACGAAAAGACGGATCCGGAAACGGAAAACATAAGAAGAATTCGTCCAGGGACGGTCATGACAACCGGCAGACGATGAGTTCGCACAAGAAATCGAAGAAGCACGGAAGCGATTCCGAGCAGCAGAACTACTACATGGCGGACATTCGGCGATTTGCGCAGAAAGTCCGGAAACAGATTGTGAGGTATATGGATGAGAATCTTGATTATTAACGGTCCGAACATGAATATGCTCGGCATTCGTGAACCGGAAATTTACGGACATGAGACGTACGAGGAGTTGGTTTCAATGATTAGGAATGCGAAGGGCGATGCTCACGAGCTTGCCTTCGTCCAGTCCAACCATGAAGGCGATCTGGTGGATGCCATTCACCAGGCGTATTTCAATAACGTGGAGGGAATTGTGATGAATCCGGCGGCTTACACGCATACCAGTGTTGCGATAGCGGATGCGCTTAAAGCTGTGGGTATCCCCACCATTGAAGTTCATGTTTCCGATCCGGATACGAGGGACGATTTTCGGCGAATTTCCTACGTACGTGATGTGGCGGCAGGTGTAGTGAAAGGGAAGGGCCTGCGGGGATACATCGATGCGATTGATATGCTGGAGTCTTTGAAACCGGGCAAATAGGAGGAAGCATGACAGTGGAATCTTATATCACGTGGGACGGCAAAGAAGAGAACAAAGAGCCGGAAAGCCTGGATGATATCTACATTATTCTAGCCAGAGCCTACAGCCGAACGACGGCGACATGGCAGTGCAAGAACGGAAAGGATGACGGCAACGTCATCTGCACGTCGAAAATTATCGGTGGATGGACCAAAGCTTTCGAAACACTCTTTGCCAATCAGGAGGATCCGGAATTCATTGACTTCGTCTGTTCGGAAATTGAACGCAACCTGGTAGATGAGATGAAGAATTTCATCGAGGAAATCATGGCGATTTTCGAACACTTCGAATGCCTCGAATGCCTGGCAGAGATTTCCCCGCTTGAAGTGAAGATTCGATATCTCTGGACCTCAGAGAATCGGATTCGAATTGAAATCCAGAACGATTTTATCTCCCAGCTGTGCCACCTGCAGTTAATGGATGAGGATGAAACAGATCCCGAGATGTCAAATGGTGAATGCACACCGGATTTGTACGCTGAAACGGATAAGGTCAGGAATACAGAAACTCAAGACATCGCATCAGAGCCCGGGACCCGAAAAGATGAGACGAATGCAGCAGCAAGCGAAACAACCTGTTTTAGCGAGGAAAATGACAATGCCCGCGACGAAGAAAGCGAAGACGAGGATGACGTCATTGAAGAACTGCGAGAGCTGAAGAAGTGGCTGGAGGTTGCCACCGAATTATACTTTATTCATGGCGGGCGTGCGTGCTGTCATCGCTGGGAGACGTTTATCAACATGAATTTCAATAACCCGGAACAGTTCCGGGAGATGTTTGAATCTCAGATGTCTATTGAGGAATAGAAAATGATTTGACATCCCCGCCGTGCGGATAAGTGCAGCGGCAGCAGATCGTTACGGATATAAGCAAACCCCCGAAAGATCACAGAGTGATCCGCCTCTTTTCGAGTAGACAATGGGCGGATCAGGATTGGAAACCTGTGACTTCCGGGGGAATTATTTTTGCCGAGAGATATTATATCAGGAATCTCTTCTCGAAATTACCGATGACGCGGGCGTTGTCGATCAGAATGACGAATGCCTGAGGATCGTATTCCGTGACGATGTTCTGCAGGTGCGGTTCTTCATATTTGGAGAGGACGGTGACCAGAATGTGAGAGCCTTCCTTGGTGTAAGCGCCGGCACCTTCCCAGGTGGTGACACCGCGACGCATCTGGGTCATGATGGCGTTCGCCATGCCTTCCTTCTTGGTGAAAATCATAGCCTGAATCTGGATGTTCTGGATGTGCACCCGATTGACAAAGAGACCGGTCATCACGGCGAAAATCATGGAATAGAGAACCGTCTGCACATCATAGACGAACAGGCAGATGGTGTAGATGCAGATGCTGATAATAATACCGACTGTTCCCACCTTGAATTTCGGATGAGTGATGGCCATACACACGCCGATCAGATCCTGACCGCCTTGAGAGCTGCCGGCGCGGAGTACCATGCCGGCGCCGACGCCGGAACCGAGGCCCCCGACGATGGCCGCAAGCATGGGATCTGAGATAATCGGCGTGCTCGGAATCGGGATCAGTGCCAACAGCACGGATGCCATCACGATGGAAATCAGCGTCTCCACGCAGAATCTCCTGCCCATGACGCGGTACGCCATGATGAAGAATGGCACATTGATAGCGAAATAGATGATGCCCATGTAATCCATTCCCGGAATCTGCGGGATATGGAGCACATCCAGAAAAAGCATTCGGATGAGCTGAGCAATGCCGGTGAAACCGCCGCTGTAGAAGTGCAGCGGGCTGATACCGAGGTTGACGCCCATCGCGTAGAACAGGTTGCCGAATACAACCAGAAGTATTTTGTTAGCGTGTTTCTTTACGAATGACTTGTCCATTTTCTTTAACGTCCTTTGTCTTTCTGATTTTTTATAATCTTTTGTTGCCCTTCTTCCCGTGCTTGTCGCTCCGTGCTTGTCACCCCGTGCTGGTCACACGGAGTCTCGCTCACGCTGAGGTCCGGCTGCATTGAATTCTGACCGTGCCGGACATATCGGAATGACCGTAACGAAAGTCCATTCAGACTCGTTAGACGAGCACATCACCCTTCATTTCCGACGGAACCGGGATTCCCATCAGCGTCAGCAGCGTCGGCGTTACATCCGCCAGTTTACCATGCGGTGCACGGAAGGAGTGCGGTTCATTGCAGATGTGGCAGCACGGCACCTCCGCGAGAGAATGCTTGGTGACCACATTATCATTTTCATCCAACATGTAATCCGCATTTCCATGATCCGCAATCAAAAGAATCTGACCGTTCTTAGCCAGAATCGCCTCTGTTACCTGTGCTACGAGTCCGTCCAGTACTTCAATTGCCTTCACCGTCGCATTGAAATTCCCGGTATGCCCCACCATGTCCGGGTTTGCGTAGTTCTGAATGATGAGATCGTATTTATCGGAGGCAATGGCTTCGAGCACCTTCTCGGTAACCTCCGGTGCGCTCATTTCCGGCTGCAGGTCGTACGTTGCGACCTTCGGCGATGGCACCAGAATGCGATCCTCGCCCGCTTCCGGCGTCTCTTTGCCCCCGTTGAAGAAGAACGTCACATGTGCGTATTTCTCCGTTTCTGCGATTCGGAGCTGACGAAGCCCTGCGGACGCCGCCACACTCCCGAGCGTCGGTTCTACTGACTCTGGCGGGAAAGCCAACTTCACGTTCGGCATGCTGGCATCGTATTCGGTCATGCAGACATAATGGAGACCGTGCAGGGTTTTCTTTCGGCTAAAACCATCGAACGCCTCGTCTACCAGTGCTCGAGTGATCTCTCGGGCGCGATCCGGCCGGAAGTTGATGAAAATTACGGAATCACCGTCCTCGATGGGACGATTGTTAATGATGGTTGGAAGGACGAACTCATCGCTCTCGTCTTTGTCGTAGGAGATCTGTAGCGCGTCTTCCGGCGATGCGGCATGGAGACCTTCTCCCTTCGTCAGCGCATCATACGCCAGCTCCAGTCTCTCCCATCGTTTATCACGATCCATCGCATAGAAGCGCCCGGAGATCACGCCAATCTTGCCGACACCAATTTCATCGATGGCATTCTCCAGCGTCGTGAAATACTCGGAAGCACTTTTCGGTGGGACGTCACGGCCGTCCAGCCAGCAATGCACGTAGACTTGATCCACGTTGTTCTGCTGTGCCATTTGAAGAAGCGCAATCAGATGATTGATGTGGCTGTGGACGCCGCCGTCGGATAGAAGCCCCATGATATGGAGCGCGTGGCCGGGAGATTTGGCATTGTCCATGGCGGATTGTAGTGCTTTATTCCGGTAGAAAGAACCGTCCGCAATCGCTCTTGTGATCCGAGGCAGATCCTGATAGATGACGTTGCCGGCGCCGATGTTGGTATGACCGACCTCGGAATTGCCAATCTGACCATCCGGCAGACCGACCGGCTCGCCGCTGGCGTCTAGAGTGATGAACGGATATTTCTTAAAAATAGCATCCAGATTCGGCGTGTTTGCGGCAGCGATCGCGTTGCCGTGGGTTTCTTTGCGAATTCCAAAACCGTCGAGAATCAGGAGCATTGTTGGTCGATGCTTCATTGATTTCTCCTTGTGTTCTAAAGTCTCAAATTGGCTTAATTTCGGGTATTGTCCATAAATTCCGCCATTTAACATAGTATAGCACAACCAATCTTGTCACGGGAATGAAATATAAATATAATGGTTGGCGGAGGTGTCTATGGGCGTCAAATTTACAGAAGATCAACAGAAAGCGATTGATACGTTGGATCGCAGTATTCTGGTTTCCGCAGCAGCGGGCTCCGGAAAGACGGCGGTACTCGTGGAACGCATTATTCATATTATTACGTCCGGGAAGGCGGAAGTAGATGAAATGCTCGTGGTTACTTTTACCCGGGCGGCAGCTATGGAAATGAAACAGAAGCTCACGAGGGCAATTCGGCAGCATATGCGGGAGAATCCGGAGAGTGCGCCGCTGATGAGCAGGCAGCTGTCGAAAATGTTTAAGTCCTACATTACCACCTTCGACAGTTTTGCGACGCGTGTAATCAAGGAATTCTACTATATGGTGGATCGGGATCAGAACTTCAAGGTCTGTGACGATGCACAGAATCAGCTCTTGCAGATGGAAGCGATGGAGGAACTGTTCGAGGCTTGCTTCGAGGACGACAATTACGTGGATGGCGGCTCTTTCCGGGAATTCCTTGACCATTACAGTAATGACCGCGATGAGGAGAACCTGATGAAGCAGATGCGGGAAGTCTACGCGAAGCTTCGCAGCATGCCGAACTATTTCACCTGGGCAGAGGATCAGGCGGAGATGCTTCGCTTGCCGGAATCCGGGAACATCACGGATTCACCGGTGTTCAAAATGCTTCGGGATATCGCCATGGAAGAATTACGCGAAGCTCAGAGGGAATGTGAGGATCTCCACAAAGAGCTGGATACAGCGGGAATTGTATCCATGATTCCGAAGGTCGTTGAGCCGGATCTTAACATGATTCGGGAGCGAATCGATGTACTGAAACGGGGCGCTTCTCCGAAAGCATTAGTGGGCCTGTCCTCTACGGGATATACGTTTCCGAAACTGGACCCGCGGAAGAAGGATGAGAAGGAAGCATATTCGCAAATCAAGACTCGTTGCAAGGACCTTCGGAATGCGTACAAAGAGCGAATCAAGAACCTGGACTATTTCTTTTCTCCGGAGCTGGAAGAATCTTTTCGGGAGATGGACGAGACGTATCATTATACTGTCTATTATCTCAATCTCTTGAAAGAATTCGAAAGACGCTTCGAGGAGAAGAAGAGGGCCTCGAATCTACTGGATTTTAGCGATATGGAACACATTGCTGTGTCCATCTTAGAGAATCCGGAGGCGGCAGCCAAGCTTCGGAAGCGCTTCCGATATATTTTCATCGATGAATATCAGGATACGAACAAACTGCAAGAATACCTGATTTCTCGTTTCGCACGACCGGACAATCAGTTCAAGGTCGGCGATGTGAAGCAGAGCATTTACGGATTTCGCCAGTCCGATCCGAAAATCTTCATGGAAACGCGCAGCGAATTCGAGAGGGACGAGGGTGATGACGCGATGGTCATTGATCTCAATAAAAATTTTCGCAGTAACGAGGCGACGCTTCGCTACATTAACGATGTGTTCGAGGGACTGATGCCGGGATACGACGATAAGGCGAAGCTGTATCACGGACTCCCGGGTGATGATGCGTACAATCTGGTTCCGGAAGTACATATCATTCCGATAGAAAAAGGTGGAACAACCGGAGTTGTGGCTTCTGACACTCCGTCATCGGGTGATGATGCGGTTGACGAGGACAACGCATCTCTTACGGAAAAGGAGACAGAGGCGGTCTACATCGCGAATCTGGTCAGAAATATCCTTGGAACGACCTTCTACGATGGAAAGCAAGGGGTTCGACGCACGGCTGAACCGCGGGACATTGTCATCCTGTGCCGAAGCACCAAGCGGACAGGGGATTTGTATTATAAGTCGATGCTGGCACAGAACATTCCGACATTTGTCAATGATGAGAACGGATATTTCGATTCTGTCGAGATTAATTTGACTATGGCACTCCTCAAAGTGCTGGATAACGGCCATCAGGATATACCGTTGATTGCGGTACTTCGTTCGGAGATCTTCGGATTCACACCGGAGGAACTGGCGAAGATCCGCATCGCCTTCAAAGAGTCCGGCAGGAAGGGCAGCTATTACAAGGCTTATGCCTATTGTCTGGAGAATAAGGAGGCACTGGAAGACCCGACGATCTACGAGAAACTCGCTGCTGCAGAGGCGAACCTTCAGGCGTGGCGATACCGTGCTAACAAGATGCCCCTGGACGCTTTCATCTGGTATGTGCTGAATGAATCCGGGTACTATTTATATGCCGGTGCCATGTACGGAGGTCGTCAGCGTCAGGCCAACCTGCAGATCCTGACGGAAAAAGCGAAGGGATATCAGGAACGGAATGGCGTCATCTCCCTGAATGGTTTTATCCGCTACATCGATATTCTGAAGAAGAACGATGTTAAGATGGGTCAGGCAACGCTGCTCGGTGAAGACGCTGATGTCGTTCGAATCATGACCATGCACAAGAGCAAGGGCCTCGAATTTCCATTCGTTATTGTTGCCGGCATGGGTGTCCAGGGTCAGTCGAGCACGATGAGTAAGGGCTTGATGTTCGATTCGGATATCGGTCTAGGCATCTCCTACGTGAATCGGGAAGAGAAATTCTGGCGCCCGACATTGATGCAACGAGTTATTAATTACAAACAGCAGACGGAGGAGTACCAGGAGAACCTTCGCGTCCTCTACGTTGCATTGACGCGTGCACGGGAGAAGTTAATCCTCGTCGGCACCGCGAAAGAGAAAGACGGCGAATTTACCTTCAAGAGCAAGAGCGGATATCAGATGCTCCGAGACAAGCTGAATCTTCCGTCTAACCGCTACTTCATCTCATCGGAGCCGGAATCCACGCCCGGCAGGAAACGAAACCTCTTCGAGGAATTTCAGAAGAACCGTGCGAAGTTAGATCCGTCAAAAGCAGATTACTATGAGTCCCTGATTGCCGACCGTCTGGATTTCGAATACGCTTACACGGACGCCCTCAAAACCAAGACAAAGTACAGCGTCAGCGAACTTCGTGCACTTAAGGCCGGGGAATACGAACCTCGCAATATCGAACTTAGAAAGCCGGAGGGTGACGCTGAGGCGGAATCCGGCGTCACCGGTGCAGAAATTGGGACCGGCTACCATCGTATTCTGGAGATGGTTGATTTCTGTCGAATCATCAAAATGAAAACCAACGATTGTGAGATTGAATTTGATACGATTATGGAATCCGGAGAGAACAATCTATCTGCGGATAAAGGTGAATCCGATGCGAATCTTCAGTCAGAAAATGTGTTCAGGATCGGTGAGAGCGTTGAATCCGTCGAAATTGACACTGCCTACGTGCAGGAGGTTATGGATCATCTGCACGACACGGGCGCCATTTCGGACAACGTGTTCCGAGCCCTTCGTCCGGCGATGATTCATCGATTCTTCCAATCGGAAATCGGGCGAAGAGCAATTTGCGCGGCGAGGAAGGGGAAACTCTGGAAAGAGAAACCGTTCACGCTTCGTACCCGGGTTAACGATCAGAGCGTCCTGGTTCAGGGAATTATCGACTGCTTCTTTGAGGAGGATGGCCGGCTTATATTGCTGGATTACAAATCCAATCGCATGGGTGATGATCCGAAACCGATTATAGAGATGTATGAGGAGCAGATTCGCCTGTACCGGAATGCGCTGCGGGAAGCAACCGACATGGATGTATCGGAGGCGTATCTCTATATGCTGCGGGAAGGGAAGATGATTCCGATGCCGTAGCGAGCCGGAGAACAGCGCGGAGATGGTAACCGGGGCATGCACTGGTCGCGTTTATCCCGGGTGGCGGTTCTGCCGAATCGCGACAGGTGGGCGGCGCCGGATTAATTGAACCAACTGGAGATGTCGGAAGTTTTTTCGAATCAGTCATAAGAAAAGGAGCTGCCTTAGCAGCTCCTTTTGGTATTCTTTGAAGAATGTGTAAATCGCAAGATCGATTATACAATACCCTGCATCATCATAGCATCTGCAACTCTTTCGAATCCGGCAATGTTTGCACCGGCTACGAAGTTCTCGCCAAGACCATACTTAGCGCAAGCAGCTTCGGTGATTTCGAAGATGTGAACCATGATGCCTTCGAGTTCCTTGTATACTCTTTCTTTATCCCAGATGAGGTGTTCCGCGTTCTGAGCCATCTCGAGGCAAGAGCATGCAACACCACCAGCGTTAGCAGCCTTGGAAGGACCAACAACTACGCCGTTCTCCTGCAGGTAAGCGATAGCTTCGTTGGTTGTAGGCATGTTAGCACCTTCGATGAGGTATCTAGCGCCGTTCTTAACCATTTCCTTCGCCCAATCCAGAGTGATGTCGTTCTGCATTGCACATGGCATGTATACATCAGCCTTAACTTCCCAAGGTCTCTTTCCAGCGATGAACTTAGCACCTGGGAATTTCTCTGCGTATGGAGCACAGATGTTCTTTCCGGAGTTTCTCAGATCAAGCAGGTAATCAATCTTCTCTGGAGTGGTGATACCTTCCTCGTCGAGGATATATCCGTCCGGTCCGGAGATGGTGATTGGCTTAGCACCCAGCTCTACCAGCTTGGTGATGGTTCCCCAAGATACGTTACCGAATCCGGAAACAACTGCAGTCTTTCCTTCCAGAGTGGCACCGAAGTGCTTCAGGACCTCTCTAGCGAAGAATACGATACCGAAACCGGTAGCTTCCGTTCTTCCGTTCAGACCGCCGTTGGTAGTTCCCTTACCGGTCCATGTTCCATCGTACTGACGAGTAATTCTCTTGTACTGACCCATCATGTAGCCGATCTCTCTGCCGCCAACACCCATGTCGCCAGCCGGAACGTCTACGTTAGGACCAATGTGTCTGTAGAGCTCTGTTACGAAGCTCTGGCAGAATCTCATAACTTCAGCATCGGACTTGCCGGCAGGATCGAAGTCGGAACCACCCTTGCCGCCACCGATAGGAAGACCTGTCAGGGAATTCTTGAAGATCTGCTCGAATCCCAGGAACTTCAGAATGCCAGGATATACGTTAGCCTGGAATCTCAGACCGCCCTTGTAAGGTCCGAGTGCACTGGAGAACTCGAATCTGTAGCCTCTGTTAACCTGAACAACGCCGTTGTCATCCACCCAAGGAACTCTGAAAGTGATGCTTCTTTCAGGCTCGATCAGTCTCTCAACCAGGCCAGCCTTCTCATACTCAGGATGAGCTTCCAGAACAGGCTCGATGGAGGACAGAACTTCTTCTACAGTCTGAAGAAATTCAGGTTCATGTGGATAATTTTTCTTAGCGATGTCAATGTACTTCTGTGAAATATTAGCCATTTTCTTCTCCTTATAAAAAATACCAAATATTTGTCTACGATCGTTCTCATTTTGACCGCATTGTGATTTTAGCACTCGAAAATAACAGTGTCAACGAGTCTGATACAAGTATACAATTTGGAATTAAAATACAAATTGTATAATGATTATAAATCTTTCAGCCTGAAAGATCGACTTGCATGCCCGAAATAGGGATGTGGAACCGGGTGGGTGCGGTTTTTCTTTCCCGTTTTTTATGCTAAAATAATGTGTTGATTTTCCTCCGCTTCCGACGATGCGAGATGGAGACAGAACGGAGAAATGAAATGGATTTATCGAATTTAAATAACGAACAGAAAAAAGCGGTGAAGCATATCGATGGGCCCCTTCTGATACTGGCGGGTGCAGGAAGCGGTAAGACCACGACCATGACACATCGCATTGCCTATATGATTGAGCAGGGCATAGAACCCTACCGGATTCTGGCTGTTACATTCACCAACAAAGCGGCGGGAGAGATGCGTGAACGTGTGAACCGTCTGGTGCCGCAGACGAGTGGTATGTGGATAATGACTTTCCACGCGATGTGTCTTCGAATGCTCCGCTATCAGTGTGACGTGCTAGGGTACAAGAGCGGTTTTACCGTGTACGATGAGACGGATCGAAAGGCATTGATCAAACGCATCATGAAGGAGCAGGAGGTTGACGAGAAAGTCTACCCGGTCAGCTACGTCATCAGTGTGATCAGTCACAGCAAGGAACAGGAACGCGATTCTGCACTCTATCTTGCAGAGAATTGTGCAGACTTTCGAGCGGAGAAAATATACCGCATCTACCGGGAATACGAGAAGGAGATGATGCGAAACAACGCGATGGACTTTGATGACCTGCTTCTGAATGGCGTGCGGCTTCTCGAGCGCAGCCCGGAGATTCGGGATTATTACCGGAACCGATTCCGTTATATCATGGTGGACGAATACCAGGACACCAACTATTTGCAATACAAGCTGATTCACATTCTTTCGAAAACGAACCGCAACCTCTGCGTGGTTGGCGACGATGACCAGTGCATTTACCAATGGCGCGGTGCTGACATTCGGAATATTCTGGACTTCGAGAAAGATTATCCGGAAGTGACCACCATCAAGTTGGAGCAGAACTATCGATCCTACGGAAACATTCTGGATCTGGCCAACTCCGTTATTCAAAACAACAGGGGTCGCAAGTCCAAGGCGCTCTGGACCGAGAAAGAGCCGGGCGAGAAAATCACCTACCGCCGTCTCGGTGATGAGAAGTTGGAGGCGTGGTACATCGGGGACGAGATTGAAAGGCTTCACCGGCAAGGCATGCCTTACAGCGATATGGCCATCCTCTACCGAAAGAATGCCCAGTCCCGCCCGTTTGAAGAGAAGTTCTCTTTCCGAGGAATTCCGTATCGTGTGCTGGCAGGTCTGAGATTCTACGACCGTAAGGAAATCAAGGACATGATGGCCTACATGCATCTGATTGCCAATCCCGATGACGACGTTTCCATGCTTCGGGTCATCAACGAGCCGAAGCGCGGCGTCGGAGCCAAGACACTGAGCGGGGTTCAGGCTTACGCTGCCGCCTATGGCATCAGCCTCTTTCGGGCTCTTTGTGAACCGGAGGTTCAGGCATCTCTTTCGAAGAAGACGAGAGATCAGCTAAAAGTATTTGTGGAGATGATCCGGGAACTCCGAGATGAAGTAGGGAATCTGCCGCTGACAGACCTTTACGACAACCTCTTAAATCGATCCGGATATCTTCAGGCACTGAAGGCTGCAAATACCGTAGAGGCCGACGGACGAATGGAGAACATCATGGAATTCAAGTCCGTCATTGCCGAGTTCGAGAAGAACTCCTCCGGCGGTGAGGAGAACAATCTCGAGGAAGAATTTCGTGCTGAGCGGGCAGCAATGAGAGAAGCCGGATTTGAGGTGACAGAACCGGATTCGCTCTCCGTATTCCTGGAACGCATCACCTTGATGGCGGACATCGACAATCATGACGAGAATGAAGATGCGGTTGTGCTGATGACAATTCACAGTGCGAAAGGCTTGGAATTTCCGGTTGTTTTTATTCCGGGGATGGAAAATGGCGTGTTCCCCGGAACTTCCGCCTTCGATGAAGAGGGAAAGATGGAAGAAGAACGACGTCTCTGCTATGTGGGTATCACCCGGGCGAAGCAGAAATTATATCTGACCGGCGCAACGACTCGAATGCTGTATGGTCGGACGGATTACACCACGGAATCCATATTCCTCGATGAGATGGATAAGAAATTTTTAGAGGGAGAGACGACGAAACAGAAAGAATCCCGTCAGGGAGGGTTGACCGGAGACGGGGGATTGTATGGCGATTATTTTTACCGGGGAAGAAGCTACGGAACGGAGGACGGCTTTGCCGGGACACCGAAGGGCAGACCGTTCGACACTCTGAAATATGCGACGCGACAGGCGGAGAAGAAATACTCGAATGATAACCTCGTCGCGGGCGATCGGGTTCGTCATCCGAAGTTCGGGGAAGGAATGCTGATCGAGGATTCTGGCAAGATCCTGACGATCGCTTTTGATTCGGTAGGAATCAAGAAGATCGGCAAGGGTTTTGTGAACATCGAGAAAGTGTAGTTACAGAACAGATGCGAGAAAGTGTAGTTACAGAACAGATGCGAGAAAGTGTAGTTGCAGAACAGATGGAAGAAATGAAGAAAAGAATTGATGAGCTGACGGAGATCTTAAATCGGGCCTCCAAGGCCTACTATGATGATGCCAGCGAGATCATGACGAATTATGAATATGATGCAATGTATGATGAGCTGCTGGAGCTCGAAGAGAAGACGGGATACGTTCCGGCGGAAAGTCCGTCGCAGAATGTCGGGTATACGGTGCAGTCGGAGTTGCCGAAGGAACGGCACGCGAAAAGAATGCTGAGTCTGGACAAGACGAAGGACCGTGAAGAACTGCGAAACTGGTTAGACGGGCACGACGCCTTGCTCTCGTGGAAGCTGGATGGTCTTACGGTGGTGCTGACGTACGAGAACGGCAAGCTGGAGAAGGCCGTGACCCGCGGCAACGGCGACGTCGGAGAGGTGATCACGCCGAACGCGCGAGTTTTCGTCAACGTACCGAAGCGTATTCCGTACAAGGGACACACCGTCGTACGCGGGGAGGCGGTTATTCGCTATGATGATTTCGAACAGATTAATGAGAAGATTGACGACGCGGATGCGAAATACAAGAATCCCCGAAACCTCTGTAGCGGCAGCGTAAGGCAGCTTGACAGCCGCGTGACGGCAGAGCGCAATGTGCGGTTTTATGCTTTTACTCTTAGTGAGGCGCCGGACGTGGATTTTGACGCAAGCCGGGAGAAACAGATGCAATGGATGACCGCGCAGGGATTCGACGTGGTGGAGTATCGGAAGGTCGATGGGAACAACCTGCTGCAGGCGATAGATGCCTTTGAATCACGAATTCCGACCTTTGAGATTCCATCCGATGGACTGGTGCTGACGCTGGAGGATCTGGTCTATTCGGATTCTCTGGGAACCACAGCGAAGTTTCCGAAGGATTCGATTGCGTTCAAGTGGAGAGATCAGACTGCGGAGACAGTGCTTCGGGAAATCGAATGGAGTCCTTCGCGGACGGGACTGCTGAATCCGGTGGCAATTTTTGATCCGGTGGAACTCGAAGGAACCACGGTCAGCCGAGCGTCGGTTCACAATATTAACATAGTGGAAGATCTTCACCTCGGAATCGGGGATCACATCACGGTCTACAAGGCCAACATGATTATCCCGCAGGTCAGCGGCAATCTGACAGAGAGCGGAAATCTGGAGATCCCGAAGGCATGCCCGGTCTGTGGTGGAAAGACGAGCATCCGCGCGGATGCCGGCACAAAGGTTCTGACCTGCATCAATCCGGATTGCCTGGCGAAGCAGGTAAAACGATTCTGTCTCTTCGTCTCTCGTGATGCCATGAACATCGAGGGACTCTCGGAGCAGACGATCTTAAAGCTGATCGGGAAGGGCTTTATTCGCTCGTTTCCGGATATTTTTGAACTGGAAACGCATCAGGAAGACATTAAACAGATGGATGGATTCGGCGAGAAGTCCTGTATGCGACTTCTCGAATCGATTGAGAATGCTCGAAACACCACGCCTGCACGTGTGCTGACAGCACTGGGAATCCCGGGAATCGGCGTGACTATGGCGAATCAGATTGCACGCGCTTCCGGAAATAACTGGAAAACGATCTGTAACCTGACAGAGGATGACCTCCGAAATATTGACGGCGTGGGCAGTGTGATGTCCCGCGACTATGTGGCGTTCTTTAACGACGCGGAGAATGCGGTCATGATAGAACGGCTTCACAAATGTCTGAACCTGAATGAGTCTTTCGAGGAACGAGGTACCGGACTTAGCGGCAAAGTTTTCGTCATCACCGGCTCGTTGGAACATTACTCCAACCGAAAGGAACTTAAGCAGGCGATCGAGAGTGAGGGCGGAAAGGTGGCCGGAAGCGTCAGCGGCAGCACGAATTATCTGATTACCAACAACCCGAATTCCGGTTCGTCGAAGAATAAGGCAGCTCGGGAAATGGGCGTGGAAATCATTACGGAGGAGGACATCATCCGTCTGCTGGAAAATGCCGGTGGAACACCGCAAGGCAATTTAGTGAACGATTCGGATTCGCCCTGAAGAGGATGTCCGGTTTGCACCGGATATACGCAGCGGGGAAAGAAGCCTGCCTCGAATGATTCACCGGACGGTTCATCTCAAAAGTAAAATATTTTTTACAAGAATAACCGACGGAAAGCGGATATAATAACAAAGATGGTTACGCCACCAGGCGAGCCCGAAAGAAAGACCCATGTAAAAACAAGAACGACAGAAAACAGGAAAGGAGGGCGAGTCATGGAAAATTCCATTCGTGATATGGATGATACTTTCGAGTATTCGGAAGAGAAAATTTTCAATCTGCTGGAAGAGAAGAAATACTTCCAATGCCGTGATGAGCTCCTCAAATTTAATGAGGTAGATATTGCGGAGATGCTGGAAGATATCATGCGTGAGTTTGATATGCAGAAGGCAATTGTACTGTTTCGGACACTGCCGAAGGATGTGGCGGTGGACGTGTTTCCGAATCTGGATGTGGATAACCAGGTCGAAATTATCAATGTAATTACAGATCCGGAAGTGCTGTACATCCTGAATGAGCTGGACTTCGACGATAAGATCGACGTGCTCGAGGAGCTGCCGGCGAATCTGGTGGACAAGATCCTGGCGAACACGCCAAAGAATGAACGCCGCCAGATTAATACATTCCTCCGTTACAAGGAGAACAGTGCCGGCTCACTGATGACGCCGGATTATATCGAACTTCGGAAGGATATGAACGTGGGGGAAGCACTGCAACATATCAAGGACGTTGGAATGGATTCGGAGACCATATACACCTGTTATGTGCTGTCCGGCGGTCGCAAACTGCAGGGGATTGTGTCTCTTCGATCGATGGTGATTGCACCGGAGAACGAGCGAATTTCGGAATTAATGAACGAAGATATCATTCTGGCTCACGTGGATGACGACCAGGAAGAAGTCTCCGACCTCTTCAAACGGTACGGATTCCTGGCGATTCCGGTTGTAGACAACGAGGGCAGATTGGTCGGTATCATCACCGTCGATGATATTCTGGACGTCATCGAAGAAGAGATGACCGAGGATATTGAACGTATGGGTGGTGTCATCGACTCCAACGACAAGGAATACCTGGACATGTCGGTCATGGATCACGTCAAGGCGGAGCTTCCGTGGCTGCTGCTTCTGATGTGCTCGTATTTCATTACCGGTGGACTGATTGCGCGCTTCGAGGATGCCCTATCCGCGGTGGTCGCACTGGTAGTCTACATGCCGATGCTGATGGGTACCGGCGGAAACTCCGGAACGCAGACGACGACACTGGTCGTTCGCGGCATGTCAACCGGAGAAATTGAATTAGAGGATGTACTCAAAGTCTTCTGGAAAGAATTTCGAGTTAGTATCGTTATCGGAATTTGCGTCAGTGCAGTGAACTTCTTCCGCATTGTCTGGCTGGATCACAACGGAACGCTGGTGGCACTGACTGTCTGCGTCTCCATGCTGCTGATTGTCATCATCGCAAAGTGCTTCGGCGGACTGCTGCCGATGGCGGCGAAGAAGGTCGGCGTCGATCCGGCGCTGATGTCCGGACCGATGATGGCTTCATTGACCGATATGGTGTCACTGGGAACGTATTTTGTGATGGCGAAATACTTCCTCCATTTGTAACGGAAGCGCTCTGTTTTGAGCTAGCCGGACGTATCTTCCGGGCGTATCTTATAGACAATCGGAAGTTTCAAGAATATAATTGAAACATGTTTTTACCAGATGAAATGGGAGGAAATTGTGAATAACAGAAATTATGAAGAGCTGAAGGAAACAGCTCGCAGAATCCGAATGGATGTCATCCGTGCAATCCACGAAGCGGGTTCGGGACACCCGGGCGGATCCCTATCCGCAACGGATATCTTGACTGCGTTGTATTTTGACGAAATGAACATCGATCCGAAGAACCCGAAGATGGAAGATCGGGACAAGTTCGTCCTGTCTAAGGGGCATGCGGTGCCAGCATTGTACGCAGCGCTGGCGGAGAGAGGGTTCTACCCTCCGGAAGATATGATGACGCTTCGTAAGCTGGGCAGCCATTTCCAGGGTCATCCGAACATGCACAAAGTACCGGGAATAGAGATGTCCACGGGATCGCTCGGACAAGGGTTCTCCGTAGCAGTCGGTATGGCAACTGCGGGAAAGATGGATCGGAATCCGGGGCGCGTCTATGCACTTTGCGGCGACGGAGAGCTGCAGGAGGGCATTATCTGGGAGGCTGCACTTTCGGCAGCCCATCGTCATCTGGATAACCTGACCCTGATTGTAGATTGGAACGGACTGCAGATTGACGGAAACGTTGATGATGTTAAGGCTGTGGCGCCGATCGGCGATAAATTCCACAGCTTTGGATGGCATGTTCTCAATGTGGACGGTCACAGCTTCCCGGATCTGCTGGCAGCATTGGATGAAGCGAAGGAGACAAAGGGACAGCCAACCGTAATTGTTGCGAAAACGCACAAGGGCTGCGGGGTCTCCTTTATGGAAGATCAGGCCGGCTGGCATGGCAAGGCGCCGAACGACGAACAGTTCGAGCAGGCAATCAAAGAACTGGGAGGTGTACAGTAATGGCAGATGTGAAGAAAATTGCAACCCGAGAGGCGTACGGAGAATTCCTGGTGGAGGAAGGGGCAAGACGTCCGGAGCTTGTGGTTATGGACGCGGATCTGTCCGGATCCACCAAGACGAAGAAATTCGCGGAGGTTTACCCGGAGCGTTTCGTGAACTGCGGGATTTCTGAACAGGATCTCTACGCAGAAGCGACCGGAATCGCACTTTCCGGTCATGTCGTATGTGCCAGTACGTTCGCCATGTTTGCCGCAGGAAGGGCGTATGAAATCATTCGGAACTCGATTGGATATACCGGTGCCAATGTAAAAATATGTGCCACCCATGCAGGAATTACCGTGGGAGAAGACGGAGCGAGCCATCAGACGTTCGAGGATCTGTCCCTGATGCGAGAGATTCCGGGCATGACCGTGCTCTGTCCGGCCGATGCTTTAAGTGCCAAGAAGCTCCTGCGTGAGGCCGTAGCGATGGAGGGACCGGCGTACATTCGTCTCGGAAGATCCGGCGTTCCGGTTCTGTACTCGGACGAGCAAGTGACCGACATTGAAATCGGCAAGGGCACACAGCTTCGCGATGGTACCGATGTCACTGTTATCGCTACCGGTATTCTGGTGGCGGATGCGATGGAGGCAGCGGAGACGTTAGCAGCAAAGGGTATCTCGGTGCGCGTGATTGACATGCATACCATCAAACCAATCGACAAGGAAATTATTATCAAGGCGGCACAAGAGACCGGTGGAATTGTTACCGCAGAAGAGCATTCTGTTATCGGTGGACTGGGCAGTGCCGTGGCCGAGGTGGTTGTTCGGAACGCACCGTGCAAGATGGCAATGGTGGGACAGCAAGATACCTTTGGGGAGTCCGGCAAACCAGCAGAGCTTCTGGAGAAATACGGTATGACCGCGGCGAGTATTGTCAATGCAGTTTGTGAATTGTTAAAAAAATCCTGATAAAGTGTTTACAATGTGACGGTGAGGTGATAGAATCACAGCGTGGTAGACTGTGGTCTACAACAGGTCTTATCCATTCCATGGATGAGGCGTGGAAGCGAGTCTGTGAAAACAGACTTGAAGCAATTATTCATCATTTATCGTTATAGCTTTAGGAGGTAAAAATGGAAACTGCAAAAAAAGGTAAGCCGTTTGGTTTTTACGTGTGTGCGCTGGGGTTTTCTTTTGAACGTCTCTCGTTTTACACCGTAAAATATCTACTCACAATTTGGATTGCTACAGACTTGGTTGCCGGAGGGCTTGGTCTGACCAATGCAGAGGGCGCTGCAATGTCCGCTAACTTTGTAGCTTGGACATACATCACCCCGATGATCGGCGGATATGTTGCTGACCACTGGCTCAGCCCGAGACTCTGCGTTCAGCTCGGTATGCTGCTGATGGGACTTGGTTACATCTGTGCCGGCATGGCAACAGATCTGAAGATGGTATGGGTAATGATTATCCTCGTTGCCGTCGGAACAGGCCTTTTCAAGGGTAATCTTTCCGGCGTTAACGGACTTCAGTTCTCCGATCAGGATGAGTTGGATGAGGCGTTCTCTATCCAGTATTCTTTCGTTAACATCGGTTCCTTCGTCGGTACAACGTTCATCGCTGTGCTGGCTACGAACGGAACCATGAGTTTCACAGGCGTATTCACACTCTGCGGCATCTTCCTGCTCGCTGACTTGGTATGGTTCACCGTTGGCGGAAAAGCAGCTCTGGGTGACCTGGGCAAGACACCATTCAAGAAGGATGCTCGTGAGTTCATCTCTGAAGAGAAGAAAGCACAAGAAAATGCTCCGCTGACTTCCGGAGACAAGAAGAAGGTTGTTGCTATTGTTCTGCTGACACTTCTGTCCGCTCTGTTCTGGATGCTGTGGTACATGGCTTACATGCCAGCATACTACAGATTCGGTTACGGCGAAGGTGATTCCTTCCTGAACAAGGCAAACTGGTACATTGGAAGCTTCCAGATTCCGACATCCTGGTTCGACTCCATGAATGCTCTCGTATGCATCATCCTCGGGCCGGTTCTGGCTATGGTATGGCGCAAGATGGCTCAGAGACCTCAGGGTGATATGTCTATGTTCAGAAAGACCGCTCTGGGCTGCATCCTGGTTGGTGTATCCTACATTGCAATGGTAATCGGCGATATGATCGCTGGAGAGAACGGGCAGTGCTCCGTAATGTGGTTAGCGCTGGTATCCTTGCTGATGTCCGTTGGTGAGATGGTATTCTCCCCGCTGGGCAACTCCTTCATCTCGAAGTTTGCTCCGGCAAAGCTGCTCGGATTCCTGCTTGGATTCTGGCCAATCGCAGTATTCTTCGCACAGAAGATTTATCCAACCGTATATGTATGGCTTGAATCCATGGATTTTGCTGTTGGTTACGGCGGATGCGCTGCAGTGGTAATCATCTTTGGTGCTATCCTGTGGGCATTCTCCAATAAGCTGGAGGCGTGGAGTACCCAGGAAGACTAGTTTAATTACTTTACTTAAAATCGTTTTGCGGCAAATTAAAAGCTGGTTCATATTTTTATGGACCAGCTTTTGCAAAAATAAGGAGATTGATGATGAAAAGGAATAGAAGACTAATTGCTTTAATGGTATTGGTTATGGTCATGACAGTGGGTACGGTTGGTGTATTTGCATCGTCAACGATTGTGCGGAAACAGACGAGAACAAGTAAGGTTGGGGTGAACGGCGCAATCGTGCAGAGCACGGTCACGTACTATTATAAAAATAACACCGCATTGAAAAAAGGAAGCCCTTACAAGGTGACGGCTTCTAAAGCAAAAAAACCAAATACAGCAAAGCTGGCTGTATTTACATATGTAAATCAGTCCACGACCTTAAAGAAATCTGGAAGTGGATATCAGGTGAAAGCAAGCGGTTTGTGGTTGGAAAAAGGAGAGGCGAAAGGTGTTGCTGTGAATCATGTGATTACTGGTTATCAGCCACCGAAGAAATAAATACGGACACAGAAGAAAGCCAGCGGCGCATCCATCGCCGCTGGCTTTTGAGGTAATGTATATGTGCTGTTGTATCTCTGTTGGATCGGATCAAAATAATGGTTAGGTAAGGTAAAGGAGAAGAAAGAATATATTATTTTGATCTCATCTAGCACGTTGTAATTACTCAATTACACTTCTAATTATCATACACTGGTTCGGTCCTGTCAACAAAATAATTGAATGTACCTATTAAAAAACCTAAATATTTGTAAGTTCGTACGAAAAATAATAATTTTAGAAGTGGTTAATTCGTTGGCAAATCACAGAAGCACCGATTCCGATGACGATTCCGGTGATCATTCCGGAGAAGAGAAGCACCGGGAAGTATAAGAAAATTTTAGTATCGCTGAGAATGAGGGATGCAACAGCAAGCTGTCCCATGTTGTGAAGGACACCCCCCGCCATGCTGACACCGGCGATGCTGAATTTGCCGGTGGCCTTCAGGGCAATCATTCCGGCTAGGCTGAGCAGGGCACCGGCTAACGAATAGACGGCAGCAAAGAGTCCATTGAACAGAAGTCCGGCGATGATGACTCGAATGACACTGACTGCCAAGGCATGCTTTGGGGATAACTTGTAGAGTGCAATCAGCGTGACGATATTCGCGATTCCCAATTTGATGCCCGGAATGCCGGGATTGTATGGTATAATAGCTTCAACGTACGAGAATATGAGCGCGAGGGTGACCATCAATGCGGTAATTGCGATGGTGTTGGTGCGCCGGTCGTAAGAGGAAGACGCAGGCCTCTTAGCTGGAGATGGCATCGTATTCGTTTCCTCCTTCCCCTTGTATTTTGACGATGACCTTATTCGGGAGACAGATGATACTCTCACCGGTTGTGTGAATCGCTTTGTGTTTGACGCACACCTGATTATGGCAGGATGCCTCGGTGACGGAGACCTCACCGTTTTTTATTTTTACCTGATTAAAGTGATTTCCATGGCGAATCTGGATGGTTCGGTCTTCAGATAGGGAGTAACTCCCATAGACCTGACCGTTCAGTTCCACAACGACGCGACTCCCCGCCACGTCATAGTAAGACAGCGCGAGTGATGATGCACCGCCGATCATGATCAGGGCAATGGCGAGGGCGATATCTGCTTTACGGATGATGTTCCTGAACATACAGCTCCTTATTTGTATATGAACCGTGTATACGAACCGCGGCGAGTGCTTGCAGCAGACTCTGCGGGCAATTCATCGTGCTGGTTTTGACGAAATCTTGGGGCGAATCGTGACGGCTTGATTACGTACGTGGTATTTGATTCGATTTACTTCATTGCAATAAACAGAAAGGAATACATCGTGACGAATTCCATAAAACGCAGGACCAGACTATTGGCGGTGCTGGTCACACTTCTGATCATTATAACACAGACCGGCTGCAATAGTAACTCAGATGTGGAGCCCGTGTCGAAGGATAACTACTTTCTCGACACCACGTGCACCGTGTCCGTCTATGAGATTAACGGCGGACTGGATGAGGACGAAGCGGGTGAAGCCATCGACAAGGCATATGACCGGTGTCGCGAGCTCGACAAGTTACTGACCAATAAGAAAGACACCAGTGATGTGGGTAAGATCAACAGTGCTGATGGCGAGTGGGTGACTGTGGGAGATGACGCAATTACAGTTATTCAAGCGGGAATTCATTACGGTGACCTGTCGGATGGACAATTCGATATCACCATCGGACGCATTACGGACCTCTGGGATTTTCATTCGGATGAACCGGAATTGCCGGATGCAGACAAGTTGGCCGAAGCTGTCAAACATGTCGATTACCACAATATCGAAATCAGCGGAAACCGGGTACGACTCTTAGATCCGGAAGCGAAGATTGACCTTGGGGGAATCGCCAAAGGCTACGTTGCCGACGAGATGCGCAAAGTGCTCAAGGCGGAGGGCGTGACCTCCGCGGTTATCAACCTGGGTGGGAACATTGCGACCGTGGGGACGAAACCGGACGGCTCGGATTTCACCATCGGTATCGAGAAACCTTTCAGCGACCGCCAGGAAATCATCGGAAAGACGTACATTGGCGAAGGAACGGTTGTGACCTCTGGCATTTACGAGCGGCAGTTCGAGATCGACGGAAAAATCTATCATCACATACTGAGTCCGGAGACCGGTTATCCGGTGACGACGGATCTTGAGGCCGTAACGCTTGTGAGTACCGACACCTCCTCCATGGATTCCGATGCACTCAGCACCATCTGCCTGATGAAGGGTACGAAGGCGGCAAAACAACTTATTAAAGCACAAGATGGCATCGAAGCGGCATTCTATGGCTCGGATGATTCGATATCCACCACCGATGGGATGAACTTTGAAGCGTCATAAATACGTAACATAACAACGCCCGAGGAACGACTATCCAGTCCCCTCGGGCGATTTCGATTTGGATAAAAATACTTTTGGCCGTTTCTTTACTTCCGACGATAGTGGAATGGAAAGTTGAGGACGGTACGGTACAAGGCCTGCGAAATAAGAACGGCGATCACGGCACCGACTGCGACCTGCAGGAAGTTGAACGGCGCACCGACGGCGGGCGTGATCCAATTGCCATAGATGATTCCTTCGGCTACGTAGTAACCGATGACGGTCTCCGCGCCTGCGAGAAGGAAGCCAAGAAATTCCGCAGGCGGAATTTTGAAAATGTGAAACGAATCCTCGGTGGTGTGCGCTGCGTAGTGAAGTGCAGCCTGCATGATTAACACCATCACCAGCTTGATGGCGAATGACCACGGTGCCCAGACTGCATATCCGCTGATGATATCCGCAAGGCAGGCGCCGACAGCACCTGCAAACAGTGCGTATCCGCAAGGAAGAAGCATCGCGCTCAGTAGTATGATGGAATCTCCCAGGTGGATGTATCCGTTGCCGATTGGAATGCGGAAGAACAGGGTGGCCAGTGTGGTCATGGCGGTCAGTAGCGCGGTGAGAACCATCAGGCGGGTGTTTACTTGGTTGTTCTGTCTGTTCATAGTTTCTTTCATGGGAATACTCTCCTTCGATAACTTAGACGGGATGGAAATCTATGCGTTTGCTGCGAAACTTTTCGCGAGATATTAACGGGAGTTGTTATGCGTTATTATTTGAATTCAATAATAATTAAGATTGATTTACCATCACGATGGATATATAATAACACCGTTGTGTATGCTACAAAATATACAAAAAATTATATTTTTACATAAACAGATAGGAGAAATACCGCATTATGAAGCAGATTATGCTCAATCTCGATAACAGTTCGGATACTAATCTATACGTACAGATTTACAATCAGTTCAAAGAGAAGATTCTGTCCGGAGAGCTTCCGCAGGGGAGCAAGGTGCCGTCACTTCGGAAGTTCGCCAAAGAAAATGAAATCAGTGTGACCACGGTTGAGACCGCCTATAATCAGCTTTTGGTAGAAGGGTATATCGAGAGCCGCCCGAAGTCGGGTTATTACGTCAGCGCGAAGATCGCCGAGGCGGCCAGCGATCTGCAGATGGAAATGGAAGAGTCATCTCTGGAGGATATTCTTCCGGTCGACGATTCCCCGACTGTGAGGGAGCGCTCTCTGATCTACGATGAACAGAGCTTTGAATTCTCTAAGTGGAAGAAATGCATGAACAAGGTCTTCAACGAGCACTCCAACATGCTCCAGACGGAGGCAGACGTACAAGGGGAACAGGCACTTCGCTACGAAATTGCGAAATATCTCTATGCCCGACGGGATGTCAAGTGTCACTCTTCCCAGGTGGTCATCGGTGCCGGATCGCAGCAGCTCGCAGTGCAGCTGGTTCGAATTCTTCGGGAACTTCAGATTACCAATGTGGCAACGGAACAGCCGGGATATGGGCCGGTACGGGAGATTTTCCGGGATGAGGGAATGACCATTGCCAGTACGCCAATCGATGAGGATGGCATCATTGTGGAAAAACTCCCGACCAACATGCGGAGCCTTGCCTACGTGAACCCGTCGAATCAGTTCCCGACCGGAGCAGTCATGCCGATTGCTCGCCGATACGAGTTGATCAAATGGGCGGTCGATAATGACAGCTACATCCTCGAGGACGACTACGACAGTGAATTACGGTATTTTGGCAAGCCAATTCCGTCTCTTCAAGGGTTAGATCGGAGCGGGCGCGTTATCTACCTGGGCTCTTTCTCGTCTACGCTTTTTGCGGCAATCAAGATCAGTTACATGGTTCTGCCGAAGGAACTTGTGAATATTTTTGAGAAATTTAAAGATAAATACAGCCAGACCTGCTCGAAGGCCGAACAGCTGTGCCTGGCGATCTACATGGAAGAAGGGTACTACTACCGGAATATTAAGAAGTGCCGCCGCATGAACGCGGGTAAACTCGAGACGACAATGAAGATGTTCGCCAAATCCGGTGCCGATTACATCGAGACCGTGGATTCGCGGTCCGGCCTGGCTATTACGCTTCGCGTTCGCACCGAACTTTCCGCCCGCGAAATCTGCCATATCGCCGGAAAAGTCGGCCTTACCATGCGACCGGTCGAAGACCTCTGCACAGACGACTGCCAGGTAGTGATCTTCTACTTCTACCGCGTATCGGATGCCCTGCTGCGCATTCTGATCAAGATGTTCGTGAACAACGTGGGTAAAGCCATGGCTGCCTATGAGAAGAGGAAGCTATAGCCGAAGCGATACTTCTCCGCCGGAAAGCGCCCGCGTCCCCTCGCTTGTGCGGACGAGAAGCCGATATTCCGAATCAACATCCTCTACGTATGCCGTGACCGGAGCTTTACCGGGCTCCAGTACGTCCACGGAGCGGCCGATGATGAAGCAGTTCTCCCGGTAATACTGAAGATGTTCTGGATTATTCAGATCAGTTACGCCGTCAAAAGCATGATGAAGTGCTGCAATCAGCGAGGATGCTATTTCATTGCGGCTAAAAGTAGGGTTCGCCGAATCTGTAAGTGTTCCGGCTTTGCCCGCCAGCTCGGCCGGGAATTCCTGCGGCAGGCAGTTGATGCCGATGCCGACGATGATGCGTTCGAAGTTGCCGTTTTCCAGGCTTCCGAGAGCCTCCGTGAGGATGCCGCATATTTTGAGCGAACCCCGGTAGATGTCGTTGACCCACTTGATCCCGAGCACCTCACCGCTGATCTCCGAGAGTACCCGGTGTGTCAGCACGGCAGTGATTGTGGTCACCTGCGTCACTTGAGAAATCGGGAAAAACGGTCGGAAAGAGTACGTTAAATAGATACCTGTCCCCTTTGGAGAGATGAAAGTGCGACCGAGACGTCCGCGTCCTCCAGACTGGTAGTCCGCCAGGACGGCGGCAGGCGACCCGTTATAAGGGAGATTCTTGCAGTAGTTGTTGGTGGAATCAAGCGAATCGAAGAGCCGGATGGAGAGTGATGTTTCCGGAATTCCACGCCGACGAAGAGATTCTTCGATGGCCTCCTGCGATAGAATATCAGCGGCGGAGGCGAGGTAGTATCCCTTGCTCTGTTCGCTTCGGATATCGTATCCCTCATCCCGAAGTGAGTGGATGGCCTTCCAGACAGAATTTCGGGAGATGCCCAGTTCAGCGGCGAGCGTTGCACCGGAAACAGACTCCCCGGATGCCCGGGCATCTATGAGATGGTTGAGAATTATTTTTCGCGTTGAAAGTGAAGCCTTCATGTGCTTTCCTCCTTATGCCTCATATTATAGCGATTGCAGTGGATGAAGGCAAACGACGCAATAGCGTTTCAAACTGTAAAGTTATTTCACATGGAAAGCATGCAGTTCGCATGCTAGAATAGGAAAGTCGATGCTTGGGAGGTTATGATGTACAACATTCTGGTAACGAACGATGACGGCATTGAGGCGAAGGGAATTGAACGGCTGATCGCTTCTCTCTCGCTAATTACGAAGGTATATCTGTTTGCGCCGAAGGTACAGCAGAGCGCCAAGGGACAGTCTATGACGGCACTGCATTCCTTCAGCGTGGAGAAGCGTAAATACAAGGGTACCGAGGAAGCCTGGGCGGTGGACGGCACGCCTGCGGACTGCGTCAAATACGGTGTGCAGTCCATGGCGGAACGGGACATTCCGATTGACTTTGTCGTAAGCGGCATCAATATGGGCGTGAATCTGGGTGCCGATGCACACTATTCGGGAACGGTCAGTGCGGCCATGGAAGGTGCGCTGTGCGGATACCACTCCATCGCGCTTTCGGTAGAGCATCACGTTCCGAGCCATTACGATTACATTTGCAGTATGCTTCCGGAGCTGCTTCGAATTGCGCAGGAACAGGAAATTTCAACCGTTCTTAACGTAAATACACCGGACATGCCGGCGTGGCAGATCAAGGGAACGAAAATTACGCGCTGCGGTCCGAAGCGTTTTCTGGATCAGCTTGTGATAGAGAACCCGGAAGCTATGGAAGACTCCGGCAATAACGAAAACAGCGAGAATGACAACCCGAACAAAGAACGTGCGACGAAGGATTCCTTCACGGTGCACTACAGGGGAGGGAGTTACCCGATTCCGGACGATCTGGATGAAGATATCGACATTGTGGCAAACGCCGCCGGTTACGCTACCATTACCCCGATCAATATCGATTACACCGACCGCACCGCCTACCACGGCCTGCTGCGGATGACCAATCATGACACGCTCTGTCTCTTTATCGATTTCCAGGAGAAGTTGGTACCGGCCATGAAGAAGTCGGATGAGATGATGAAGAACGTCGTAAAATGGGCGCGTTGTGCCGAGGCACTGGGTTTCCCGATTCTGTTGACGCAGCAATATACTCGTGGTCTAGGACCGACGGTGCCAGCGCTTCGAAATGCGATTCACGAGTATAAGAAGCAGGAAAAAAGAACATTCAGCTGCTTGGACGCACCCGGTTTTTCGGAGGAGATGGAAGTCATGGCGGGGAAAAATGTGATTTTGGCCGGGATTGAAACTCATATCTGCGTCTATCAGACGGCAATGGATTATCGAAAACGCGGCTTCAATGTGACGATTCTGAAGGACTGCTGTGGTGCCCGGAAGAAGTCGGACCACGAGAGTGCGCTGATGGAACTGCGGGAGGCAGGATGCAGGATCACGACGTTCGAGACGTTGGTCTACGAGACCATGCGAACATCGGCGCACGCGGCCTTTAAGACGATCTCCGGAATTATTAAGGAGTAGGGAGGATTGTCTTCCAACATAAAAAGGTATTTGTAAGGGAATAATGGACAAGGAGGTTATCATGAAATTCTTTGTGACAGAGGATGTTTTTGCAAAGATTCCGGATGCGAAATTCGGACTGGTCAGTGTGGCCGGCGCGAATAATTCCGAAGCAAATCCGGAGATTGCAGCGTTTCTTGGGGAGAGTGTAGAGAAATGCACGGAGTTCTATAGCGGTAAGAAGGTAAAGAACGAACCGGAATTGCAGCCATATAGGGAAGCGTTTCGCAGTATGGGGATTAACCCGAATCGGTACATGTGTGCGATCGAGGCACTGATGACGAGAATTGCAAAGGGACAGGGGATGCCGACCATCAACACGATCGTGGATCTGGGGAATGCGATATCGCTGAAATATCACATGCCAATTGGAGCCCATGATCTGGATACCATGATTGATAATGCATTCGGCGTTCGCGTATCGGTCGAGGGAGATACATTCTTGCCATTCGGTGCGGAGGAACGCGAACCGGTGGAAGCCGGAGAAGTTGTGTATGCGACCGGAAATCATATCCGCACGAGAAGATGGACATGGAGACAGGGCGATGAGGGCATGATCACAGAGAAGACCACCCATATGCTCTACATCATTGATGGATTCGAGAGTAATCTGGATGCAATCCTGGAAGCAAGGGCCGAACTGGCGGAACTGGCCGAGAAACATCTGGGCGGGAAGGTCAAGATCGGCATGATTGACAAAGAAAATATGGAATTTGATACAGAATTGTGATAAAATATTTCGTATTTTGTTTGAAAAAATGCGGTTGAGGTATACGCTGCTTTTCAAATGAATATATTTTTTTCAAAACTACTCAAAGACTTAATTATTAATGTAAGGAGAAGAAAGACATGAACAACAGTAAAAGATGGTTGTATCTGGCTATCGGAACAGTAGTGTTGCTGTTCGAAGGCCTGATCTACGCTTGGTCGCTGTTCCGTACTCCGTTCAGTGAAATCTACACGGATTGGACAGTATCCCAGCTCTCAATGACATTCACAATTTCCATTTGCTGCTTCTGCATCGGTGGATTCATCGGCGGACAGCTCAGCAAGAAGCTGAATGTTAAGATTCGCTTCCTGATTACCGCGGTATGCCTGTTCATCGGATTCTTCGGTGTATCCATGCTGAATGCAGCGGATTCTTCCGGCAGCCTGATGAAACTCTACATCTTCTATGGCGTATTCGGCGGCGGCGGTGTTGGAATCGGATATAATGCAGTTATTTCCACCATCACCAAGTGGTTCCCGGATAAAGTCGGTCTGGCCTCCGGTATCATGCTGATGGGCTTCGGACTGGGCAGCTTGCTGCTTGGATCCATTGTTACCAGTCTGGTAGCTTCGATGGGTCTGTTCCCAACCTTCAAGCTTTTGGCAATCGCAATCGCTGTCGTATTGGTTGTTGCTGCTGTTGTCATCAAGGCTCCGGAAGCACCTGCTGCTCCGGCTGAGAATGAAAATGCAAAGGCTGCGAAAGAAGAAGACAGCAATGTGGTGGACTACACCGCGGGCGAGATGCTGCGGACATCCCGTTTCTGGATTTTCTTCTTCTGGGCAATTTTCCTGAACTCAGCAGGACTGATGGTAATCAACAGCGCGGCGAACATTTCCGTTGCTTATGGCGGTTCCGCAATCCTGGGCATGGTTGTATCCCTGTTCAACGGTGCAGGACGTATTGTTGCCGGCAACAACTTCGATAAGTTCAAGAGAAAGACCTCCACGCTCATCAACCTCGGCTTCATGCTGATTGCCGGTATCCTTCTGGTTATCGCAGGAAAGAGCAATTCGCTGGCACTCGTTACCATCGGGCTGATCTTCGTCGGCCTGGCTTACGGCGGTACGCCGACCATTACATCGGCTTACACCAGTCTTTCCTTCGGACCGAAGAACTTCACGACGAATTTCAGTATCACCAACTTCTCGCTGCTGCCGGCGGCCATTGCCGGACCGATGATTTCGTCTAAGCTGCTGGAATCTGCAGGTGGTGCTTATGATTCGAACTTTATTGCCATCATCGTATTCTCGGTAATTTCCATCGTTCTGTGGGTGCTTTTGAACGGCGCCAGCAAGCAGAGCCCGAACGAAGGCAACAAATAAGAAGTACACGCAAGAGAGAATTATCGTGTGCGAGATGCAAATGCATAGGATGAGTGAGATTTGCAGAAAGAAATAACCCAAAAGGCTTCCTCGGAAGTCTTCGGAGAATGATACGCTCCGCCCCGACATGATCCGGAATTTACTGGATATAGTGGGGCGGAGCGTTATTTTTGACAGAAAAGACGTCGGTATAATTTGCAGGTTTTTTATGGTATATTGGTAGGGATAACAGATGATTCCATGAGCCCCGTTCGGTCTGTGAATCGTCACGATAAAACCGGGAGAGAAAGTGATGAAGAAGGAAGAACTAATCAAACGAATTCGCGTTGCGTCCGGTGTCGTTCCGGCAGATCTGGTCATCAAGAACGGCAAGATTGTCGATGTGTTTACGCACAGCATTCGACAGGGCGATATCGCCATCAGCGACGGATACATTGCCGGCGTCGGCAGTTATGAGGGTTGGTCGGAGTTCGACGCAGAGGGGAATTACATCATCCCGGGATTGATCGAATCGCATATCCACGTGGAGAGTTCGATGCTCTGTCCGGAGGAATTCGGACGCCTGATGGTACCGTGCGGAACCACAACTGCTATTGCCGATCCGCACGAAATCGTGAATGTGTGCGGGTCAGAAGGCCTGGATTATATGATTCGTGCCTCTGAGAACACGGCGATGGACATCAAATACATGATTCCTTCCTGCGTTCCGTGTACGCCGTGGGAGAATTCCGGTGCAACCATCGATGCGCAGGAAATCGAGCGTCTTTTCAAGGAGATGAATTGCGCGGGGCTGGGGGAATTCATGAATGTTATGGGCGTTCTTACGACCGACTCCGAAGTGATGAATAAGTTGATGGTCGCGCTCGATATGGATAAGATCATAGACGGTCACGCACCGGGGATCAACGGTAAGGATCTGGCGGCATATGCTTCGGTTGGCATTCGAAGCGACCACGAGTGCTCGACGGTCGAGGAGATGGAACAGCGGCTTGCAAACGGCATGTATGTGATGCTTCGAGATGGATCCGCAGGGCAGGAACTCTCGAGACTTGCACCGGCGGTGACAGAACAGAACGCACGTCGGGTACTGCTGGCATCGGACGATCGATTGGCGGCAACCATCCTGGAACGCGGTGATCTGGACGATAGTCTGCGCCAGTGCGTTCGTCTCGGCATTGATCCGATTACGGCGGTGCAGATTGCGACGTTGAATGCGGCAGAATATTTCCGGCTGGAGGATCGCGGCGCCATTGCACCGGGTCGCAGAGCGGATTTGGTGATGGTAGATAATCTGCGGGATTTCACGCCGATCAGGGTGTGGATCGAAGGCTGGCTTGTAGCGGAGAACGGGGAGTACATCGTTCCGATTCACCATTATAATAGCGATACGGTGAATCACAGCATGAATGTGGCGTATTTCTCGGAGGCTCGCCTTAAGATGGAGCTTACGACCGGAAGAGTCCACGTCATGAGGCTTCAGGAAGGAAGCCTGATTACAAAACTGGAGGTGGAATGCGTTCAGGTAGGTGAAGACGGGGATTTCGTCTATAATCCAAGCCGTGATATCGCGAAAATGGCAGTCGTCGAGCGTCATAACGGCGTTGGAACGGTTGGAACCTGCCTTGTCGAGAATTTCGGTATTAAGAAGGGTGCTATCGCACTAACGGTGGCACATGATTCCCACAACATCATCGTTATCGGAACGAACAATCGAGACATGGCTTTTGCGGTAAACCGGCTGATTGACATGAACGGCGGCATCGTGATGGTTTGCGACGGCGAAGAAGTGGACAGCATGCCGCTACCGATCGGAGGGCTTATGAGCGACAAATCCGGTGAGGAGGTTGCGGAAATCCTAACGAGACTTCAGACACGCGGAGTGGAAGAGTTCGGGGTTAATCCGAGACTCGAATCGATTATGATGAGTCTGTCCTTCCTGGCGCTTCCGGTCATCCCGGAGGTAAAGCTGACGGATCGGGGACTCTTCAACGTCACGACACTTGAATTCATCGGCACCAATGCCGATGCGGAGGAACTGAAGACAACGCACTAACACAGCTAATGGATAGTAGATCTATGCGATATCAAGCGATGAATTTTGTAGCGAGCTAGAATCCGGAACAAACGATGGCATAATGCCGGGATGCCGCGATAACGATGATGGCGATATCGATCTATATGGACAGGAAGAAGCAATGACACTGAATCAACTCCACTATGTGATTACAACCGCGGATGCGGGATCTATGAACCGGGCGGCGGAGTCCCTCTACATCACGCAGCCGTCACTGACCAGTTCCATCAAAGAACTGGAGAAGGAACTTGGCATCACCATCTTCCATCGGAACGGACGCGGCGTCACGCTGACTAATGATGGCGCGGAATTTCTCTTCTATGCACGGGAAATCTACAGTCAGTACGAGGCCGTGATGCAGAAGTACAGTGAGGATGGGGGGTTGAAACAGAAATTTGGAATTTCGACGCAGCATTATTCTTTTGCGGTAAAAGCATTTGTCGAGCTGGTGAAGAAGTACGACCTGGCGGAGTATGATTTTGCCATACGGGAGACGAAAACCCGGGAAGTCATCAGCGATGTGGCTTCTCTGAAGAGTGAAATCGGCATTATCTACCAGAGCGATTTTAACCGATCCGCCATCCGGAAGATCCTTCGGCAGAACAGTCTGGAATTCCATGAACTGGTGGACTGCGATGCCTTCGTCTATCTCTGGAAGGGGCATCCGCTGGCTAACCGATCGGAACTTGATTTCGAGGACCTGGCGGATTACCCGAATATGACATTCGAGCAAGGAGATGAATCCACACTGTACTACGCGGAGGAGATCTTCCTGGAGACCAATTATTCCAGAACCATCCGCGTGAACGACCGTGCAACGATGCTGAACTTGATGAAGGGCGTGCACGGATATACGCTTTGCTCCGGCATCATCTGCGAAGATTTTAACGGGGGTGATTATTTGGCGGTGCCGTTTAATGATCCGGAAATAGGCGGAGACAAGGCAATGAAAATCGGTTACATCCAGAAGAAGAACAGTATCCTGAGTAAGACCGCACGGCTCTACATTCAGGAACTTCAGAAATACCTGGGAATCGATTCGTCGGCAGAGGGGTGTTAGACGGATAGCGAACGGCAGGCGGCTCTTTGCGGTTGACTTTAAATTGTGATACGGTAAAATATAAAATGTGGTGAAATGTTTTCAAGGAGGTAGAATCTTGAAGAAAGTAGCAGTGATTATGGGAAGCGACAGCGACCTTCCCGTAGTAGAGAAATGCATCAATGAATTGAAGAAATACGAGGTCCCGACCGATGTTCATGTGTATTCCGCACATCGCACCCCGGTGGAGGCCATTGAATTTGCGCAGAATGCCGAGAAGAATGGATTTGGCGTTCTGATTTCCGCTGCCGGCAAAGCCGCGCACTTAGGCGGAGTTCTCGCAGCGAACACGGTACTTCCGGTCATCGGAATCCCGGTTAAAGCCTCGGCGCTTGAAGGGATGGACGCGCTCTTGTCCACGGTTCAGATGCCACCGGGAATTCCGGTCGCATCCGTTGCGATCGATGGTGCGAAGAATGCCGCGATTCTGGCGGTAGAGATGCTCGCCATCAGCGACTCGGAATTGAACGCCCGCCTGTGGGAAGAACGAAACAAGGCGCACGATGCCGTTATCGAGAAGGATGCGAAGGTAAACGCACAGTTCAAATAGCGTTGGATCTAGGTGGACGGTTCATTCTTTGCCACGCATAGTTCGGGAATATGCCGGGCTGCGTACATTGCGGGAAACGCAAGAATCATCAAGATGCGAAATCAATCGGAAACGCAAGACGAAAAATATATATTTTTAGCAAAACATACAACCCTTGCACACGGAGGAGGATTAATGAAGAGCCAGAGTGAAAGCTACAAAGAAGCCGGTGTCGATATTACCAGCGGATACAGAGCAGTAGAGTTGATGAAAGAGCACGTATCAAAGACCATGGTGTTCGGTAACACGGCCCCGGTCGGCGGTTTTGGCGGCCTCTTGCAGCCGGACCTGACAGGGATGACTGAACCGATTCTGGTCAGCGGTACCGATGGGGTAGGGACCAAGCTCAAGCTGGCGTTTCTTCAGGATAAACATGACAGCGTGGGGATCGACTGTGTGGCCATGTGCGTGAATGACATTATCTGCGTTGGTGCGAAGCCACTGTTCTTCCTGGATTACATTGCCGTGGGTAAGAACGTACCGGAGAAGGTGGCATCCATCGTTAAAGGCGTGGCTGACGGGTGCATTCAGTCGGAGTGCTGCCTGATTGGCGGTGAGACCGCGGAGATGCCGGGATTCTATCCGGAGGATGAGTACGATCTGGCCGGTTTTGCAGTCGGCATTGTGGATAAAAGTAAAGTCATCGATATTGAGAAGGTTTCCGAGGGCGATGTCGTTATTGGTATTGCATCCTCCGGTATCCATTCCAACGGATATTCTCTGGTGCGCAAGGTCTTTGACGTAGAGAACACAGACCTCGGAAGAACTTACGAGGAACTGGATGGCAAATCACTCGGCGAGGTGCTGTTGACCCCGACCAAGATTTATGTGAAGCCGATGCTGGCACTCTTCAAGGAAATGGTTCCGCATGCCGTCATGCATATCACGGGCGGCGGATTCTATGAGAATATCCCGAGAGCCCTTCCGGCCGGAATGACGGCGAAGATCTACAAAGATCAGCTGGAAATTCCGGGAATCTTCAAGCTCCTGATGAAGGAGGGGAACATTCCGGAAAGAGACATGTTTAACACCTATAATATGGGTACCGGAATGACGGTTGTTGTCCCGAAGGAAAAAGCAGCCCGTGCGATTGAGATTATTGAAGCGGCGGGAGAACATGCGAGAGTAATCGGAGAGATTATCAGAAGCGACGAAGGAGTCATCATTGAATAATCAGAAGGCAAGAGTGGCAGTCCTCATTTCCGGGGGCGGAACCAATTTGCAGGCAATCATTGACCGGTGGCATGCGGGAGAACTCCCGCATGCAGAACCGGTTCTTGTCGTGTCTAATCGCAAGAGTGCCGGTGGTCTGACGCGTGCCGAGAAAGCCGGAATTCGCAACGTATTCATTCCGAAAGAGAATTTTGAAGCGGATCTCGTTCAACTGCTGGAAGAGGAATCCGTCGACATCATTGTGTTAGCGGGTTTTCTTCGAATATTGAGTCGGGATTTTGTGCAGCGATATCCGAACCGGATTCTGAACGTACATCCTTCGCTGATTCCTTCTTTCTGTGGGGATGGATTCTACGGTCTTCGAGTCCATGAGGCTGCATTGTCGTACGGCGTCAAGGTATCCGGTGCGACGGTGCATTACGTCAACGAGATCACAGACGGCGGACAAATTGTGGCTCAGAAGGCGGTGAATGTGATGCCGGGAGATACACCGGAAATATTGCAGCGCCGAATTATGGAGGAGGCCGAGTGGGTTCTTTTGCCTCAGGCGGTGGAATCTGTAGCGAAGGAAATCGTCGAACAGCGAGCAGGTGCCTTACCTCAATGAGATAGAAACGAGATTGGAGAGAAACAGAGAATCCCGGAATTGCCGGAAGGCGGACGAAAAGGGAATACAAAGGGAACGGAAGGAGAATAGCATGAGAGTTGCAGTAATCGGCGGTGGCGGAAGAGAACATGCCATCATCAAATCACTGAAGAAAAGTCCGGAGGTGACTGCGCTATATGCGCTGCCGGGAAACGGCGGTATCGCGGAAGATGCAGAGTGTATCGCTATCGGCGCGAAGGAGCTGGACAAGATTACGGCGTGGTGCATAGAGAATCAGATGGATTACGTTGTCGTGGCACCGGATGATCCGTTGGTGCTTGGCCTGGTGGACATGCTGAACGAGCACGGAATTCCGTGCTTCGGACCGACGAAGGCTGCAGCTATTATCGAGGGTAGTAAGGCTTTCTCTAAGGATCTGATGAAGAAATACAATATACCGACGGCGGAATATGAGACTTTTAGTGACATGGACGCGGCACTGGCATACGTCGAGACGTGCCGGATTCCTGTGGTCATCAAGGCCGACGGACTCGCACTCGGCAAGGGAGTCATCATCGCAGAAACTCGCGAAGCGGCGATTACCGGGATTCGCGAAATCATGGAAGAACGAAAGTTCGGTGCCAGCGGAGATACTGTAGTCATCGAGGAGTTTCTGGAGGGACCGGAAGTAAGCGTCCTATCTTTTACGGATGGAAAGACGGTTCGCCCGATGGTCTCGTCGATGGACCATAAACGCGCCCTCGACGATGATAAGGGGCTCAACACGGGCGGAATGGGAACCGTTGCGCCGAATCCGTACTATACGGAGGAAGTCGCGGCAGAGTGCATGGAGAAGATCTTCCTTCCGACCATTCAGGCGATGAAGGCAGAAGGCAGAACCTTCCAAGGATGCCTCTATTTCGGTCTCATGATTACGAAGGACGGACCAAAGGTGATTGAATACAACTCGCGCTTTGGAGATCCGGAAACACAGGTTGTACTTCCGCTCTTGGAGGGAGATCTTTTCCGGATCATGAGAGCGACAACAGATGGTTCACTGGCGGATGTATCGTTCCGTTTTGCGGATCGACATGCATGCTGCGTTGTAGCTGCGTCAGACGGTTATCCGGTGTCCTACGAGAAGGGGTTTGAGATTACACTTCCGAAGGACCATGACAATATCTATATCGCCGGCAGCAAGCTGCAGGATGGCAAGCAGGTGACATCGGGCGGTCGTGTGCTGGGCGTGACTGAGGTGGCGGATACGCTTCAGGAAGCGGTGGACAAGGCTTATGAGACGATGAAGACCGTGCATTTTGACAATATGTATTACCGAAACGATATCGGCGCGAAAGCGCTTCAAGTGAAATAGGAGGAATGAATGGTCAGGGTTTTATATGTGGAGAAACGCGAAGCATTCGCAGGCAGGGGTAAAGACCTGCTTCATGAGTTCAGAAATGTTCTCATGATTTCCGGCGTGAAGCACGTTCGTGTCATTAACCGTTATTTCGTAGAGGATCTGTCGGATGATGCCTATGCGATGGCAAAGAATTGCATTTTCTCGGAACCGCCAACGGATGATGTGTACGAGAAGATGGATTTTGGCGATGCAGCGGTTATCGCGGTGGAATACCTTCCGGGACAGTTCGACCAGAGAGCCAATTCCGCAGAAGAGTGCCTCCGCTTCATTGCTCATGACGAGACACCGACGGTCCGCTCGGCGATTATCTATGTCGTGGACGGGAACCTCACCGATGGAGATGTGACGAAGATTAAGGACTTCTTGATTAACCCGGTAGAGTCGAGAGAGGCATCACTGGAAGTGCCGTTCACGTTGAAAACGACGTATCCGGAACCGGACCCGGTAGCTGTACTGGACGGTTTTACCGACAAGAGTGATGAGGACCTTGCGGATTTCCTTCGCGATTACGGTCTGGCAATGGATCTTCCGGATCTACAGATGGTTCGGGATTACTTTAGGGATGAGGACCGCAACCCGACCGTGGCGGAGATTCGCGTCATCGATACTTACTGGTCCGATCACTGCAGACATACCACATTCAATACGACACTGAGCAATGTAAAGTTTCAGGATCGAACCGTCGCGGAGACTTTCCGGGAGTACATGGATATGCGGGAGCAGCTTGGCGTTGTCAAGCCGATAACGCTGATGAACGTTGCGACCATCACGGTGAAGGCGCTGAAGAAAGACGGAAGACTCACGAATGTGGTGGAATCTGAGGAAATCAATGCCTGCACGGTTGACTTCAAGGCGGAAATCGACGGAGAAGAGCAGGATTGGGTGCTTCTCTTCAAGAATGAGACACACAACCATCCGACGGAAATTGAACCTTTCGGCGGGGCTGCTACCTGTATCGGCGGTGCGATTCGAGATCCGTTGTCGGGAAGAAGTTATGTCTATGCTGCAATGCGCGTGACCGGTGCCGGCGATCCGCTGACTCCGGCTGCTGAGACGGTCAAGGGTAAGCTTCCGCAGCGCAAGATTGTGACGACGGCAGCCAATGGCTACAGCTCCTACGGTAACCAGATCGGCCTTACAACCGGACTGGTCGATGAAATCTATCATCCGGGCTACGTGGCCAAAAGAATGGAAGTCGGAGCTGTTGTGGGTGCTGCTCCGGCAGAGAATATAAGAAGAGAAAGACCGGTTGCCGGAGATCAGATTATTCTGCTCGGCGGGAGAACCGGCCGTGACGGTATCGGCGGCGCTACCGGTTCCTCGAAGTCTCACAGTGAGGAATCGCTGGAGAACTGCGGTGCCGAAGTGCAGAAGGGTAATGCACCGGAGGAGCGAAAGATTCAGCGGCTGTTCCGGAACCCGGAGGCAACGCGCCTGATTAAGCGCTGTAATGACTTTGGTGCAGGCGGCGTCTCTGTTGCTATCGGGGAACTGGCTGACGGTCTTACCGTAACGCTGGATAATGTACCGAAGAAATACGATGGTCTGGACGGTACGGAGCTTGCCATCAGCGAATCGCAGGAACGCATGGCAGTTGTCGTGGCTGCAGAGGACGTGTCGAAGTTCACAGAACTTGCGACCGGAGAGAATCTGGAAGCGACCGTTGTAGCTGAGGTCACCGAGGATCCGACACTGGTGATGTATTTCAAAGACCAGAAAATTGTCGAAATCTCACGCGCTTTCCTGGACACGAACGGTGCAGAGAAGCAGGCAGAGGCGACTGTCGAATCCGCAAAGAATTTCGATAAAGTGATACCGGAATCGTTCAGTGAGGGGATGAGAATGCTGGCCGATGACCTCAATGTATGCTCGAAGCGTGGTCTTGCAGAGCGTTTCGATTCTACCATTGGCAGAGGATCGGTTCTGATGCCGTATGGCGGAATCTACCAGAAGACGCCGATTCAGGCGATGGTACACAAGATTCCGACACTGCACCGGGACAACACTGTAAATACGGTATCCATGATGGCATACGGATTCAATCCGTATGTGTCGGAGAAGAGTCCGTATCACGGCGCATATCTCTCCATCGTGGAGAGTATCTGTAAGCTCTTAGCAACCGGTGCAAAATACGAGCATGTCTATCTGAGTCTGCAGGAGTACTTCGAGAAACTGGGTGACAACGACGTCGCATGGGGAACCGCACTGGCCGCTGTGCTGGGTGCATTCCGTGCTCAAATAGAACTGGGTGTTGGTGCCATCGGCGGCAAAGACTCCATGAGCGGAACGTTCGAAGATATACACGTGCCGCCGACTTTGATTTCATTTGCGGTCACCACGGAGAAGCTGAGCCGCGTTATCTCTCCGGAATTCAAAGGAAGAGGTCATTATGTCATTCTGATTGAACCGGAGGTGGGCATAGACGGTCTGCCGACCGCAGAATCTCTGCTGGAGAACTTCGCCGAACTGAACGCTTTGATGGAGAAGGAAGCCGTAGCGGCGTGCTATACACCGGGGTACGGCGGCATGGCAGAAGCAATCTACAAGATGTGCATCGGCAATAACATTGGCTTCGAATTCAATCACAAATACAACCTGAAGGACATCTTCGGTTACAAATACGGTGCCTTCATCGTTGAACTGAACAGTGGTGTTGAAGTGACCGAGGACATGGAGGTTCTGGGAAAGACGCTGAATCGCGAGACCATCGTCTGCGAGGACGGTCATATTCGTCTGTCAGAGATGGACCCGATATACGAGACCAAGCTCGAGTCTATCTACCCGTTCCATAGCGATAATGAGACGGATCTGCCGTACGAGATTTCCTACCGCTCCCGTGACAACAACGAACCGAGGGAAGCGGTGGCAAAACCGCATTTCCTCATCCCTGTATTCCCGGGTACCAACTGCGAATATGATTCGGCGAAAGCCGTTGAGGATGCCGGCGGTGAAGCCGAAATCTTCGTTATCAACAACCTGACCGCAGACACACTTAAGAAATCTGTGGAGGATTTCCGGCAGGCAATTCAGAAATCTCAGGCAATATTCCTGCCGGGCGGATTCTCCGGCGCGGATGAGCCGGACGGTTCCGGCAAGTTCATTACATCTTTTTTCCGTAACGAAGGAATTCAGGCAGAAGTAATGAGCATGCTGAACGATAGAGATGGCCTGATGATTGGTATCTGTAATGGTTTTCAGGCACTGATTAAGCTGGGGCTTCTCCCGTTCGGTCAGATTGCTATGCAGACGCCGGATAGTCCGACGCTGACATTTAATGACATTGGTCGTCACCAGTCAAAGCTGGTACGCACCAAAGTATGCTCCACGAAATCCCCTTGGATGAGAAAAACCGCCGTGGGCGATATCGTCACTGTGCCGATTTCTCACGGTGAGGGTAAATTCGTGGCCAGTGAGGATGACCTGGATGTGCTGATCAGCAATGGTCAGATCCTCACGCAGTACGTTGACCTTGACGGCAATCCGACGATGGATATCCAATACAATCCGAACGGTTCCGTTATGGCAATAGAAGGACTCCTGTCGCCGGATGGACGCATCTTGGGGAAGATGGGTCATTCCGAGAGAATCGGAAAAGGCCTGTACAGAAATGTGCCGGGCGAGTTCGATTTGAAGCTGTTTGAATCCGCGGTAGAGTACTTCAAGAAATAATTTATTTTTAGCAAATCCGGGTATGAGGTAAGGTAAGGCCACCGGGGGAAAATGAAAGGAGATTTACCAATGGCTAATGAAGCAAAGAAGGAGCGCATCCTTGTAATGAATCTGGGATCCACGTCCAGCAAGATTGCGGTCTACGATGATGAGACAGAAGTGTTCAAGGAAACTATCCGCCACACCACCGAGGAAATGGCACAGTTCACGGACATTCTGGAACAGTTCTCCTTCCGCAATGAGAAGGTTAGAGCAGCTCTCAAGGAAAATGGCATCGGCATCGACACACTGACTGCTGTATGCTCCAGAGGCGGCAACATCATCGCTTGCCCGCACGGTGCTATTGCGATTGATCAGGAAATGATTGACTACCTGACAAGACCGGAAGATACCGCAAAGCACGCATCGCTGCTCGGAAGCATGATCGCTTACGAAATTCATAAGGAGTATGGAATTCCGGCATGCATCTATGATGCTATCGGAACCGACGAGATGCAGCCAATTGCCAGAGTAACCGGTATTCCGGAAATTCCGCGGTTCACCGTTGGACACACCCTAAACACTCGTGCCATGGCTATTCGCTGCGCAAAGGAGAAGCTGGGAAAATCCTTCGATGATTGCACGTTCATCGTTGCCCACCTTGGCGGCGGAAGTTCCATTCGTCTGTATCACAAGGGTGTGAACATCGATTGCGTGAACGACGATGAGGGTAACTTCACTCCAGAAAGAGGCGGCGGCTGCAGCGGTAAGGAACTGGTAAAGCTCTGCTTCCGTTCCGGACTGGACGAGAAGTCCTGCATGAGAAAAATCCACGGAGCCGGCGGCCTCTCCGCACACCTTGGAACTATTGATGCCATCGAGGTGGAGAAAATGATCGAGGGTGGCGACAAGTATGCCAAGGTTGTCTATGATGCGATGGCATACCGCATTGCCAAGGACATCGGTACACTGGCTGTCCCGGTTGCCGGCAAGGTAGATCGCATCATTCTGACTGGCGGAATCGCATATTCCAAGTATCTGACCGGTCAGATTGTCGAACTGGTTGACTGGATTGCTCCGGTTGAAATCATGGCTGGTGAGTACGAGATGGAAGCACTGGCAGGTGGTGCGCTGAGAGTACTGCGTGGCGAAGAGAAGCTGCAGGATTTCGGCCAGATTAAGGCATCCGCAGTGGATCGCATCCGCATCTGCGAAGGCGTAGAACCGTTCACCGCACCTTCTTACAACTAGTCGCGAAAGATTCTTTATCGGGTAAAAGCACGGGAGGAATTCTACAGGAATTCCTCCCGATAGTACTTTTCTGCTGTATCCGGCGAATCCGCGGAGAATGTGCTGTAATGGTTTCGGGCAAATCGTCACTCTTGTATGACCGTTATGACTGTCGAGGAGGAACATCAATCGGGTGTGTTGTTTTGCCATCGGCACTCGAAGCTGCCGGATTAGGAAACTGCCCGAAAAGGAACTTTGGGAAATGCTTGACATGCCCCCCTTATCTAGTGTATCATTCTATTGTTGACCATGCTGTTGTAGCTCAGTTGGTAGAGCACTTCCTTGGTAAGGAAGAGGTTCGGCAGTTCGAGTCTGCTCAACAGCTCCAATTTTATTTTTAACAGAAATAACAAGTATTCTAGGAGGGAGATCATGGCTAAACAGAAATACGAAAGAACCAAACCGCATATTAATATCGGTACAATTGGCCACGTTGACCACGGTAAGACAACTCTGACTGCAGCGATCACAAAGACCCTGCACG
>CAVKJB010000014.1:30158-61405 GCA_963656785.1 Acutalibacteraceae bacterium | reverse complement strand
GCAACTGGTTTGGGACCAGTGGGCCGCGGGTTCAAATCCTGCCACCCCGACCATTACTCTAATCTGGGGGCCATTAGCTCAGTTGGTCAGAGCATCCGGCTCATAACCGGCAGGTCCCGGGTTCAAGTCCCTGATGGCCCACCATACTATTTTCATAATTTGCCCAGATAGCTCAGTTGGTAGAGCAGCAGACTGAAAATCTGCGTGTCCTTGGTTCAATTCCGAGTCTGGGCACCACGAAGACGACATGCATCCGCATGTCGTCTTTTCCTTATGTTTTCATTTATTCCATTTCTTTGGCATTCATGATAGAATAACTTGTATTTTTGTATGCATTTTTGATTCATACAAAAGTGACTATTATAATCATAAGGAGCTAGCTATGGCGCAGCTGTATTACCGATATAGTACCATGAACGCGGGAAAGTCCCTGGAGGTCATCAAGGTTGCAAATAACTACGAGGAACGCGGCAAACGCGTAATGTGTCTCATGCCACGGGTGGAAGGCCGCGAGGATCGCTACGAGATTGTCTCGCGTGCCGGTCTGACACATCCGGCACTGATGATTGACGACGATACCAATATCATGAATCTCTTCATCGAGCGAAATATGCAGGAACCCATTGATTGTGTTCTTATTGACGAGTGCCAGTTCCTTCGCAAGCATCACGTACAGGAGCTCGCGGAGATTGTCGACAGTTTCGATGTTCCAATCATGGCATACGGACTCAAGAATGATTTTAAGAACGAGCTTTTCGAAGGATCTTATTATTTTCTTGTTTATGCGGACAAGATTGAAGAAATCAAGACCATTTGCTGGTGCGGTCGCAAGGCTACCATGGTTGCACGAATTCGTGACGGAAAGATCATCAAGCAAGGCGATCAGATTATGCTGGGCGGAAGTGATGTGTACGTTTCACTTTGCCGGAAACATTATAACGACGGGCGGATGTCCGGAGAGAACTAGCGAGTGAGCGAGTGGAGGAGATCCCTTATTTGGGAAATCCTTCCATTTTGGGGCATCTCCTATTTGAGGGCCTCTCTCCTTTTGGGGGCATCTCCCATTAGGGGGAATTCTAGTGAGAAACAGTACGAGAAGCATCATGCAGCCTGCCAGACATGAGACGCAGGAGAAGCGTATTTCAATATGACTTACAATCAGCAAACCGCAACCTATGATTGGCGAGAAATGCATTGCGAACACGGACGTTGTAATAAAGGGGAGAAGTAGAGATGAAGAGTAGAATGGTCAAAAACAGAATGCAGGGTTATCAGCTGCTCCCGGTGGTGGTTCTTCTGCTGATTCTGTGGATAGCGGGAACGATGAGAGTCTCTGCGGCGTCTTATGCATCCCCCGGGACGGTGACCGCGTCTATCAATGCGAAAGGCGGGACGGTACTTCGTGCCAAGGCGAGCACGTCCTCCAGAAAAATTCGGAGTCTTGGCAACAATACGAGCATAACAATTTATTACGAGGTGTATACCAGCAAGACAAAGACAAATTCACAGTACCACTGGTATCGCGTGGGTGTAGGTAAGTCAAAAGGTTACGTGATGGCACGTCGTGTGGATGGCATCAAGTATAATGCTGTGCTTGGAAAGATTCGCAAGGCGGTACCGGCGCGGAAGGGACCGTCTGGAACCTTCAAGTCCGGAGGGAAACTTTCTAAGGGCAAAGTCGTGTCCGTCTACATGAAGTCCCGTTACAAGGGATCGGATAGCTGGTGGATGAAAATCAAAGTGGACGAAAGGATTCGATATGTACGGACAACGCGCCTGGGAAAAGTGTCGAATGCGAATTTTGAGTCGTACTTGACATCCCAGGGATTTCCATCGTCGTATAAAAAGGCACTGCGAAAGCTCCACAATGAACACCCGAATTGGATTTTTAAAGCGAAGCACACAGGCATTGCGTTCAATACGGTTCTTTCCCGGGAGACGAAGAATGGCGTATCGCTCGTATACAAGACCTATCCAAAATCCTATCGAGACAAAAGCTCGCATAGCTACAAGAAGGGGAAATACATCGCGAAGGATGGGAGTTCGTGGTTTAACGCGAGCAAAACGGTGGTAGCGTATTACCTGGACCCGCGGAATTTCCTGAACGACCGGAACGTGTACATGTTTCTGTCGCTGAACTACCATTCCTACCAGACGACGGCGACAGTGAACAAGGTGCTGAACGGTTCCAAGTTGCCAAAGAACGGTTTTAGCGCATCGATGTTCGTCACAGCAGGAAAGAAGTATAAGGTGAGCCCGATCTTTCTGGCGTCCCGAGCGAGACAGGAAACCGGCGGCGGCAGTATTGCCATTACCGGTTACAAATATAAGGGAAAGAAGGTCTACAATCCGTTCAACATCGGCGCTACGTCTGGATCAAATCCGGTTATGACCGGTCTCAAGTATGCGTACAAGAAGGGTTGGACCACACGGACAAAGGCGGTAAACGGCGGTGCGAGCCTACTTGAGAATCAATATATCGGAAAGAAGCAGAACACCATTTACTACCAGCGTTTTAACGTAAAAAACGGCTGGCTCAAGGCCGGCACGCATCAGTATATGACAAATATTATGGCTCCGTATTCGGAATCAACTTCCATGAAAGCGGCGTACACGGTATATGGCCTGACAAACGAGAAATTGGTCTTCGAGATTCCGGTATACAGGTCGATGCCATCGTCAACGTCATTGCCAAAATAACAGATTTTAAGAAAAGAATAATCCGGTAAAAGAAATAGCGTGCCCGATCGGAAGTTTCCGGCGGGTCACGCTCTATTTTTGACCGATTGTATCGGGAACATATTTCGCACCCTGATAAGTATCCCGTTCTTTGAGACGTCGATTGATGGTGTTCAAGATCGTGCGTTTATGGTAGCTCCACGTCGGAGCGATCAGGAGACTGCGTTGTGTGTCGGCGGTGAGTCGGTGAACGGTGATGTCCGGTGGAAGAATTTCCAGGAGGTCAACGACCAGTTCAGCGTATTCCTCGATAGAGCGGAAGGGTACGTAATCCGGCATCATCTCGTACAGACGGGAACCGCGAACGAGGTTAAGCATGTGCAATTTGATGCCAAACGGATGGAGCTTGGCCACGTGCCGAACCGTTGCGAACATGTCCTCGCGGGATTCGCCGGGAAGGCCCAGAATGACATGGAGAACGGTGCGAATGCCGCGTCGCTGAAGTTTCTCTACGGCGTCATTCAAGACCTCCGTAGGATAGCCGATTCCCATCGCTTCGGATGTGCGTGCGTGGATGGACTGAAGCCCTAATTCCACCCATATAAAATGATTTGCATGGATTTCTTCCAACAGATCCAAGATATCATCTCCGAGGCAGTCCGGTCGGGTGGCAATGGCGATTCCTTCGATGCGTGGATTGCAAAGGGCACTGTAATAGTATCGGCGCAGTGTTTCTACCGGGGCATAGGTGTTAGTGTGGTTTTGGAAGTAGGCGATATGGTGGGCGTTCGGCCACTTGTCGCTGAGAAGTCGGATTTGTGCCGAAATGGATGCGTCGGAGATAACACTGCCGGAATGAGACAATACGTCAGAATTGTTAAGGGCGGGAGTGATTCCTGTGCTCCGAAAAGTCTGGGAAGCGAATTCACCGGAACCGGAAGCGGAGCAGAAGGCACAGCCACCGAGGCCGATGGTACCGTCTCGGTTCGGGCACGTAAAACCGGCATCCAGGGAAAGCTTGATGGTCTTTCCGCCGAACGTCTTCTTCAAGTAATCGCTGATGGAATAATATCTTTCTCCGCCTTGCATTGTCACCACCTTGTGTGTGCTAAAGTCATTGCCCGTCATGAGCCTACATGGTATAATAAAGGGTATTATTTGAAAGTGAGACGGAATCATGTTCGAAGTAAAACCGAAGCTCCTTCTTCTGACATGCTGCGGTCCCTGTGCCACGGCATGTGTCGAACGCACGGCACTCGACTATGACGTGACCGTGTTCTATTATAATCCAAACATCACGGATGCGGAAGAGTATTATCTTCGGAAGGCGAACCTCGAAAGGTTCCTCCGACTGTATAATGAGGAGTATTCGGAACAGACGGTGGTTCACTACCTCGAAGGACGTTATGATCCGGAGCGTTATTTAGAGAGGACACGAGATTTGATGCAAGAGCCGGAGGGCGGACGCAGGTGTGAGGTGTGTTTTACCTTAAGATATGAAGAAACGGCGCGTGTGGCGAAGGAAATGGACGCCGACTGCTGGACATCGACGATGTCGGTGAGTCCGCACAAGAATTTCCGACTGCTGACACAGATCGGAGAACGGCTGGCGGCAGAAACCGGAACAAACTATTTGCCGATTGACTTTAAGAAGAAAAACGGGTTCGGTCGGAGTGTGGAGCTTTCGAAGAAATATGATCTGTACCGGCAGCGTTTTTGCGGCTGCGAATATGCAAGATATGCAGCGGCAAGGCAATCGAACGTATAACAAAGAATGGACTGCGAGATTAAATTATAAGGAGAGGTAAAAACATGAGCAGTGTAATTATTCCGGAAAGATATGAGCCGAAACTGGGACTCAAAGAAACACAGCGAGCAATCAAGAAGATTAAGGACTACTTCCAGCAGGAACTGGCATACGGTTTGCAGCTGCGACGTGTCAGTGCACCGTTGTTCGTATTCCCGGAGACGGGTTTCAATGATACATTGAACGGTGTGGAACGTCGCGTCGAATTCACCATCAAGGATATGGATGAACGCAAGGTGGAAATCGTCCAGTCACTGGCAAAGTGGAAGAGAATGGCACTCTACAAGTACCATGTTGAGCCGGGGCACGGCATTTACACGGATATGAATGCGATTCGTCGCGACGAGGATTTGGACAACCTGCACTCCATTTATGTAGATCAGTGGGACTGGGAGAAGGTAATCACGGCAGATCAGAGAACGACAGAATATCTGGAACAGACTGTTGTGGTTATCTACAACGCGTTGAAAAACCTGGGCGATTACGTAAACCGCCTGTACAGAGATATTCAGATTGAGTTGCCGAACGAGATAACCTTTATTGACTCTCAGGATCTCGAAGATCGTTATCCGGACAAGACACCAAAGGAAAGGGAGGATCTGGCCGCGGAAGAATACGGAGCCGTCTTCATCCGGCGCATTGGTGGCGTGCTGGCCTCCGGTGAAAAACACGATGGCAGGGCACCTGATTACGATGATTGGGAATTGAACGGAGATATCATTCTCTGGAATGACGTGTTAGGCCATGCTTTCGAAATCTCTTCCATGGGCATTCGCGTCGATGCGGAATCTATGAAGCGTCAATTGGAAATCGACGGCAAATTGGAACGATTGAACCAGCCATTCCATCAGGGTGTCGTAACCGGACAATATCCTTTGACCATCGGCGGAGGTATCGGCCAGAGTCGACTTTGCATGTATTTCCTGCAAAAGGCCCATATCGGCGAGGTGCAGGTTTCTGTCTGGCCGGAGGATATGGTAGATGAATGCGCCGCGCACAATATTTTCTTGCTGTAGAAAATGCTTTGTTATTGAAATGGGCGTTTTCAGTCTGTGCAGCATGGCGGGATCGAGTCTCATCCAAAAGAATATGCCGACGTCGGCGAAAGATGACGAAAACGTGGCACATCAGAAATGAAATATGAGAAATGCAATACATCAACGTTGTAATTGACAACAAAAGTGAATCAACCGACAACTTCTTCACCTACCGAGCGCCGGATGACGTGCAGGTAGGTGATAAAGTCTTAGTACCTTTCAGTTCCCGAAAGAAGCTGCAGGATGGTTATGTCTTCGAGACTCATGTCATGACGAACCTTGCGACGTCTCGAATTCGCGAGATTGACTCCGTGGAGAAGAACCGCTCCCTTAATGCGGAGATGATTGACACTGCACTTTGGATGAGACGCCGCTACGGGGTGAAATATATCGATGCGGTGAAGATGTTCACTGTGGGAGGTAAAAGAGAGAAAGAAAGGATGCTGCGGACGTCCGATTCCAGAGAACAGGAATATCCTCTGACAGCAGAACAAATACACGCTGTGGAGGCGATTAATGCATCGCTGGATCGCCCGAAAGGAGATGTCTTTCTTCTGAAGGGCGTTACCGGAAGCGGCAAGACGGAGGTCTACATGCATGCCGTACAGCATGCACTGGAACAGGGTCGAACCGTTATCGTGCTCGTGCCGGAAATCGCACTTTCCATCCAGATGGAGAAACGATTCCGGAAGCGTTTTGGGGAGGATAATGTAGCCATCCTTCACAGCAAGCTGACCACTTCGAAACGCCTTGAGAATTGGCTTCGCATCCGGGAAGGCAAGGCAAAGGTGATTGTCGGAGCAAGAACTGCGATTTTCGCGCCGATAACGAACCTGGGGTTAATTGTTATCGATGAGGAACATGAGTCCACTTATAAATCGGATCACAATCCTAAATACGAGACCATGGATGTGGCTTATAAGCGAGCGGAATATTACGGTGCAACGGTGGTGCTGGGAAGTGCGACGCCAAGCGTCGTTTCCTATTACCGTGCATCTGTGGGTATATACAAATTGTTGGAACTTCAAAATCGCGTCGGTGGCGGACAATTACCGGAAGTGGAGATTGAAGATGTGCGGGGACAGCTGATTCGCGGACAGAGTGAATTAATCAGTCCGCAGCTTCTGGGAGAAATGAAGGTTTGCCTGGAGAAGAATCAGCAGGTGATCCTTTTTCTGAACCGAAGGGGGTACGCACCGCAAATTCAATGCATTCAGTGTGGTTACCGTCATATTTGCGATGACTGCGGAATTGCATTGACATACCACAAACGGGAAAATGCAGCGGTATGTCACTATTGCGGGAAAAAATTCCCGCTTCTTAGGACCTGTCCGGAATGTGGAAGTGAGTACATCCGTTACGGTGGGGCAGGGACGGAAAAAGTCGAAGAGACAGTTCAGAATATTTTTAACAAATACAAAGTGGCTCGATTTGATCTGGACACGGCAAAAAATCAGAAAGAAATCGATAAGATTATCTCGGATTTCGTGCATCAACGCACGCAGATTCTCATTGGCACGCAGATTCTGGCGAAAGGATTAGACTTCCGAAATGTCGGGTTGGTGGGAATCATTAATGCGGATGTGTCTCTGAATATCCCGGATTACCGGGCATCGGAGAGAACATATCAGCTGATTACGCAGGTATCCGGGCGAGCCGGACGGCATTCGGAGGCCAGTCGGGTTATCATCCAGACGTACAATCCGGATGAGGAAGTTATCCAAGACGCGGCGTCAGGCGACTACGATCATTTCTATCGTACGGAGTTGCTACACCGAAAAATCATGAATTACCCACCGTATTCCGACTTGATTGCGGTATCCTTTACACAAAGCGATCGTTACCGGGAGGGGGACCGGACGGGCATGGATTACGCGCTGGATTTCAAGCGGAAGCTGGAAAACATGAAGAATGTGCCGGACGGGGCAGCAGTCTATCGGCCACGCGAGGAGCAATTGAAGGGGCGGGATTCGGGAACGAGAGTGACGTTTCTGATTAAGGCTCCGAAAGGTTCGCGCAGCGGGTACGTGCAGGCATATATGAATTACCGGGATTGGATGATTCAGAACAAGGCAACCATGTACATTGAAATCGATGTCAATCCATACGGCATTGTGTGACATAACGCAATCTCATATCATGGCAAAGCTGTCGCAACGCGAGATTTCGATATGCGTAGCGAAATGAACACCGGTGATCCGACATCAAGATCATATCCCGAGATCCATCGCCATTCACAGTGTGACACAGTCGCTTCAAACGATGCAGAGCTTCCCCGCATTCGATGACAAGGCGGGGAATTACGATAAGGAACAACATGAAATAAGGGAGGAACAATGGCCATTCGCAAAATTGTGCTACGAGGAGATGAAATTCTGTCCAAGAAATGTAAACCGATTAAGGCGGTAACCCGTCATGTTCAGACATTGGCAGCAGACATGCTGGACACGATGGACGATGCAGACGGAGTGGGGCTGGCGGCACCGCAGATCGGCATCATGAAGCGCATGTTCGTATGCCGGCCGCATCTGGATAATATGGAGAAAAGTTATGTCTTTATCAATCCGGAGATCGTTGAACGCGAGGGAGAACAGGATTCGAATGAGGGATGTCTCAGCGTTCCGGGATATATGGGCCATGTTGTCCGTCCCCAGAAAGTACGCATTCGGGGACTGGATGTGAACGGACAAATGCAGGATCTCGAATTTGAAGGTTTCTCGGCTACCTGTATCTGCCATGAGTACGACCATCTGGATGGCATTTTGTATACCGACATTGCGGACTGGGTGATGACCAACGAGGAGTACAGTCAGATGATGAGCGAACAGGAAGCGGATACGGAACTTGCAGCGGAGGACTCCTCTGAGGAAGCATAGACGGAGGCGATGGCGAATGTGCCTGCGAGGTGCATGCCCGGAGCCGGTGAAAGGTGGGCAGGAAAGATTCCTGCCGGAAAAGGATGCAGAATGAAAATTGTTTTTATGGGCACGCCAAGATTTGCGGTGCCTTCCCTGGAGAAGCTGGCAGAGGCCGGACACGAGATTTGCCTCGTGGTGACGCAGCCGGATCGCAAGGGAAACCGTGGGAAGGTGACGTTTTCCCCGGTAAAAGAATGTGCTATCGCGCTTGGACTTCCGGTGGCGCAACCGGAACGGATTCGCGAAGATGAAGATTTCATGGCACATCTCGAAACATTGGCGCCGGACTTCATTGTTGTGGCGGCGTTCGGTCAGATTCTCCCGGAGCGGGTACTGAATATTCCGAAGTATGACTGCATCAATGTACACGGATCTCTGCTACCGAAACTTCGCGGTGCGGCACCGATGCAATATGCGATATTGCAAGGAGACCGCAGGACCGGTGTGACGATTATGAAGATGGCGAAGGGCTTGGACACCGGGGATATGATTTCCTGGCGAGAGATGAATATAGATGGAATGAACATCGACGAATTGACATCAAAACTGGCGGTACTGGGTGCAGACCTTCTGGTTGAGACGATTTCGGAAATTGCGGCAGGCAAGGCGACTTACACGCCACAGGATGACAGCGAATCCAGCTACGCACACCGGATTCTGAAATCCGACGGACTGACAGATTTCGGGAAATCCGCGGAGGAGGAGGAACGAAAAATTCGCGCTTTTGATCCGTGGCCTGCACTCTACAGTTACCTGGATGGAAAACAGATAAAATTCTTCCGAGCTGAAGTGCTGAATGATCATGAGAAACATGAACCGGGCGTCATCTCGGCGATCGATAAGAATTCTTTCACTGTGGACTGCGGTGAAGGGCGGCTTCGGATTCTGGAAGTGCAGCTTCAGGGAAAGAAGCGGATGAATGCGGGCGATTTCCTTCGGGGCACGAGAGTGACGAAGGGGAGCCGCCTGACGAAAGGAGAGTAATCATGTATTACGGATATGGCTATGGAATGGGATATTACAGCTCAATGATCGTTTTGATTCCGGCGATGATTTTTACCGTGATTGTGCAAATGCGAATCAAGAGCGCGTATTCGACTTACTCGCAGGTTCGAAACACGCATCACATCACCGGCGCGCAGGCTGCGCGGGCAGTTCTGGATGCCAATGGACTGAGCTACGTGCCGATCAATATACTGAATAGTGGCGGGGATCTAAATAATTACTTCGATCCGAAAAGTAACACGATCAATCTGTCCTATGCGGTATATAACACGGATTCTGTGGCGGCGATGTGCATCGCCTGTCATGAAGTGGGACATGCGATTCAGTACGCAACAGGATATGCACCGATTCGCCTTCGCAACTCGATTGTGCCGATAGTGAACTTCACTTCAACATTGTCCTGGCCACTGATTTTTATCGGTCTTTTCATGTCTACCACGAACACCTACGGTACGCTTTTCTTTAATCTGGGAGTATTCTGCTTTGCCCTTGTTGTGGTATTCCACCTAATTACCCTTCCGGTGGAATTGAATGCGAGTAACCGTGCACTCAAGCAGATGAGAGCGAACGGCCTGGTCGCGGATTCAGATTACAGCGGCAGTAAGAAGGTGCTTCGTGCCGCAGCAATGACATACGTCGCTGCGCTGGCAACCGCCGTGGCATCCCTTCTTCGCATTTTCCTCATGCGCGGAAGCCAGAGACGATAATGAACCAGGATTTTAGAGCGAGCTACAATGCCCTCCGCCGAATTTACGCAGAGGATGGATACTCGAACATTGTCATCAACGAAGCCTTGGAGAATGACCGAAATTGTTCTCCCGGCTTCGTTCGTTATGTTGTCAAAGAAATTCTGCGCCGATCCTATGCTTTGGATTACAAGATTTCAATGCTTTCGAAAAATGGCATGAAGGGGATGAAAAGTAAGACCAAAGTCCTCCTTCGTCTCGGCATTTTCTTGCTGGATGAGGTGAACAGCATTCCGGATGCAGTGTGCGTCAACGAAATTGTGGAGCTTGCAAGCCGGGTGAACAGACCGAACAAGGGTTTTATCAACGGGATTCTCCGAAGCTACATTCGGTCAGCTAAAAATATCCCGCTTCCGAAGGGAAACGATCAGAAGAGCCTTTCGATTCACTACTCCTGTCATCCAAATTTGATAACACTTCTCCAAAAGCAGTACGGCAAGGAAGAGTGTCTAAAGATACTGACGGCATGGAATCAGCCGGTGCCGGTGTTGCTTCGAAACAATCCACTTCAGCAGACGCGGACAGAACTGCTTCGAGCACTTCTGGATCGCGGTGTCATCGCAGAGCCTGCGATGGAATCCGATGCAGCGTCTGATCCGGAATTGTCTGTAGGATGTTCGAACGGAATTCTGGTTCGATCCGGATCCGTCATTCAGAATGATTTGTTCGAGTCCGGTGCATACACTGTGCAGGGGCTTTCTTCTCAGCTGGCAATTACGGCACTGGCACCGGGGAGCGGAAACCAAGTCCTTGACATGTGTGCAGCACCCGGTGGAAAGACGACCGGATTGGCGGAAATTATGGGTGATACCGGCAGTGTGACTGCGTGGGATCTTCATCCGCACCGCGTAGCGCTGATTCAAAAGAATGCAAATCGGCTTCGGCTTCATTGCATACAGGCATCCGTCAAGGATGCGTCCGTCTTTGACCCTTCCGAGGAGATGTGTTATGACGTGGTTCTGGCCGATGTTCCCTGTTCCGGACTCGGAACCATACCGGTGAAACCGGAAATCAAGCTTCGGGATGACACGTCCGGGTATTCGAGGCTGACAGATCTTCAGCTTCAAATATTACAGAATGCGTGGCGGTATGCAAAACCCGGAGGACGGGTGATGTATTCCACATGTACGATCAATCGAGAGGAGAATGAAGGCGTCATCGAACGATTCACGGAGATCGAGTCGGACGCTGTAATTGTTGAAAAAAGACTGTTTTTACCGTATAATAAGACTGGTTTTTTCTATACAATTATGAAGAAACCGGAGAACAAAAACGGGGATTGGAAATGAAAGCAGGTTACTACACAGATAAAGGGATGAAACGACCCCATAATGAAGATGCGGTTCGCGTTCTGATGGATCACAACGTCTTCATGCTGGCGGACGGCGTTGGGGGAAACAAAGCCGGAGAGATTGCCAGCAATCAGACCTTGGAGATTGTTCGAGATTATTTGGAGAACAATCCGATAGAAGACGTTGCCGGATCGGATGCGATTTTCCGCTATTTCGAGGATGCGGTGGATTATGCCAATGAGTACATCAAGCATCTGGCACAGAATGTTCCGGAATGCCGCGGGATGGCGACGACGTTGGTGATCGCATACGTTCGGGATCGAATCCTGTATGTGGCCAATGTGGGGGACAGTAGAGCTTATTTCATCCATGGCAGGGAAATTCATCAGATAACGGTGGATCATACTTATGTCAATGATTTAGTGATGATGGGGGCGATTACCCGCACGGAGGCAGAACATCACCGGAAGAAGAACGTGATTACGCGTGCGATTGGTGCGAATTCCTATAATAATCCGGACTTTTTCAATCTGTACGTTGAACCCGAGGATCGAATACTGTTGTGCAGCGATGGATTGTACGATGAACTCTCGGAAGAGGAAATGCTTCAAATAATCGATTCCACAGATGATATGGCAGTCTGCGCGAAGATGCTGGTAGACAGGGCCAACGAAAAGGGTGGAAACGATAACATTTCGGTTATTTGCATAAGTATTGTGGAGGATGATTATGAGTAGCAGATTGCTGGCGGGACGCTATGAGTTGCTGGAGAAAATCGGCGATGGGGGCATGGCGGTTGTGTACAAAGCGAAAGACAGACTGCTGAATCGGTATATTGCGATCAAGATTCTGCGTCCGGAATTCACGAAGGACCCGACGTTCGTTGAGAATTTTAAGAGGGAATCTCAGGCTGCAGCGGGGTTGGCGCACCAGAATATCGTGGGTGTATATGACGTCGGCCGAGAGGGCAATATCAACTACATCGTGATGGAGCTGGTGGAAGGCCAGACATTGAATGAAATCATTGCGAAGGAAGCACCGATGGATTACCGCAGGGTGATTGAAATCACCAAGCAGGTGGCGACGGCGCTTCGTCTCGCGCATAAGAATAAAATCATCCATCGTGACGTCAAGCCGCACAATATCATGGTGACAAACGATGGCGTGGTGAAACTGGCGGATTTCGGTATTGCCAAGGCTGTCAATGATGCGACAATGTCTACCGGGAGCAAAATCATCGGCTCGGTCCACTACTTCTCGCCGGAACAGGCAAGAGGAAATTACGTGGATGAGCGCTCGGACATCTATTCCCTTGGAATCGTCATGTATGAGATGCTGACTGGGCAGGTTCCTTTCGATGGAGACAATCCGGTTACCGTCGCATTGAAGCACATTAACGAGGAGATTACACCGCCAAGTCAGCTCGTGGATGGAATTCCGCCGGCACTGGAGCAATGTGTTCTGAAGGCGACCAGCAAATTTCAGACCAACCGTTATTCCAGTGCGGACGAGCTGATTGAGGAACTGAATAACATCGAATTTGTTACTCGAATGGTCGGAAATTCCATCTTCAATGAGGCATCGGAGCAGGTGGAACAGAGCCGCAAGAGCCGATACGACGATGAAGATTATGATGAGGATGAAGAAGAGGAAGAGTCTTCTCGTAAGAAAAAGAAGAAAAAGCTGACCAAAGCACAGAAGAAGCGCCGAATCCTGATTGGTGTAGCAGCTGTTTTGGTCGTTGTCCTGGGCGTTGCGGTGGCTGCTTTTAACGGAGCTTTCTCCGGACAGAAGGAGGTTCCGGAGCTCTACGGCATGACCTTGTCACAGGCGAAGAAAACGGCAGAGTCTGCCGGATTTAAGCTGAAGGAAGGGAAGGAAGTCTATTCCAACGATTATGCCAAAGGACAAGTAGCAGAGCAAAGCCCGGAATCCGGTACAGAAGCAAAGAAGGATTCCAGCATCACGGTTAACATCAGCAAAGGCCCTCAATCAGGGACTGTGCCGAATCTGGTCGGTCGTGACGTGAGTGAGGCGGAATCGCTGCTCAAAGAATCGGATTACGTGCTGGGTACCACGAAGAAGGAGACTTCAACGGAGAAGGCCGGAACCATCATCTCACAGGATCCGAGCGGAGGCGAGGAAGCCGATCATGGCAGCACGGTCAACATCGTAGTCAGTGACGGAAAAGGCGTGGAGAAAGCCACCGTTCCTTCGGTCACCGGTAAGACGTTAGCCGAAGCCAAGAAAGAAATCCGAAGAGCCGGTTTTTCCGTTGGCACGATTACCTATGAGGAGAGTAACGCCTACGGCAACGGCTACGTCATGTGGCAGCAGTACGCGGCAAATACTGAGCTGAACAAGGGAACATCGATTGATATTGAAGTCAGCAAGGGAGCACCAAAGACGACGCCGGATAATAACACCGATGACGATGACAGCGGAAGCAAGCAGGTAGAGAATTAACATATGATTGGTAAAGTGGTAAAAGGAGTTGGCGGGTTCTATTACGTTTCCGACGGGTCTAAAGTAATACAGGGCAATGCCCGCGGAAACCTAAAACGTCGAAAGAAGGATATCATCTACGTCGGAGACGAAGTAGAATATGATATTCGAAGTGAAGATGGGGAGTGCATCATCACGAAAGTGCTTCCTCGCCGAAATTTCCTTCAGCGCCCGCCGGTTTCGAATCTGGACACACTGGTGATTGTTTCCTCCGCGGAGACACCGGAAATGATTCCCCTTGCGGTGGACAAGCTTACCGTTTACTGTGAATATAGTGGCATCCGCGTGGTGACGGTTTTTACGAAAACAGATTTGGTCTCGCACGCTCGTATTCGGGAATTGACGTCCATCTACGATGGGATTTATCCGACTTATGCAATCAGCAATGAAACCGGCATGGGATTGGATGTGCTTCGCCAGGAAATCGCCGGACAGAGCGTTGCGCTTGCCGGTCCGTCCGGCGTCGGTAAGTCCACTTTACTTAATGCTCTTGTGCACGATGCGGAAGCAGAGACCGGTGTTTTGAGCGACAAGACCGGACGCGGAAAGCACACCACCCGTCAAGTAGAGGTATTTCCACTCAACGGAGATACCTACATCTACGATACGCCGGGATTCACGTCCTTGGATCTTCCGGAAATGGACGCAAGAGATTTGTGGAAGTATTTCCCGGAATTCCGGGAGCCGGAGCAGGAATGCCAATACGGCGACTGTGTTCACATCAATGAGCCAATATGCGGCGTTAAAGCCGCCCTGGCAGATCATCGGATTCCGGCATCCCGATATGAAAGTTATTTAAAAATGTATGAAGAGGTTCAAAAATGTCTAAAGTAGCACCATCTATTCTATCCGCTGATTTCTCGAAACTAGGGGAAGACGTGAAGCAAATATGCGAATTCGGCGCAGATTATATTCATGTAGATGTGATGGACGGTGCGTTTGTTCCGAACATCAGCTTTGGTGCCGCGGTGATGAAGAGTTTGAATGGCGTGGCATCCATTCCGTATGATGTCCACCTGATGATTGAGGATCCGGATCGCTATATTGAGGATTTCATCACCCCGAATACGGAATTCATCACGGTTCATCAGGAAGCGTGCCGCCATCTGGATCGCACCATTCAGCACATTCGCGCATCCGGTGCGAAGGCCGGCGTGGCGCTTAATCCTGCGACATCGATTGTTATGCTGGAGGATATTCTGGATCAAGTCGACATGGTGTTGATTATGTCGGTGAATCCAGGATTCGGGGGACAGAAGTTCATTCCAAGAGCGCTGGATAAAATCCGGCGATTAGATCAGATTCGTCAGGAGAACGGATACCGATTCCAGATTGAAGTCGATGGCGGCGTAAATCTGGCTAACTGTGGTGAGCTTACCGCCGCAGGAACCGATATCCTGGTTGCCGGTTCTGCGGTCTTTAAGGCAGAGGATCGGCGGGCGGTCATTGCCGCATTGGCGAATTGACGGAATGAATTCAAGAACAATCCGATTACAGAGTGGCGGACGTTTCGGCGTCTGCCACTTTTGGTTTTCTTCGATTTGAGTGTTCGCGAGCAACGCGAGTAAAACGATCCAATTTCTTTAACTATCATCGTGGACACAACGACTCAAGCTCAAGATATTCTGACAATTGCAAGGGAAAGTTTCTCTTTACAATGCGTCTGTGAAATGCGAAAATGGAGAACGGATGGTATTCACATTGAAACTATACCGAAAGGAGAAAAAATGAATAATAAACTGTCGAAAGAACAGCAAGAGCGACAGATTCGCAAGGAAGCAAAAGCTACTGTTATCCTGTTTGCAATCTGTTGTATCTGGCATGTGGCATGCGCGTATGGATTGACCGGATGTGGAATCCGAATCATGGGATTGCCGCTCTGGTGGATTCTCAGCACCCTTGGCGTATTTGTCATTGGCGTAGTGGGTGTCATTGTACTGGTGAAGAAGATCTTTGTGGACTTTGACCTCAATGACAATTCGGAAGGAGGTGCCGAGCATGCAGAATAAACAGCTTGTTGTATTGGCGATTCTGTCCGTCTACCTTCTGATTAACCTTGGAATTGGAATTTACATTAACCGCAGAACGGCAAACGAGAAGGGTAACTTCATGAACTCTTACTTCGTGGGCTCTCGCGGAATGGGTGGATTGGTGCTGGCGATGACGCTTGTTGCCACCTACACGAGTGCGAGCTCTTTCCTGGGCGGCCCGGGACTGGGCTCGGTATACGGTTTGACTCAATCCTGGATCGGAGCGGTACAGATTGGAACGACATTCCTGACCCTTGGCGTGCTGGGCAAGAAATTCGCTCTCGTTTCCCGCAGAATCGATGCGGTGACGGTGTCCGATTATCTTCGTGCAAGATATCAGTCTCCGGCTGTGGTCATTCTCTGTGGCTTGGCGATGGTTGTCTTCTTCATCACGCAGATGGTGGGACAGTTCATTGGCGGAGCAACGCTGATGCAGACGGTAACGGGTGTACCGTACTGGGCGGGACTTCTGCTGTTCGGGGCTGTGGTCATCTTGTATACTGCTTTTGGCGGATTCCGAGCGGTGGTATTGACAGATACACTTCAGGGTTTCATCATGTTCATCGGCACATTCCTGCTGCTGTTCTTCCTGATTCATCAATGCGGTGGCATGGAGAATCTGGCCGATCAACTGGATGTACTGAATCCCGGCTGGGATCTTATGGGCAAAGGCGAATATGGGGCAGACATTACGGTCATGAAGCCGGGATATCTATTATCCTACTGGGTGCTGGTCGGAATCGCAGTACTGGGTCTTCCACAGACAGCGGTTCGCTGTATGGGCTTCAAAGATACGAAATCCATGAATCGAGCGATGATCTACGGGACGATCGTCATCGGAATTCTGATGATTGGCATGCAGCTCGCCGGAACTTTCGCACTTCCGCTGATTCAGGATGCGAATTTGGCAAGTACGGATCAGATTATTCCTTACGTGGTAATGGAGTATTTGCCGGGCTGGGCGGCAGGGCTTTTCCTTGCGGCACCGCTGGCAGCCGTCATGTCTACGGTGGATTCACTGTTGATTCTCGCATCTGCGACAATCCTGAAGGACCTGTATCTGAATTATATTGTTAAGCGGAGAGTGAATCGAGAGACGGGAGGACATCTTCGAGAAGGCATTCATGATGTTTCCTCGGAGCTTTCGGAGAATCATCTGAAACACGTGCCGCACATCAGCTTCTGGATCACGCTCACTATCGGCGTGATTACCTGCCTGATTGCGTTGAACCCGCCGGATGTCATCGCCTGGATTAACCTGTTTGCCTTCGGCGGCCTTGAGGCGACGTTCTTCTGGCCGATTATCGGCGGACTGTACTGGCGAAAGGGAAATAGCAAAGCCTGCTTGGCATCGACTGTCAGCGGTCTGGTTACATTCGTCTTCTTCAACCGCGTGAAGATTTTGCCATTCGGCATCCATGAAATTGTGGCAGGTCTCCTCGTAGGTGGAATTGCTTATTTCCTGGTCGGTCATTTGACGAGGGAGTCAGAGACGTTGGATCAAGAACTGCTGGAGAAGTGCTTCTGACCCTTCCTGCTAAAGGAGAATATTTCATTGACACATATCACCATCCATATTAAGAATGAGAAATATCTGGAAGAGGCGGAACGCTGGGCGACGAAGCTCGGCCTTCCGCTTATTTTGAATTACGACACTGCGTTGGAACCTGACACGGCTGCATGGTCGGGCAAACACCGGGAGGGCGCGAATCCTGCCCTGGAAACGGAATTTGCTTTTCCGAAGGAGTTATCGGAGAATACTCTAGCCGCTTCATCGATAGCACCTTCGAATTCTTTCGAGGACAATTCCGAAGAGCGGCCCGAAGATATCCCTAATCTTCGGCTGGATGACTTCGGTCTGTCATTGTGTCAGGGGAGTCTTTCGGTTCGGGGGGATTTTACCCGAATGATTCCCAGAATCCGACCGGCGAATCTACACCGGGAATTTCTGGTAAAAGCAGGTAAATTTCGTGACCTGGAAAACCCGACGGTATTGGATGCGACGGCCGGTCTGGGAGAAGATTCTATCCTTCTTGCTGCTGCGGGATTCCGAGTGCATCTGTATGAATATAACCCGATTATTGCGGCACTCTTGGAGGATGCAATGAGACGCGCAGAAAGGGTTCCGGAGCTGACAGAGGCGGTAAGCCGCATGACATTGCATACCGGTGACAGCATTCAGGCAATGGAAAACCCTTTAAAATCCATCGGCCTGGTGCCGGACATGGTGCTCCTGGATCCGATGTTCCCTAAGCGGCATAAAAGCGCACTGGTTAAGAAGAAATTCCAGCTTCTTCAGAAGCTGGAAGCACCTTGCAGTACGGAGGCGGAACTTCTGCAAGCCGCTCTTCGGACAGGAACGCGGAAAGTTGTTATCAAAAGGCCTCTTAAAGGCCCTTATCTTGCGGGAAAGAAACCGAGTTATTCCATCTCGGGGAAGGCGATCCGGTATGATTGCATAGTGATACCACGAAACGAATGATTCCGGTGCGGAGGCTGATTCGGCTCTCCTTGTTTATTTGAGGCAAAAATGTATAATAGATGTAGATGATTAATTCCATTGAATATAGGAGGAATATGGCGATGAGCGAAATTAGCATGTTGGACCCGAAATGTGTGTTTCATTATTTTGAGGAGCTGAGCGCGGTGCCGCGCTCATCACGGAATAATGAGAAGATTGGCGATTATCTGGTGAATTTTGCGAAGGAGCACGAGCTGGAATATTACCGGGACGAAGCGGGCAACGTGATTATTTATAAAGGCGCGACGGTCGGTTACGAGACGGCAGAACCGGTGATGCTGCAGGGCCACATGGATATGGTTCCTGCTGTGGCGGAAGGGTACGAGCACGATTTCACCAAGGAACCTCTGGATTTATACATTGAGGATGAAGACTTCATCACAGCAGACGGTACGACACTGGGTGCAGACAACGGTATTGCGATAGCGATGGCGCTGGCGATGCTGGCATCCGATCAGTTCGACCATCCGGCACTGGAAGTGCTGATTACCGTAGATGAGGAAATCGGCATGCTGGGGGCAGAGGCGTTGGATCCGTCTAAGATTTCCGCTCGCCGGATTATCAATATTGACTCGGAAGAGGAAGGTGTTATCACGGTCGGATGTGCCGGCGCAGTGGATGCCAATACGGTATTCGAAACCCCGAGAGAGAAGAAGACGGGGATTCTGTATCGCTATGCACTCGACGGCCTGCAGGGCGGTCACTCCGGGAATGACATCAACCGCGAGCGCGGCAATGCGATTGACCTGACTTCCCGTGTCATCCTGAATTGTCTCAGCTCTTCTCGTCTCAATATCGTGAAACTGAACGGCGGCGATGTTTCCAACTCCATCTGCAACAAGGTAACGGGCGAAATTCTGGTTCACCCGGAGGACTGCCTTGCGTTTGAGAAAGCACTTCGCGTGATTGCAGCAGAGATTAAATCCGAATACCAGGTTTCCGATCCGGATCTGCGCGTTGCCATGGAGAAGGTTGGCGAAGCGGAGATCGAGGTTGTAACGGATGAGTGCCAGGAAAGATTGATGAAGTATCTTTTCGTGGTTCCGACCGGGGTACATCATATGAGTGCTTCGCTGCCGGGAATGGTGGAGACTTCCATGTCTATCGGCGTACTTCGCCTGGATGGGGATGAAATGCGCACGGCGGCGATGATCCGTTCTTCTGTGGAGAGCCGTAAGGCGAATTTGTCCGCAAGAGTGAATATGCTGACCGAGGCATACGGCGGCAAGTGCGAATTTACCGGTTCGTACGGTGCGTGGGAATTCAACACAAACTCGGATCTTCTGGACATCTGCATCTCCACGTTCGAACGCCATTTCGGACGCACGCCGGAGGTTGGCGCGGTTCACGCAGGCCTTGAATGCGGCAAATGGGCGGAAAAGTGGGGTGAAATCGATGCCGTTTCCATCGGTCCGGATATGACCGGAGTGCATTCCCCGCTGGAGAGATTGTCCATTCCTTCGACGGCGAGAACATGGGAATTCCTGAAGGCCATCCTGGCGGCTTGCAAATAAAAATCATTTCAACGGATTCCGTCGGAACCGATTCCCTCGGAAAGCAGGCTTTATCAGCTTCATCAGAATAAGGGAACGGGATAGAGAAACAACATAACAGAAAAACATACTTTCAAAAATGCGGCGGATTTTGAATCTGCCGCATTTTCGTTGTGTTCGATCAGAGATGCGTGTTTTTGACCACAGTATCCATAAACACTCGCATGGCTTGCGTGAGATAGCGACCTTTTTTCCAGTAAAAATAGATATTTCTCGTTACGTTTTGTCCGCGGAGTTTGTAGTAGACGAGGTTCGGATTCGGGGTTGCTCTGGAAATCAGCAGTTCGCCGGAAAAAGCGATGCCGAGACCGGATCCGGCGACGTTGTACGCGGTGGATTGCTGATCCAGTTCAAGTGTAACATTTGGTTTGAAATTGTATTCCTGACAGAGCATTCGAGCGCGGGTTCCAGTATCGTTGTAGGAATGAAGCAAAATGAAGTGTTGGTCTCGGAACAGCGACAAATCCACGGCTTCATATCGATTTCCCCGAAATGAACCATTCTGGATGGATTCTAAGGAAATCTGGAGATTCGTCAGTGAACGATTGATTGCAAAGTGCTTTGGAACGACCAGAACCAAATCCTCATACCCTACATGTTGTCGTTCAAATATGTTCAAATCCAGCTCTTTATTGTCCATTAAGAAATCGATTTGAGAATTCTGGAGCATCTGAACAAGTTCTTTCGATTTCGCTTCCGTAAGGGAGATTTTCAGGTCTGGATAATCTTCGGAGAAATCGGCCAGCAAGGAGGGAAGAACCCAGGAAGAGAAGAAGTTGCTCCCGCCGAAACTGAGAGAGCCGATTCGAAGATCCCCGAAGTCATTAAGAAATGTTTCGAATTCAGAGGTGCACGCCATAATCTGTTCGACTGCACGGATGTACTGTTTTCCGCATTCCGTAAGTTCAAGTGGCTTGACGCTTCGATCGAACAGCGGATACCCGACCTTCTTCTCAATGCGCTTAATGTTGGCGCTGAGGGACGGTTGGGAGATGTACAATTTGGCCGCGGCTTTCGAGAAGCTTTGCTCCTGATAGACGGCGTAGACGTATTCCATTCCTTGAAACATAGTTATTCTCCTTGCATTCTGTGCGCTGCGCGTGTGGTAACGCGAATCACAAAATATAACTTTGAAACTATATGTGTTATATCAACATAAGTATTGGATTATAATACTACACTTCTTTATAATTGACAAGTATAAGAGGAATTTAACGATTCGGTAAAGAACCGTTAAATTCAATCAATGAATTCAAGGTTAATGGTTCAAGGAAATTATAGGAGATTAGAATGCAAACGTATGGAATCGAGAAGCTTGGAATCCAGGCAAAGAAAGTGTATCACAACCTGAATGCACCGGAACTGGTGGAGAAGGCGCTGGCGAACGGGGAAGGTATCCTGTCGTCTACCGGCGCACTGTCTGTAAAGACCGGTAAATACACGGGCCGATCTCCGTACGATAAATTCATCGTAGATACCGAGGGCGTTCACGACCTGATTCACTGGGGCGATGTGAATCGTCCGATTGAACGCTGCGTATTCAATCAGATAAAAGAAGATATGATTCAGTACTTAAGTGGCAGAGAAGTCTTTGTTTTCGACGGATACGCCGGCGCTGATGAGAAGTTCACCCGCAAGATTCGTGTTATCAACGAGAAAGCATGGCAGAATCTCTTCATCCGAAATCTCCTGGTTCGTCCGAACGAAACACAGTTGGAAAGCTATGGCGAGGCGGATTATACAATTCTTGCCGTTCCGGATTTCAAGTGCGATCCGGCGAAATACGGCATTCACTCAGAAGCGGCGATCATTATCGATTACGAGGCGCATTTTGTCATTATTGCAGGAACCTCTTACGCGGGTGAGATTAAGAAATCCGTGTTCTCTCTGATGAACTTTATCCTGCCGGTAGAGGAGGGCGTCCTTCCGATGCATTGCTCTGCGAACATGGATCCAAAGAGCGGCGAGACGGCCGTGTTCTTCGGCTTGTCCGGAACCGGCAAGACGACGCTGTCGGCGGATCCGGAGCGCATGCTGATCGGCGATGATGAACACGGCTGGTCAGATGCCGGCGTGTTCAACATTGAGGGCGGATGCTATGCAAAATGCATCGATCTGACGGAAGAAGATCAACCGGAAATCTATCACGCCATCCGTTTTGGTTCGGTGCTGGAGAACGTTATCCTGGGGGATGATTCTAGGGAAGCGGATTACGCGGATCAGACACTGACGGCTAATACCCGCGTAGGTTACCCGATTGACTATATTCCGAATGCGGAACTGGCGGGTAAAGGCGGTATTCCGAAAGTGGTTATTTTCCTGACGGCAGATTCCTTCGGCGTGCTTCCGCCCATCTCGAGACTCTCTACGAGTGCGGCGATGTATCACTTCGTGACCGGTTTTACCGCAAAGGTTGCCGGTACGGAACGGGGAATCAAGGAACCGAAGCCGACGTTTTCCACGCTGTTCGGGGAACCATTCATGCCGCTTCGTGCGGAAAAATATGCCGAGCTTCTCGGGGAACGCCTTCGGAAGTACGGGACAAAAGTATATCTTGTGAACACTGGCTGGACCGGTGGAGCATACGGAACGGGCTCCCGTATCAAGCTGAGATATACTAGAGCGATGATTCACGCCGCTCTGAACGGTGATCTGGAGAAGGTGGAATATGCCCATGATTCGCTCTTCAATCTGGACATTCCGAAGAGTTGTGCGAACGTGCCGACAAAGATGCTGAATCCGAGAAATACGTGGAAGAACAGTGTGGATTACGATGCACAGGCACGCAAGTTGGCCGGCTTGTTCCAGGCGAATTTTGAAACAAAATATCCAGGCATCCGTGCGGAAATCGCAGAAGCCGGTCCGCACGTTGAGAACATGGAAGACGAGTTCTGTGCGATCTAACCAGCCGCAGGAAGCCGGGTATTCCGTTTCCAATCGGTTCTTGTTGGTTCGTGATGGTTGATGCTGACAATGCTGTCCCCGAGGATCCTCTTCCCAATAACGATGCAATCCTTGCAACATCGGTTATGCAAGGCGAAAAAACACCCGGTTCGTAAGAACCGGGCATTTTTATTATATGGAGTGTAATTAAGATGTATATTAGTTGTTGATGAGTTTGTCCTCTTCGCTGTTCCAGCTGTAGAGCTTGCGGATATCCTCACCAATGACTTCGCAAGGATGCTCGGAAGCAAGCTGGCGCATCATCTTGAAGTGAACCATACCACCGTTCATGTCGTCGAGGAAGCCTCTTGCGAAGGAACCATCCTGAATGTCCTTCAGAATCTTCTTCATGGCCTTCTTGGTATCCTCGGTGATGATCTTCGGACCGGTAATGTAATCACCGTACTCTGCGGTATTGGAGATGGAATAGCGCATGCCGGCAAAACCACTCTGGTAAATCAGGTCTACGATCAGTTTCATCTCGTGGATGCATTCGAAGTATGCGTTACGCGGGTCGTAACCAGCCTCTGTCAGGGTTTCGAAGCCGGCCTGCATCAGTGCACAAACACCGCCGCAGAGAACTGCCTGTTCACCGAAAAGGTCGGTCTCGGTCTCAGTACGGAATGTGGTCTCGAGTACGCCGGCTCTTGCAACACCAAGACCTGCGGCGTATGCCAATGCTCTTTCCTGAGCCTTTCCGGTTGCATCCTGATATACGGCAACCAGAGCAGGGGTGCCTTTACCGGCCTGGAACTCGGAACGAACAGTGTGTCCCGGTGCCTTCGGTGCAATCATGGTAACATCAACGTCAGCCGGCGGAGTAATCAGACCGTAGTGGATGTTGAAACCATGAGCGAACATCAGCATGTTGCCGGATTCCAGATTCGGTTCGATATCTTTCTTATACATGGCAGCCTGCTTCTCATCGTTGATCAGGATCATGATGACGTCAGCGGCTTTCGCTGCCTCAGCGGTGGTCATAACGGTCAGACCCTGCGCCTCTGCCTTTGCCTTGGACTTGGAACCCTCATACAGGCCGACGATAACGTCGCATCCGGATTCCTTCAGGTTCAGTGCATGAGCGTGACCCTGACTGCCGTAGCCGATGATGGCAATCTTCTGGCCGTCGAGAAGACTGATGTCACAATCTGCTTCGTAGAAAATCTTGTGGTTTTCATAATTACTCATCTTAAAATCCTCCTATAATTATGTGAATAAAAAATGTTAACGTTGTCTGATGTATGACAACATAATAGACTTGTATGACTGCTTTGTCAATAGTTTTCGCCTTGTTTTTTGTGTTTTTTAACGATGTTTTAGGCAAAAAGCAGGTTCACCTAGAACAATTGTTCCGTCCACAGCGCACGATGAAGGTGAATTGTCATGACGCTGCGCAGCGCCTCCGCATCCCGCTTCTGAAGGAAATCGATAATCATGAAGTTGTCGTTGTATGCACCCTCCGCGACAGCTTCCCATTTGTACTCTAGTTCAAATGTCTTCTCGATGGTCTGATTAACGACCGGGATGAAGTAGTCAAAGAACTGGTTGTGGGATGCACGAATCAGTGCATCGTGAAAAGCGATTTCTCGCTGAATGATTTCCTGGTTGTTGTAGTCGTTATGGAACTGCTCCTGCGTGGCCTTGACGAGACGGACAATTTCTTCAATCTCTTCGTCCGTGGCCCGTTGGCAGGCGAGGGCGGCAGCAGCGGGTTCAATAATCAGCCGTGCTTCATAGAGATCCTTGAGCGCCACCTTCTGTTCGTGAAATGAGGGCAAGGCGTCAGAAAGATGATCCTGTGGTCCGTTGACGTAGGTTCCTTTGCCGCGGTGAACCTGAAGCACGCCCTCGGCAACAAGAATTCGAATCGCCTCTCGCAAGGTCGTTCGGCTCACACCCATCTCGAGAGACAGTACGTTCTCGTTTGGCAATTTGCTGCCCGGTGTGTACGTACCGCCTTCATTAATTTCTCTTCGGAGTTGTTCCGCAGTTCGCTGTGCAAGGTTGGCTTTATCTTGTGGCATAGTATTCTCCCAATTCAGATTTTAGCTGTATGGACGGAGTGAAGCAATTCATGCAGGAACTCAAAATGCGAAGTTCCGATGGTGATTTCGTCCTGAATGGATGCCACCCGACTTGAGTAGAGCGGCATTCATCTTGCTGTCTGATGTTATACAAGTTAGACATGTTGTCATACAATACTCTACCATTGCTTTCGCTCTTTGTAAACAAGAATTTTGGCGAAGAAGTGTCGGATTCGATTGTATTCAAAGGGGACATACCATATACTTGGAATACGAATCGAAACAGGTTAATGCAGATATTGAGGTTAAATATGGAACAGCAATTAATTATTTTAGATGGCGGAATGGGCACAGACTTACAGCGGTCCGGGCTGAAACCGGGCGAAAACCCGGCTGTCTACGGTATGAAATATCCGGAGCAAATACGGGTCATTCATGAGAAATACATCGAAAGCGGAAGCACCTGCGTATACACCAACACCTTCGGTGCCAGTGCATTCAAGCTAAAAGGTTCCGGGTACACTGTGGAGGAGGTCATTTCGCAGAATGTAAGAACTGCATGCGAAGCCGCACGGATCATGAAATGCCGAGGGAAGAACGTTCTTGTTGCGCTCGATGTCGGTCCGCTGGGGGAACTTCTGGAACCGCTCGGAACGCTTCCTTTCGAAGCGGCTTACGATGCCTTTCGGGAAATCGTGGTAGCCGGCGAGCGTGCCGGAGCCGATCTCGTTATCTTTGAGACGTTCACCGATTTGTACGAAATCAAAGCCGCTGTCTTAGCGGCGAAAGAAAACTCAAGTCTGCCCATCTGGACAACCATGTCCTTTGAAAGGAACGGGCGAACGTTTCTTGGTACATCATCCGCTGCAATGGCCCTGACACTGGACGGCTTGGGAGTTTCGGCCCTTGGTATCAATTGTTCCCTTGGTCCGAGAGAAATTTTGCCGATTGCAGAAAACTTGATGGAATGGACGGATCTTCCACTCATCATTAAGCCGAATGCCGGTCTTCCGAATCCGCGAACCGGCGAATACGGGATGTCGGCATCCGAATTTGCGGAACAGATGGTGCCTTTCCTGGAGATGGGTGTCGGTATCGTTGGAGGTTGCTGCGGGACGGATGCTATTTTTATCCGGGAACTTGCCTCGAAGAGAGCACACTTCCGTGCGCGCCATAAGATCCATACGCGTCGCGGTGTCTGCTCCTCTGGGGAGGTCGCGGAATACGGAAAATTGAATGTGATCGGCGAGCGAATTAATCCCACGGGCAAAAAGAAGCTCCAGCAGGCCCTGCGTGACGGGGACATGGGTTATATTAAGAAGCTGGCGGTGGAGCAGGTAGAATCCGGGGCACAGATTCTTGATGTGAATGTGGGTGCGCCGGGCGTGGATGAGGTGACCCTGATGCCGAAGGTAGTCAAGGCAGTTCAGAGCGTCGTGAATGTCCCGCTTCAACTGGATTCTGCGAATCCGAAAGTGCTTGAAGCGGGGGTTCGGGTCGTCAACGGCCGTCCGATTGTGAACTCCGTGAATGGCGAACAGGAACGCATGGATGATGTCTTTCCACTGGTAGCGCATTATGGCACGGCGGTGCTGGGACTCGCGATGGATGAAGCGGGAATTCCGGAAAATGCAGACGGCCGTATCGCCATTGCAAACCGAATCCTGAAGGAAGCGGATCGCTACCGGATTCCCCGTGAAGATGTGATTGTGGACTGCCTGACGCTGACAGTGTCCGCCCAGCAGGAACAGGCGCGAGAGACGATTCGGGCGGTACAGCGAATTCATGATGAATACGGACTTCACTGTGCACTCGGCGTTAGCAATATTTCGTTCGGTTTGCCGATGAGGCAGTACATCACGACGAATTTCCTGATTCAGGCGATGTCGGCGGGACTTGATTTCCCGATTGTAAACATCAACGAGAAGCCGATTCGCGATGCGGTGGCGGCTTATCGGGTGCTGAGCGGTGAGGACAAAGACAGCGCCGCCTACATTCGGAATTATGCCGGAGAAGAAGCAGCGCGAAAGGCGGCGCTGAAGGCGAAGAAGGAAGGTCGCGAGAATGGTACAGGGACGCCCGATTCTACAACTGCTCGGACTGTGGGCGGTGCCGGACAACCGGAGATTTCTGTTGCCGGCGAGAACAAAGAGGAGAACCGGGGAACGGACGCCTCTTCGACATATTCTTTGGAAACTGAAACGAACGGAAATGTTTCCGCAGATCGTGGTCCGTTGCAGCAGGCGGTTATCCAAGGGCTTGAACAGGATGTCCGCGAAATCAGCCAAGCGCTTCTTCAGAAAGAAGATGCGATGGACATTATCAGCAAACGAATTATTCCGGCATTGGATGAGGTGGGAAAGCTCTACGAGAAGGGGGAATTTTTCCTGCCGCAACTTCTCAATTCGGCGACGGCGGCTTGTGCTGGGCTGGATCTCATCAAGGCACAAATCACCAAGCTGTCCGACGCTCCGATATCGAAGGGGAAGATCATTCTGGCAACCGTTGAGGGCGATATTCACGATATCGGCAAGAACATCGTCAAGGTGGTACTGGAGAATTATGGTTACGACGTGATCGATCTGGGAAGAGATGTCCCAGTGGACGCGGTGGTCAAGGCGGCCATCGAGCACGATGTGTACCTAATCGGGCTCTCTGCCCTGATGACGACGACGGTGCCGGCGATGGAAGCGACCATCAAAGCACTTCGTGCATCCGGTCATTCTTGTAAAATAATGGTGGGAGGTGCCGTGATGACACCGGAGTATTCCATGGAAATCGGTGCGGACTACTATTCGAAAGATGCGCAGGCAGCGGTTGCGATTGCAAAGGAAGTACTGGGCTAATGCAGCATATGAAGCATTCGAGAGAATATGAATTTTGAAATATTCCTTATCCTGAGAAGCTTCGAAAACCGGGCGTTTTCGAATTCTGAATCGGGAAAAAATATCGCAGTGCTGCGAGAGAAACAGTGCAGGAAACAACATAGACAAGGAAACGGGTGTTTCGCATCCGGAAAGGTATGATGTATGAATGAAGAGAGGATAAATCTTCGCGATGAATTGAGACGGGGGACGCTTATTTTTGACGGGGGAATGGGAACGTATTTTTCGGCTTCCGAGAACCGTCCGGGGCAAGGCTGCGAGATGGCAAATCTCGACAAGCCAATTCTGGTGTCCGCGATCCATCAGGAATACATGGAAGCCGGTGCACGTGCCATCAAGACCAATACATTCGCATCGAATCGAGTGGCATATCCGGATGCGACGGCGCTGGTGCAACGTCAGATTCGGTCAGGCTTCCGTCTGGCCAGCCGAGCCGCAAAGAAATTCGATGCCCATGTTTTTGCTGACATCGGTCCTGTGACTGGCATGAATCGAGATCTGGTTCAGGCGGAATATCGGTTTATTCTAGATGAATTTCTGGCACTGGGTGCGACGAACTTTCTGTTCGAGACGAATGCTTCTGCAGAGGGGCTGGTGCAAAGCGCGGAATACATTCGCGCGAAGGTGCCGGAGGCGTATATTATTGTGTCGTTTGCCATCCTGCCGGGCGGATATACAAGAGATGGTCTGTTCGGTGAGGATCTCATTCGCGAGGTGGCGGAAAGCGGTCTGGTAGATGCGGTGGGATTCAACTGCATTTGTGGCGTGACACAGCTTCAGGAGCTCTTACAGAAAATGGATCTCAGAGGACTGACGCTTTCTATCATGCCGAATTCCGGAAGCCCGATGGTCATCCGGCAAAGAACAGTCTATCAGAGTGATCCGGAATACTTCGGGCGAGGAATGGCCGCCTTGGCATCGCAAGGCATTGAGATTCTGGGCGGATGCTGCGGTACAACGCCGAAGCATATTGCGGCGCTAAAAGAAGCGTTAAATCACGTCCCTTCCAGGGCTGAGGCAAGCCCGGAATGCCGTCCGAAGCTGCGAATCAGGGAAGAAAGTGCTTTTTTCCGGAAGTTAGCGGCCGGATCAAAACCGATTGCGGTAGAATTTGATCCGCCGACCTACGGCGAAATCGGGTCCTATGTGCAAAATGCCCGAAATATCTGCAACGTCGGGGCAGATATCATTACAATTGCGGATTGCCCGACGGCAAAAGCACGGATGGATTCCAGCATGATGGCGTGTCTGCTTCAAAAGGAAGGATTAGAGGCTTTGCCGCACATGACCTGTCGTGACCGGAATCTGAATGCGACACAGGCGTTATTGCTCGGCCTGAGTGCAGTGGATGTGCAGAATCTCTTAGTTGTCACCGGGGACCCGATTCCAACGGCAGAACGCGATGAAGTCAAGAGCGTCTATCAGTTCAATTCGAGAAAAATGACACATTTCATTCAAGGTCTCACCAAGATGGGGACGGTACATCCGTTTCACGTTTTCGGGGCACTCAATGTCAATGCGATAAACTTTGATGCTGAAATCGGTCGATCCCATCGGAAATTGGAGAAGGGGATGCAGGGCCTTTTTACCCAGCCGATTCTGTCAAAGCAAGCGAGGGAGAATCTGATTCGGGCACGGAAAGAGCTGGACTGCTATATTTTGGGAGGAATTATGCCTGTGGTCAGTGAACGCAATGCACTCTACATGAATAGCGAGGTGAACGGAATCAATGTGGATCCGGAGATTATCCGGCGGTACGAAGGATTGAACAGGGAAGAAGGAGAATCTCTCGCCCTCGAGTTGTGCCGGGAGATCGCGATGAATATCGCGGATTATGTGGATGGGTATTACATCATTACACCATTTAACCGGGTGAACATGGTGAGCCGCATCGTGGAGGCCATACAGGATATGATTCCGCACTCTGCCGTGAACCCGTAGGCGTGTCAAATAACAGACAATTATGGAGTTTGGAATGTATCCATGGTATAATAAGCCGATTTGTGAAAGGCCTTCCCGAGGAAAATCCCGGGAAGGCCATGTAGCCTCAGCGACCGGATGAAAGGAGCTGAGAAGAAGTTGTATAGGGAGAAGATAAGCCTATGAAGAAGATTGGAGTTTTGGGAGCCGGGACCATCGGGATGTCGCTGGCGAGAATGTTGTATAACAGCGGACACGAAGTACTCGTCTGGTCTGCGGTGGAAGAAGAACTGGTAGCGTGTGAAACGACGAGACGTCACAAGAATCTGCCGGGCATGGTGATCCCGGACGGCGTGGAATTCACCCGAAGCATTGAAGCGGTTTGCACGGATAAAGATGTTCTGATGTTTGCAATTCCGTCGGTATTTATCCGGTCCACAGCGGCGAAGGCAAGACCGTATATCAAGGATGGTCAGGTTATTGCCGATGTGGGCAAGGGGATCGAGAAGGATACGCTGCTGACCATGTCCCAGATTCTGGAAGATGAGCTGAATAAAGACGGCCAACATAGCAACGTCAAAGTTGTAGCACTTTCCGGTCCGACGCATGCGGAGGAGATCGCTCTTGACATGCCGACCACCATTGTATCGGCTTGCACTGATATGAAGGCGGCGGAGTATGTACAGGATGTCTTTACCAACACCTGCATGAGGGTATATACCAATGCGGACGTCATCGGTGTGGAGCTTTGCGGTGCGCTGAAGAACGTCATCGCGCTTTCCTGTGGAATCGCGAACGGTATCGGCTGCGGCGACAACGCAAAGGCAGCACTGATCACCCGCGGTATGGCAGAAATCGCCCGGCTTGGTCTCAAAATGGGTTGTATGGAGCAGACTTTCACCGGACTGGCCGGTATCGGGGATCTGATTGTCACAGCAACCAGCATGCACAGCCGAAATAATCGCTGCGGAAATCTGATCGGTAAGGGACTCTCTGTCGATGAAGCAGTCAAGGAGGTCGGACAGGTTGTGGAAGGACTCTATGCATTGCCGGCGGCCATGGAGCTTGCAGAGAAATATGACGTGGAAATGCCGATTATCTCCGCATTGGACACCATCGTCAATAAAGGCGCCAACCCGGTAGATGTTGTGGCGAAGCTGATGGGCCGCGCAAAGAAGTCCGAGGTTTCCGAGGATGCGCTGGCAAAATTCTTCGAGCAGCGAAAGGCGGCATTGAAGTAGGGGAGTGGATGGAACGGCAGTCCCCCTTCCATTTGTAAATGTAATTTGTAAAAAGCAGCAAAAACAGCGAGTGTGCTTCCGTAATCGGAAACACACTCGCTTTGCTTTTTTCAAATTGGTCGGATTTCGGCCTTTTCCGCA
>CAVKJB010000014.1:0-30148 GCA_963656785.1 Acutalibacteraceae bacterium | reverse complement strand
ATTTATGCGACTTCGTTACTGGTGACATCTCCGCCGGAGTCACCGCCGCCGGAACTACCGCCGCCGCCAGAATCGCCGCCGCCAGAATCGCCACCGCCGGAGTCACCGCCGCCAGAGCTGCCACCGCCGCCGGAACTGCCGCCACCGGAACTGCCACCGCCACCGGAGCTACCACCGCCACCGGAACTGCCACCGCCACCGGAGCTGCCACCGCCACCGGAACTGCCACCGCCGCTGGAGTTACCGCCACTGGAGCTACCGCCCCCCGTTGAATTGTTGTCGGTAGTGGAATCGGTTGTGTTTTTATCTTGATCCTCTGTGCTTTCTTCTTCTGTTTCTTCCTTCTTTTTGGAGTCGTTGCTGTTGTACGAAGCTCCGGAGTTTTTCTCCGTACCTTCGATGTAGTATTCACCGTTCTGCTTGATGACATCGGACGGTTGGGATGGATACGTTCCTTCCTTCGCCGCAGAAATCTTGTTCATGATTCTTCCCCACAGTGCTGCGGCACCGGAGGAATCAGAGGTCAGCTGGATGTTATAATCCGTGCCAATCCAGAGGGCAGCGGCGTACTTCGGCGTAAACCCATCGAACCAGATATCATAGTTGTTCGACGTCGTTCCCGTCTTACCGCCAGCCTGTACTCCGGAAACTGCGGCTGCAGTACCGGTACCCTTGGTTACGACAGATTTCATCATATCTGCAAGGATGAAGGCAACTCCTTCGTCGAGGACCTTTGTCGATTCGGATTGCGATGTCAGTAACAGATTGCCGTTTCTGTCCAGCACCTTTCGATAGGAAATCGAGGATTGACGAACGCCGCCGTTGGCAATTGCTGCATATGCCTGTGCCATCTCCAGGGGCTTTACGCCGCTGGAAAGCCCGCCCAGTGCGAGTGCTGCTGCATTCTCATCACTATTGTCGCCCTCACGATTCAGCGTTGTAATACCGAATTTCTCCACGAGATCTGCCGAGTACTCGGCACCGACTTGCAGCCATATCTTCACTGCACAGACGTTGGACGAAAGCTGCATAGCCCGTCGCATGGAAATCTTGCCTTTGTAGCCACCGTAAGAGTTGGTTGGCCAGGTTCTACCCTCGAAGGTCAGTTTCTCATCCACAATCGTGGATCCTGCAGTCATATAGTCGCCGTAGTACTTGGTTCCCTGGGTGTCGTTTCCGTAGTCGGTGTACTCATATTTCTCACCCTTCTGAAGGTAGTCATAGCTCTTCTGCAGCGCTGCTCCATATACGGCTAATGGCTTGATGGAGGATCCCGGCTGTCTTTCACTCAGCGCACGGTTGTAGAGGGCACTTCCCTTGATGCCGCGTCCGCCAATCATGGCCTTGATCTCGCCGGTGCCGACCTCGGTGATAACCATCGCGCCCTGTGGCTGAATGGTCTTCTCTGCCATGGTGATTGCAGCTTTCTTAATAACCCATTTGCTGCCGGACTTCTTGATCGTTTCCGGGTTGTTTTTAACATATTCGGCGTCAATGGTGAGGTTTCCGTCGGAATCGAGCTGCTTATTCGCTTGCGGGATATTGATGTATCCGGTTGCATAGATGTAGAACTCTCCATCTTCCGTAGTGTAGGAAGGCTTCAGCTCGATGCTGTAATCCGTTCCGGAGTCTACCGTCGTCTCATAGAAATTGAGGCGTTTGCCAGCCTTCAGCGTCAGTGATCCGTCGGAATTCTCGACGAATTCACTCTTCTTCAGAACCAGATTTCCCTTGCTGTTCACCAGATTGCTGTACTTGTACAACGTGATGCTGCCGCCCTCGGTGACTACGTTGCCGTTGCTGTCCGTGCTGTTATTCCACACAGAAGGGAAATAGCTGTCCGTGGCAAAAGCGTCGTTCATCGCTTCCTGGGCTTCCGAGTCCATCGTGGAGTAGATTTTCAGGCCGCCGCTGTATACCATTTTCTGCGCCGTTTCTTCATCCATTTGGTATTCCGTCTGAAGATCCTGGATAATCTCATCCGCCATATAATCCTTGAAGTATGTCGTTGCGTTATCGCTGCCGGAAGAGATGGTCGGTTTGATGTAATCGACCAAATCCTTGTCCTTATTCTTGTTATATTGTTTTTCCGTTATATATCCTTGATCCTTCATCAGCGCCAGGCAGGTCTGACGACGGCTCTTGGCGATGTCGTTAGCGTAGTATTCGGTGCCGTCAACCGTAATCTTCGTCATGTCCGCGGTCTTATCCGTAGTCGCTACGTCCTTGATGAGGGCATAGATGTCCGGTGACTGAGGCATGGAGGCAAGCGTTGCACATTCCACCAGCGAGAGATCTTTGACTTCCTTCGAGAAATAGCACTCCGAGGCCGCCTCAATGCCGTAATTGCCGTATCCGTAGTAGATACTATTCAGGTACGCCGTGATGATCTCTTCCTTGGAGAGCGAGAACTCAATGCGTGCCGCATAGTACATCTCGATAATCTTACGGCGCAGGCTTCGCTGGCTCATGATATCCGGTAGGTAGACATTACGCGCCAGCTGCTGGGTTAGCGTACTGGTACCGCTGATGCCGCCTCCGCCGGTGAAGGACTGGAGCACCGCACCGACCATACGCTTCCAGTTGAATCCGTGGTGTTTCCAGAATGTCTTATCCTCCAGTGCCACAATGGCATTCACCATGTTTTTCGGAATCTCATCGTAGGTGACGATGGTTCTTTTAACACCGCTGGACACTGTATCCACTTCCTTCTCATTGTCGTCGTAGACGATGGAGTCCGTTGAAATGGAATCATAAATATTCGCTGGATCGATGTGCGGTGCCGTGACGATAACCGCTGCAGTGTAGAGGAAGCAGGCCGCGAACACCGTTACGCAGCTGCGTACGCCGAATTTCACGACCTTCCGCTTCTTCGTCAGGGGATTACCGTTCAGATCCACCCAGTTCTTCGGGTTCAAATCTGCTAAGAAGTCACCGATTCCCGGATGCTTGTCACAGAATTCGTAGAACTTTGATCGGAGACTGCCCGGTTTCACCGGTTTCCGATTTTGACGTGCCATTTGGGCAGAAGCCTGACGGTAGAGAGCGCGTTTGCTCATCTTCTTATTCTTGCCTTTGCCTTTTCGGTTCTTCTTGCCGTTCTTATTTCCGTGACCGGGGTTATTCTTCGGTTCTGCGGACACTGTCTCATTTCCGCCGATGAAAGCCTGTTCGAACGACGCAATATCGTCAAAACTGTTCCGTGGCACAGATTTGCGCTTTGCCTGCGGAGCATTCCGGGAAGCTTTGGTCGAGCCGTTCGCTCTCGACGATGCGGCTGCTTTGGCCGAGCGCGCTGAGTTCGAACGGGTTCTGCCGTTCTTCGGGCCTCGCTGCAAATCCTCCTTGCGTATGACCTGAGTTTTGTTCGAAGGATCGTCGGACCTGCCGGAAGCCTTGGAAGAGACCGAAGCCTTGGAGGAGCCAGAGGCACTGTCCCGTTCGGCAATCCTCTGGGCTGCGCGTTCCCGCGCCATCCTTTCCTTGGCCATTTCCCGTGCCAACTTCTGCATCCGTTCGTAATCGCTTGGTTTCATATTTGACATAGTAAATATCCCTTTTCAATTAACATATATTCGTAACATTTTACCACGTTCGACTATCATAAATAAATGAATTCCTTAGAATTACAAAGAAACGACATAAAAATACAAGTCTATTAGAATTATGAAGCAGGCTCGGACGCCAACATATATTCTATTTTGGCTAAAAAAATCTGTTCGTCGCGGTGATAACCTCCGTTTCCGTCCCATTAATTTGGGAGGTTGAATACCATGGAAGCAGAATGTATAATCGATGTAGTCATCTGATAAAGATTGAAACTTCATACGAAGAAAGGCGAGACCATGAATTACGAATTAGCAACCAAGTGTATCCATTCCGGATATACACCGACAAAGGGAGAGCCGTGCGCACTTCCGATCTACCAGAGCACCACGTTCAAATACGACACCACCGATGAGATGGGGGCGCTCTTCGATCTCAAGGCAGAAGGGTACTTCTATACCCGACTGCAGAACCCGACCAACGATGCAGTTGCCGCAAAGATTGCAGATCTGGAAGGTGGCGTGGCAGCGATCCTGACTTCCTCGGGACAGGCAGCAAACTTCTATGCTGTTTTTAACATCTGTGAAGCCGGAGATCACGTTGTCGCTGCATCTACCATATATGGTGGCACGTTCAATCTGCTCGGCGTTACGTTCAAGAAACTGGGCATCGATTGTACCTTCGTGGACACCGATGCATCGGAAGAAGAACTGGCAGCAGCATTTCGTCCGAACACGAAGGCAGTTCTTGCTGAAACCATCGCGAACCCGGCGCTGGTCGTTCTCGATATCGAGAAATTCGCTAAGGTGGCACATGAACACGGATGCCCGCTGATTGTGGACAACACGTTCCCGACACCGGTGAACTGCAGACCGTTTGAATGGGGCGCAGACATTGTGACCCATTCCACAACTAAATACATGGATGGTCATGCAGTGCAGGTCGGCGGCGTTATCGTCGACAGCGGAAATTTCGACTGGGAGAAATACGGCGACAAGTACCATGGTCTGACCACACCGGACGAGTCCTACCACGGCATTGTCTACACGAAGCAGTTTGGAAAAAAGGCTTACATTACCAAGGCCACTTCGCAGCTGATGAGAGACCTCGGCTCCATTCCGTCTCCGACCAATTGTTTCCTGCTGAACTTAGGGCTCGAGACACTGCCGCTTCGCGTAGAACGCCACTGCGAGAACGCACAGAAGATTGCGGAATACCTGCTGAACCACGAGAAAGTAGCACACGTTAGCTTTGCAGGGCTTCCGGGCGATAAGTACTACGAGCTTGCGCAGAAATATATGAGAGACGGAAAGACATGCGGTGTTATCTCCTTCGAGCTGAAGGGCGGAAGAGAGAACGCCATCCGCTTCATGGACAGCCTGAAGCTGGCGGAAATTGCCACTCACGTTGCTGCAACTCGAACGATGGTGCTGCATCCGGCCAGCCATACACATCGTCAGCTGAACGATGAACAGCTCGTGGAAGCCGGCGTATCGCCGGGTCTGATTCGACTCTCCATCGGGATCGAGGCTGCAGAGGATATCATTGCGGATCTGGAACAGGCGCTGAAAAACGCGTAGCTTCTGCTAAAAACATATTCGGGACACAGGACATTCCCGTCCAAGCGGAAGATGACGGAGTGCTCTGATCAATGAAATAACGAAATGAACATGCCAGGTTTCGGATTACCGAGATCTGGCATGTTTTGGCCTTCTGTCGATTCCTATCAATTCGGCAGGAGCGTTCACCCGCAGATAGTCCATTGATTCAATTGAAATCGTCCCCCAAAGGGCGGTTTCTATTTATAGGAAAAGCGATGTCGTTTCTGAACTATTTTTGTATACATACTCTCTTTAGATATGATAAAATCAAATCTAGATATCAGAATGTTTCATGACATTTATCATCTTCAAGGGGGTATTATCATGAGTCATATTAATCTCTACAACGACATCGGAAGCCGTCTTCGAGCTTTTCGCAAAGCGAAGAACATTACACTTCAGACATTATCCATGGAACTGAACCGAAGCATTGCCACGCTTTCCAAATACGAGACAGGTGAAATTGCGGTGGGTATCGATGCGCTGCTGGATATATGTACGTTCCTTGATATAGATATTTCCAGTATACTTCCGGAAACCCAGACGAAAGCTACATCGGAGCTCTCCATATCAGACGGAAGCGACACCCATCAATTGCACCGGCAGCCACTTTTTCTCTATTGGTTTAACAAGGAGGAGGATGCGGTTGTGGAAGCGGTTATTGAACATCGTGAGAAATCAACAGAATCCATTTTGTACCACGGATGTTCGAAGGAAGGCGATTATCGCAAATCGAAAGGCCTGTATACCGGAACCTCTTATCATACCCCGGATTCCTCCGAGTTTCTGTATTTTAACGTGTCGATGCCGCATGATAAAGTCTATATTCGACTGCCGAGTTTTATAAGGAAAAACCAACCTCATTCCCATATGGGAATTATGTCATGTGGGACAACGCATCATCCGAATGCTGCACTTAAGATTCTGGCCACGAAAACCAGAATACGCGATCTGCATTCATTGAGAGAAAGCTTAACCTGTTCTCAAGAAGAAATAAAAACACTCAAGAGAACGAATTTTTTTGTTGTGGATCCAACAGAATAACACAGAATAATTAAGATGTCGAACGGGAGAATTGGCGGCTTTGCCAATTCTCCCGTTTCAGTTACGATTTCATATTTCATTCCGCTAGCCTATTCTGTTCCGCTATCACAATCGTCATCACAATTTCTTAAAAGCCGATGCCGGCTTGCTGCACTGCGGACACTTGTCCGGCGGAGCATCGCCGGTATGAATATAGCCACAGACAGTACAAATCCACCTCGTTCTTTTTTCCATCGACTCTTCCGGCACATCCAGACTATCTAACAGCAGTGCAATCTCATCCGCAATGTCGTAGGCTTTCTTTGGACTAAATTCTCCCATATTGGTTATCTGGATTCCGGTCAATTCGCTGAACTTATCGAGCAGAGCTCTTTCTTCCGGCGTTAACGTGGCAATCCGTAGTTGTCCCTGCATGAAATAGGAATGAAAAGTGAATGGCATTGCCATGTCTTTTAAATCAGCTGCTACCGAAGGAAACTCCTTCTCCGAGAAAATACCTTCCCCAACCACGATGAGATGCTTGTAATTTAATTTTCCTTGCATACGGCGGATAAAAAGCTTGGTCAGTTGTGCGGTGTACGGACCCCGAAAGCCAAAAACAAGAATCAAGGCATCATATTCGGTTTCATCTTCTGCCTGAAATGGCGTATCCACGTTGACGCAGAGGCATTTGAGACGCGCGGAGATGGCTGTTGCTAAACGTTTGGCACTGCCATGGTGCGTCTCATATGTGATCACACTTCTCATGATTTTAACCCTCCTTTTTTGATTCACCCCATTGTGAGAGCATTATAGCATATAGAGAACACGAGAATGGGCAGCGGAATTCTACTATTAAGAGATTCGATTAAGACGGTAATTGACTTCTTTTTTTCGCCCGAATATATTCAACTTACCAGAGGGGAGGGGGGCGAAGGATTCCTTTTCTGTAAGTAAAAGTAAGTAAAAGGAAACCTTCGGAGTAACGTTAATGATAATTCAAGAAGGAGGTTCGTCATGAGAAGTATTTCAAAAATAGAATTGCAATATGCTCACCGTTTCTACGGCTTTAAAGGAGAAGCACAATATCTACATGGACATACCGGGATTCTTACCATAGAAGTCGAGGGTCCGATCAATGAAGGTGTAAATATGGTTTTCCCATGTAATGAGATTCAGAAAACGGCATGGGACGTTCTAAAGAATTTTGACCATGCGTTAATCTTGCGTAAAGATGACCCGTTACTTCCTGCCATACTTGATGTGTATGAGAAGCAAGGCATTAAAGCAGGACATCCGAACAATGTAATGGTGGGACCGGCATTTGACACGGAATTGGCTACCGCATATCCGGAATGCCGATTAGTGGTTACCAAGGAAACGATGACAGTGGAGGGTATGATTAAAATCGTCTATGATCTGCTGAAGGATAAATTGAATATCGTGAAGCTGACTTTCTCCAGCGGCGTGAACATGGCCTCCCAATGTTACCCGCCACAATTGGAGTTGGATTGTTGTCCGCTCTGTGGCATTGCGCTTGATGAAAACGGCGTCTGCCCAAAGTGCGGATATCGAAAGTAACGGTAAATTCCATCACGCCTCTTGTTTTGAAACAGAGGCGTGATTGTCGTCTTATGTGGGGGAGGTGTTTTGCGTGTACGATAGATACTTGATTACGGGCGCCACCGGTTTTCTGGGTAGGACGATCGTAAAGGAACTGGTGGAGAAAGGTGCACAGGTACAAGTGCTGGTGATGGCTGAAGACCCTTATACGGATTTTCTCCCCAAAGAGGTCCGGGTAATCCAAGGAGATGTGCGATCGAAGCGTTCACTCGATCGTTTTTTCTCCGATGCGGACAGTCGCACATGCGTCATTCACTGCGCAGGCATTGTCTCCATTGCCTCTCATCACAACCCGGTGCTGTATCAGGTTAATGTGATCGGAACATGGAACATCATCCAACAGTGCTTGTCCCATGACGTAGGCATGCTCATCTACGTCAGTTCTGTTCACGCTATACCGGAACAACCGGATGGCATCTTGATCACGGAGGATTGCAAGTTTTCCCCGGCTCTTGTAAATGGGGATTATGCGAAGAGCAAAGCGGTAGCCACAAAGATGATTTTCAGTGAGACCCGACGTGGATTGAGGGCAAGTGTCGTTTTCCCGTCCGGGATTATCGGTCCCGGTGATGTGCAGAATGGAAGTATCACATCTATGGTCAAATCGTTTCTGGCAGGGAGACTTCCTCTTGCCATTTCCGGTGGTTATGACTTTGTAGATGTACGAGATGTGGCGAAAGGGATCCTATCCTGTTCCGAAATGGGCGAATTCGGGAAGGGATACATTTTATCAGGACAGTATTTGTCGATTCGCAGAATGCTGAGCATCATTGGCAGCATGACGAATCGGAGATCCCGTTTTCTCTGCTTGCCATTGAATCTAGCAAGACCTGTGGCTCCATACTATGAGAATCGATGTCTCAAAAGAAAAGAAGCGCTCTTTTTTACGCCATATTCCGTTGAGGTCCTATCTTCTAATGCCAGATTCAGCCATGCCGCTGCAACGGAAAAATTGGCTTATTACCCCCGCATGTTGGAAGAAACTCTTCGGGATATGACAATCTGGCTTCGGCGGCAGCAGGAAGAGAATAAATCACCCTAAGTATTACTGCACTGCAGTCCCTTCATAACGAGGCTATGGCTAAATGGTTTTCCAAGACTCCAATATTTTTAATTGACATCTTTAGACGAGGAGGTGTGATGATGAATCAGAAAGCAATGTTTAAACTATCCTATGGCTTGTTCATTTTGACAGCAAGAGAAGGAGACAAAGATAATGGGTGCATTATTAATACCGCCATTCAGGCGGCATCTGAACCCAATCAAATAAGTATCTGTGCGAATAAGTTGAATCTGACGCATGATATGATTCTGCGAACCGGTGAATTCACTGTATCGATCTTGAGCGAGGATGCACCTTTTGGATTGTTCCAACATTTTGGTTTTCAGTCAGGGCGAGATGTGGATAAGTTTTTGGATTTTACCGAATGCGTTCGCGGTTCTAACGGCATCTACTATATCACGGAAGGAACCAATGCGTTCATCTCTGTGAGAGTTAGCAAAACCGAAGATCTTGGATCTCACACGATGTTCATCGGTGAGATTACAGATATGGAGGTTCTAAGCGACACACCATCTGCAACCTATGCGTACTATCATACGCACATCAAGCCGCAACCGGGTTCTGAATCAGCGGTGCGCACGGATGAGAAAACAAAGGAGGACGAATCAGCGTCAGAGAATCAGAAGCCACGGACGGCAGATGGGCAAACAGTATGGAGATGCAGAATTTGCGGTTATGAATATGTCGGCGAAGAACTTCCTGCGGACTTCATATGCCCTCTGTGCAAGCATCCGGCAATCGATTTTGAAAGAATTGAAAAATAAACGGATAAAGACAGAAAAACACCCGTCATCCTCAAAACAATCTTTCAATAAGACGATTGGGGGAAGTCTTCATCAGTCATCAGGACGAAAACTGTTTTGATGGATGCAGGTGTTTTTCTGCTTGTGTTTGATTGGTTTTCTTGAAGTTTTCTCGATTCAATACTAGTAATGGGAAGGATTAACCTTCAAAGAAAGAATGCACACTTCAAAGGTCAAGTATATTTTACATCATTCAAGTCGGTCTGTGTTCTTCTAAGAAGAGATTCTATCATTTGGAAAACCGATCATCGTACACTCGCGTTGACAGAAGTTTATTCGGCATACACTCGCGGTTGTTCTTTCCCTCGGAGAACACGGAGTGCTCCCATCGCCAGCGCAAACAATTCATATTCCCCCGGATAGACGTGAACCGGTGCAATATAACGGACCTCTTTTTCTATCCATTGAGTAAGATTCGGATCGTGTGCCAATCCGCCTGTGAGAAGAATGGCATCTACTTTGCCATGCAAAACGACACTCATCGAGCCAATTTCTTTCGCTACCTGATAGGCCATGCCGCGGAAGGCCATTTCTGCTTCCTGGTCGCCCTCAGCGATGCGTTTTGCGATGACACGACCATCGTTGGTTCCTGTGTAAGCCATCAGTCCGCACTGAGACATGTAGAAACGGCGTTGTTCCTCGTAAGTGGATCCATAACGGTGTTCAAAGGCAGCGCGCAGTACCTGAAGAACAGGCAGACCGCCCGGCCGTTCCGCAGTATACGGACCATCGCCATCAACGGTATTATTGACGTCGATGACTTTACCTTTATGGTGTGCGCCGACGGTAACACCGCCGCCCATGTGCGCAACGATGAGATTCAACGCTTCATAAGGTTCTTCGATATCCTCCGCATAATGGCGGGCGATTGCTTTATGGTTGAGTGCGTGAAATACGGGACGCCGCGGAAAATCCGGATGTCCTGACAGGCGTGCAATATCAGACATTTCATCTACAACGGGGGGATCAACGACAAAGGCCGGGATGCCAACCTGCTGACTCAGTTCTGCGGCAATGATGGCACCCAGGTTGCTGGCGTGATTTCCAAAACGGCATTCGCGAAGGTCCCGCAGCATCTGATCGTTGACGGTGTAGGTGCCACTTGGAAGGGGTCTTAACATCCCGCCGCGGCCGACAATGGCATCAAAGCTCTCGAGGGGATAACCGCTCTGATCGAGGTAATTCAGCACAAGCGGCAACCGCATGTTGGCATTATCCTGAATCGTTTTAATATCTGCCATTTCTGTTTTGGAATGAAGAATTGCGTGGTCTGAGACTCGGTCTTTGTCTTCATATATTGCAATTTTTGTAGACGTAGAACCAAAATTAAGAGTTAGTATTCTATACACGTTCTTATCCTCTGTAGCCATGGGAATCTCCTTTCTGACGCACCGAAATGCCTGTGAGTTTACGGGATGGATAAAGAAACGCCCACAGGAAAAACCTGCAGGCATCTCCGATGGATGATGTGTGTATCCTTTGATGAAAATGGACATCTATATTTTACCCGATTTATTGGGATGTTTGTTTTTCTGATAAGAAAATCTATTGATAGGAAAATAAAAGGAATGTTCCGGAATTGCGCAGAATATCTGGCGTGTGCAACGCTCGTTTTTCGAGGTGAGGGTCTATCGTGAGGAGACTAAAAAAAGTGCGGAGTAAAAACACCGCACCTTTCAAACATTCCTCATACAGGAATCGCTATAATATACAGGAATCGCTACAATGAGTCGCCGGGGAATAAACCCGGTCCATTCTAATACACCGTATCTCCCAGCGCGGATTGAATCAGCTTGGAGGCGATGATACCTGTCTTGTTGCGCTCATCGAGAATCGGATTCACCTCTACCATGTCCATGGAGAGAAGTTTCCCGGATTCCGCCAGAAGTTCCACAGCGATAAAGGATTCGCGAGCAGTCAGACCGCTGTGTACCACGGTGCCGGTTCCCGGTGCAACCTCCGGGGTCACGGCGTCGATATCGAAGCTGAGGTGAATGCCTGCCGTTCCGTCGGAAGCGATATCGATCGCACGGCGAATGACTGTCGGCATGCCCATCTCATCAATCATGTTGATGGAGAATACCGTAATTCCGGCCTTCTTCATCCGAGCACGCTCCTTGGCATCCATGTCTCGACCGCCGATTTGCACACAGTTCTTCACCTTGACGTACGTCGGGCCCTGTCCGAAATCGACCATACATTCCGGACCGCGTCCGCATACCGCGGAGAACGTCATGCCGTGCATGTTCCCGGTTGTCGTGGTTTCCTCGTTGTTCCAATCTCCATGTGCATCTATCCAGATCAGACCGATTCCACCTTTGCTCTGGTAGGCCTTGCTGACGGCGGAAATGCTGCCCGCCGAAATGCTGTGGTCTCCGCCGAGAACGAGTGGGAAATGTCCCTTGTTCAGGGAATTCGTCACCTTGTCATATAATTTATGATTCACATCGTTGACCTGCTCATAGTTGCGGAGCGTATCAGTGCTTTTCCCGCGAAGCAGGGGAAGGATGTCACCCTTGTCACGAACTTCGTACCCCATCTTTTCGAGGTCACCAATCAATCCGGCATAGCGGATCGCGGTCGGCCCCATGGCAACGCCTCTCTTTGAAGCGCCAAAATCCATCTGTACTCCAATTACGTCAATCGCTTTGTTCATTGGAATCTCCTTTCCGAATCGCTGTCCCGGCACTTGAGCCGCACAGCCTCTTATCAGGCTCATTATATATCAATTGTATCGAATAGAACAGTGAAAATCTCCCATCTTTACTGATGGCACAGATTTTCCCGGCTAAAAGCAAGTTCCGCTTTTTCACGCTGCCCGTGCTGCTTTAGAATTTCATTCAAATTGACGTAAAATCTATGTAAAAATAATAGTGAGAATCCCATTCAAACGTGATAAAATAACCGTGTATGCGGATTTGACCATTGCTGTATACAGGATAGAAGATATTGTATGGAAAGAACATAAGGTTAGGAGAAAGAATATGACCCTACTCGATGCCTTTTCTCTGTTGGGAGGGGTGGGACTGTTCCTCTACGGAATGACCATCATGTCCGAAGGCCTCAAGGATGCGGCCGGAGACAACCTCCAGACGATTCTTGAGAAAGCTACATCTAACAAATTTACTGCGATATTTGTGGGAACGCTGATGACGGTGCTGGTTCAGAGCTCATCCGCCACGGATATCATGGTCATCGGATTCGTTAACTCCGGGATGATGAATCTGTTCCAGGCACTGGGCGTTATCATGGGTGCCAACATCGGTACGACGGTAACCGCTCAGATTACAGCATTCAATCTCGCGGCGTATGCACCGGTTATCATGTTTTTCGGTGTGATTGCCTTCCTCTTCGTGAAGAATAACACCGTCAAGTACGTCGGAGAAGTTATTATGGGCTTCGGTATGCTGTTCGTTGGAATCAGTATCATGAAGACTGCAATCAAGCCGCTGTCGGAGAGCGAGGCTTTCATTCGCACCATTTCGGGGCTCGACAATCCGTTCGCGGCGGTTCTCTTCGGTGTTGCTTTTACCGCACTGCTACAGAGTTCTTCTTCATCGACCGTTATTTTCCAAGCTTTCGCGGTGCAGGGCCTCCTAAGCTATCACACGGCGGTATATCTGGTCATCGGTGCCGCAATCGGATCGGTTACGCCGAACCTGATTGCGTCGCTGACAGTTAACCGGAACGGCAAACGTTCGGCGATTCTGAATCTGGTGTTCAACCTGTTTCGAGCCGCACTGATGATGACACTTGTCGCGTTGGTGCCGCAGATGCTGACGTGGATACAGGCGCTATCCCCGAATGATATCGGTCGTCAGATCGCGAACACGCACACCATCTTTGCCATTATTGCGGTTGTCGTACAGACGCCGTTCATGAAATTCCTGGTGAAAATCGTTGAGAAGGTAATTCCGATTCTGCCGGAGGAAGACGAACAGATGAAGGATCGTTCGCTCCAGTACATGGTTAACATCACCAAGATGCCGACGAGTATCGCACTACGTCAGGCGCGTTTGGAGGTTTCCCGGATGGGAAGGATTGCGGCAAAGAATCTGCGGGAGGCAGTGGAGTGCTTCTTCGATTATGATCCGAGTAAGGCGCAACGCGTCCGGACCCGCGAAGAGAGCGTGAACATCCTGAATGAATTGATTGACGAGGCGATGGCCGAGATGAGAGACTTCTCCTTCGGCAGGGAGGCGCTGAAGAGCATGTCTGAGATGGCGATTACGGTAACGGACATCGAAAGGCTTTCGGATCACGCGGAGAACATTATCGAGTATGTGGAAGATATGAACTCGAAGCACAGCGTCATGTCTCCGGATGCCAGAAACGAGCTCTTTATGATGGCTCGGGATGCGGTTGAAATGGCAGAGCTTGCAATTGACGTATTTGAGACAGGAGAAACCATTCCGCTGCAGCGAATCGAGAAGCTGGAGAATCGACTGGATTGGCAGGAGAAGGAATTGGTGGATCACCATATTGTACGGCTGATGAATAACACGTGCGATCCGCTGGCAGGGGTCATCTTTACCAACCTCGTAACGGACCTCGAACGATGCGGAGACCACGCTTACAATATCGCATATGCACTGACCGGTGCAGCTCCGAAGGAAGTGGTGTTCCCGGAACCGGATGCGGATACAACGATCAGGGAAGATAATCTTCCGAACTTCAATGAGGTAAAAGAGATTCAGGAGGAAATTTCCCAGAGTGACAGCGTGGCTGAATCGGCATCAGCGGAATAAACGGAGTCGGCAGATGCAAAAGCAGCATAACCGGGACCGATCTGGCTAATGATCTGTTTTTAGCCGTACAGAAGGTCTTTGAGGTGTGGAATCCGCGAGGTAATGGCCACGAAAGCGAGGGAGACGACGAATGTGGCAAGCGCAAAGAGCGGGAGCACCAGCGGACTATCCATCGCACGGATGTCGAAATTCCGATATGCGATGTTGTAGAAGATCACATGACTTAAGTAGACGCCAAAGGAGTAGCGGCTGATTAGAGTCAGGAGTGCATTCTCCCGGACACGGAGTCGTATTAGCACGACAAAGAGGCAGAGCGACGGGATCATGACCAGAATGTTGCTGTAGCCAAAGAGGTCCTTGGCAGTCTCGCCCGTTCGAATGGAGGCGAAGGCGACCCAGAAGAAGCAGAACACAAGCGACACTGTTGCTGTGAGGATATATGACGGGAACGGGTACCGCAGGGACTTCTCTGCCCACGATGCGCCGGCATCTCGGTTATCCCGAAGCCGACAGTAGAGGATGTGTCCGATGAGATAATAACCCAGATAGTAGGTTCCCTGAATGATCGGAACGCAGTACTGAAGACCCGTCTTAATGCCGAAATAATCCAAGATGCAGTCCAGCGTGCGGACGCCGCCGCAAATGAAAATCCAGGTGAGAAGGAAGTAGTTCTCGTCACGGGCGGTCATGTGCTTCGCCAGAATGGAAATCAGTGGGTTTGCAATCAGAAGTCCGATGTAGGCGTACATGTACCAGAGGTGACCTTTGACCGGCTCAAACAGATAGGTTATGACATTGGGTCCCGCGGAGCGACCGAGATAGAAATAGTTCCATAGCCAGTAGATGATATTCCATACGATGAGGACGGTTATCATGCGTCGGATTTTCCGGTTGTTCTTTCTGTAGTCAAATTCCTTGCGAAACGACACTGCGCCGCTTGCCATGAAGAAGAGCGGGACGCTTACTCGCGCGAAAACATTGTAGAGAAGGGCGATGGTATAATTGACGGAAACTTCCGGAATCGCCTTATTCCCGTAATAATTACAGAAGTGAATCAAGATCACGAGATAGATGGAGATGACTTTGATCAGATCCAGGTTGTGGTCACGATCCTTCTGTCTGTTCCAAGCCGCGGCTCCTGTGCCTGCGGCTTCATTTTTTGATGATTCAATATTTGCCGGTGCTGATTCTAATGTATGTGTTCGGTTCTCAGTCATGTTGTTTCTTTCGTTTTGCTGCCGATATGGCTGCGGGATGCATCCTATCTTTTCGCTATAGCTCCTCGGATGAAGTCGGATATAACCAATGTGCTTTTAACGTGTAACCCACCATCAGGAGGGCCCCCAGCAACCAGGACGTCGGATACGCAAGGAAGACGCCGTGAATTGTCGAAAAATGTGGCAGAATCCATTGAATCCAGGCGATTCGGTACACGCAGAGAGAGAGGAGCAGAACCACCATCGGAGGAATGCTCTTCCCGGTGCCGCGGACGGTACCCGCCAGGGCGTGCAGGATGCTGAGAATCCAATAGAACGGGCAGAAATAGCGCATAATCATCTCGCCGTTCCGAATGACCTCGGGATTGTTGGTGAAGAGACGCATGACCGGATCGGAGAATATGAGGAGCAGGATTCCCGTGAGAATCGTGTATCCGATGCCGAGCGCAAGCGTGCAGAACATCCCGCGTTTGACGCGATCGAGCTTACCCGCACCGTAGTTCTGACCGACGAAGGTGGTGATCGCCATGCTGATACTCATAACCGGCAGGATGTTGAATCCGTCGATCTTGAGATAGGCCGCGAAACCGGCCATCGGTATTGCGCCATAACCGTTGACGCTGGTCTGAATCAGAATGTTCGAGATGGAAATGACGGTGTTCTGGATTCCGGTCGGAAATCCGATCTTAATAATGCGCAGACACGCCTTCTTGTGAAAGCGGATTTTGGTAAGTTCCACGCGGTAGTCGTCATCTACGCGAACCAGAAAAGCCAGCGACAGGATGCACGAAAGGAGCTGGCTGACGACGGTTGCGATCGCAGCCCCTTGGATCCCCATGCCACAAACGGCCACCAACAGGATGTCCAGTCCGATGTTGGTGACGGATGCGACCGCAAGGTAGCGGAGGGATCGGGCGGAATTGCCGACCGCATTCAGAATTCCCGATGCCATGTTATAGACGACCGTGAAGATGGTTCCGGCAAAAATAATTCGGAGATACGCAATGGATTCCGGCAGAACCTCCGCCGGCGTGTCCATCGCGATGAGGATGTGCCGGCTGATCAGAACGCCACAGACACTCATGATCGCACCCAGCGTGATGCCGATTGCAAGCGATGTGTGAATCGCACGGTGTACACCGCCTTTGTTCTTTGCTCCGAGGCATTGCGAAATGACAACACCGGCACCGACGGACGCACCTTGTGCGAACGAGACAATCAGAAAAATCAGATTGCCGCTGGATCCGACCGCTGCGAGCGCATTGTCGCCCACAACCTTACCCACGATAATCGAATCAAACGTGTTATATAACTGCTGAAGCAGATTGCCGAGAATCAACGGAAGCGCAAACAACACGAGTTGCTTCATGATATTGCCCTCTGTCATTAGTCTTTTTCCGGTGCTCTGTCCCTCCGCCATTACTGAATCCTTTCTTTTCCCTTCTTTGTGTGTTATCTCTACGTGTGTTATCTCTACTTCGACTCATCCATGTTGGTTGCTGTCATCTCGTTTGATTCTAACGCAATTAAATTATTTGTCAAATCTCATCATGTGCTGAAGGGCAATTCTTGCTCCGCTATAATCGGGGTATGAATTCTTTAATGCCCATGCTCTACGCAAATGTCAAGGTTCTACGCGGGATTGAAATATGAATCGACGAATGCTGATGCTGTACACGGGAATGATGATGGCAGGAATTACTGCGGGGTACCTGTGCTGGGAACGGCACCGGGTAGCGGAGGGCATGGTGATGCTTCCGATCCTCGCCGGTGTGCTTACTTGTCTGTACCTGGAAGTCGGCCGGCAGTACGGTCTGACGCGCCGTCAACTGCATCAGATGATCGGCATGATGTTATGTGGATTCCTGCTCTTCTCCCTTCATTTTAATCGCCTGTACGTAAGCGAGGAACGCTGCAAAGCGGACAACAGCGGAACATTCCGAATGCGCATTCTGAAAGTGCAGGAATACGAGAATCACACAGATTATATCGCTGAAGCCGAACTTTCATCGGGTAAAAGAAAGATCCTCTGCAAGGATTATTCCGAGGATCGAGAACCCATGCTCATCGGGACGCTTGCAGAAATCCGAGGGGAGCTTCGAGTTCCGGACGGACAGCGCAATCCGAATTGCTTCAATTACCGATTATATCTCAAGACAAAGGACATCGTATATATTATGACGGTAAAAAGCATGCAGGCGATGTCGATTTCCGGTAAGCCGGGATATCGGTTTGATCGGAGCTTAGCAAGCCTTCAGAGTAAATTTCTGGAATCCTTCCGGGAGAACACGGAGGTGCGGGGATTCCTCCGCGGCATCCTGTTCGGCGAACGAAGCGAGCTGGAGGATGAAATCTATACGGAATTCTCGGAGAACGGCACGGCGCATATCCTGGCGGTGAGCGGCCTTCACGTAGGTTTCCTGATAGCGCTTCTTAGCGTCCTGGCGAGAAATCGGAAATACTGGAAGGTGACGATGGTTATTTTTGGCGTGCTTATCCTGTATGGAGAGATCACGTCCTGGAGTGCATCGACGATCCGTGCGGTATTGATTGCGATTATCTCCATGAGCAGCATGTATCTTCGCCGTCCTTTCGACCTGACCACGGGGACGGCAGCATCCGCACTCTTGATGCTGATGGTACGACCGTATTTTCTCTTTCAGACGGGTTTTCTTATGTCGTTTCTGGCGATTGTGGGAATGACTTTCCTTACCGGACCGCTGAGTCATTTCGTGGGGAAAGGGATGGCGGCAATGCTCTCGGTACAGATTATCATGATCCCGATTCAGGTCTATTCCTTTCACCGATTCAATCCGCTGACGATTGCCATCAACATTCCGGTCATATTCCTGGCGTCTGTGCTCGTGCCGATTGGAGTGGTGCTTTTTATCGTAGGAAGTCTTGTGTCCCTCGGGAATTTTCCGGTGCGCTGCCTGTCTCTTCTGACCGAGCTTATGATTCACATGAATCGTTTCCTGCATTTTGATGGAACGTTCACGACAAAAGTTCCATCTGCCGGTGTTGGCATGATAATTCTCTTCTATCTCGGAATTCTCTTTGTAAATTCCGAGTGGTTTCGGGTGCTGATTCTGAGGAGAGACTTTCGGTCACTGGGGCGAACCGTTATGCTCTTCTTGCTTCCGGCATTGATGATCATGTGGGGATTTCGAAATCCTTTGGGAAATGACGGCGTGGTTTTTATTGACGTGGGGCAGGGCGCCGGAATTCACCTTCAATCCGGCGGGCGGAATGTTCTCATTGATGGCGGAGGCAATGCGAATTACAGCGTAGGGGAGAAGGTGTTGGAACCGTATTTTCTGGGAAACGGAGTTACCTCGCTGGATTATGCCATCTGTACGCACCTTCACATGGACCATTTTCAGGGCGTAAAGGAATTATCTGTGGATTTTCCGATTAAGAATTTTGCGGTGCCATCGATGTACCAAGGCTTTCGTGAAACACCGGCGAATGCGACTTTTCTGAAGTCGGGGCAAATTCTGACGATTACAGATGAGCTGTCCATCAAGGTGTTGTGGCCGATCGGAGAGGGAAGTTCCGCCGGGAGAGTATCCACCGCAGGCAAGGATCTGGATGAGATGGATGAGAATGAAATGACCGGTATCTACCGCATCGAGTACCGCGGAGTCCGGATTCTGGTGACCGGTGATATTCTTGAGGACGGGGAACGGGATATGTTACAATACTACGCGGGAACCGACGAGCTTCGCTGCCACGTGCTGGCCGTTGCACATCACGGAAGTCACAGCAGCAGCAGTGAGGAATTTCTGGATGCGGTCTCTCCGAACATTGCCGTGATTCAGGTAGGTGCTCGGAACCTTTACGGACACCCGCATACTGAAACCATCGAGAAGCTGAAGAAACGAAGCATTCCGATCTATCGCACCGATATTCACGGGGCCATCGGGATTCAGGTAAGCCGTTGGCATTCGAATCGCTTGCAAGTCGACCAGATGATGGAATAACCGGACAGGAAGAACGAAAAATGTCATATAAGGATTTTAGCAAAGATTGTAAGAAGAAATTATTCCGCAACGTTGTAGTGCTCTACGGCAAGGAGAACTTCCAGATTCGATGGGCACTGGAACAGATTTGTGACAGATATGCCGAGAAAGAATTCCGGACAGAGAATGTCCGGGAATTTGACGGCGATGAAGTCCGTCTGGATGAAATCATGGGAATGGCGAGGACGCCATCCATGTTCTCAGGGCATCGAGTACTGATTGTCCGCAATCATCCCTGGCTGATTACGAGTGCGAACAAACTCAAAGCAGAAGAGAAGGAATTGCAGAAGACCGAAGGAAAGCGTTTCCTGGAATATGCAGCGGGAACGGATCCGGATGGTCTCATTGTGATGATTGTCGATGCGAAATATGCGGAGAATATCGTCGCTTTTGGCAAGAAGGTCATCGAGAAAGCATCTTCTTACGAAATGAACGCGCTATCCCGGCCAGAATTGGTTGCCTTTATCGGCAAGCGCATCAAGGGCGCAGGCAAGACGATGAACGAGAAGCAGCTCAATTATCTAATTGACTTGACGGGATATTACAATAAAGATAGCCTCTACCGCCTGGATAATTTGAACAACGATCTGAATAAGCTGCTGACATCCGCAGAGGGCGATGAAATTACCACAGAGGAGATTGATGACCTGATCGGGGGAGATGCCGACAAATACGTCTTCCATCTGATTGATGCGATGGTCATTGGCGACCGACGAAAAGCCATCACGATTATGGAGCATGCAATGGCCGAGGATGAGAACCAAACGGGGAAACCATTCCAACTCATCGGCACGCTGACCTCTCAGCTGGAAATGATGTACGATGCTCAAGTGATGGAGGAGAACGGGATTTCTATGAATGCGATGATCAAAGAACTCGGCGTGAATAAGTTCCGTTTTCAGAATGCCTACAAAGCCGCGAGGAAATTCGATCACACCAGGTTAAAAGAACTTCTCATCTGTCTATACAACTGCGACCGGGATGTGAAGAACGGAAACCTGAGTCCCAGGGCGGCTTTGGAGACCTTCATTCTACTGGATCATTAACGACTCGTGTTTCTCGCCGTCTCATGGAGTTCACGCGCCGCTTCAAGGGCACTCGCACTCTCCGCATCACCGCTGATCATACCGGCGAGCATATGAAGCTTACCTTCCTCGTCGAGGCGAACGATACTTGTATGTGTCTTGCTGTCACTGATATCTTTCTGGATCCGGAAGTTGGCGTCGCCGTAGGCCGCAATCTGCGGCAGGTGTGTGATGCAGAGAATTTGATGATGACCGGCGATTTCCCGCATCTTCTTTCCGACCACAAGCGCGGTGCGTCCGCTGATGCCGGTGTCAATCTCGTCGAAAACCATGGTTTCCACCGCATCGTTATCTCCGATAATGTGCTTGAACGCCAACATGATACGAGAAATTTCACCGCCGGATGCAATCCGGGAGAGGGGACGAAGCGGTTCACCGGGGTTGGTGGATATCATGAATTCCATCGTATCGTAGCCAAGCGGTCCAATTTCCGAAAGCTGCTGAATTCTAATGTCGAAATCTGAATTGGCAAATGCCAAATCCTGCAATTCTTTCGTGACGGCCTCCTTGAGAAGCGCGGCATTCTCCTGCCGAATGCGGCTGACGGTATCTGCCTGTGTCTGCAGTTTCGTGTGAGCCGCGTCCATTTCTTTCTTTCGTGTTTCCGTCTCGATGTCGAAATTCTCGATGAGCCGGAGCTTCTCGGCCATCTCCTTTCCGTAAGCAATGATTTCCGGTACGCTCATCCGATATTTTCGTTTTGCATCTTCGATAACACTGAGTCGTTCGGATGTGCGGTCAATGTCTTCATCCGAATAATTCATGGAGGAACGGAGATCTCTTAACGCATCCGACACATCGGCGATGGCATAGTAGCTGTCGTTTAATGCCTGCAGGTGATTCTCGTAATCCTCACTGAGTGAGGCGATACTCTGCAAGTGACTGATAGCGGACTGAAGATTTCCGAGCACGGATTCATCGTCTTCGTAAATTTTCCGGTAGGCTTCATGAACTGCAGAGAAAATCTTCTCACTGTTCTTCATGATTTCCAGTTCTTCACGAAGCTCTTCGTCTTCACCCTCATACAGGTTCAGCTTCTCAATGTATTCTGCTTCGAAACGGTAGAAATCCTGCTGTCGCAGGGCTTCCGCTTCCTGCTTTTGAAGATCTTGATAGGACCGTCTGCATTCGGTATATTCCTGATATCGCTCGGAGAGTTTCGTCAGCTCCGGTTCCAGTACTTTGTAACGAAACTGATCGGTAATCGTAAGATGATTCTGGGGATCCAGAATCACCTGGTTGTCGTATTGCCCGTGGATATCCACGAAGACCTTGCAGAAGGTGCGAAGCTGTGCCAGCGTCACCATCTCACCGTTCAGCTTCGAGATGCTCTTTCCGGAGGCCATCAGCTCGCGGACGATGATGACATCTTCATCTCCGAGGGTGCCGGCAATCTGGATGGTTGCCTTATTGGTGCCGTTTCGAACCATAGAAATATCAGCACGACCACCGAGGGCTGTGCTGATGGCTTCTACCAGTACGGATTTTCCGGCACCGGTCTCGCCGGTGATAATATTGAGGCCTTCTTCCAAATCGAAAGAAAGGTGCTCGATGGTGGCAAAGTTGTCGATAACGATTCGATTAAGCATTTCGATTCCTCTTTGCAATCATATTCTTGAAAAGATCCATGATTTCATCGGCATTCTTTTCATCATCAACAATCAGGAGCATGGTATTGTCGCCGGCAACGGTTCCGATCACGTGCTCCAGCTCCAGACAGTCAATGGCTTCCGCAGCAGCATTGCCGCATCCGGAAAGGGTTTTCACTACAATCAGATTGTTGGCCTTTGCTGTGGATATGATGGTCTCCCGGAAAATCTTGATAAAACGATCCGAAATCGGCTGTTCGTCATACTTCCCGGCTGTATATTTATACTTGCCGTTCGCGGACAGCGCCTTCACCAACTGGAGCTCTTTGATGTCCCTCGAAATCGTGGCCTGTGTGACGGAGAATCCGTCCTGCTGCAAGAGATCCTGAAGCTGATCCTGTGTTTCTACATCATTCTTCGAGATTATTTCGAGAATCTTATTCTGTCTGGAATACCGCATGAATGCCTCCTGAAATATGGTTATCTAGAGTATATCATATTCGGTTCTTGAAATGAATAAAGATTTATTTTTATGCATAATGTTTATAAACTGGCGTCATCCGTTATGGGAGAAAAAGTACCGGCTCACGAAGATGCCAGCACCGGTTGTATCCGAATGCTTCTCATTCATGAATGTACAATGATCAAGAGGAAGGTTGAAAAAAACATTTTTCAGTTATCACCGAACACCGAATTATGGTGTTTCAAGTACCCGAAACCGCAGTAAAGCAAGAATCCACATCCTCGGGGATGCCATCTGCTGCAATAGACAAATTACCGGATTTTTGATAAAATACCATCGGGAGTGAAACGAATGAGAATACTAGGAATTGACCCGGGATATGCCATCATGGGATATGGCATTCTGGATTTTAATGGCAACCGTTTCCGAACCGTCGATTACGGTTCCATCGAGACGGAAGCCCACACGCCAATGCCCCAGCGGCTGCGCCAGCTGTACGACGGTCTGAATGAGGTGATACAGCAATATCAGCCGGAGGAGGCCTCCATCGAGGAGCTTTTTTTTAATAGTAACACGACAACAGCGATCAAAGTAGGGGAAGCCCGAGGGGTCGCTTTATTAGCGTGTGAGCAGAATGGCATCCGAGTGGCGGAGTATACGCCGCTCCAGATCAAACAGGCACTGGTGGGTTATGGCCGGGCGGAGAAGAAGCAGGTGCAGAATATGGTAAAAGTAATTCTCAACCTGCCTGAAGTACCGAAACCCGATGATACTGCGGACGCAGTCGCCGCAGCCATCTGTCACGCACATTCGAGAAATAACAGGGTGATAAAATGATTAGACACATTAGAGGAGAATATCTCTACTACGACAAGGGTACCGTGGTGGTGGAGACGGAGGGCGGAATCGGACTCCGCATCTTCGTGGCCGACACATCGCCGATTCTGAATTCCCGCGAAGGGGATATCGTCAAACTTCACACCTACATGCAGGTCAAGGACGATGGAATGGCGCTCTACGGTTTTACCGATCGAGATGCACTGGGACTCTTCGAGCTTCTGTTGACCGTAAGCAGCGTCGGTCCGAAAGCGGCACTGTCCATCATGTCTATTGGAGGGGCGAACCAGATTAAATCCTTTATTCTGCATAAAGATGCGACAGCCATAGCCCGTGCGAAGGGTATCGGCAAGAAGACGGCAGAGCGCATCATCATGGAACTTTCGGACAAGGTGAGCGTTGTACCGATGGAGGATGTGGAGATCACGGCACCGTCTGCTGCTGTGAATTTTAGCGATGAACGCAGCAATGCGGTGGTGGCACTGACGACACTCGGGTACAGCAAGGCGGAGGCGGAGGACGCCATCGGTCATGTGGTCGAGGACGATCTCACCATTGAGGAATACATCAAGAAATCGCTGAGGTATCTGATGTAGCGCGCTTCAAAATGACGACTGCCGGATACAGATACAGACATAGGTAAAGAAGGAAGAAACAGTTCTATGGAAGAACAGATTACATCAAGACAAGTCCATCCGTCCGAACTCGATGGCGAGACGACGCTGCGCCCGCAGTATCTTAGTGAATACTGTGGGCAATCGGCGAACAAAGCCAATCTCTCCATCTACATCGAGGCGGCCAAAATGAGGGGAGAACCCCTGGATCACGTGCTTTTCTACGGCCCGCCGGGACTTGGCAAGACGACACTTGCGGGCATCATTGCCAACGAGCTGGGGGTCGATATCAAGATTACGTCCGGTCCGGCCATCGGACGCGCGGGAGATCTTGCTGCGATTCTGACCAATCTCAACGAGAACGACGTGCTTTTCATTGATGAAATCCACCGCTTGAATCGATCGGTGGAAGAAGTGCTCTACTCCGCTATGGAGGATTACGCACTGGATATCGTCATCGGTAAAGGTCCGTCTGCCCGGTCGCTTCGGATTGACCTCGCTCATTTTACCCTGATCGGCGCAACGACAAGAGCGGGAAGCCTCTCGGCACCGCTGCGCGATCGTTTCGGAATCATCAGCAAATTCGATTTTTACACGGTAGATGAACTGAAAGAAATCCTTCGCCGGTCTGCCCGTGTCATGAACGTTCACATCGATGAGGAGTCTCTGACTGAGCTCGCGATGCGATCCCGCGGAACACCGCGTATCGCAAACCGCATGCTCAAGCGTGTGCGCGATTTCTCGGAAGTCATCGAGGACGGTAATGTTAACATCGGCATCACCCGCAAGGCACTGGCTGCGCTTGGCGTGGATTCTCTCGGTCTCGAGAAGCTTGACCGCGAGATTTTGACGACGATTATCAAGGGATTTGGCGGTGGCCCGGTGGGCATTGAGACCATTGCGTCTGCCATCGGGGAGGAACGCGTGACGCTCGAGGATGTGAACGAGCCCTACCTCATTCAATCCGAACTGATGTATCGCACGCAGAAGGGGCGCATGGCTTCTCGCAAGGCTTATGAGCATCTGGGGCTGATGTCAATCTTTCCGGAGGAGTAGCCGAGCCAAAATAAAATTTCAAGAGCCGAGCATTTCCGTGCCCGGCTCTTGCGTCATTGAAGACGAGTGATATGAGTATACATGAATGGAAGAGGATGGAAGGATGAAATTAGACGATTTTGATTACAACTTGCCGGAGGAATTGATTGCACAGACACCGGCAGCAAAGAGAGATTCCTGCCGGCTGATGGTATTGAACCGAGAGAATCATACCATAGAGCATCGGCATTTCCATGATATTCTGGAATATTTAAGACCGGGGGACTGCATGGTCGTGAATGATTCGCGCGTCATCCCGGCGAGACTGTACGGCACCAAAGCAGTAACGGGGGCTCACATCGAATTCCTGCTGATTAAGCGCCTTGAAGGCGATATCTGGGAGACTATGGTTCGCCCCGGAAAACGGCTTAAGGAAGGGGACGAGGTCATCTTCCAATCGGAACCTCTGTTCAAAGCTTGCATCCTCGGCATGCAGGATGCTGATCAGGGGACACGGAAGGTTCGCTTCGAATACGATGGAATCTTCATGGAGCGGCTCGAAGAACTCGGGAGTATGCCACTTCCGCCTTATATCGAACGTCCGGCGGATGATGCAGATAAAGAAACCTACCAGACCGTATACAGCAAGGTGGACGGGTCGGTCGCCGCTCCGACGGCCGGACTTCATTTTACCGAAGAATTGCTTCAGGAAATCCGTGAAATGGGTGTCCAAATCGCGTACGTGACACTTCACGTGGGCATCGGCACATTCCGTCCGGTCAAGTGCGAGAACGTCGAAGAACACCATATGCATTTCGAGGAGTATTCCATCTCGGAGGAGAATGCGGCCATCATCAATGATGCCATTTCTCACGGTCAGCGAATTATCTCCGTGGGAACGACTTCAACGCGAACGCTCGAAAGTGCGGCGGTGGAGACGCCGGAAGGATACCGGGTGCGGTCTGGGCATAGCAGCACTGGGATCTTCATCTATCCGGGGTATGAGTTCAAGGTGGTTGAGGCACTGATTACGAATTTTCACTTGCCAAAATCGACTCTGTTGATGCTGATCTCGGCACTTTACGACCGGGAACACATCCTGGAGGCGTATAAGGTGGCAGTAGAACAAAAGTACCGCTTCTTCAGCTACGGAGATGCAATGCTGATTGAATAGGATATTGATTGAATAGAAAGAGGACTTATGAGTAACGCAGTAATATATGAATTGATTCACAAGGATTCGAAGACTCGCGCCAGACGGGGACGGATTACCACACCGCACGGCACGATTGAGACGCCGGTCTTCATGCCGGTCGGCACACAGGCGACGGTCAAAGCCATGAAGCCGGAAGATGTTGCCGCTACCGGTGCGGAGATTATTCTGGGAAACACCTACCATCTCTACTTAAGACCCGGTGAGGACATTATACAGGAAGCCGGAGGCCTTCATAAATTCATGAACTGGAATAAGCCTATTCTCACAGACAGCGGCGGATTTCAGGTATTTTCGTTAGGAAAATTTCGTAAGATTACGGAAGAGGGTGTGAAGTTCAAGTCCTATATTGATGGATCTTCTCACATGATGATGCCGGAGACATCGATCGATATTCAGAATGCACTGGGCTCCGATATTATTATGGCATTCGATGAATGCGTTGAGTACGGTGCGGATAAATCCTACGTGGCACGCTCCCTGGAGCGAACCACCCGCTGGCTCAGAAGGTGCAAGGAGCATCACAAGAATACGGAGAAGCAGTCGCTGTTCGGCATCATGCAGGGTGGGATGCATAAGGATCTCCGACGCATTAGTGCAGAACAGATTGTAGATCTGGACCTTCCGGGATATGCCATTGGCGGACTGTCTGTGGGTGAGCCGAAGGATCTCATGCTGGATATCCTGGATGACTGTGTGGATTATCTGCCGAAGGATCGTCCCCGTTATCTGATGGGTGTTGGCACGGTGGACTACCTCTTCGAGGGTGTCGAACGCGGGGTGGACATGTTTGACTGCGTTCTGCCGACCCGTCTTGCGCGGCACGGGGTTGCTATGACATCCCACGGCGATGTGAATATCAAGAATGCGGTACATCAACGGGATTTCAGCACATTGGATTCGGAGTGCGGATGCTACGTTTGCCGGAACTATTCGAGGGCGTACTTGCGTCACCTCTTTAAGTCCAACGAAATCTTAAGCTCAATGCTCCTGTCGGAACACAATATTTATTTCCTGGTGAATATGATGAAGGGAATCCGGGAATCCATTGAAGAAGACCGCTTCAGCGAGTTCAAGAAAGACTTCTATGAGAAATACGGAGAGAACAAGAAGAATGGATAACATGAAGGAATGTAAGCTCAAAGGTCTGTGTGGCGGATGCCTCTATCAGGGCGTACCGTATGAGGAACAACGAAAGCAGAAGAATGAACAGGTTCTGCAGCTTCTGGACCGATTCGATGTAGACAGCTCGGTCTATCAGGGCATGGTACCGACGCCGAATTGTTATCGCTATCGAAACAAGATGGAGTACACCTTTGGGGATCGCGAAATCGGGGGCGAGTTGGAACTCGGTATGCACCAGAAGGGACGTTTTATGTCTATCGTGACCTGCGATGAATGCCAGCTGGTGCCGGAGGATTTCAACCGGATTCTCTCTGCCACCCTCGGGTTCTGCAGAGGGGAGGAATATTCTTTTTACCACAAGAAGACACACAGGGGGCTTCTTCGAAATCTGGTGATTCGTCACGGTGTGAAGTCGAAGGAATTGCTTGTGGATATCATTACCAGCAGCGAAGATGGATTCGACGAGGAAGCTTACGTGAAGATACTTCGCAGTCTTCCGCTCGACAACAAGCTGGTGGGCATTCTTCGGACGTTCAACGACAGCCTGGCCGATGCGGTGATTGATGAAGGCACGAAAATTCTGTATGGGCGGGATTATTATTACGAAGAAATTCTCGGGCTAAAGTTTCAGGTGAAGGCTTTTGCGTTCTTTCAGACGAACATCGAGGCAGTAGAACGTCTGTATGCCGATGCGCTCGCTCTGCTGCCGGATATTCAGGAAAAAACAGTGTACGACCTTTATTGCGGCACCGGCACGATTACGCAGCTGATGGCATCCAAGGCGAAGAAGGTCTACGGCGTGGAGATTGTGGAAGATGCGGTGATCGCCGCTCGTGAAAACGCGAAGCTGAACGGTATGGACAATTGCGAATTCCTCTGTGGCGATGTGAAGACCACGCTGGATGAACTCACCGAAACACCGGACATGATCGTGGTGGATCCACCTCGGGCGGGGATGCACGACAAGGTTGTGCACATGCTGTGCCGCTATGGGATTCCGAAGATTCTCTATATCTCCTGCAATCCAAAGACGCTGTGTATGAACCTGGAGCTTTTCCGGATGAACGGATACGAGCCGGAATTCATGAGGGCGTATGATAACTTTGCGATGACGAAGCATACAGAAGTCGTGACGTCCCTTGTCAAGGTGCGGTAGGGATAATGAACTCATAAACTAAGACAAAAGTGGACGAAAAAGATTTGAGAGAATGCGTCGATTCGCTTTCCTTTTGGAATGAAGCGCCGAATAAGGCCATTGTGCCGCTCAACGGGTCTGCGTTTGATCTCATTGCGGATTGTATTGGGAGCACAGCCGATCTCCCTGGCAATCCGGTTAGGATTCCAGCCATCTCTACATCGCCCAGGTGAAGAAGAAATACGGCATTATTGAACGTGAGGATTATAACAAGACAAAATCTGAGGACAGCAAGTAACCCCAATGCCCACCTGAAAGGAAGAAGCTATTACTGACGCTTTGAAATACTTTAGGATGATCTGAGTAATTACGGTCATATGGGGGGATAGTCTGCCATATGACCGTTTTGTATTATTTGAATCGTTCCACACATTTTGCCTGTTTCTGCGTGTAAAAAAAGAAAGGTGGCAGTTATGTGGATACTATTTGCATTTGGTTCGGCGTTGTTTGCCGGGTTAACGGCGGTACTTGCTAAGTGCGGAATAAAGAAAACGGATTCCGACATGGCCACGGCGGTCCGCACCATTGTGGTTCTGTTTTTTTCCTGGCTGATGGTCGGGATCGTTGGTTCAGCGCCGACGATTGCGACACTCAGCGCAAAGACATGGATTTTCCTGATTCTCTCCGGGGTTGCCACCGGTGCTTCATGGTTATGCTATTTTCGGGCTTTGCAGCTCGGAGATGTTAACAAGGTTGTACCTATTGACAAGTCCAGTACCATTCTGACAATACTGTTGGCACTGATTTTTCTCGACGAGCCGGTTTCCTGGCTCAAAGGACTGGCTATCGTTCTGATTGGAGCAGGCACCTTTCTAATGATCGAGAAAAAGGCTGTTTCCAGCCAAAAGCAGGAGAAGAAAAGCTGGCTGCTGTATGCGGTTCTGTCTGCCGTGTTCGCTTCATTGACATCAATCCTCGGAAAGATCGGTATTGACGGTGTGGAGTCGAACCTGGGTACTGCTATTCGCACCGGCGTTGTGCTGATCATGGCGTGGCTGATCGTTTTTCTCAAGGGAAAGCAACACTCGCTGAAATCCGTTCCTAAGAAGGAACTCGGCTTTATCTGCTTGTCTGGGCTGGCTACCGGTTGCTCTTGGCTGTGCTATTATAAGGCACTGCAAGACGGTCTTGCCAGTGTTGTTGTATCCATAGACAAGCTGAGCATTTTGGTGTCTATCGGGTTTTCGGCACTGGTGTTCAAGGAGCTGCTTTCAAAGAAAGCAGCTGTCGGTCTTGTGATGATCGTTGGCGGAACGCTGATGATGCTACTCTGAATATGTAAGATGCCTGTTTTTTTGCGTTCATCTGTGGTAGACTGTACTTGATCCATAGGATTTCCCTCCTTG
>CAVKJB010000013.1:0-66256 GCA_963656785.1 Acutalibacteraceae bacterium | reverse complement strand
ACAGAAGTTAAGCTCTCGAGCGCTGAAGATACTTGGCGGGAAGCTGCCTGGGAAACTAGGACGTCGCCGGTTTTTTCTTTTTTTGTTTTTTGCTTTTTATTGCACAATCCATTCTCCAATGGTATATTTGTTATGAAGTTTTGTGGGCGATTCATTTGCTGACAGAACATTTTGTTCAGTGTAATTTATGATTTGTTGATTTACATTTTGTGATGGCTATACTCCTTTAGAGCTTGCAGGAGTATAGCCAGACGATTGTTTTGTTGGAGGGTTCGTTGTGAGAGAAATTAATTTGGGGAAAACAGGTATAACAACGCCGCAGAACGCCTTTGGTGCTTTGCCGATCCAGCGGATTTCGAAAGAGGATGCAGTGCATCTTCTGCGCAAAGCTTACGAAGGCGGCATGACCTTCTTTGATACCGCGAGAGCGTATTCGGACAGCGAGGAGAAAATCGGTGCTGCATTCGGACCGGGAAGTCTTCCGAATGGAGATACCATTCGAAATCACGTATATATTGCTACGAAGACGGCGGCCAAGACCCCGGAAGCTTTCTGGAAGGATTTGGAGACTTCGTTAAACAACCTTAAGACGGACCATGTGGATATTTATCAGTTTCACATGGTGGATCAGTGCTGGAGACCGGGGGATGGTTCCGGAATGTACGAATGCATGCAAGAAGCGAAGGCGCAAGGGAAAATACGTCATATCGGCGTGACATCGCACAAGATCAGAATCGCAATGGAGTGCGTGGAGTCGGGACTGTATGAGACGATGCAGTTTCCTTTTAGCTACTTAAGTTCGGAACAGGAATTGGAGTTGGTACAGTTATGCCGCGAAAAGAACGTTGGTTTCATTGCGATGAAGGGATTGGCTGGTGGTCTGATCACGCGCTCTGATGCGGCAATGGCTTTTACGCAGACCTTTGACAACGTGCTCCCAATCTGGGGCATTCAGCGTGAGCGCGAACTGGATGAATGGCTGGCCTATTTCGGCACAGAGGAGAATTGCACCTGTACAGGCGGATGCGTAAGCGTTTCGGAAAATAGGGCAGACAATCAGGATATCAGTCCTTGCACGCATGCAAAGAGCGATGCGACGCATACAGACAGCAAGAATATCGGAATGTCGGATGAAATCCGAAGCTTTATTCAGCAGGAAAAAGAAGAATTGTCCGGCGAATTCTGCCGAGGCTGCGGATATTGCCTCCCATGTCCGGTAGGTATTAAAATCAATAACTGCGCCCGCATGTCTCTAATGATTCGGAGAGCTCCTTCAGAAGCATGGCTGACGCAGGAATGGCAAGACAACATGAAGCAGATTGAAAACTGCCTGGAATGTCGCCAGTGTGTGAGTCGATGTCCATACAGCCTAGATACGCCGGCTTTACTAAAGAGGAATTACGAAGATTACAAGAAGGTCCTTGCCGGTAAAGTTAACGTGAAATAAAAGTACCCTATTAAGGAGATGAGAAGATGGCTTATTTTAATTTTTCGGAGCTGGATCCGAGTCGCTTGCAACCAGAACTGGTCAGCTGCGATGGAAGTCTGGAACATTACGATTGGAGTGATTTCGGTTACAATGAATTTCAGCACAATCTGCAGCAGGGGGATGGCAAACCGGTGATGGACGGCAGTGTGCACGCCCCGGCAACAATAGATGAACTCTATGCGGTCTGTATGGCAAATCAGACGGAGACGCAGCTAACGGATAAAATTTCCGTGAAAGATATTCTGTGTTCTCGCGAAACAGAGGAACATTATACCAATAAGTATGACGGAGAGGGTTTCAAACTGATGGAGCTTCGTTATTACGATTGCGATCCGGAATCAGATATTATTTTCTTCAAGTTTCCTTATACGGAGAAAAAGAAGTTCGCATGCACCTTCGACGCCCGAATTTTCATCAATAATCCCATGACTTACAACCAGGTGCTTCGACGGCTGTATGAGTACAGCGGCCCGATTCTTATCTATGGAGAGTGGGAAATGGCAGGCGGGTTGATGGCTTCCATCGACAGCGAAAACCAGGTCGTTCGCCTGTAATTGATTCACGCTGAAACGTGTTCGGTAGTTGATAAGGTAGGTAGCGGTTTATGGATTACAATTTGCAGAAATACATTGCTTTTATTACAGCAGTAGATAACGGAAGCATTACAGGAGCTTCGGAAATATTGAATTATTCACAGTCCGGTATCAGTCGAATGATAGGAGACCTTGAGAAGGAGTGGCATATGTCACTGCTGGAAAGGAATAAATACGGTGTAGAACTGACATCGGAGGGTGTTCGGCTTCTCCCGATGATCCGCGCCGTATGCAATGAATTTCAGAAACTCTCCGCAGAAGTCGATGATATCCAGGGACTGGAAACCGGTCTGGTTCGCATCGGAACTATTTCCAGCGTTGCGACCCATGTTCTTCCGTCTGCTATTAAGCGTTTTCGGACGGACTACCGCGGAGTGAAATACGAGGTTGTACTGGGCGATTATAACGAAATTGAAGAATGGGTTCATGGTGGAAGAATTGATATTGGATTTGTCCTTCTCCCGACTCAGGATAACTTCGATACAATCTCATTCGGTAAGGATGAGATGAAAGCGCTCGTACCAAAGGGGCATCGGTTGGCTGAATATGACAGAATTCCTCTTTCGGAAATTGAGAAAGAGCCGTTTCTTCTGCAGGAAAAGGATAACAATAAGAGCACACGTCAGTTTTTCTTAAAGCACGGTATCGAACTGAATGTGGAATTTGCGTCTTGGGATGACTATGCCATCATGTCCATGGTGGAATGTGGGCTCGGAATCTCGGTACTGCCGGAATTGATTTTGAAGCGTTGTCCGTATGATATCGAAATACGTTCCTTGCAAGAACCGTTCATCCGGGAGATGGGAATTATCATGAAGTCTCGAGATAAACTGCCAACCGCAGTGAAACGTTTCCTGGATTATTTGGATTTGCAGAACGGAATTACAAATTTCCTGTAACCACATGAAATATACATTCCGTAAAGACATCAGCATATTCTGACGACAGATGCATATTCGGTAGAATGGGCGCAGAAGATGGAGAAACTGATGACTGAGGTATTTCCTGTACGCGCAGCAAAGAGTGGAATAGTCGGCTGTACCGAATCGTGAAGAGAGAAGCGAAACATAGAGTCAAGAGAAACAAGAGGTGGTCCTAATGAAGGAAATTAAGAAACCGTTGACGATTAGTCCGGCGTTGTTGGAAGAGGACAAAGTGACGTACGCCTCGGAGGAGATTTATCTTCCGGAGGGGGGTATTGACTGTAACGAGGGATGCAATCCATACGGTTTTCCGCCGGCTCTCGAGGATGCGATGCGTGATTTTGACATTAAGCGGTTCGGACCTTACCCGCACAGTCATGCGATTCATGATGGACTCCGGGAGTACTGGAAGGGGTCTTCGGACATTGAGCCGGAAAATGTATTTCTGACCGATGGAAGTATCAGTGCGTTGTATGCGATTTTCCAGGTTTTCGACGCTCCGGGAGCGGTAGTGTTGATGAATGCACCGACTTTTAGTGACGCTGAAATGGCGGCAAAGATGTTGGGTATGGAATGTCGTTCGATCCCGCTCGACAAAGAGAAGAATCTGAAGTTCGATCCGGAGAAATTCATGGAGGCGATTACAGAGGATGTGACAGTCATCTACTTGGATAACCCGAATAACCCGACCGGACAGGTCATCAGTCTGTATGTGATTCAGAAGATTCTGGATCGTGCCGCAGAGGTGGGTGCGGCAGTTATTGTGGATGAGGCGTACGGAGATTTCATGCCGAACCAGAATTCAGCGATGAACCTGACGGAGGAGTATCCGAACCTGATTATGGTAAGGACGATGTCCAAAGCGTTCGGACTGGCCGGTCTGCGCGTTGGGTACATCATCACGGGAAAGACATTGGTGCGTTATCTGAAGAAACTGCGCGATCCTTACATGGTCAGTGAATTTGCAAGAGAGATGGCAGGTAAGGCACTGATGTATCCGTACCATTTCTGGGAACACATGCTGGAATTTGCAAAGATGAAGCGGGAACTTCGTGAGCAACTCAAGGTCAAGGGACACCTTCGCATGGCGGAGACTGATGACATGGTCTCCATCTTTACGATATACCATGATGATCCGAATGTGAATCTGCAGGAAGAGTTCTGGAATAACGGTGTGCTGTGCGTGGCAGGAAACAGTTTTAGCGGTCTGGAGAAGAACTATGCCCGTATACGGATGCCGAAGATGGAGGAGTTTCCGGTGCTGGAGAAAGCCGTGGCGGCAGTTCATCGGGGCAATGAATAAAGCGTCGCTCCAAACGAAGCGAATATGAGATGAAAAGACCCGGAGAGGATCAGGAGGTAAGATGATTTTCTTCGGGTCGTTTTGATTGGGTGAAGTGTGCTTCTGATTCCTGTTCCAAAGCAGTTCAACGAGATGACACCTTTCGAGTTGGAAAACGGCGGACGCGTCCGCCCCAGAATTTATTCTATCCGATCGGGAATCTGTGGTACAATCAACGTAGTGTGTTTCGAAACAAAAAATGGAGTGTTTTAACCACAGCGAGAAAAAGGAAAAAAGGAGACTGGATTATGAGACATCTAATTTGTGCATCCGTCCACTTTCTGACGGACGAGAGAAGGGCGAAGATTCGGGAGACCGCGGAGAGGGCGGGCTTTGACGTGGCCTTCTTCGACAGTGATAATGATGCGGTCGGCAAGGTCGAGGATGCCGAAGTCGTATTCTGCGAGACCCCGAAGCCGGTGAAGGGGCTGAAGGATATCAAGTGGTGTGCGAGTTCGTACGCGGGAATCGCACCGTATCTGGAACCGGGAGTGCTGCCGGAGGGATGCCTGCTGACGAACGGCGCCGGTTCATACGGCGTCACCATCTCCGAACACGTCATTATGGTGTCGTTGATGCTTCTAAAGCAGTGGCCGCGGTACACTGAAATTATTGCGAATCGCGAATGGCGACACGATGTGGACATTCGTTCTATATATGGCAGCCGCGTAACCATTGCGGGAACCGGTGATATCGGACGTTATACGGCGAAACGCATGAAGGGAATGGGAGCCGCTGAAGTTGTCGGTTTGAACCGGAGCGGGCGCTGTGAGGAAACTGCTTTTGACCGAATTCTGACGTCGGATCAGATGGATGCACTGCTTCCGGATACGGACATTCTGGTGATGTGCATGCCGGAAACGAAGGAAACGCGAGGAATGCTGTCTCGGGAACGAATTGCGATGCTGCCAGCCCACGCCATTGTGGTGAACGTCGGACGGGGAAGCGCGATTGACCAGGATGCACTGATGGAAGCACTGAACGAAAAGCGGATTGCGGGCGCGGCACTTGACGTAATGGTGCCGGAACCCCTTCCGGCAGATCATCCACTCTGGACGACGCCGAATACGATTATCACGCCGCACATTTCCGGGAATATGTCGCTGGAACATACCAAGGATGAATCGGTGGAGCTATTCTGTGCGAATATCCGCAGATATGCGGCAGGAGAGCCTTTGGCACACGCAGTAGATTTTAAGCGCGGATATTAAGTGCGATATTGAAACGGCTCACTAAAAAAAGCAGCCGCCGAGAGTATCGAAAGATGAAAGGAAAGAACCCATGACGAGAGCTTGCATATTTGATCTGGACGGGACGCTGACCCGCACGCAGGAGTCCATTGCCCGTCCGATTAATATGACATTGGAGCATTACGGATTGCCGGCACAGCCAATAGAGGCTTTCAATTACTTTGCCGGAGACGGCATTGATAACGCGTTGAGAAGAGCTTTGGCAGCGGCCGGTGATACAGAAATGAAGCACTACGAGAAGGGAATTCTTCTGACGCGGAAATGGATGAGCGAGGATCCGCTCTATCATGTGAAGCCGTACGACTATGTGGAGGAATCGCTGAAGAAACTTGCAGAGATGGGAATCCGTTTGGCTGTTCTCACCAACAAGCCGCACGAAAGTGCGCTGAACGTGGTTCGAACCATCTTCGGAGAGGGACGATTCGATGACGTACAGGGGCAAAAAGAAGGTATTCCAATCAAACCGGATCCGGCGGGAGTGTATGAAATTCTGAAGAAATTTGGTGTGGAGAAATGCGACTGCATATATTTCGGAGACACGAACACCGACATGATGACGGGAAAGAATGCGGGACTGTACACTGTCGGCGTCTCTTGGGGGTTCCGTCCCCGGACAGAACTCGAGCAATACCACGCCGATGTGATTATTGACTCGCCGCGGGACATTGTTACGATCGTGCAAGAGAGAAATGCACAGGCCGAGGTACGTAGATAAGATAACGCACAAGAACTTCACGGATCAATTCGTAAAGGCAAATCGTTATCCGGGGATCCCTGGGAATAGAGCCTCCAGCTAAGCGTGACGTATGCTACAAGGAAAAATAGTCCGGAAAAAGCAATCAGGAACAAGGAGTTCGCGAACAGAAGTATGAACAGAAGAAAGAAGCCGGAATTGCTGGTTCCGGCAGGGAGCATAGAACCATTCATTGCTGCGGTAGAAAACGGCGCCGATGCCATCTACATCGGTGGCCGAATTTTTAACGCACGGATGAATGCCGGAAATTTCGATGACGAGATGATGCCACGCGTGCTGGATTACGCACACGCGCGCGGGGTTAAAGTCTTCGTTGCCATGAATACATTGGTGTACGATGAGGAAATGGACGAGGCTGTGAATTACGCTCGTTTCCTCTATCGAATGGGTGCAGATGCGCTGATCATCCAGGATCTGGGTCTGGGACAGCGCATTCATCGAGAACTTCCGGACTTTCCGCTTCATCTGTCCACGCAGGCAACAAGCTGTGATGTAAAGACCGTGCGAACAGCAAGGAGGCTGGGGTACGAGCGAGTTGTCCTGTCTCGTGAACTGTCGCTGTCGGAAATTGAAAAGATATGCGGTGAGAGCGGCACAGATATTGAGGTGTTCGTCCACGGGGCTCTCTGTATATGCTATTCCGGGCAGTGCCAGATGAGTCGTTTCTATGGGGGACGAAGCGGCAACCGAGGTGCTTGCGCTCAACCTTGTCGACTTCCGTATGAGATGACGAACGTGTCCGGGAAGCGGACATCCGGTCACCTTCTGAGCCCGAAGGATCTGTGCCTGATTGATGACCTTGGACTCTTGATGGAAGCCGGTGTCACGTCCTTCAAGATCGAGGGACGCATGAAATCGCCGGAGTATGTGGCGGTGGTGACAAAGATCTACCGGAAATACATGGACGAGTATTTGTTAAAAGGAGAATATCATGTCTCATCGGAAGACCGTGAGGCCCTGAAACAGATTTTTAACCGGGGAGGTTTCACACGGGGGTATCTGAACGGAAATCCGGGAAGGAAGCTGATGTCCCAGGTTATTCCGAAGAATCAGGGGATTCGAATCGGTCAAGTGTCAGCGGCGAGAAACACTTCCACACTGGTGGATGTCCGCTGTGATATCGAGCCGAAGATGGGCGACGGCATTGAGATTCGCCCAGACGGGAAAGGCATCGGTCCGGTAGCCAGCAACATCATCAGTTATCGGAAGGACCTCGGCGACGGAGTATATCGAATCGGAGACTTCCGGAAACCGGTGCGAAGCGGAAACAACGTATACCGAACTTCCTCAAGGGTGCAGCTCGAAGAGGCAAGGCAGAGTTTCCGAAATATTTCTGTATTGGAGGAGACGGAGAACCGCAGAATCGGTCGGCGACGGGATATTGTACTGACGCTGAGCTGCTTTGACGGAACGCTGAAACTGACTGCGGAGACGGTGGCGGAATCGGATAACGCCTGGGAAAGTCAGCGAAAGCAGCAGGTCACCGTGAGCGCCGGTCCGTTTGGGGTGGATTCAGAGCGCGCTACGCCGGAAGAGCGATACCGAGGGGCGCTTTCTAAGACCGGAAGTACTCCATTTCGGGTGCATGAGATTCGGTTGGAAGGAACGTTCAATATTCATGTCCGTGCATCGGAAATTAACGCACTTCGAAGGGCGTGTCTCCGGGAGCTGGAGGAAAAGATTCGCTTTCGACGGGAGCTTCCACCGGACAAACCGAAAACCGATCGAGCCGATTCCGTTGAATGGTTGCCGAAAGAGATAGAACGGATTCCGCTGGCAAGTCTTTGCCTCGAAGCAGAGGCAGAAGAGATTCCGCTGATAACGCTTTTGGAAAGAAGAGGCTTGCGGAAAGAAAATGAAGATGTTCGAGAAGATAACAAGCCTCGAATTCCGGCCATTTCGAACGTGACCCGAGGGAAGGAAGATGAAATCCTGTTTCGCCACCTTGAAGAGATCAAAGAGGCAGGGAAGATATACCCGATCCTGGTCGGAACGCTGGGCTGGCTGGCGAGGCTCGCGGAAATCGGCTGCCGAGTCTATGCCGACTATGGCGTGAATGCACTGAATGAGGAAAGCATACGAGTACTTACATCACTGGGGGCAGAGCAGATCTATCCAAGCCTTGAACTTCTTTGCCGGGAGGAAATAGAGAAACAACGGGATCTCCCGTTGATGGTTAGCGAGCATGATTTCGGGGAGGGAATTCTCCGCAATTCGAAGCGCGGTATCTGCGCGGAAATAACCCGTCCGGATTACAGCAGTCAGGTGCGGATTACACCGTATTCCGTGACAGAGGTGACAGAATAGAAACGTATAGTGTTTGTTTTCAAACGGAGCTGATGACATGAAAGAGAAAGAGCGAGAGCGAGAATCGGTACGGGATCTGAGGAAGACGGCAGAGGAAAACACGGCCCTGGGAGCGCGCGAAGACACAGAAGAAACTGCGGGAGATCCAATACCGCCGATGAAGATAGATCCGGTACAGGGACAGAAAGAAGAACAGGTACGACCCGTTAATTCCCGAAAAAGCTGGATCGGTATCGGATGCATCCTGCTGGCCGGATGTCTCTGGGGAACGACAGGTATTTTTTCCCACATTATGAATAATTACCTGGGTGGAGACTCCGATTCCATGTCCTTCTACCGCATGGTGGGAGCAATGATCACCATGGCCATCTATATCGCCATCCGAAACCCGCAGCATTTTCATATTGAACGCCGATATCTGCCGATTCCGATTGTGCAGGGTGTGGTTACATGCTGTCTGTTCAGCCTGACGTACATCGCGGCGATTCAATATCTGGGCATGTCAACGGCAGTGATACTATTGTATACATCGCCCATCTATGTAACCATTCTTTCGCGGATTCTCTTCAAAGAAAGAATTACAAAGGATAAGATTCTGGCACTGATGATTAATCTGGTAGGCTGCGCACTTACCATCAGCGGCGGAAGTCTGGATGTCGGAAACCTATCCTTCATCGGGATCCTGCTCGGACTGTGTGGCGGTCTTTGCTATGCATTCACCCCGATTTGCGGACATTACGCGTCGGTGGGGCATGTCCATCCGGAGACCGCAACTTTCTACGCAGCGGTTTTCGCTCTGATTGCACTCGTTATCCTGGTTCCACCGTGGAACTATGAGGGACTTCACATGGGCGTCGGACTGGTCGTGTGGACGCTTTGCTGCGGTTTTCTGAACTTGTCACTGCCATTGCTCCTGTATATGCACGGCATGACGGTCATCACCGAACCCTCAAAAGGACCGATTCTCGCCTCGGTCGAGAACATCTCGGCAGCGACGTGGGGAGTACTCCTGTTCGGTGAATTTATGAATTTCTGGAAGTTCCTTGGTATTACACTCGTGCTGGGCTCCATCGTGATTATGAATAGAAAGAGGGCGGACGCATGAAACTAATGCATCTGGCAGATCTACACCTCGGGAAACGCGTGAACGGTTTCTCTATGCTGGAGGATCAGCAATACATATTGAGTCGGATACTGTCTATCATCGACGACGAGAAACCGCAGGCGCTGCTGATCGCCGGCGATGTCTACGATAAGCCGATTCCACCTGCAGAGGCCGTAAGCCAGATGGATACGTTTCTCACGGAAATCAGTGCACGCGGAGTTCAGGTCTACATGATCAGCGGGAATCATGATTCAGCGGAACGCGTAGCTTTCGGACACCGGCTGATGGAGCGAAGCGGGATTCACATCTCCCCGGTATACGATGGCAACGTCATGACCTGTTCTGCAGAGGATGAATGGGGTAAAATTAATTTTCACCTCATTCCCTACGTCCGACCGTCCGTCGTTCGAAATTACCATCCGGATGCTGAAATTGAGAATTATACGGATGCGATGCAATATATTGTGAACTCGCTACACATAAATACGGAAGAACGCAACGTAGCCCTTGCGCATCAATTCGTGACCGGAGGGGAACTGTTGCCGGAAACCTGTGATTCCGAACAACTCTCCGTAGGCGGACTGGATCGGGTGGATACCGATGTCTTTCGCGATTTCGATTATGTGGCACTGGGACACCTTCACGGACCGCAGCGGATCGGCCGGGATACAATTCGATATTCCGGTTCTCCGCTAAAGTATTCCTTCTCCGAACTTCACCAGAAGAAGAGTGTGACGATCGTGGAGCTTCAGGGGAAGGAAGAGTCGGAAATCCGACAGATTCCGCTGAAACCGCTGCGGGAGATGAAAGAATTTCGCGGGACGTTTCGAGAGATCCTGGAGCAGGGGGAGATGGCGGGCATGGCCGCAGCGGACTATTACCACATCATCCTAACCGATGAGAACGACGTGGTGGATGCATTGCCACAGCTTCGGGCATACTACCCGAACATCATGCTGCTGGATTACGACAACACAAGAACTCGGTCGCAGCGTCAGGTCGAGCAGCCTACGGATGCAGAGGAGAAGACGCCGGACGAACTCTTCGCACTTCTCTACGAGCAACAAAACGGACAGGAAATGAACCGGGAACAGCAGGAACTGCTGCATCGGCTGGTTCGGGAAATCTGGGAGAGAGACTAATGAGACCACTCAAAATAGAAATTTCTGCTTTCGGTCCGTATGCGGGGAAGCAACTCATAGATATGGAGGTGCTGGGTGAGACAGGGCTGTACCTGATTACCGGTGATACCGGCGCGGGTAAAACCACGATTTTCGATGCCATCGTCTTTGCCCTCTACGGAACGGCCAGTAGCGACCGCCGGGCGGGTGACATGCTGCGCTCGAAGTATGCGGAGCCGGAAACGCCAACACGAGTAAAACTTATTTTTGACTATAGAAACCACGCCTATGAGATTACCCGAAACCCATCCTATCTGCGGCCGAAGCTGCGGGGAGACGGTTTTACGGAGGAGAAGGCGTACGCAGAGCTGAAGCTGCCATCGGGAGATTTGGTGACCGGAATCGCAGATGTAGACTCGAAGATTTCGGATATCCTTGGGATGTCTCGGGATCAGTTTATGCAGATTGCCATGATTGCACAGGGCGATTTTCTGAAGCTTCTTCTCGCTAAGACGGAGGATCGACGGCGGATTTTTAGCAGCATTTTCGGTACGGGGCGCTTTGCGATATTGGAAGAACGCCTCAAGGAGGAAGCGGCTGCCGCTCGAAAAGAATACGAGCAGCTGCGGCAGACGCTGCAGTCGGAATTGAAACGTGCACGCATACCGGACGGCACGGATGTTACGGCATTGACACCTGCGCAGGTACTTCATGCGGCGAAGGAAAGCCGGGATCGAGCGGAAGCGAACCTGCTGGAACTTCAGAAGCAGGAGGAAGCGCTGACGAACGAAAAAACGGAACTGGAGAAACGGATCGACGCGGCCACACAGATTCTCCGGCTAAAAGAAGAATTGCGTGCGGCAGAGGAAACTCGGAAGCAGCGAACGCTAGCGCTGGAGCAGGCGAAAGAACAGCAGACGGAGGCACAAAGCCGCATGACGGAGGCGGAGCTGCAAGAGGCAAGGCTTGCGGTGGCGCGGAACCAGCTTCCGAAGTACGATCAACTGGAAGAACTGCTGGAGAACCGGAAGCTGCTTCGGAACGACTTCAAAGATCGAACCGTCGAGAAAACCAAGCTGGATGAAAGTCTTCAGAATAGAGCAACGGCAATTCGACAAAAGGAGAATCGCCTTGAGGAACTCGAGAAGCTGATGACGGAGATGGCACCGCTGACCGAGAAAAATATACGCCTGGAAGAGGAGAATCGAAGATATCAGGAGCTGAGAGATGCCTGCCAAGCCTTTGCGAATGCGGAGAAGGAATGGCAGGATGCGGCGGATGTGTATCGAAAATCGAAGGATCTCGAGAAACTGCAGAATGAGGATTATCGAAAAAAACAACAGACATTTCTCGATGACCAAGCCGGTATCCTTGCAGAGATGCTTCGAGAGAATCAGCCTTGTCCGGTGTGCGGATCGCTGTCCCATCCGGCGCCGGCCGTCAAGACGGCACATGCACCGAGCAAGACGCAGGTGGAAAGCGCGCAGAAGAAGTGGAATGAGGCCAGAGAAGCGTTTCAGAAGGCCAGCGAGATCGCGTCAAATCGCAAGGGAACGATGGAATCGAGCCGGAAACATCTGGCTTCGATGGCGCAGGCGCAGGGGATGCCGGCAGAGGCGGACTCGCTGCGCTTTGTGCTCCAAGCGGCCATTGTTCGGAACAGAAACGAACGAAACGATGTGTCAGATTCCTTGACGAAGATCTCAGACGCAGAAGCAGAGAAGAAGACCCTGACACAAGAGCTGGAGACCCTTCGGGAGAATCAGGAACGGGACAAGAAGAAATCCCAAGACCTGGATGTGGCACTCGTGCGTTGCCGGGAAAACGGGAAACACATTACAGCTCAAATTCAGGAACTTCAGGAACAACTTGGATATCCGGATAAGAAGAGTGCCATTCAGGCAATCGAAGAACTGGAGAAATCTGCCGGAAGCATTCGCGAAGCAATTCGTCAGGCGGAAGAAATACTACAGAAGATGGACAAGGAACTGGCGCAGCAGGAGGCTGTGATTTCTGAGAAACAGAAGCAAATCGAAGCGTTCGGGCAGCCGGAAGATACCGGGGAGCTTACACTTCTTTTGGCCGAAATAAAGGACAAGAAGAGTGTACTTCAAACGCAGATGAGAGAAGATACACTAACCTACCAAATCAACCGCGAGCTTCTTCAGAACGCCGAGCAGTACCAGACGGAAATGGCAGAGGCAGAGCGAAAGCATTCCCTGTACCAAGCACTGTCCGACACGGCGAACGGGAACGTCAGCGGTAAACAGAAGATTCAGCTGGAGACGTTCGTTCAGCAGCAACTATTCGATCGGATTCTGTACCGAGCGAATTTGCGTTTTCGCGTAATGTCGAGTGGTCAGTATGACCTGGTGCGAAAGGCGGATTACAAGCGAAATCAGCAGAGCGGGTTGGATCTTGATGTGGTGGACCACTATAACGGCACGATCCGAAGCGTGCAGACGCTCTCCGGCGGAGAGTCCTTCCTGGCCTCGCTTGCATTGGCACTGGGACTGTCGGACGAGATTCAGGCGAATGCCGGCGGCGTACAGCTGGATGCGATGTTCGTGGACGAGGGCTTTGGCTCTCTGGATGAGGAGACGCTGGAGCAGGCCATGCGAGCCATGCAGAATCTGGCCCAGGAGGGCGGCCGCATCGTGGGAATCATTTCGCACGTGTCGGAACTGAAGACGCGGATTGATCGACAGATTCTGGTTCGGAAAGAGAAGACCGGCGGCAGTACAGCGAAAATACAGATTCTGTAATTTCACCGTATTATTTCCCGAATTCCATTCCGCTTCCACTCGCTGAACAACTTTGTGTAGATAATAGGGAGGAACACTCGATGAGAATGATAGAAACTTTGAACACGAAGGGCGACCGGATGATGGCAAACAGCATTCGCGCCCGGAAGGATGTGCTCCGGAGTCAGGTCAAGGAAACCCGGAAGGAGATGGATGAGGAATACTTGCAGGAAGCCAGCGAGACAATCATTGCACACGTTCTGGAGAGCGAAATGTACCGGAATGCGACGACGATTTTCGCTTACATGAATTACGGCAAGGAAATTATCACTGATGCGCTGATTGCAGAGGCCCGGAAAGCAGGTAAAAGAATCTGTATCCCGCTCTGCCTTTCCGATAACCGGATGGAAGCGAAGCTCTATCAGAGTGACGCGGATCTGCACCTTGGGAAATATGGAATTCGTGAGCCGAACGAAGATGCAGAGACGGTGATGCCGGAGGAGATCGATCTTGCCATCATTCCGTGTCTGGCATGTGATCCGAGAGGAAATCGCTTGGGACACGGTGCCGGATATTATGACCGTTATCTGGTGGGTACGAGGTGTGTGAAAATGGCACTGTGCCCCGAGAAACTGCTGATGGTGAATGTAGCCACAGATAAGTTTGACGTACGGATGGATGCGGTTGTGACGGAGAAAGGCGTAATTCAGATTGGCTGATACTGCGTCTTAGGAAGCCGGACCTTAAATTCATCAAGACGAAAAGTTCGGCGGATATTCCTCCGCACGAATATCCGCCACGTCCGAGGAACAGGCAATCCCGACCAGAGTTATCGGGTGGAAGATAACAGGAAGATCGAAGATAACCAAAGAATGATAATGACAAAAGCCAGGAGGGTTTTTCATGAGCGAATTTATCTATCGCGTTGTCCTATGGACAGCGCAGATTCACGATGAAATCATGTCTCTGAATAACGGATGGGGATACTACAACAACGATAAAAAACTGCATTTCATTGTGATGGGAATCATCGGCATGGTGGTCGTGCTGGGTGCATATTTTCTCTTTCGGTTACTTCGGAATCACATCCTGGTGATTGCGTTCATTTATGCCTGTACCGTGATGCTGGTTTTGACCTTTGCCATCGAAATCGGGCAGGGTTATTACGGAACGGGAAATATGGAGATGGACGATGTCGTAGCCGGAATGGGCGGATTTCTGTTCTGTTTCATCATCTTCGCGCTCGTGCGTGCGATATTCCTTCTGATATATAACCTGATTCGCGGGGAGGACCGTAAGAGACGGAATCGCGAACGACGGTAGGAAACAGACAGCATTTCGGCAGACTCAAAACCAGATTCGCGTTCCCGAAACGGACGGAAGACTCAGGACTGCAATCAGGAGTGCAATGGGCATACGAAACGAAGAAGCCGCACGGCTGCGTCGTAGCACAGCGGCTCGGCATTCGTAATCGCCTCATCGAGCGTCATGATACCGCTCACCGTCGGAAGGATGCTGGTGATGCCATAATTGTAGAGCGTTTCTGCGCCATCTCCGATGCTGCCGACCAGTGCGTAACACGGAACGCCGTACGATTTGCAATGCATACCTACGCCGGACACGACCTTGCCGAAAGCGGATTGGTAATCCATTCGTCCTTCGCCGGTGATGACAAAGTCCGCATCCGGAAGGAACGCGTCGAAATCCAATAAGCCAAGAATGGTCTCAATCCCCGACTTCATTTCTGTCCGGCCAAAAGCAAGTAGACCCGCGCCCAGACCTCCGGCCGCGCCGGATCCCGGAATGCTGCGTACTTCTTTCGAAATGCAATGTTCCACGCAGTCAATATAATGCTCCATCCAGCTGTCGACGATCGGCAGCTGTTCTTGCGTTAGCCCTTTCTGAGGCCCGTATACATAGGTGGCTCCCGTTTTGCCGAGAAGCGGATTCTTTACATCACTCATTATCGTAATCGGAACCTGTTGAATCCGAGCATCAATACCCGATGAATCCACGATCGCAATCCTTTCCATGGATGCGGGTACCGGCGTCAATTCCAACCCATTCTCATCTAAGAAACGCACACCGAGCGCGGTAGCCATGCCCATGCCACCGTCATTGGTGGCACTTCCGCCCAGTCCAATGTAGATTTCTTCGCAGCCTTTGTTCAGTGCATCCAATATCATCTCGCCCGTTCCGTAGGTGGAGGAGAGAAGCACGTCCCGTTCCGTATCATCTACGAGGGTAAGCCCGGAGGCCGCCGCCATGTCCATGATGGCGATGCGTTTTCGCTGCGTACGCGTCTTTTGCCGCGATGCTTCAGGTGTGTTCGGAACATCTTGCATGACGGATGTTTCGTCGGATGGGGTTAATGGCGAAACCGATTTCGCTAATGATATCATTCCATCCGAGGGATTCGTTCCGGTCGGGGAAGCGGACGGAATGAAATTTGCTTTTAGCCCATCAAAAATGCCGTATTCACATGTTACCGGTTTTCCAATCGGCCCGTGCACAGTGCAGGTATGCCGCGTGCCGTGGAGTGCATGAAGAAGCGCCTCGGCGGTGCCTTCGCCGCCATCCGCGAGCGGAAGGGCGATAATTTCGGCCTGGGGACAGACGATGGACGCAGCTTCGCGAACCAGCTCGCAAATTCGATGTGCGCCGAGGGAACCTTTGAAAGAATCGGGTGCGACGATGATTTTCATGAACAAATCTCCTTGTGGAACAGAATGTGCAAATATATTTTTCATTCTATAGGGCTGATTATATCAAGTAAATACAGGAAATCGCAAGGCACACCACTTACGAAAATTGTGAGATTACACAAGCGGGCAAACAGCGGTTTGTTGAATCTTACAACTGCCGGAGGATGCCAAAAACCTTTATATTTCAAGGGTTTTGTGCTATACTGGATAGCAAATTATAAACAATTAAAAGAGTGTTTTTGTGATATAGAGAAAGAGGTGTAAAATGGCAATCGTTCTTCAGGAACCATCGAGAACTTTCAGTGAATACCTGCTCATTCCAGGATATTCCAGTGCAGACGCAAGGCCGGAAAATGTGTCTCTCAAGACACCGGTCACCAAATTCAAGAAGGGAGAGGAACCAGCGATTACGATGAATATCCCGCTGGTGTCCGCAGTCATGCAGGCGGTATCGGATGATAAGATGGCCGTTGCGCTGGCGAAGGAAGGCGGAATCGCATTCATTTACGGTTCACAGTCCATTGAAGATCAGGCGAACATGGTTCGCAGAGTCAAGAATTACAAGGCGGGCTTCGTTGTCAGCGATTGTAATCTGAAGCCAGATCAGACGCTGAAGGATGTTCTGTACCTGAAGGAGAAGACCGGCCATTCCACAATCGCAATCACTGAAGATGGTTCTGCAGACGGCAAGCTGATGGGACTGGTAACCAGCAAGGATTACCGTGTCAGCCGTCTGGATGGTGATACGAAGATTGCCGAATTTATGACACCGATTGATAAGCTCGTCTATGGTAAGGAGGGCATCACCCTATCCGAGGCTAATGATCTCATCTGGGAGAACAAAGTTAACCAGTTGCCGATTGTCGATGATGAGATGCATCTGAAGAGTCTGGTATTCCGTAAAGACTACGATTCCCACAAATCGAATCCGGATGAATTGCTAGATGCCAACAAGAGTTATGTCGTTGGTGCCGGAATCAACACCAGAGACTATATGGAACGCGTTCCTGCGCTGGTAGAGGCTGGTGTAGACGTGATGACCATCGACTCCTCGGAAGGTTATTCCGAATGGCAGGCAATCACGCTGAAGTGGATTCGTGACAACTACGGGGATACCGTTAAGGTCGGTGCCGGCAATGTTGTCGATAAAGAGGGCTTTGATTTCCTCGTTGCACAGGGGGCAGACTTCGTCAAGATTGGTATTGGCGGTGGTTCCATCTGTATCACCAGAGAGCAGAAGGGCATTGGTCGTGGCCAGGCGTCTGCGGTTCTGGATGTGGCAAAAGCAAGAGACGAATACTATGAGAAGACCGGCATTTATGTACCGATTTGCTCTGATGGCGGTATCGTTCACGATTACCATATGACGCTGGCTCTGGCGATGGGTTCCGACTTCATCATGCTGGGAAGATATTTCGCTCGTTTTGACGAGTCTCCATCTGCAAGAATCATGGTGAACGGAAACTACATGAAGGAGTATTGGGGCGAAGGCTCTGCAAGAGCCCGTAACTGGCAGCGATATGACTTGGGTGGCGATGCGAAGCTGAAATTCGAGGAAGGCGTAGATTCTTACGTTCCGTATGCAGGACCGCTTCATGATAATGTGAAGTTGTCACTGGACAAGGTGAAATCCACCATGTGTAACTGCGGCGTACTGAGTATCAAACAGCTCCAGAGGGAAGCCAAGCTGACCCTGGTATCCGCGACCAGCATCGTGGAGGGCGGCGCGCACGACGTTGTCCTCAAGGATAACAGTGTTGCCAGTGTAAGACGCTAATTATGCATAATGAATGCGTCGGCGTGATGGCGCTGACGCATTTTTGATAGCGGGAACTTCCGAACGGGGAAATGGATTCCGGTGGCTGGTCTGTTCGAACTGTCAAATGACGAAGCAGTCCCACCTGACACGAATGAGCCTTCCGAACAGGAAGAGAATAACGAAATAAAGAAGAGGTACGAAATGGCACAGAATAAGATTCTGATTCTGGACTTTGGCGGTCAGTACAATCAGCTGATTGCCCGCCGCGTCCGTGAATGCAATGTATATTCCGAGGTTCACAATTTCGATGGAATCACCTTGGACAAAATTAAGGAATTTGATCCGAAGGGCATAATCTTCACCGGCGGCCCGCAGAGTGCTTACGGAGAGGGTGCACCGTCCATCGATGACGGGGTCTTCCGACTGGGAATTCCGATTCTCGGAATCTGCTACGGGGCACAGCTGATGGCTTATCGCTTGGGGGGACGCATCGATTCTGCTCCGACCAGTGAATACGGCCACGCTGAGGTGATCATCGATGATAAAGGTGGCATATTGAAATCCGCAGATGACGTGAATGTCTGCTGGATGAGTCATACGGACTACATCAGCGAACCACCACAGGGCTTCATCGTAACCGCGCACACGGATCACTGTCCGGTCGCCGGCATGGAAGACCGCGAACGGGGTTTCTACGCAGTCCAGTTCCATCCGGAAGTGAACCATACTGCACACGGAGCAGAGTTCATTCGGGATTTCGTGCTGGATGTCTGCAAATGCGAACAGGAATGGAAGATGGATTCCTATGCGGAATCCCAGGTTCAGGCGCTGAAGGAGAAAATCGGTGATGGGAAGGTATTGCTGGCGCTCTCCGGTGGTGTGGATTCCAGCGTCGTTGCAGGCCTTCTGTCACGCGCTATCGGCAAACAACTGACCTGCGTTTTTGTCGATCACGGTCTGCTTCGTAAGAATGAAGCGGAAGAGGTTTCTGCGGTGTTCGGACCGGAAGGACCGTTCGATCTTAATTTTATCTGCGTCGATGCGAAACAACGTTACTATGATAAGCTGGCCGGCGTGACGGAACCGGAGCGTAAAAGAAAGATCATCGGAGAGGAATTCATCCGGGTATTCGAGGAGGAAGCGAAGAAAATCGGTGCGGTGGATTTCCTGGCACAGGGAACCATCTATCCGGACATCATCGAATCTGGACTGGGCAAATCCGCAGTCATCAAGTCGCACCACAACGTCGGCGGACTGCCGGATTACGTGGACTTCAAGGAAATCGTCGAACCGCTTCGGATGCTCTTTAAGGACGAAGTGCGCGAACTCGGTCGCGAAATCGGGCTGCCGGATTACATCGTGGACCGTCAACCGTTCCCGGGTCCTGGTCTTGGTATTCGCATTATCGGGGAGGTAACCGCAGAGAAGGTGAAGATCGTACAGGATGCGGACGCCATCTACCGAGAGGAAATCGCGAAGGCCGGGCTGGATAAGAGCATCAGTCAGTACTACGCAGCGCTGACCAACATGCGTTCCGTCGGCGTCATGGGCGACTTCCGTACGTATGATTATGCCGTGGCACTTCGTGCAGTGCAGACCTCCGATTTCATGACCGCGAATGCAGTTGAAATTCCGTGGAACGTGCTCCAGAAGGTGATGACCCGCATCGTGAACGAGGTGGATCACGTGAATCGCGTATTCTATGATCTCACCAGCAAGCCGCCGGGGACGATCGAAATGGAATAATGGGAAAGTAGCGGGAAGCCTTATGATCAAGACTTCCCGCTTTTCATAACCATATCGATACAAATGAATAATAATACTTAAATTTGTGATAATATGTATTGAATAATGATTATACCTCACGTATAATTATTGAAATGTAATACACTGTCCAATTGTTGATGGAGGAGGAAAAAATAATGAAAAAGAGTGTAGTGGTGATAGCGTTGGCAGCTGTACTTGCATTCTCGCTGACAGCATGCAGCGGCGGCAGCAGTGACGATGCAGAGAAAGTGACTTACAAAGTCGGAACAGAGCCGACATTCCCACCGTTCGATACAACGGACGATGACCAGAATATCGTGGGCCTGGATATGGATCTGATTAAAGCCATCGGCGAGGATCAGGGATTCGAAGTAACCTTCGAGAATCTATCCTTCGACGGATTGATTCCGGCACTGAAGGCTGGTAACATCGACATCGTGGCTGCAGGAATGAACAAGGATGACGAAGAGAGACAGAAGCAGGTAGACTTCAGTGACGCTTATTACGAATCGCAGCTTTTTGTTGTCGTTAAAGAGGACAACACCACCATTAACAGCATCGATGATCTGACTTCGGACATGAAGGTTGCGGCACAGACCGGAACCACCGGTGCTAGCAAGGTGCAGGAACTCAAGGATGCCGGCAAGATTAAGGAAGCCGTTATCCTGGACGGTCTGGATACTGCAATGATGCAGCTGATTAATGGCGATGTGTCCGCTGTGATCAACGACAAGCCGGTGAATGAAGCTTACATGAAGAAGCAGCCGGACAAGGTTAAGATGGTTGGCGAGGCACTCAACGCGGAGAACTACGGATTTGCTGTAGCAAAGGGCAATGATGAGCTGCTCGAGAAGATTAACACCGGTCTCAAGCACATCAAGGAGAACGGAACTTATGATGAACTCGTTGATGAGTGGTTTAACAAATAGTTCGCAGCTCATTCCATTCCCGGGTGGCAATCGGACATCCCGGGATGAAGAAATTCATTTTTAACAGAAGATAATTGACCTTTGACCGAGGTTTACGGTCAGAGGTCAATTTCGGTGTTTAATACAGGAGGTTATTGTGGCGGAATATATACAAGGAATTCTTGTCGCGGCCAGAGGTGTGCCGACGACGCTGATTATCTCGCTGGTGGCAGTCTTTCTTGGGCTGGTACTCGGCCTGTTGGTCGCGATAGCGAAGATGTCCGGCAGCCGGATACTTCGGGCGATTGCGACGGTCTATGTGGACGTGCTTCGAGGAACGCCGCTTCTGGTACAGGTTCTGATATTGGCCTATGGTATTCCGCAATTGATTCAAGCCAACCTCGGGATCCCATTCCACTGGACGCATAAAATTGTCATTGGATTTATCGCCTGCGGCGTCAACAGTTCGGCGTATATGGCGGAAATCATCCGAAGCGGACTTCAGGCAGTCGATATCGGACAATCTGAGGCGGCCCGTTCGCTGGGACTCTCGAGACGCATGACCATGCGTTACGTTATCATTCCTCAGGCCTTCAAGATTATCGTGCCGGCTATGGGTAATGAGTTCGTCACTCTGATTAAAGAAACATCCATCCTTTCTGTTGCAGCGATTGTGGAGGTGACGAGACGAGGAACGCTGTGGGCATCGTCGTCTTTTCTTTCCTTCCAGGCATACATCGGCGTGGCGATTATCTATCTGATAATGACGCTGACGCTGTCCCGACTGGTGGCATATATTGAGAGGAGGTTGGCACAAAGTGATAGAAGTTAAGAATTTGGACAAATCCTTCGGGAATTTTCGCGTCCTGAAAGGCATCGACGAGACGGTCAAAGACGGAGAGGTCGTATGTATTATCGGCCCATCCGGATCCGGTAAAAGTACGTTTCTCAGGTGCCTCAATCTCCTCGAGGAGCCGACGGGAGGGGACGTTATCCTCGACGGCGAGAAAATAAATGCTCCGGGCGTGGACATTGACGTTATTCGCGAGAAGCTGGGTATGGTATTCCAGAACTTCAATCTGTTCCCACACATGACGGTGCTGGGAAATATTACCTTGGCGCCGATTAAAGTCAAGGGACAGTCGCAGGCCGAAGCCGAGGATCTGGCAAAGCGTCTTCTGGAGACAGTTGGTCTATCGGACAAGGCGGACTCTTATCCGTCTTCGCTATCCGGCGGACAGAAACAGCGTGTGGCCATTGCGCGAGCGCTGGCGATGAATCCTGAAATCATGCTCTTCGACGAGCCGACGTCCGCACTCGATCCGGAGATGGTCGGCGAAGTATTGGCGGTCATGAAAAGTCTCGCCGAGGACGGTATGACGATGATCATCGTGACGCACGAAATGGGATTTGCCAGAGAGGTGGCGGATCGCGTGCTGTTCATCGACCAAGGCGTTGTATTGGAGCAGGGTACGCCGGAAGAGCTGTTCGGCAATCCGCAGCACGAGCGGACGAAGAGTTTCTTAAGCAAGGTGTTATAGACTCTACAGCGGCAGTTTTTCCGCCAGTGCCGCAGCCTCCTCCACATAATTGCTGTTCGGTAAATCTTCCGGAGTATACATGCCGATGGCGTTCAGTTCTCCGATATTCTCCCAGTGAAGGTAGTGACATAGCGTGTGGTAATGTGCATCCAGTGCATCTAATGCCCAGGAATCGGAGTCTCCGCAAGCGGCAATGAGCATGGCTTTCTTCGGGCTCTCTCGGAGTATGGTATTGTTGGCGTAGAAACGGTCAATCACCATCTTAATCTGAGAACTCATACCGAAATAGTACAGAGGGGTTACAAATACCACACAATCCGCTTCCAAGAGGAGCGGATTCAGCTTTTCCATGGAATCTTTGTAGACGCAATCAGATTCCGTCGTGCGGCAGTGGTCGCAGCCCAGACAGGGATGCAATTCCTCCTTGGCTGCGTGGAAAGTCGTTACCTGACAGCCTCGCTCGATGGCTTTCTCTTCGAAAGCTTTTCGCAGTACCGATGTGGTTCCGGCAACGTGGGGGCTGCCGTTCAGAATCAGGATCTTCATATGATGGCCTCCTCTATGTGAATTCGTTAATTTGAGTTTTTTCATATACTACTTTTATATACGTTTCGGCATCAATTGTAAATAACAAATTGATGTCGATGTGGATGATGCCTGTTAGGCACGAAAGGAGGATTCCGATGATTTTATTATCCAAAGAAGACATCAAGCGCGTTATTACCATGAAGGAAATGATTGAAGCCATGAAAACCGCTTATAAGATGACGGTAGACGGCACTGTCCAGTCACCGCTTCGCACTGTCATTGAGGCCGAGAACGGATCCTTCCTGTTCATGCCGGCTTATGCGCCGGAGATGGAAGCGGCGGCGCTGAAGGTGGTGGATATTTTCCCGGGGAATGCGGCAAATGGATTGGCAACTTCTCCGGCTCAGGTGATGTTGATAGACGGAAAGACCGGATACGTCATTGCGCTTCTGGACGGCACCTACATCACGGCGTTCCGTACCGGTGCATCGACAGGTGCGGCATTCGATCTGTTGGCCAAAGAGAACTGCCGGAAGGGGGCAGTGATTGGAACCGGCGGACAGGCGGCGGCGCAGCTTGAAGCGATGCTTGCCGCAAGACCGCTCGAAGAAGTTCGAATTTACAGCCGGAATACTGAGAAGTGCGAGAAATTTGCCAAGGAGATGGAGGAAGAGCTGGCGTCTTACGGTGCGAAAATACTTCCGGCATCCTCTTCCGATGAATGCATTGAGGACGCGGATCTGATTATCACGGTAACGACATCTTCCGAGCCGGTATTCGATGGCACGAAGGTGAAACCGGGTGCGACCATCAGTGCCGTGGGCAACTACCAGCCGCATAAACACGAACTGGATCCGGCGATTCTGCCGAGAGCATCCAAGATTATCTGCGATTTCAAGGATGCCGTGCTGTCCGAGAGTGGAGATCTTCTGATTCCGATGGCGGATGGCATCATCTCGGAGGCCGATATTCAGGGAAGTCTGGGTGATGTGGTGAATGGCACCATCCCGGGGCGAGAGAATGACGAAGAAATTATTGTCTACAAGACGGTCGGGGTTGCCGCTCAGGATCTTGTTGCGGCTAAAATCATCTACGACAAGGCATTGACTTCCGGCATCGGCACGCGCTGGGAGTAGATTTGCTCCATCGGAAAATCACGCATGCGAATAGCCGCCGCTCGAAAGAGCAGCGGCTATTTTTGGCGGGAAAAATCCTGAAGTTACTCGATGTCGAGCTCCGGCGGCTCATCCATCGTATCGGAGACGTATTTGCCGTTCTTCTTCCGCTGGCGGACGCACTCCGTCAGTAGATATTCAATCTGTCCGTTCACAGAACGGAAATCGTCCTCCGCCCAAGCGGCAATCTGGTCGTAGAGCTTGGCAGAGAGGCGGAGCGGAACCTGCTTCTTCGGCCGGGTGTCTTTCGTATCAGCCATATTCGATCACCGACTAGTACAGGCTTCCGGAATTCACAACGGGCTGAGCATCATGGTTTCCGCAGAGAACGACCAGCAGGTTGGAAACCATGGCAGCTTTGCGCTCCTCGTCGAGTTCGACCATGTTGCTCTCGCTGAGGCGCTCGAGTGCCATTTCGACCATGCCAACAGCACCGTCAACAATTAACTTGCGAGCATCGACAACTGCGGATGCTTGCTGGCGCTGGAGCATCGCGGCAGCAATTTCCGGTGCGTATGCGAGGTAAGTGATGCGCGCTTCGATAATCTCGAGACCGGCATCGGCGACCTTGCTCTGAATCTCTTCACGAATTCGGGCAGCAACGACTTCGCTGGAACCCCGGAGGCTGCCTTCGTCGGCGATGCCGTCTCCGGTCGTGTCCACGTTCGGCGCGACATCGTACGGATAGATGCGAACAATGTTTCGAAGGGCGCTGTCGCACTGGAGGGAGAGATATTCCTTGTAGTTATCTACGTTAAAAACAGCTTTCGCCGTCTCGGTGACCCGCCACATCACGGCGATACCGATTTCCACCGGGTTACCGAGACAATCGTTGATCTTCTGGCGATTGTTATTCAGTGTCATGACTTTAAGCGAAATCTTCTTGCTGGTCGTCTGGGCAGAAACGGATTCATCCGTTGTTTTGAGCAAAATGCTTTTCCGCGACGTACTGCCATCAACGTCGCCACTCTGGTTAAGCTTCGTCTTGGCGGCCGGATTTACACTGGTGCAGAATGGGTTCACGAAGTAGAAGCCCTCTCCCTTGAGTGTGCCGATGTATTTGCCGAAAAGCGTCAATACCAGAGCCTCCTGTGGCTTCAGAACCTTGAGGCCGAGGAACGGAATCCAACCGATTGCCAACCAGAATGTACCGATGACAATCAATGCGATGTGAGTGAAATTCACTCCGACAAAGACAATGCCGAGCGCTGCCAGGTATAGCAGCAAGAAAAGAATCATCATCGGCATGCCGTTCTTCTTGTTGTTCAATAGGATTTCTTGCATGGTGTTACCTCCTCGTAATTAAATGATTGTTTTCGCGTAAACCGTGCTGTGTCATTGATGATGCACTGCTTGATGTGTGGTTCATCGGTGTCAAATTGTAATCTGCTGCATGTCGCCTGCAACCGGCTGATATATTTTTTAAGTACCGCATGTCGCTGGCTGCCGGCCGGTGAAAACTTCGCCAAGGCGATTTCTGCAGCGTGTGGATGCAGGCTTAATTGATATTTGGATGATATCATTATGATATCACGATGTCAATGCAAATTTTTGTCAGGTTTATATGAAGATTCTTTCAAGCCGCGAACTGCAAGTAATCTGTTCATGGAAAACACCGAGCCGATGTATGAGTCAATGTATAAGATTTCCTGATAACAGGAGACTGGAAACCCGCATGAGAATTGATGAAAACCTTGGTAATAAACGCTTTACAGGAGATAGCCTGCATTCTATAATAGGGCTGCTGTGAGTCACGACAGGCGGGAAAGAGAATTCAGAAAGAACGATAAGTGAAAGAAAGTCTGATCACGATGCCAGCGAGAACTCGGATATGAGAAAACACTAGATTAATATGGTTGGAATTACACTGGTTCTGATTTCCATCGGTGTGATGAATGCGAAAAAGAAGGAACCGGTATCACCGGAGGTAACTTGCACTTACGACACGGAAGCTCAGAAGTAGGCTGTATTCACGCGGAATAGGGATGATTCCGAACACCGACAGAGATTGAAATCCTAAGTATCATGCGGTATGATACTTAGGATGTTTGTTATAGGGGGAATTTGTAAGATGCTTCATTATATTGTGCCGCCTCTAATTGGAGCGGTTATCGGGTATTTCACCAACTATATTGCGGTAAAAATGCTATTTCGCCCCCGCCGAGAAATCCGGCTCTTCGGACGAGCACTTCCGTTCACTCCGGGCGCAATCCCGAAGAACAAGCCGAGGTTGGCGAAAGCCGTTGGTGATGTGGTGGAAAACACGTTCTTTAATGAGAAAGCAATTTCGGAACGATTTCTCACAGACGAGGCGGTGAATCGAGCCGTGAATCAGATTGTGCGTGAGATGGACCGGCCTGTCAGTGATGTGGGAATGGAAATGATGGGATCGCGAGAGCGGTATGAACGAATACTCCACCGAGTTTCCGGCATCGTAACGGAAGCACTGCTGCAGGACCTGCAGCGGAGTGATATCGTTGAGGAAATCGCGGAGGAGTGTATCGAGAAATTGTCTGCGCACTTGAAGGGAAGCATGTTCGGCATGTTCCTGACGGATAATCTGATGGAATCTGCCAAAAACATGATACAGCAGGAAATCCGGCGGGAAATTGACGAACGAGGGGAGGAATTCCTGTCTTCTGAAGTGGAATCCAGACTTTGGATGTGGGCTCAGGAATCTCCGTCCGAACTGGCATTCGAATCCGGGTATTCGGATGAACGGTTTCAGGCGATGGTTCGCCGAATCTATCAGAGCGTCATTCGGCGGAGTACCCCACTGTTGGTTCAGAAATTGCATATCTCTGCGATGATTGAAGCGCAAATCAATGCCATGTCCTCGGAAGAATTAGAGGAACTGGTGCTGTCGGTGATGAAGAATGAGCTCCGTCTGATCGTTAATCTGGGTGCACTTATCGGACTGGTGCTGGGGATGGTGAACCTGTTGTTCTTGTAACCCTGATAGTCTTGGGGAGCATCGAACGCTCGGATGATACGAAGACGATAAGAAATCCTGAAAATGGAGGTCGTTGTAAGAAAGTTGGGTCTGAGAATACAGACAAGATGGATGTTCGCGGACTTTGATGAAGAATGGAAAGTCGGAAGTATCCGGCGTAGAAAGTTATTTTTTGACAGATAGATAAAGGAGAGAATTATGCTGACGTACGATGATATCAAAGATCTTTGCAATACCACCAATCCTTTTGCCAACAACATTGGCATTCGGGTGATGGAGATTAAGGAAGGATATTCGCGGGTGGAAGTGCCGGTACACGAGGGATTGCTGAACGTGGCAGGCGCTGTGCACGGTGGAATGCTGTTCACGCTGTGCGACGTGGCTTGCGGTGCGGCGGCGTCTTCTTATCAGTACAAGGCGACGACGGTGGACAGCTCCTTCCATTTCCTGCGGCCGGCACTGAACTGCACGAGATTGCATGCGATTGCGAAGGAATTGAAACACGGCAAGCGGGTGATGGTCTACGAGGTAGAGATTTTCAACGAGGAGGAAACGATGCTCTGTAAGGGCGTGTACACGATGATGCAGCTGAAGTTCCCGTTCGAGAAGCAGAAAGAAACGGAGAAGAAATAGTTCGGAGATTGATATGAAGAAGGACGACATTAAGTATCAGGCGTACGTGCAGATTCTGAAGGAAGAGCTGGTTCCGGCCATGGGATGCACGGAGCCGATTGCACTGGCTTATGCGGCGGCGAAGGCGCGGGAGGTGCTGGGATGCCTACCGGAGCGTGTACACATCGGTGCCAGCGGAAGTATTATTAAGAACGTGAAGAGCGTTATTGTGCCGAATACCAATCACCTTAAGGGAATTCCGGCAGCAGCCTGTGCGGGTATTGTTGCAGGCGACGCATCGAAGGAACTGGAGGTAATCTCGGATGTGTCGCCGGAACAGGCGACTGCGATTGCGGAATACATGCATAATACACCGATTACGGTGGAGCATGTGGATAATGGATGTGTTTTCGACATCATTGTGGAGGTGACCGCTGGGGATGATGTTGCGAAGGTGCGCATTGCCAATTATCATACCAACATTGTTCGTGTGGAAAGAAATGGCGAGATTCTTCATTATGTTCCGGTGAATTCGGACAGCGAGGAAGGATTGACGGATCGAACCTTGCTGGATGTGAAATCCATCTGGGATTTTGCAATGACCGTGGATATTGACGATGTTCGAGAGACGATAGCCAGACAGATTGAATATAACACAGCAATTGCAGAGGAAGGACTTCGCGGAAATTACGGCGCCAATATTGGTCAGGTCCTCATGGAAACATACGGTGATGACATTCGTAACAGGGCCAAAGCTTGGGCCGCGGCGGGTTCTGATGCCAGAATGAACGGCTGCGAGCTGCCGGTGGTCATCAATGCGGGAAGCGGTAATCAGGGGATGACATGTTCCTTGCCGGTGCTGGAATACGGTAAAGAACTGCATTCTGGTGAGGAGGAAATCTATCGTGCACTGGTGCTGTCGAATCTGATCGCGATTCATCAGAAAACAGGAATCGGCCGCCTGTCCGCGTACTGCGGAGCAGTAAGTGCCGGAGCTGCAGCCGGAGCAGGGATTTCTTATCTTTGCGGCGGCGGATATCAGGAAATGATTCATACCGTCGTGAATGCTCTGGCGATCGTCTCCGGAATGATCTGTGACGGCGCGAAGGCTTCCTGTGCGGCAAAGATTGCGGCATCCGTGGAAGCCGGCATCCTGGGATATCACATGTACCTGAACGGGCAGCAGTTCTATGCCGGTGACGGCATTGTAACCAATGGCATAGAGGCAACCATCCGCAATGTGGGTCGTCTGGGCAAAGATGGCATGAAAGAGACGAACGAAGAGATCATAAAGATGATGATTGACGAATAGACAGCGTCATTCACTGCTACATGCGCAGCAACAACTCCTTCGATACGATTTCGTCGCCCTCCAGGAAGATTCTCGGTACGCGCTTGCTGACAGCGCAGACCAGTTCATACGGAATGGTGTTGGCCATTTGTGCCATGGTTTCCACCGGGTTGTGCTCGCCGAAAATTTCAACCTCGTCACCCACATCGACATTGGGCGCGTTGGAGAGATCGATCATACACATGTCCATACATATCTTGCCGCGAACCGGTGCGGGACCATCCGCGGTCATCAGGGAATAACGATTCGAGAGGAGGCGCGTGAAACCATCGGCATAACCATAGGGAACTACGCCGATCCGTGTAGTGTCGGGCGTCTCATAGATTCCGCCGTAGCTGATTCTCGTACCGGCCGGGTAGACCTTGATGGTGCTGATGGTGGTCTTGAGGGACATCATCGGTCGAAGACCGAGACGTTTCGCGTACTCGCCGTACCCGTACAGCAACAGACCGGGACGAACCATGTCCAGATGCGTCTTTGGATAGCGAACGGTGGCACCGGTGTTGGCGCAGTGACGAATCCGAAAAGCTTGTCCCCATCGAGTCTCTGCAGCTCGAATCACATCCGTAAAGAGGCGGAATTGATGTTCGGTGTAAGTCTTGGCTTCATCTCCTTCCTCATCCGCGACAGCAAAGTGAGTGAAGATTCCTTCCGCGTCCAGCCCCGGCAGTGTGCAAGCTTCGACAATTCCGCCAACACCGCCGTCGAAGAATTCACGGTCGCACAGGTATCCCAGACGGGACATGCCGGTATCCACCTTGATGTGGATTTTCAACGTGCCGCCATAGCGAACGGCTTCCTCGCTGTACTCCACGGCCTTCGCTTTACAGGATACTGCCTGGGTGATATTGAAGCAAATTAACCGGTCGACCTGTTCCTTCGGTGTGTGACCGAGAATCAGAATCGGCATCGTGATGCCGTTGAAGCGAAGCTCCAGCGCTTCATCGATGCTGCTGACTGCCAGGTAATCGGCCCCCAGTTCCTGAAGTCTTGCAGCAACCTGTACGGATCCGTGACCGTAGGCATCTGCCTTGACAACGCCTAAGAATTTGACATCTTTACCGATGTGTTTTCGAATGATTCGATAATTATATTCCAGGGCATCCATGTGAATTTCAGCCCAGGTTCTTCTTAGTGTGGATTTCATCGCTTTATCCCCCTTGACCGTTATGATTAAGGCATCCGCCGTCTTGTGGATGATGCCTTTGTTCTTCCGGCGATTTCTAGTCTTCCATCTGAAGATTTGCCCAGTAGCTGTAACTGCGCTTCAGCGTGGACGGAAGTGCGCCGGTATCGCCTTCCTCCAGAATTTTGAGCATCTCGAAATGAATGTCCACCAGATATTTCCGATCATTAGTGGCGATACAGTACTCAATGGTCTTGATTCGGGATCCGTAGGTGAGCTTAGACAGCATATCATTAATGATGACAATCAGCTCATTGTGGGTCGCTCGTGCAATTGCATCGTGGAAAGCGATATCGGTCTGGCAGATGAGCTTGGCATCCGGGTTCGGGGCATCCAGTTCCTCTTGAATGGAAGTTGCGATTTTTCGCAGCGTCTTTGCATCTTCCGGATGCAATCCCTGCTCCATGATGACTTGATGTGTCCCGAAGTCGATGCATTCACGCAGACCAATCAAATCCTGATAGGATTCTTTCTGCTTCAAGATCATGCTGTAGATGAGCGGGTTCAGAGAATGCGGCTTGAAAGTCTTACAGACGAATGTTCCCTCCGGACGGCGAATCTCCAGAATACCGTAAGCAACCAGAGTACGGACTGCTTCTCGCACCGTATTGCGGCCGACACAGAAGCTGGCTGCCAGTTCCGGTTCCGTGGGAATTTTGTCGCCGGGCTGAATCTGTCCCTCGATAATTGCATCCGTTAGTCGATCTACTACGACATCCGAGGCCGACTTCATCTTGATAGGCTTCATAAAACCAAGGTCATTCATAAATATTTCCCTTTCAGCGTCTGAAAGCCGCCATGAGGCGGCTTCAAAGTTGTCATGAATTCAAATAACGAATAGTGGCTGTACCGGTGCATTCGGTGTACCGCACTAGCAAGACATCGATTCGGAAGCAACCGGATTGCAGGCAGCCGAAACCTTACACTCTCTAGTGGATGTCTTGATGTGCTGCACTCTACCGGTTCTTCTTCTCTACAACCGTGTCTGCCAGGGATTCAAAGTATTTCACGTATGCTGCGTGATCTTCCTCCATCAGACCATGTGCCTTTAGCGTCTGCTGGATTTCATACAGCTGTGCCGTGTATGGAATCGGGCAATCAATGGCGTGTGCCGTGTTGATGACGTTGGTGATATCCTTGTGGTTCACCTTGATGGTACCGCCCGGCTTGAAGTTGCGTTCCACCATCATCGGAGCTTTGTCGCTGAGGGCATAGCTCCGCGCAGATCCGCTCTGAATTGCCTGATAGACTTTCTCCGGATCTACACCGGCCTTCGCAGCGAACGTGAGTGCCTCGCCGACAATCGCAATGTTGTTATTGACGATAATCTGATTTGCCAGCTTGCAGATGCTGCCGGAACCGGAGTCGCCAATCAGCGTGGCTGTAGCACTGTATTTCTCGAAAATCGGCAGGCATGCGTCGAAATCTTTCTGGTCCCCGCCAACCATGATGGCCAGTGTGCCCGCTTGCGCACCCGTCTCTCCGCCGGAAACCGGGGCATCCAGGAATCCGATCCCTTTTGCTCGAAGTCCGTCATAGCATTCTCTGGATTCTGTTGCTGTAACAGAACTGTGGTCAACGACAATCTTGCCGGATGCCATGTGCTCCGCAAGGCCGCCTTCTCCGAAGATAACGCTCTTTACGATGGCAGCATTCGGGAGAATCATTTCGACCACATCGCATTGTTCCGCAAGTTCCTGATAGCTACCTGCCGTAGCGCCTTCTGCTACCAGTTCACCGACGATGGTTTCGTTCAGATCGGAAACCATTACATCCATTCCGGCTTTAACCATGTGCTCTGCAATCGGTCTGCCCATGATACCCAGTCCAATGAATCCTACTTTCATAATTCAGTTTTCCTCCTAGTGTTAATTGCAACCTCCGGGATTTCTCCGGAGGTTCTCGATATTCCGCCGGACCGGACGTCCGAGGGAATGCTTATTTGTTTTTAAACCAACCATACCGCAAGTAGTCTAACCAAATAATGTTCAACATAGGATGTTTAACAAATTCCATCTTAAAGAATAATCTGTAGGAAGTCAAGACTATCTTGTTAAAAAATTGTTCAGCGACACAAGTTGTGTATAAAAAATTTGTTTCTTCCTTGACTTTTCCGTAAAGTATTCGTAAAATATTAGCAACATCCTATGATAGTATGAAACTACCATGAGGATTAGGGGTCTGCCTTCGCAAGCGCGAAGGCGGGAGAAACTATACCGCTAGTAGTTAATGTTGTTGGGTCATCGCAGGTTCCCAGCCTGCGAAGGAGGAAAAATTGAAGAGAAAAAAACTGGTTGCCTTATGCCTGGTTCTCTCCATCGCCTGCACGATGCTGCTCTCCGGATGTGCCGAAGAGAACAGTGGTCAGGTTGCGGACAATGGGTACAATCAGGTAACGTTGCTTCTGAATTGCAACGGAACAGAGATTGCTAATGATACACGGATGGCGAATCTGTTCAAGAAGTATGTCGAGGAGCGCTCGGATGGGGTTGTCACAATCAAGGTCTTCCCGAGTGATCAGCTCTCCAGCGGAAACATGAACAAGGGGCTGGAGATGATCACAAGTGGTACAACCGATCTGGACATCCATTCCACAAGTATCATCTCGAACCTGGATAGCCGACTGATGGTGTGCACCATGCCATGGCTTTTCAACAGTTATGAAGATGCAGAGAAAATCTTCTTTGGCACAGGTGGAGAATTCATCGACAAGGTTGTATCGGAGAAAGGATTGACTTACCTGGGAGCTGTACACAATGGTTTCAAGGCCATCACTAACAGTAAGCGTTCCATCAAGAAGCCGGAAGATCTGAAGGGTCTTAAGATCCGTATCCCGGGTGGTGCGTATTACACATCCTTCTATAAGGCGTTCGGTGCCAGCCCGCAGGCAATGAGCTGGAGTGAAGTATTCACCGCACTGCAGCAGGGCACCATTGACGGTCAGGATAATTCCCTGTCCACGTGTAATTCCGGTAATATTCAGGAAGTACAGAAGTATATCACGATTGCCAGATATACTTATGAAGCATTCACTTTCACCGCGAACTCTGAGAAGTTCGATTCGCTCAATGAGAAGACGCAGGAGCTTATTCGGGAATGCGCAAAGGATGCCTGCCACGAAATCGATCAGGAAATCGTAGATGGCGAGGCAGATATCCTGCAGAAGTTCAAGGATAACGGTTGCGTCATCAACGAGCTATCCGAATCGGACATTGAGGAATTCAAGAAGGTGGTAGAGCCACTGAAGAAAGAGTACATGGAAATTTACGGCGAAGAAGCCTGCAAGGCCTTCGGCATAACCGCGTAAGTCACGTGGTGATAAGTGTACGAAAGAAAGTGAGGCAAGTATATCTATGAAAAAATTCTGGAATGAAATCGAAGATAACATTCTGGGCGTACTGCTTCTCGCGATGATGTTGCTTACATGTGTCAATGTATTCGCGCGGTATGTCCTGCTCAGTTCCATGCCATTCGTAGAGGAACTGACAAATGCCGGCCTGATTCTTCTGAGTATCGCCGGCGCTGCGACAGCAGCAAAGAGAGGTGCTCACCTGGGACTTACGATTCTCACCGAGAGAATGTCCCCTTCCGGACAGAAAGCGATGGAGCTTCTGGCGAATGCTCTGGGTATCATCTTTGGACTTATTATTCTGTATTACGGTGTCCGTATGTCCAGCCAGGAGTTCGCTCTGGGGCTTAAGACAAGTGGAATGCAGTGGCCGGAAGGTGCGTTCGGCGCAATGATTCCATTCGGCGGATTATTCTTGGTAATTCGTTACGCTCAGCTGTTCATGCGCACGCTTCGCGGCGGCAGTGATGACAGCAATGGTGAGAACGAACAGAAAGAAACGGAGGTACAGGCATGAGTGCATTAGTCGTATTCGGAAGCTTTGCAATCCTTCTTCTTCTGGGAGTTCCGATTGCATTATCACTTGGAATGGCCAGCGTCCTGACACTTCTCTACGAGAATCTGCCGCTGTCCATCATACCGGCGAATCTCTATTCGTCCACCGGCAAATTCGTCCTTCTGGCGATCCCATTCTTCATTCTAGGCGGAAATATCATGGAGAAATCCGGAATTTCCTCTCGTCTGATTGATTTTGCCAGAACGTTAGTCGGCCATCGCAAGAGCGGTATGGCGATGGTGTGCGTTATTGTTGCATGCTTCTTTGCGGCAATTTCCGGATCTGGTCCGGCAACCGTAGCTGCGCTGGGAATGATTATCATTCCGGCAATGACCAAGGTTGGTTACGAGAAGGCGTCCGCTACGGCGTTGATGTCCACGGCCGGAGCCATCGGAATCGTTATTCCGCCGTCCATCACCTTTGTATTGTACGGTTCGATTACCGGAAATTCCGTTGGACAGCTGTTCGCTGCCGGTATCATCCCGGGTATCTTGATGGGCGTGTCGCTGGTTTTCGCCATGCAGTGGGTCAGCCGTGACTGGGAGATTGAAGTCATTCCGAAAGCTTCCGCGCATGAAAGAGTTGTAGCTCTTAAGGATGCGTTCTGGGGCCTTCTGATGCCTGTTATCATTCTGGGTGGTATCTACGGCGGTATCTTTACTCCGACCGAAGCAGCAGCCGTTGCTGCTCTGTACGGCCTGCTGGTTGGATTCTTCATCTACAAGACGCTGACGCTGAAAGATCTGATGCCGCTTCTGAGAGATTCGGTATCGCAGACCGCGGTTGTTATGTTCATTGTTGGAACTGCCAGCCTCTTCTCCTGGGTACTGACCGTAACAGGTGTCGCATCTGCGGCAAGCAACGGTCTGATTAATCTGGTCGGAGACAACAAACTGCTGTTCCTGCTGATTGTTAATATCATCCTGCTGATTGCCGGATGCTTGATTGATGCAAACTCCGCTATGTACATCATCCTGCCGATTCTGTACCCGGTAGCGACAACTCTCGGAATCGATCCGATTCATCTGGGTGCCGTCATGGTACTGAATATGGCCATCGGCCTGGTTACACCGCCGGTTGGTATCAACCTGTACACGGGCTGTGGTATTGCGAACATCTCACTCAAGGATATCTCCAAAGCCGTGCTGCCATTCGTTGCAGCCGCACTGATTGTCCTTATTCTGGTGACTTATGTACCGGTTATTTCCACGTGGCTTCCAAGTTTACTGGTGGATTAACGGGATTCAATCACACATGTCAATCACAGACCTGTCCTGCACGCCCGCAGGCAGGTCTGTCTTATGCATAACGGGCGAACATCTTCAGCAAGGGAGGATATAGAATGAAAGAGATTAGCGTAGCAGAGCTTCAAGAGCGTGCGCAGGATTTGCGTCGCAAAGCGCTGACCATGATCTACGAGGCACAGTCCGGGCATCCGGGTGGTGCATTCTCGGCAGCGGAGGTTGTCGCGTATTTGTATTTCAAAGAGATGAACATCGATCCGAAGAACCCGGAATGGGCAGATCGGGACCGCTTTATCTTATCGAAGGGTCATGCTTGCCCGATTCAGTACGCGGCATTGGGAACTTTGGGATATTTCCCAGAGGAAGAGATGCATAAACTCCGCAAGGAGGGCTCAATGCTGCAAGGGCATCCGAACATGAGAAAATGCCCGGGCATTGACATTTCGACCGGATCGCTGGGACAGGGACTTTCTGTCGGCGTCGGTATGGCATTGGCAGCAAAGAGAGACAATAAAGACTACAGAGTCTATGTTGTTATTGGCGACGGAGAGCTGGACGAAGGCGAGCTCTGGGAAGGCTTCATGGCTGCAAATGCATGGGGACTCGATAATCTTGTCGTTATCTTAGATGACAACGGGCTTCAGCTTGACGGACCGGCGGATGAAATCATCCCGCACCTTGATGTTGTCGCGAAGATGAATGCGTTCGGATTCGAGACCTATGACATCGACGGTAACGATATGCAGCAGGTTGCAGATGCGTTTGAACAGATTGATGCATCCGCTTCCGGCAAGCCGAAATTCATCGAAGCACACACCGTCAAGGGTAAGGGCGTATCCTACATGGAAAACCAGCTTGGCTGGCACGGAAAGGCCCCGAATGATGAAGAGTACGAAATTGCGATGAAAGAGTTGGGAGGCCGGTAATGAATACAGAGAAGAAGATTGCGACCCGCGTCGGCTTTGGCGAAGAAATCGTCGCATTGGGTAAGGAAAACAAAGATATTTATGTTGTAGATATTGATATCGGTAAATCCTGCAAGACACAGGAATTCCGTGCACAGCTCCCGCAGCAGCATGTGAATGTAGGTATTGCGGAGCAGAATGGTGCCGGGGTAGCAGCCGGCCTGGCAACGACGGGAAAAATTCCTTTCGTCGTTACTTATGCGGTATTCGGATCGCTTCGCATGGCAGAGCAGATTCGCCAGGAAATTTGCTACACCAACCTGAACGTGAAAATTGCCTGCTCGCACGGAGGACTGACTCCGGCGAATGATGGCGCCAGCCACCAGGGGATTGAGGACATGGGCGTGCTGAGAACGATTCCGAATATGAGAGTTGTTATGCCGGCCGATTATTATGCGGCAAGAGCACTCGTACGCCAGGCAGCAGAAATCTATGGCCCGGTATACTTGCGCTTTACACGAGATGATGTTCCCGTTATCTACGATGAGAATCAGAAATTTGAAATCGGTAAAGCGATTCAAATCCAGGACGGTTCAGACGTGGCTCTGATTGCGAACGGAGACACCGTCGTGCTGGCAATTCAGGCAGCCGAAGCACTTGCGAAAGAGGGAATCTCTGCGCGTGTTATCGATATGCACACCATCAAGCCGCTGGATGTGGACTGCGTGAAGGCATGCATCCTGGATATCGGCAAGATTGTTACCGTGGAAGATCACAATATCCTGAACGGTCTGGGAAGTGCCGTGTGCGAAGTGGCTGCGGAGAGCGGCAAGGGAATCGTGAAGCGAATCGGAATTCAGGATCAGTTCGGTGAATCGGCACCATATGAGAGATTGCTTGCAAAGAACGGTATTACGGTGGAGAATATCGTGGCATCGGCCAAAGCATTGCAGTAACGAAGCATTCGCATCATAGAGAGATATCGGGAAGTAACCGATACTTCGCTGAAGCAGCCAATTGAATTGAAGAAATGCACGAAATCATGTAGAATAATACGGCAAGTCGGGATTTACGGCGTGCCGTATTTTATTTTTAGCAGATGAATGAATGACATTTGCAGTTTCAGGTATCACCTTCTGCAAAATGAAGAAGTGAAGAAATCGTTCGGCCGAAATGCAAGGAACCGAAGACCGGAGGCGACAGGAAGAGAGGGAACACAAAGATGATGGAAGTATTATTGAGACAGTACGAAGATCAGTTCGGAGAGCCGTTTCCACTGGCGAATTTTGCAGACTGCCCGGAGGTTGAGGTTATCAACATCCTGTACGACTGCGTGCAGGCGGGAACGCTGTATGAAGAGGGCATGCATCATTCCGGAAACCGATTCGGCAGCGATGCACCGGGTGCGAGATAGCAAGCGGAGGAAGTACATAGACAACGAGGGAATCGTATTTGCAATCACAGACACAGTCTCAGGGGTGCAAATCGAAGACAAAATGCGGTGCTTTCACATCTCAGTGCGTAAGCAATGTATCAGTAGGAAAGGGGATTAAAAGATGGGAATGAACGATACACCTTCATCGGAACGGATGCATATTGGTTTCTTCGGACTTCGCAATGCGGGGAAATCCAGCCTGGTGAACGCGGTGACCGGGCAGGAAATGGCCATCGTGTCGGAAGTGCAGGGGACAACCACGGATCCGGTCTACAAATCCATGGAACTTCTGCCGATGGGATCGGTGGTGATTATCGATACACCGGGAATTGATGACACGGGGGAACTGGGTGAAATGCGCGTTCGGAAGACGCGGCAAATTCTGAATCGCACGGATGTGGCGGTGCTGGTGACGGATGCAACACGAGGACTCGCAAAGAAGGAACAGGAACTTCTCTCGCTCTTTCGCGAGAAGCGAATCCCGTATGTGATTGCACGAAACAAATATGATCTGGTAGCCGGATCAGCCTCTGCCTCCGATGCGGATGCGATTATGACGGAAACCGGATGCAAGGATGCCGATTGCTCATCCTGTGCACCTTCCGCTATCAATGGGATCGATGCGACGGTCTGTTCCGTCAGTGCGCTGACCGGCGATGGCATCCATGAACTGAAGGAAATCATCGCTCACATTGGAAGCAGCAACGAATCGGAAGCAAAACGTCTGGCAGCAGACCTTGTAAATCCGCTGGATGTGGTTGTTCTGGTGGTGCCGATTGATGAATCTGCACCGAAGGGAAGATTGATTCTCCCTCAGCAGCAAGTCATTCGAGACTTGCTGGAGGCAGGAGCAGTATCTGTCGTGGTGAGAGAAACAGAGCTTCGTGATGCGTTTGCTCGCTTGGTCGCACCGCCGGCATTGGTAATTACGGATAGTCAGGCTTTCAAGGTGGTGGCGAAGGACACGCCGGAAACTGTGCCGCTGACTTCCTTCTCCATCCTAATGGCAAGATACAAGGGATTCCTGGACGCTGCTGTTCGAGGCGCGAAGTCCATCGATGCGTTGAAACCGGGGGACCGCGTCCTTATTTCCGAGGGCTGCACCCACCATCGGCAGTGCCAGGATATTGGAACGGTCAAGCTGCCGAGACTTCTTCGGAAACACCTGGGCTTTGATGTGGAATTTGATACATCATCAGGACGGGAATTCCCGGAGGATTTATCACCGTACCGTCTGGTCATCCATTGCGGCGCCTGCATGCTGAATCAGCGGGAAGTGTTGTACCGGATGAAGTGTGCGGAGGATCAGGGGGTACCGTTCACGAACTACGGGATATCGATTGCGCACATGCAGGGGATCCTGGCACGGAGCATTGCGATGCTGCCGGATTGCGGCAAGGAGATTTAACAATTGCCTGCCGCGCTGCACAGTAGGTATGCCTTAGATCAGGGATTGGAAGCAGATCACCGCAGGATCGAACACCGACAGATGGAATCTTTGGAATCTCCATCTCGGAGTATTTGTCGCAGCGAAGTGAGCGAAATGATGTAAGAGCGAAATGATGTAAGACAGAGAACGAAAGGCTGTAATTACTAATGAAAATATGGATTACCCGGCACGGGCAGACGAGATACAACAAGGACAGGCAGATGCAGGGGTTGACGGATGAACCGCTGAATGAGAAGGGCCGCACACAGGCGAGAGCTGCACGGGAAGCCATTGGAGAGGTGAAGTTCGACGCTGTCTACGCAAGCCCTCTGGATCGCGCCATAGAGACAGCTTCGATCATCGGCGGTGTGCCGCGAGAACAGGTCATCGTGGATCCTCGGATTATTGAGGTGGACTTTGGCAGGTACGAGCTGCAGAAATTCACCAGACTGGGATTCCCGATGTGGCTCTACTGGGCGCTACCGGAGGTCTTCCATGCACCGAAGACTGTCGAGCCGAAAGAATCGATGATTCAGCGCAGCCGGGAATTCCTGCAGGAAATTGAATCGAAGGATTACGAGAATGTGCTGATCGCCTGCCATGGCGGTATCATTCGTACACTTTGCGGATACCTTAAGGACGCACCGAACGGACTGTGCTGGAGGCCGAAACCGCACAACTGTGAAATCCGTGTCTTCGAAACGGAAGGGGATCACCACCGGATGGTGGCGGATATTCGCGCAGACGAATAGACGCATGACGTGCAGCGGACGGTTCGATTAACCGACATAATACAGTTTGCGGGATGACTCAATCCATCGATCTGATGTAGCTAGCCGGATGCGTAATCGCTCCGGAAGCAGGCGGACGAAAAACGACTAATCAAATTATTACAATATCGAGGAGGAATCAAATGACTTTATTCCAAATTCTTCATAACTACTCAGCCGGTACGACGAACGCCGATGAACTTCAACAGAAGTTGGAAGATGTTTCATCGGAGTACATTGTTCTTGCGGGGGCAGATGATGTTTTTCCGATGGAACAGGTTCAATCGGCCTGTCTCTTTGCAGAAGAGAATCATCTCGACGCCGTGATGATGGAGTGCACCTATTGTGCGAATGTGGGCGAGGAGCAGGAAAATGATGAAGCGGATGAAGAGAACGGAGATGCAGAACAGGAATCGGATTGTTCGAACTTAAGGGAACAAGTTGTCTATCTCGATCGAAGTGATGAGATGTTGTGGCTTCCGGACGATTACGATGCAGTGGTCTATCGCAGAACGGCCTTAATGAAGAATTTGCCGGATACCTGCCACGGATACGAGACCGCTGCCGACCTGTTCTTCCGAATTGCGGAGCAGCAGGGCGCAGCCGGCTATCTGGGCGGCTCGTCCGTCGCAATCAGCCACGCACAGAAACAGAACCATGTTCTTAACCCGGATAACCGGAAGAAGGAGTGGTATCTGGATGCACTCGAACAGCATTGGATGCTCACCAGGAAGCGGTATGGCGAGAACCTCCCGGACCACATTCAGATTCATCTGCTGCGAGAATTGGTTATCCGCATTGACACGAACAGGAACCGTCGAAACAAACATGTGTTGGATGAAGCGGAGGTCCGGCAATTTCTGGCATTGTCCGGGAGCATCCTCGGGGATATTCAGGACGAATATCTGATTTCCGGCGTAAAGCTGTGGCAGAAATACAATTTCTCTTTTGCGTTGCAGGAATTCCTGCTTCATGCGAAGTATGAGAATCCCGATATCCGGTATGTCCTCGTGAATCCCAAAGATGAGGCGCCACTCCCGGATGGATCGTTTTCCGAATGGCCGGTCCGCATTCAAATTAACGGAAGACGGCTTCCGAACCAGCTGCTTCCGAAGGTATATATCGATGTTATGAATGATACGGAAGATGCACTGGTGCTGGAGTGCGCCAGCCCGCACTTCCTGCAGAATTCTGATGTCCGCTGGGATGTTGAGTGGAACGGTGAATCCCTTCACTATGAAGAGAATTATCGTTACAAAGACACGAGGTATTTCGGACTGGAACCTTATCATCAATACACATTCCGCGTAGAAATTCCGAAAACACGCTTTCGGAACAGGAATACCCTGCAATTTGTGTTAAAAGTAAATAACATCCGCATTCCACATCCGATGGTAACCACTCGTTATCCCGGTCGAATCAGCACGAAGCTGAACCGAGCATACTGGTGCTTTGGCCCATACATTGCAACATTTAATATGGGCGGAACCAAGACAACGCTCTTTGTTCGGAAGGAACCGCTGCGCAGGAGATTTCTTTATGAGCTTCTGTTCCTGCGCGAGATTCGATCCGGCAGAGCGGCAAGACCGGAGATGATCCGAAAACGTCTTCAGTACTGGCTTTCCTATCCCCGCTACCACCGGAAGAATATCTGGCTAACCTTCGACAAGCTGTATAAGGGCGGCGATAACGGCGAATACTTCTACAAGTACTGCAAGACGCGCCACGATACCGATGTGGTTCCGGTATATGTTATCAACGAGGATGCGGAAGATCTTCAGCGTATTCGCCGCGAGGGCTATGAACCGGTTATTCACGGATCAAAGAAGCATTTCTGTATGTTCCTCCATTCGAAGATGGTGTTTGCCACCCATGCAGCGATGTACAAATTCAACGCCATTCCGGAGGATGAGGTGCCGTATCTGCAGGACCTTCTGCATGCGGATTACGTGTATATTTCCCATGGCCTCTCGGTGCAGAATCTGGTGGAGGCCAACAATCAGGCACAGAACAACACGCAGCTGTATTATTGTGCGTCAAAGTATGAAGTGGCAAATCTCCTGCAGCCGGCTTACGGATACAGGGACACCGATATCGTTCGCCTGAAAGGACTTGCGAGGTTCGACGGACTGGTGAACAACGATCAACGGCAAATTCTGATAACGCCGACGTGGCGGAGCTATATTGCCTTGACGCCGGACAATCCCAATGAGACGCGGCCGTACTCCAGCCTTTTCAAGGAGACAGATTATTATAAGATCATGAATCGATTGATTACGGATGATAAATTGCTAGAAAGCGCAAAGGAGAATGGTTACCGGATTATCTACCTGGTACACCCGAACATCGAGGCCCAGGCGGTCGATTTCGAAGAACGGAAAGGCGTCACCGTCATCTCTGCACTGAATGCAAACTATGAGAAACTCCTGCGGGAATCCAGCCTGATGGTGACGGATTACTCCGGCGTGCAGTTCGATTTTGCCCACATGCGAAAGCCAATTGTGTATTATCATCCGCCGCAGCTCCCACCTCACTATGAGGACGGAGGATTCTTCTATGATACACAGGGATTTGGAGAAATTTGCACAGAACACGAGGCATTGGTGGATTTACTGTGTGGATACATGAAGGAAGACTGTAAGCTAAAAGACTTCTATAGAGCAAGACAGGATGATTACCTGGAATTCAGCGACCACGATAGCTGTCAGCGCATCTACGACGATGCGTATGCGTGGCAGAAGGCAAATCGGAAGTAACAAAGTAATAAGAAGAGCGAAATGCAAAGAAAATCGGATGCTGCTGCCGTAAGGGCTCAGCATCCGATTATAAATATACGCCGAAAACAATCGGCATCAAGAAATGAAATCAGATGAACATCGTCACAATCGGCAGCGTTACCAGCGACAGCAGGGTCGTTAGTGCATATCCACGGCTGCAGAGGTCGGCATCGAGGTCGAAGCTCTCGCAGGCAATAACCGGCATGCTCCCGTTCGGCATTCCGTAGAGTAGGATGAAGATGCCAACCAGCGTCGTGTCGAAGCCCATCGCCCCGAACTGGTGCACCAGAAGTGCGACCGCAATCGGAATGATGAGAAGCTGGAATGATGAGAATACATAGAGCCGCCAATCCGTGAAGACGCGTTTCAGGTCGGTCTGGGCCAGCGCACAGCCTGTAATAATCATGGTTAGCGGAATGCACGCGTCGGAAACGTAAGAAATGCATTGCACCGCCAGATTCGGCAGTTCGATGTGGAACGTGACAATCAGGATGGCCAGGAGGACGCACAGGACGCCCGGATTAACCATCGACTTTAGTGTAAAGGGCGATGTATCGCCTGCCATTTTCTTGAGACTGTGAATCGCGAACGTATAGAAGAGCAGATTGAAGCCCAGAGCATAGAATGTGATGTAGAATGTCTCTTTCTCGCCGAACAACGACTCGACCATCGGAATTCCAACGAATGCAGTGTTTGCGAATACCAACATGATGGTGACCAGCCTGCGTTCGTCCCCGTGCACTCTCATGAGGCGCGCCACCAGAGGCCCCAGCACGATAGCGATGCCGTAGAAGGCAGCCATGAGAATTGTATTCTGAAACAGTAGATGTGTCGGAATGTTGGAAGATCCGCTGAGCGCGGTCGAAATCATCAAGAGCGGGTTAAAAATATTTACCACCATGCGGGATAATTCCGATGTTCCCTGTTTGCTGAGCCATTGCTTTCGGAAGCAGTAGAACCCAATAAAGATAAAACAAAAGAGAAGCACAAGCTTCTCGAAAATGACGATGCTGTTGCTCATAATTTATTCCCTTCGATAGTTTATAATTATTTTATCATCATTTGGAATGGAATTAAAGGTCGCGATTGCGTTAATTTTCGAGATGGAAGGAGCAGATACCCTTCCTGAAATGTCTTGCAGAATATTTCCGTCAGGGTAACTGCTCCTTCCTGTTCGTGCAAGAATACAGGAACAATTAACGGAATGAAACATCGGCATGTCTGGAGAAGCACCCCACCTTGCTCCAAAATTATTCTGAAAGACCATTTTGGAGCAAGGTGGTGCGCTTCCTTTAATTCGAGATAATCCGTCAATCTGCGGGAAGTTCGAGAAATGGTTTCTGAATTAACACGCGAGGCCAATTTAACCTCTTGTTTTTGCATTGACGTAATGTTAAAATAAAATTGAGCCGGTTAGCGTAATACAATTAAAGGAAGAGAATTGATAATGAGAAAACTATTGACAATTATCATAAGCATCATGCTTGTTGTAACGATGATACCATCGTTAGCGTTTGCAGCGGAAACAAAAGACACCAACGGTGAGAAAGCTTCAGACTGCTACATTGATTTAGATGATACAAATAATGGAGAATTGACAGATGATCAAGCTGAACTCATGGAACAATTTGTTGAAGAACTAGGGAAACAGTTAAACTATGATAAAACTGGGATTGATACATCAGATGTAGACGTTAAATCTCTAAAAAGAAAGTATGGCGGGGACGTAGTTGATTTGATGTTTGATGGCATAGAAACTATCAATGAGGGTGTAGAAGAAAATATCTATGAGATTACTGATAACGGTACAATTTATGAGGCCAAGGATGACGACATGTATGTTCAAGGCAAGTACAATAAAAATTTAGGGAGAACGTATTATTGGGGTAGAATAATATATCAGAGCTATAGTAATTCTAAAAAACATGAAAAATCACTAAGAAAATGCAAGCGTGCCGCAGACCTTATTGGCGAAATATGTACTATCTGTGGCTTTGGTGGTGGTGCTACGATGTATGCAGATGGTGTTGCAGCGTTGGCAATTGGCGCATATTCTGGACATTTTGCTAATTCTATTAAGAAGTACAATAAAGCAAAATATGGGATTAAGTATAAGTTATGGTGGAGTATGAAATATACTATGAGAACACAAAACAAAGGCTGGTAAAATTGATGAAAAATGCTATTCTAAGAATGACCCTGTATAGGTGGTACGAAATAAAAAGTGATAAAAAGAATACGGCAGAGATTATTTTTTTAATAAGTGCGGTAATTGCTGGACTTGTGGCCATTTTAGATATAGTAAAAGTGAAAGATGGAATTTTTCTAGAGCCGTTAATAATCTCGATTGGATTAACAGGCGTGATATCCTATGTACTTTTAAGTTTTAGTAAATGTTTAATACTAAAAAAAAGGAGAATATCATTTTGGATTACAGCATTAACGGCTGGGATTCTATGTGTAATGTCGTTGTATTCCATTATAACAGATATGGGCGAACCGTTTGATGGGACTTTTACGCCTATGTGGATCTATCTTGCTGTTATGGCGGTTACTTTTTCATACAATAGCTATAAAACCTCTATGAATCGACAAAGAAATGATGGATAGACGTTGGAAGATAATAATTTTAGTACTGTCTGCTGTTTGTGTTTCGATATTTACTTTTATCTCTAAATTCAACTCAGTACCGTGGTACATGGACGAAATGGATGCTATCGCAATACTGAAAGACTGTAATGCAAAAGGCATAACCATAGGCATTATAGATACTGGAATTGATAATAAATTGCTAGAAGAATACAATATTTCGGATACGTATAATTCCATCGATCATAGCAAAGAAGTACAAGATGATTGTGGCCATGGAACCACAATGGCCAGTATTGTTTGTGGAACTGGTTACAAAGGCATTTTAGGATTAGCAAAGGATGCCAACATCATTATCATTAAAGCCGCAGATAAAGACGGGAAAATGACCTTCGAATCGTTGCTGGATGCTTTGCAATATGCTACTTCCGCCAAATGCGATGTAGTAAATATCAGTCTAGGTGGATATATCAAGTCGGATAAAATAATTGCTCAGTTAAAGAAAATGTATGCTAAGGACATTACTGTAGTTGCTTCCGCTGGAGACTATGCACAGAAAGATTTGTTGTTTCCAGCGTGTATAAGCCCGTATGTGGTGTCTGTTGCAGCGACAGATGAAGACGGGCAAATTTGGGTGGAGTCTAATATTTCAACTGATCTTACCACTGCGTTTCCTGGTACAAACATAGAGTCGCTGGATGTGGATGAAAGGAAAGATATATCTAGCGGAACGTCTGAAGCGACTGCGATAGCAACTTCTTATATAGGGATTGTTAAAAAGAATTATAACGAAAGGCATGATTCTGTTATGAAGAATGCATCGTTGATAGAGTATCTTCATGATTTATACATTAGTGATCAGGCTGATAAGTATTTAGCTTTTTTAACTGCAGTGAAATAATTTCTTCCCTTCGATAGTTTATAATTATTTTATCATCATTTGGAATGGAATTAAAGGTCGCGATTGCGTTAATTTTCGAGATGGAAGGAGCAGATACCCTTCCTGAAATGTCTTGCAGAATATTTCCGTCAGGGTAACTGCTCCTTCCTGTTCGTGCAAGAATACAGGAACAATTAACGGAATGAAACATCGGCATGTCTGGAGAAGCACCCCACCTTGCTCCAAAATTATTCTGAAAGACCATTTTGGAGCAAGGTGGTGCGCTTCCTTTAATTCGAGATAATCCGTCAATCCTTTTGCAATAGACGTCAAAAGATGGTATCATTTCTTTGTGCGGTGTCCGAAAGACAATAGGGCGAGACACCATTATTCTTAAGAATCGATGAATCAGACGATTCGGAAAGGAATTGACATGGATTATTTAGAAATTGAGAAGGTCATTGGAAGACAGATTATTGACTCCAGAGGAAATCCGACGGTTGAAGCGGAAGTTCATCTGGTGGACGGAACCATCGGAAGAGCGGCATGCCCAAGTGGCGCATCCACCGGCGAATTCGAGGCACTGGAACTCCGAGACGGCGATAAGAGCCGTTACGGCGGTAAGGGCGTAACCAAGGCCGTATCCTACGTAAATAATGAAATTAACGATCTTTTGGTTGGTATGGATGCATCCGATACCTATGCCGTCGACAAGGTAATGATTGAAGCGGACGGTACCGACGACAAGTCAAAATTCGGTGCGAACGCCATTCTGTCCGTATCTCTGGCAGCGGCAAAGGCCGCAGCCTGTGCATTGGATATTCCGCTGTACCGTTACCTGGGTGGCGTCAGCGCAACCACCCTGCCTGTTCCGATGATGAATATCCTGAACGGAGGTGCTCATGCGACTAACACCGTAGACACTCAGGAATTCATGATTATGCCGGCAGGCGCACCGAGCTTCAGTGAGGGGCTGCGCTGGTGTACGGAGGTCTATCACAAGCTGGCAAAGCTTCTCAAGGAAGGCGGTTACGCAACCGGCGTAGGTGATGAGGGCGGATATGCACCGAACCTCTCCAGCGATGAAGAGACATTGGACTACATCCTCAAAGCCATCACCGAGTGCGGCTACATGCCGGGTGCAGATTTCGTACTGGCCATCGATGCCGCAGCCAGTGAATGGAAGGGTTCGAAGATCGGCGAATACGTACAGCCGAAGAGCGGCAGGAAATTCACATCAGCAGAACTCGTAGAACACTGGAAGTCTCTGGCGGACAAGTACCCGATCATTTCCCTCGAAGACGGATTGGACGAAGAGGACTGGGAAGGATGGAAGCTTCTCACCGAGACATTGGGTGACCGTGTACAGCTGGTGGGCGACGACCTCTTCGTGACGAACACCAAGCGTCTCTGGAAGGGCATCCATAACGGAAGTGCGAACTCCATCCTGATCAAGCTTAACCAGATCGGCTCCTTATCCGAGACCATCGATTGCATTCGCATGGCGAAGAAAGCCGGCATGACCGCGGTTGTATCCCACCGTTCCGGCGAGACAGAGGATACCACCATTGCAGATCTGGCCGTTGCGCTGAATACCGGACAGATTAAGACCGGTGCGCCGGGAAGATCCGAGAGAGTGGCGAAGTACAACCAGCTCCTGCGTATCGAAGAGCAGCTGGGTGATGCGGCTACTTATGCGGGATTTAACGCGTTCAACGTGAAGCGAAAATAGTAGCAAGGGTATTGCATCGTAAAGATTTCAGCATTTCGCAAGCGATGCATTCGGATGCTAGCCGATCCGAAGAACGATAGGACGACGAACGGGACCACATTTATGGCGGTCCCGTTTTTGGTGCATGGAATACAGCAGGCCACAAAGCAGCCCTCTGCCCCGATAACGGGAACAAAGGGCTGTTTTCAAGTGGTCAAAAGCACATTACTAGAATCTATCCTCTTCCGATTTTCGCATTCGCTTGCACTGGAAGCATCTTCCCTGTCAGAACGATCCGCGAAAGTATCGATAGCGCTTGTTCTTTGCGATTACGAATGCCCAGGACATAATTGCCGAAGCTACCTCTGCGACGAAGACGGAAATCCAGATCCCGTCCAGCCCCAGCACCGCTGGCATCAACAGCACTGACAGAAGCTCGAATACCAGCGAACGCACGAACGACACAATCGCCGATACGGTTCCATTGTTCAGCGATGTGAAGAATGCGGAGATGAAGAGGTTGCCGCCGGACAATAGGAACGCGAAAAGGAAGATGCGGAAGGCATGAACCGTCATCGCCAGGAGCTCGCTGTTGTAACCGACAAAGAAGCCGGCAATGGTTGGCGTCAGCAGCTGCGCTAACAGGAACATGAGAAGTCCGCCGATGTATTCAATCTTGAAGCTGAGCCTCAGTAAGTTGTTCATTTCCGCGTGATTCTGAGCCCCGTAGTGGTATCCGATGACCGGCGAGGCACCCATTGCGTAACCGAACATCATGCCCAGGAAGATAAATTGCACGTACATGATGGTACCATAAGCAGCAACACCGTCGGCTCCCGCAAAACGCATCAACTGGTAGTTGTAGGCCATGCTGACGATCGAAGAGGAGATGTTGCTCATCAACTCGGACATGCCGTTATAGGCAGCTTTGCGAACCGGCCGGAATTCAATTCTCGTTGGCCGGAAGCGAAGAAATGTGGAGTTCGGGCGCATGAAGTAGAGAAGCGGCAGAACGCCGCCGACCACCTCCGAGATTCCCGTCGCCAGCGCCGCACCGGCGACGCCCCAATGGAAACCCGCGATGAAGAGTGCATCCAATATCATGTTGGTAAAACCGGCTGCAAGACTGATGGCGAGGCCCAGTTTCGGCCTTTCGGCCAGCGTCATGAACGATTGGAACATAAATTGGAACTGCGTAGCAATAACGAAGGCGATGCTGATGCGACCGTAAGTTACCGCGTCCGCGACCATGTCGTCGGAAGCACCCAGCAGGATGACAATTTCTTTTGTAAAAAGAACGCCCAGCACCGTAACCACCACTCCGATGATGGCCGATACCTCAATCATCATGGAGAAGTAGCGGTTCGCCTTCCGGATATCGCCCTGCCCGCGAGTCATCGAGATCAGTGCGGTGCCGCCGGAGCCGAAAATGGTACCGAAACCGCAGAGGATCATGATGGCAGGCATAATCAGGTTCACCGATGCAAACGCAATCTCTCCCACAAATCGTGACACGAAAAGTCCGTCCACCACACCGTACAGGGAGGAGAACACCATCATAACCATCGTCGGGGTACAGAATCTCAAAATCCGCCGACAGGTGAAGTGATCTGATAATTGAATGACGTCTTTGCTGCTTTTCATAAAGAATCCTTTGTAACGATTAGAATTTGATTCGATGAGAATCAACAAATCCTAGCCTACTGAAATTCTCGAGCAAAGTCAAGCAAAGCTTCTGTAATCCGGTGATTCCGCCCAATAGTCGGTCAAAAAAACCGACCGGATCTTCCAGCCGGTCTCATGTCCGAGGGATAACGTAGGTGAAAAACTGCTATCAAGGAAAGAGACCGATGGAAGCCCCGGTCGGCATTGCACCTCGGCTGACTTATCCGAGGAGGCATAGCGATGTGTATGCGAACATATAATGACAGAAGCTGCCGCCCATCACGAACAAGTGGAACAGCTCATGATTTCCGAAGCCTTCTAGAGATCCGATTCCTTCGATCATTTTCGGAATAATCGACAGCTTTAGCGCGTAGATGACTCCGCCGATGGTGTATAGCAGGCCACCTGCCAGGAGCCAGGCAAATCCGCCAACCGGAAGTTCCCGGATCAGCGTCGGAAGTACGGAGATGCACAGCCAACCCATGCCGATATAGATGACAGAGGAAACCCACTTCGGACAGGTTACCCAGAAGAATTTGAACAGGAGCCCGACGGCAGCGACCGTCCAGACTGCAATCAGAAGGTGCGTGCCGGAAGAGCCCGGAAGGGCAATTAGGCAGACCGGCGTGTAGGACCCGGCAATCAGCACGAAGATGCTCATATGATCGAGACGTTTGAGTCGCTTATTCGCAGTGTCGCTGAGTTCGAAGGTGTGGTATGACGCGCTGGCACCGTAGAGAAGAATCATGCTCATCATGAAGATACCGAATGAAACCATGCTTGTCAGGCTGTCCCCCAGATCGGAAGCGTGAATCAGCAGAATTGGCGTGGCAATAATGGCCATCAGAAACCCGACAAAATGGGTCAGTGCGCTGATCGGATCCTTTGCATGGAAGCGGTTCTGGATCGGAAATGGTCGAAATGCAGACTCCGAAGCGAGCGTACCTTGAGCGCTCCTCTTCTGAAATGCTTTCTTCACGGATGGTGAGGATGCTGTGTTCCGGACGTCTTCATTTCTGGAAAACGATCCTCGACGACCACATCTAACAGAGAGATGGGTCCGTGTCGTCGGCTCTTTAGCGGTAAGATTTTTCATGGATGTTATCGCTCCGGAATGGGTCATTGTATTCATTAGGATACCTCCTTTAGGATAATCTATTTCTTGTTATCGGTTATTCATTAACCGATACATGCATCATAACGGTTAATGAATAACTTGTCAAGGGGTAATATAAATAATAATTGACGCTTTTGAATATATGGACTAAAATATTCCCGTAACGAAAGCGAACAAGAGCATCCACCGACATAAGTGACAGCGAGGGATTCGAGGCGGCAGATTCTCCCGGATAGGATGGACAATGCCGGAAGGTGAAACTCTCCCTATTGCATTGATGTGCAGTCATACTTGTTTAAAGAAAGGATCGTCATAATGAAACAAACGAAAGAACAGAGAATCGAAATTCAGAAAATACTGGATCGGGTACAGCTCCCGCCATACAGTGAGATTCCGGATGTGGGACTTTACCTGGAGCAGGTAACGAGGTACGTCAACAGCTTCCTTTCTGATTTCCCGGATATGCAGGCGACGCCATCCATGATCAGCAACTATGTGAAGCTGAAGATTGTGGACAAACCGATCAAGAAGGCGTATTCCCGAGAGCAGATTGCGCGGTTCCTCTTTATCGTGCTGGCGAAGACGGTCCTGTCCATGGACAACATCCGCAAAGTTTTCGCGTTACAGGCGGAATCGTACGAACCGGAGATCGCATATGAATACTTCCGGACGTCTCTGGCCGGGGCGATTCATTCTTTTGGCGGAGGGGAAACGGAGACCGACGGTTCCGCCTGCGAGAAATCCGCCCCTCAGGGAGATGTCCATATCCGGGAAGAGCGGCATATGGTGGATTGCACGGCTTCAGCGATAGTGTACAAGATGTACCTCAATCTCTATTTCGCATCTTTACCGGTTCGGGAAGATGGACTTCAAACAGCGGAAGTATAGATATAAGGATAAGAAACAACCTGCTCGCATTTCTGTTCGTCGACAGTTCTGACGGGCTTTGATCGGACGGTGGAAGAATTCCTTAAACTCAGAAAAAGATTCCGTGAATAGTTAAAAATTAAACGGGTCAAACTCGCTGAAACGCTCTTTATTTAAGGCTTTCAGCGATGTATAATATTTTTCGGATGAGAGTATTAGAATTTTTGAATGATGCAGGAGGAGTATGTCCGATGGAGAAAGAAGAACAGAAAGTAAAGAATCAGAAGAGCGAATCCAACGTACAGGAAGTGAAGGATGCTGCCATTACTTACAGAAAGACGCCGGTTGCGAACGGCACCCTGGTGAAGGTCATCAAGGCGGCACTGTCATCTCGCGCGGACAATGAGCAGTCCTGGGATTACTATGTATCCAAGGGAAAGGACGCTATCCTCGCACTGGAAAATGACGGAGAGAACGGCGTGAATCTGGATCATGCCCCGGCTGTCATCGTTCCGGTATACGGTGCAAAGGATCCGATTCCGACGAAGGATGAAGTGGTGAAGAGCACTGCCATCGGCAACATGAAGGTGATCATGGATGAAATCGGTCTGGTCGGCAAGTGGGTTTGCCTGGTTGGAAATGAAGCCCAGCAGCAAGCCGTATCTGAGACACTAAGCATTTCTTCGGAATTCGTTCCGATGGGAATCCTGACGCTGGGATATCCGGAACTTGAAGAAGAGGGCGATAATCAGAACAAGAAGAAAATGGACAAGGGCTACCGGAAGAAGATTCACTTTGTGGATGCGCTGGGAAGATATTAAGAAGAATTTGATGCGAAAGCACCGGAAAGATATCGGTTCGGATACCGCGAGCAAAGTAGTGGGCTTCACGAAGCAGTGATGCGGTCTCCACTCCGGAACCGACCAAAAGCATAATAAGCATAATACAAGAAGGGCGGCGAAAGCTGCCCTTTTCTGCTGTCCTGACTTCTCAAGATAATCATCGAAGACTCCCTCAATTATAAAGAAATCCTTAAGAATCCCGTCGCTTCCTTGTATCACCAGGAGGAATGGTTTAAAATTATTGGCGTGTATTATGCGGAATTACGGGTGACGCGATCCGATTTCTCCGCAAGCACTGAATCAAAGCAGCAATGCGTAACAAGAAAGCAGGTAAATTCTATGTCTCACATGATTGAGCTCCATAAAGTTTCGAAATTCTATACGAACAAAGAGACGGTCAGCACCGGCTTCAGCAAAGTCGACCTGAACCTCGACATGGGCGAATTCATAGCCATCACCGGTGAGAGCGGCAGCGGCAAATCCACGCTGCTGAACGTTATCTCCGGCTTAGACAGCTACGAAGAGGGAGAACTATACGTCGCCGGCGAAGATACCAGTGCCTTCCGCACCGAGGACTATGAGCGCTACCGTAAGACCTACATCGGCAATATTTTCCAGGACTTCAACCTGGTGAACAGCTACACCGTCTACCAGAATATTGAGCTTTCCATGCTCCTCTGCGGGATCGACAAAGAAGAGCGGAAGCGTAAGATACCGGAATACATCGCCCTCGTCGGCATGGAGAAATACAAGAAGACCAAGGCTTCCCGCCTTTCCGGCGGACAGAAGCAGCGTGTGGCCATCGCTCGCGCACTGGCGAAAAACGCGCCGATTATCGTTGCCGACGAGCCGACAGGAAACCTCGACAGTGCATCCGCCGCCGGGGTCATGGAGACCCTCCATCGTATCGCGAAGGACAAGCTTGTAGTCATCGTCACGCACAACTACGAGCAGGCTGAGCCGTATGTGACACGCAAAATCACGATGCACGACGGTCGTATCATTGAGGACAAGAACATTCGTCCTGCCAATATCGTCACCGAGCCGTGGAAACCGATTCCGATCCTCGCTGCCGACGATCAAAAAACATCGTCTGATAATTCAGACGACTTACTTTCGGACGTGCTAAAAACAGGATCCGTAACCGCGGAGACGTCCGACGCTCCGTCAGGCAGCGAAGATGCCGACTCCGAGGGTACGTCGATTCGCGTTGGCGGCCGTGCAGCCCGAAATGCGGAACGAAATAGTGCACAGGAGGAAAGACGTATTGGTGGACGCGCCGCACGAAACGCGGAAGCGAATCATAGATCCGCAAACCATAAGAAGAAAGCAGAATCTCGCCCATCCGGTTTCGAAGGTGCAGACGGCGGTAAATCCGGCAGCAGGAAATCCGAACGAAAAACTGCCGCATCCCGTCACCCATCCGCATCCAAGAGTAATTATGGCAGCATCTCTACGGGTTCCCAGATACGCCTGGGCATCCGGAATACATTCAACCTGCCGGCGAAATTCATCCTGCTCCTGATGGTATACGTATTCGTTTGCGCTGCAGTTGTGGGGCAGTATACTTCGGCACTGCAGTCCTGGCATAACAACTATTTGCTGGGTTATAACGATTGCTTCACCGATGTGTCCGCAGAGCGGATCATTGTGACGAAGAAGGACGGCAGTTCCTTCACCACATCGGATTATGACCGGATACAGAAGATGGAAAACGTGGATTACATCGTCAAATGTGATTCCGGTATCGACACCGGCATTATGTTTGAGACTTCCAATTATGATATCAGTGGACCGATGTATCCGGCAAGCAGCCTGGATTCCGGCAAGATCAGCATCGGGCGTATGCCGGAGAAAGACACGGAGGCAGTCATCGCCATCGATGAAAACTGCTATTGCTACGATGCTGTAAAAGCCATGGGAGATAAGATCCTGGGGAAGAAATACTATATCCAGACCTATCGGAATTCCAGCGACCGCCTGCTGAAGGACAAGGTGTCCATCGTCGGTGTGGTGTATCTGGACGCGAATTCGGATCGTTCAACGAACGGGGATGCACTGATCTACGTTACCGACAACGTGGCTGCCCGTGTGCTCGTCAAGACTACCGCAATTTCCGCTAAGGTGACGCTGAATTACAACGGTACGAAACAGGATTTCATCGGCTATCAGGTTGTCTATCCTTCCCCGAATGTTCCGAAGGGAGAGGTGTACATCTCGGAAGATCAGGCGTACCAGTATTTTGAAGAAGGAAATGCGACCGGAAAGAAATTGGGGATCCATATCGAGACACACTACTTTACAGATGATCGGGATCTGAAGATTTCCAGAGTATTTAAAGCGGATAACATCCAGAACCTGCTGGGATATCCGAAGAAGGACTATGATGTCTATTCTTCGAACATCTACATCAGCCGTTTGGATTACAATGATCTGTTCAACAAGGGAAATTATCAGAGCAGCGTGTACATGAAGGACGAACAGAAATCCGATTCGACCTCGAAGGCATTAAGCGATGCCGGTTACAAGGCATTGGTGATAAAGGACACCCTTCAGGGTGTCTCCGCGGAGCTCACATTCATTAACAAGGCGATTTCCATTGTTACCATGGCACTGGAATTTGTGGTGCTCTTCTTCATCGCATACGCGGTCATCCGACTGATTATGAGATCCCGCAATTCGTATTATTCCACGCTCCGAATTCTGGGAGCGACCAAACGCAATACGGACAATATACTTCGGGTGGAGCTGGTGCTGATGATGGCAATTTCCTACGGACTTGTAGCAGGGGCATCTATTCTCGCGCGCCGCGGAATTATTCCGGCTGCTAGTCTGAGTAAGCAGCTGTCCTTCCTGAATCCGCTGAATTACCTGCTCCTGCTGGCAGTGCTTCTCCTGATGTCGCTGCTGATTGCAAACAGGTATTCCCGCAAGATCTTCAGCAAGAGCGCGATGAAGAGCTATAGAGAGGAGGTGTAGAGCATGATTCAGTTAAAGAATGTCAATAAATATTTCAATCGACGGAAGGCGAACGAGATTCATGTCATTAACGACACCACGCTCGAACTTCCGGAGAACGGCATCGTCGCATTGCTCGGACCTTCCGGCTGCGGCAAGACCACACTCCTCAACGCTATCGGTGGCCTGGATAAGATCAATTCCGGCAAAATCTATGTCGACAAGGAGTGCATTACCGGCAGACGCGCGAACCGAATCGATACGATAAGGAACGCACGAATCGGTTACATCTTCCAGAACTTCAACCTTCTGGACAATCGAACGGTCTTCGAGAATGTGGCGATCCCGCTTCGCATGGTTGGAATTCGGGATAAGAAACAGATTGCCGAACGTGTGAACTACTGCCTCAAGGCGGTCGGCATCTACGCCTTTCGCAACAAGCCGGCAGATGCGCTGTCCGGAGGCCAGCGTCAGCGCGTGGCGATCGCCCGCGCCATTGCAAAGAATCCGCGCATTATCATTGCCGATGAACCAACGGGGAACCTCGACAGTGCCAATACCATCGAGGTTATGAATATCATCAAGACCATGTCCAAAGAGCGGCTTGTTATTCTGGTAACTCACGAGACGGATATTGCCGAATTCTACGCAGACCGCATTGTGCGCCTCAAGGACGGTAAGGTCGTGGACGATCGCCTGAACGATGAAGGAAGGCGCCTCGACTACCAGCTGGAGAACAAGATCTATCTCAAGGATATCGACCACGCCGTGCGATTCAAGCACGGAGATGCCACGGTGGATCTGTATGAGGATAAGCTCCGGGAGGCCAACATCAAGCTGGTTATCCGCGGCGGCAACCTGTATATCAATACCGGCGGCGCATACCATGTGGTGGACGAAACGTCGAACATCGAGATGATTGATGATCACTATTCGGCGATGGATTCCAGCATCTATGAGGACAATGAGTTCGATTACGATAAGTACATCCCGGAGGGCTTCCGAGCGAAGTACACGTCTCTCTATACCCCGTGGAACATGCTGTTGAACGGTTTTAAGAGTGTGAGAAACTTCAGCAATCTGAAGAAGCTGCTCCTGCTTGGATTCGTTTTTGCAGCGGCATTTACTTTTGCCGGAATCAGTAACATTTTCGGCATTTTCGACATTCAGGAGAAAGACTTCCTGACGACCAACAGTCACTACATCACGGTATCCAATCCGAAGCACGACGAGACAATTCTGAAGGAAATCCGGAAGATGGATGGTGTGGATTACGTGACGCCGGGCGATACGCGGATTGTGGTGCGCCTGCCGCTCGATGACTATTATCAGACTTCGACACTGAGTTCACGGATAACGGGTTCGCTGACCCGGGCGGAGATGCTGACGCAGACGGACATCATCAAGGGGCGACTCCCGGAGAAAAGTCACGAAATCGTCGTGGACCGCATGATTCTGGATAAATACCTGAAGAGTAGAATCGGTGATACGGTAGGCGTGACGACGCTGGACGACTTCGTGGGACGAACGGCAAGGATTTCAAAACTCTCCGATTACACCATCGTAGGCGTATCGGATACGAAGTCTCCGTCGATTTTCTTCCCGCAGAGTCAAACCCTCGACGTGCTTGCCAATGCAGTGCAGGGAACCGATGCAACAGCGGCAGATTTCACGGATTACGGCACGGACGGGGAGGAGGAATCCGATTCGGGCGACGAATCGGAGAACACCTCCATCGTGAACTACGAACTTCGACCATCGGCACTCAAGATCAAGAAGGGTCGTGCGCCGAAGGACACGTATGAAGTGGTTGTGAACAACTCGCATAACGGTGAGGATGGATATACCATCGGCAAGACCATCTCCAAGAAGGTGAACGGTCACAAGCTCCAGCTGGTGGGTTTCTACACCAGCGATTATCAGAATGATATCTATTACGTCAGCAAGGATACGATTCGTCAGAATTACATCGCGAAACAGAAGCAGTGCTCGGTCTACGCAACCGATACGTATGCGGCGCTGACAGCACTCAAGGATGCCGGTTACTCGGCGAAAATCAACTACGAGCGCGACCGCGCCGCTTACATTCGGGAACACAGAAACAGCCTCCGATCTTCGCTGATTGTGGCAGGCGTACTGCTCTTCGTATCACTGATTGAGATCTTCCTGATGCTGCGCTCTTCCTTCCTGTCCCGAATCAAGGAAGTGGGAACGCTTCGCGCAATCGGTCTCAAGAAGAAGGATATATATCGGATGTTTGCCGGAGAAGTTGTGGTCATCACGATACTCACGGCCATCCCGGGCATTGCGATGGCTTATGGCGGTCTGTACGCCTTGAAGCTTGGTATATCCAGCCTGGCCGACCAATATGTGGTGAATCCGTTCGTTGTGCTCGTCTCTTTCGGCGTGCTTCTGTTCTTCAACCTGCTGGCAGGTCTCCTTCCGGTCTTCCGCGTACTTCGAAAGACGCCGGCAGCCATTCTGGCACGAACGGATATCTAGGCCACGCGCCTTCGGTGTCTGCCAGCCTGCTTGTAAGCAATTTGAAAACGGATATCTAATTCGGTAATCCGAGCGGCACGGGGCTTCTTTTGACAAATATTAGGGGATAAAAACAAATTACTCCACGACAGAATTCTGCGAGGGTGCCGTCACGAATCGGCACCCTCAGTTTGTAGAATAAAATTCGCTGTGCTATAATGGCTATATCTGTATAAAGATTTTTTGGAGGCTGGAATGAGCAACGAGACAACGAACGAATACAAAGAAATGCGCGGCAATTTCATTCACGACATTATTGACGGCGACCTGGAGAGCGGCAAGTGGGACCACATTGCAACCCGTTTTCCGCCGGAACCGAACGGTTACCTGCACATCGGACATGCGAAGTCGCTGTGCCTCAACTTCGGAACCGCCCTCAAATACGGCGGTACCTGCAACCTGCGTTATGACGATACGAATCCGATCAAAGAGGATACGGAATATGTGGATGCCATCGAGGAAGATGTGCATTGGCTGGGATTCGAGTGGAACAAGCGCCTGTGGGCATCGGACTATTTCGATCAGATGTATGATGCGGCAATCATCCTGATTCAGAAGGGTAAGGCGTATGTGTGCAACCTGACACCGGAGCAGATTAAGGAATACCGCGGCACGCTGACCGAGCCGGGCAAAGAGAGCCCGTATCGGAATCGGAGCGTGGAAGAGAATTTGGAACTGTTTCAGCGCATGAGAGATGGGGAGTTCGCGGATGGGGAGATTGTTCTTCGCGCGAAGATTGATATGGCTTCGCCGAACATCAATATGAGAGACCCGATTATCTATCGCGTGGCACATACGACGCATCACAATACCGGAGACAAGTGGTGCATCTATCCGATGTACGATTTCGCACATCCGATTGAAGATGCCATCGAGGGAATCACGCATTCCATCTGCACGCTCGAATTCGAGGATCATCGTCCGCTGTACGATTGGGTGCTTCGCGAAGTGGGACTCTGGCCGAATCCGCCTCGTCAGATTGAATTTGCGCGTCTTAACATCACACGGACGCTGATGAGCAAGCGGTATCTTAAGAGACTGGTGGACGAGAAGTTGGTTGACGGATGGGATGACCCGAGAATGCCGACGATCGCTGGTATCCGCCGCAGAGGATATACCCCGGAAGCGGTGCGTGCGTTCTGCGATGAGATCGGTGTAGCGAAGGCCAATTCCACAGTGGATATTGCACAGCTGGAAGCCGCTGTTCGAGATGATCTCCAGGATAAGGTTCCGGCCATCCATGTTGTCACCAACCCGATTAAGGTAATTATTACGAATTATCCGGAGAATCAGATAGAAATGTGCCGTGTGGAGAACAACCGCAAAGTGCCGGAACTGGGCGAGCGGGAAATTCCTTTCGGCCGGGAGCTGTGGATTGACGGAGATGACTTCATGGAAGTTCCGGTGAAGAAGTATTTTCGCCTCTTCCCGGGCAACGAAGTGCGCTTCAAGGGCGCTTATTTCATCACCTGCAATGAAGTGGTAAAGAACGACGATGGTTCGATCCGCGAACTTCTCTGCACTTACGACCCGGATACGAAGGGCGGCGAGGCCAAGGATGGACGCAAGGTCAAGGGAACCATTCACTTCGTGGAAGCGGGAACTGCAGTTCGCATTCGCATTCGTGAGTACGGATACATGATGGACGAGGCGGAGGACGGTTCGCTGGTATTCAATCCGGATTCTCTCCGGGATATTTGGGGATATGCAGAGCCATCCGTGAAGGATGTGAAGCCGGAAGAACGATTCCAGTTCTTCCGCAAAGGATATTATATCGCAGACCGCGAGCTGACCTCAGAGGATGAGAAGGTGTTCAACAGCATCGTGGGACTCAAGAGCTCCTGGAAGAAATAGATAAGAAGAGGCCTGCGGGACGGCGGAAAAATCTTTTCGCCACCCGCAGGTTGTTCCATAGATTCAGAGGAACAGGTACAAATTGTAATTAGAAGGCAGGTTACTGTGGATACCATCAATAGTGTTTTCAATTCAATATTGTCTTACGCGAGTTCGAATCCCGTACTGGCGAAGTACGTCACGACGGGTCTTCGCTGGATTTTTGTGATGCTGGCTATCTGGATTCTCCTGATGTGCATCCTTTCCCTGCTTACGACCCGGGCAACCCCGGAAGTGTGGGGATATCTGTACGTGGAAGGCGGACCGAGTCTGCCGATCACGCACTGGGAGAATGTCATCGGAAGATCCTCCTCGGTGGATTTGAGAATCAAGGAGAAGACCGTTTCCAAGAACCAGGCACTCTTGATTAGACGTTCCGAAGAGAAATGGATGATTAAGGATCTCGGTTCCACGAACGGAACGATGGTGAACGGACGGGTGCTGGATCCGGGACGACGATACATTATCGGTGCGGGTGATGAGATTTCACTGGGTGGAATCCGCGCGACGCTGGCATCCATCAGTTTGCAGGAAACACAGAACAACGAAGAACTTCGCACGATGGACCGAGAGCCGCTGGCGCCGTGGTCAGCGATGCTGGGAATCACCGCTTTCCAGGTGCTCACCGTGCTGCAGCTGATTATCAGTATGGGGACGGAAATTTCGGCCGGGGCACTTCTTTCCATTCTGCTCCTGGGTGTGGTGATGTGGGCATACATCCTGACCGGCAAGGCGATGGGACGGAAAGGCTTCGAGATCGAACTGATTGCCTTCTTCATGTCCACACTCAGTCTGGCGATTACGGCTTCTTCGGAGCCGGCCCGCTGCATAACGCAGCTGATTTCGATTGTCATCGGACTGATTCTGTTCTTTGCCATCTGTTTATTCCTTCGGGATCTCAACCGGACGAAGAAGATTCGCCCGATTTTGGCGGCGTGCTCGGTTGTCTTATTGGCATTTAACCTTATTTTTGGCCAGAACAAATTCGGCGCAACCAACTGGGTGTACATCGGCAGCTTTGGATTCCAGCCATCGGAGCTGGTCAAAATTGTGTTCGTGTTGATTGGGGCGGCGACACTGGAAGAACTGTTCGAGAAACGCAATCTTCTGTTGTATGTCCTGTTCTCCTTCTACTGCCTGGGTTGCCTGGCAGTTATGGGCGATTTCGGGACGGCATTGATTTTCTTCGTGACGTTCGTGGTGGTATCGTTCCTGCGAAGCGGAGATCTGTCGAAACTTATCCTGACCGGCGCAGGTGCGGGTTTGCTGGGCTTGCTCGCCCTTCGGTTCATATCGTATATTGCTAACCGTTTCGCTATCTGGGGACATGTGTGGGATGATCCGACCAATGCAGGATATCAGCAGGTGCGAACGATGTGTTACAGTGCCGGTGGGGGACTGCTGGGTCTTGGCGCAGGGAATGGCTCACTTAAGTACGTAGGGGCTGCCAATACGGACCTGGTGTTTGGCATGGTGACCGAAGAATGGGGGCTCATTATTGCTGTACTTCTGATTCTCTGCCTGATCACGCTCTGTGTGTTCGCGGTGAATTCCATCGTGGCGGGACGTTCGACGTTCTATACAATCGGCGCCTGTGGAGCGGCGACATTCTTCCTGTTTCAGACCATGCTCAACGTGTTCGGATCGGTGGACTTGTTCCCATTGACCGGCGTGACGTTCCCGTTCGTCTCGGCGGGCGGTACCAGTATGATGGCGTCATGGGCGATACTCGCCTTCTTCAAGGCTGCGGATATGCGAAAAGATGCCAGCATCGCGATCCGACGCACGCAGGTAGCGCTGCCGATGCACGATCACGATAAAGAGAAGATGATGTATGATGCGGAAAACGTGGACTATTGAGATGATTTACCATTTGAAATGAAGAAGAGGTTTCATGTATGCATAAAGTAGAACGACGTGCGACAATTTGCCTGCTGTTGGCGGCGGTTCTCTTCCTGGGAACCGGGTTTTTCGTGTATCGTTTTGTCACCAAAGGGAAGACCTGGGCCAGCTTCTACGGGAACCAACAGATTTTCACGGACGGACAGCTGAACCGCGGAACCATCAAGGATCGGAATGGCACAGTGCTTCTTCGCTGCGATAAGGACGGCGCACACTACTCGGACGATTATGAACTGCGGAAAGCCACGGTTCATGCAGTGGGAGACACGAAAGGCAATGTATCGACCGGCGCTATCAGTGTCTGGAGCAGTGAGCTGATCGGATACGATATTCTGAACGGCACGTATGATACCACCGCAACCGGCAAGGAAATCACTTTGACAATCGATTCGGAAGCGAATCGGACGGCGTATGAGCATTTGTCCGGGAAGACCGGAACCGTAGGCGTCTACAACTATGAGACCGGTGAAATTCTGTGCATGGTCAGCACGCCGGCCTTCGACCCGACGGAGGATCAGTCCGCAGAGGCCACCGGCGAGAGTGGCTCCGTCTATTTCAACAATTTCCTGCAGGGTGCCATGACGCCGGGTTCGACATTCAAGCTGGTTACTTCGGCAGCTGCCATCGACGCCCTGTCCAATCTGGACTCCTTCCGATTCACCTGTGACGGGACGAATCAATACAGCGGAGAGAAAATCACCTGCACATCGGCTCACGGAACCGTTGACTTCGAGGATGCATTGGCTGTCTCTTGCAACGGTGCATTCGGTAAGCTGGCAAGGGAGATTGGTGCGACAGATCTGGCGGCTACCACCCAGAAAGTAGGCCTGACAGATGCTGTTGATGTGGACGGCATTCAGACGCAGGAGGGTTCCTTTACGTTTCCGTCGGATAACGATATCAACTTGAGCTGGGCGGGCATCGGGCAGTACAAGGATCTGGTGAATCCGTGTGCCATGATGGTCTACATGGGAGCGATTGCCAACGGCGGAGAAGCGACGCAGCCGAAACTGCTGAAGTCCTCTTCTTTCCTCGCTACGGATAGCAGCGGTAAGTCTTTGGGGGAATATCTCAGCGCGGACACGGCCAGCAAGCTGAAATCCATGATGAAGAACAATGTAAAGACCACCTATGGGGAGTACAATTATTCCGGCCTGGATATCTATGCGAAGTCGGGTACTGCGGAGACCGGAAGCGGCGAAGACGCATGGTTTGTAGGGTTTATTGACAACGAGAATTATCCGCTTGCGTTCGTCGTCTGGGTCAAGAACGGTGGCACCGGATACGTGACCGGAGGCCCGATTGCCCGAGATGTCCTAAGGACAATTATGAAGCAGTAAAATATGCTAAAAACAGGCGCTCTTCCTTGCGGAAGGGCGCCATTTTCTATTCTCCGATTATTACCGGGGTGCCGATGTTCACTTTCCCGTAGAGTTCCCCCGCGGCGTAGACCGGCATATTTACGCATCCGTGAGATCCGCCGTATTGATAGATGTTTCCGCCGAAGGCACCTCGCCATTCCGCACTGTGAAGTCCGAAGGCGCCTCCGATGAAGGCCATCCAGTAATTCACCTTCACATCGTAGTCCTGACCTTTGAGTCGGGTGCCCATGCTCATGGAATTGATGGAATAGGTCCCCCACGGCGTATCGTGGATACCTGCCGTCCCGGACACGATCGGGGTGGACATATCCACTTTCCCGTCTACGAAGTAAGTCAGCGTTTGTTTCGGAATACTGACATAGACGTAAGTTCCCTTTGCTCCGTATTTTGCCTTCTGCACGTGGAAGGTGGCCTTGGCCTCGGACTGATTTCCGGATTTATCTGTGGCCTTCGCGTGAACGATGTAGTCGCGGACTTTATCCGTGGAGATGGTATCGTGGGAGTATTTGACCTTTACTTTGCCGGAGTTGTCGGTAACGCGAAACATGCTTTTAACCAATTCATTCACTTCCTCGGCGGAATAATCCAGTCCCTTGAAAATGTACACATCTTCGGCCTTCTTAAACTTGGGCGCTTCCGTGTCGCGAACCGTTACATCGTATTTGCGGTAGACCTGACCGTCGTAGTAAATGGTCAGCGTATAATTGCCAAGTTTGTCATAAGCCTTGCCGGGCACTTTCTGTCCGGTGTATTCGATCGACGAGTTGCTCTTTACGTAATCTCGATCTTCCTCGGACAAGACATCGAGATTAATGTATTGACCGATGTCAGTGGACACCTTGTCTCCGTAGTTGACAAGAATATGGGTACGGGCGTACTTCTGGTTGAGTTCCAGAATCGGGGCACAAGCGGTTAAGCTTGTGAGCGTGATCACAAGGAAGAGGGACAGAGTGATACCTCGGCATATGCAGACGGGACAGATTCGGTGTAAAGGGTTTCGCATGATGTTCCTCCGAGCTGACGTATTTCGTTAAATTATACATGAAGTTGGCGGCGGATACAACAAAAGGGCGATGAGGAGGCGACGGGGATCCGGATTTTTGGAAGGTGCTGACGGTCATATTTTGTAGATTGCAACAAAAAATTGCAGTAAAGATGTTGACAATGACCTTTTGTTCGATATAATGAAGTAAGTCAACTGAATACAACCTGATTCGATAGAGGTTGCGGAGATCAAGAGTACCGAATGGCGAACGCAGAGGATGCGGCGGTTCGGGAAAGGGAAATCCGCCGAAGGCCGAAGCCATCCTACAGCGAAGGCCTGGGACATCGCATAACATGCGGTGGACTGTCACATACGTGGAGCGCTATCAATGGTAACATCATTTGCGGTGCAGATGTGTTTTTGAGTTCAAGCCATGGATACGTTTCAGACGTCATTCAGGGCTTTTTGATTGATTCGAGGAAGGCGCATCATCGGATGCGCGGAAAGAACAAATGGAGGATGAAAATGACACATTCTATTCGTAATCGCGCAAGCTTCGTCTTCGGACTGGCTTTACTCACCATCGCGTCGATGCCGATGCTGAGCTATGCGACGGGGGAAGCCGCAGAGACACCGGCACTGTACGCAACCGCCTGGTCTGCATTCCCGCCGCTGTTCGCTATTGTACTGGCTCTGGTTACCAAGGAAGTATACAGCTCTCTGTTTCTGGGCGTTCTGAGTGGCGCAATTCTGTATGCCGGTGCCAATTTCTCCGGCGTCATGGAGCAGCTCGTAAACGGCGGTCTGATTGCATCGCTTTCCAGCGCCGGCAATGTCGGCATTCTGATTTTCCTGGTTGTGCTGGGAATCTTTGTGGCGATGATGAACCTCTCCGGCGGATCCGCCGCGTTCGGAAACTGGGCATCCACGAAGGTTAAAGGAAGAAAACAGGCACAGCTGAGCACCATCGCTCTGGGAATCCTGATTTTCGTAGACGACTACTTCAACTGTCTCACGGTAGGTAGTGTGATGAAGCCGCTGTGCGATAAATTCAATGTATCTCGTGCAAAACTGGCATTCCTGATTGATGCCACCGCTGCTCCGGTATGCATTCTGGCACCGATTTCCTCCTGGGCGGCAGCCGTTTCCGGTTTCGTAGAAGGGGAGAACGGTCTGACCATATTTATTCGTGCGATCCCGTACAATTTCTACGCACTGTTCACCATCTGCCTGATGATCGCACTTGTTGTCATGGATCTGGATTACGGCAAGATGGCTATCTACGAGAGAAATGCCGTAGAGAAGGGAGATCTCTTCACCGTACACGAGAACCTCTCTTCGCAGGATGAGAAGATTTCAGAGAACGAGAACGGTCATGTAGCCGATTTGATTCTTCCGGTTGCAGTTCTGATCGTGTGCTGTCTGATTGGCATGATTTATACCGGCGGATTCTTCAGCGGAGAATCGTTCGTCAATGCATTCGCGAATTGCGATGCCGCTGTCAGCCTGTCCATGGGCAGCTTGGTTGCCATGATTCTTACGATTGTTTATTACTGCGCTCGACGCGTTCTGAAGTTCAGCGAATGCATGGCTTGCATCCCGGAAGGCTTCAAGCAGATGGTATCGCCGATTCTGGTTTTGACGTTGGCATGGTCGCTGAAGGCGATGACGGACAGCCTTGGTCTCGCAGATTTCGTAGCGAATATGGTAAGAAGAATGCCGTCGAGCATGATGATCTTCATTCCGGCCGTTCTTTTCCTCATCGCTTGTGCATTGGGATTCGCTTCCGGCACGTCCTGGGGAACATTCGGAATTCTGATTCCGATTGCACTGGCCATTACGAAGTCCAGTCCAGACCTGATGATTCCGGTTATCTCGGCTTGCATGGCAGGCGGTGTATGCGGCGACCACTGCTCCCCGATTTCGGACACGACCATCATGTCTTCTGCCGGCGCCGGATGCAATCACCTCAGTCACGTGGAGACGCAGCTGCCATACGCGATGACTGCCATGATTATCGCCGCCATTTCCTACGTGGTTGTTGGTTTCACGAAATCCGCCATCCCGGGACTGGTTGTCGGCCTTGCCATCATGTTCATCTTCCTCCGTGTGATGAAGAATCGGCAGAAAGCAGCACAATAGGGTCAATCCGTTCACGGAGAAAGACCTGTAGAATAATTCTGTAGAATAAACTGGAAGTGCCGGATGCAGAGCACCTCTCCAATAAAATACCCAGCGAGACAGCTTTGGCTGTCTCGCTGTTTTAGGTGCGCCTGGCGGCGCACGTTTCTAACGGGTGAAAGTCCCGAATCCGCCCGACAGTGGGAAGGATATAGCTGAACAGCA
>CAVKJB010000012.1:17595-67373 GCA_963656785.1 Acutalibacteraceae bacterium | reverse complement strand
TGCTGTTCAGCTATATCCTTCCCACTGTCGGGCGGATTCGGGACTTTCACCCGTTAGAAACGTGCGCCGCCAGGCGCACCTAAAAGACTCCTGCCGGGTATACCCGGCAGGAGTCTTTTTAGCGAAAATTAATGAATCAGAAATTATTCTGCCGCAGTTTCCACTTCCTCCGGTTCTTCGTAATCGTTGGTAAGATGGAGTTTGTCAAGAACGTAGAAAATAAGTCCCATCAGCATTCCGACCAGTGCGGACAGACTCATTCCGGTCAGCTGCACGGAGCCGATCTGGATGAACGCGCCAGACAGACCGGTAACGAATATCACGGATGTCATCGCAAGATTTCTCGCTTTTGCGTAATCGACCTTAGCGTCTACCATCAGGCGAATACCGGAAGCACCGATCATACCGTATAATAGGAAGCTGACGCCGCCCATGACCGGAGACGGAATGGTCTCAATCAGACCAGATGCCTTACCGATGAAGGAGAGGAGAATGGAGAATACGGCTGCACCGCCGATAACCCATACGCTGTAAACCTTCGTGATGGCCATAACGCCGATATTCTCACCATAAGTGGTGGTCGGTACAGAACCGCAGAGGCCGGACAGCGTTGTGGAAAGTCCGTCCGAGAAAAGTGTACGGTGCAGTCCCGGATCCTTGAGAAGATCCTTTCCGATAATTTCGGATGTAACGACCTGGTGACCGATGTGTTCCGAGATAACAACCAGAGTGGCAGGAACGATAATCAGGATGGCCTGCAGGTTGAACTTCGGTGCCATGAAATTCGGGAGCGCAAACCAGGATTGCGTCTGAAGGGATGTGAAGTCAACAATGCCCATCAGAAGAGCAACGACGTAACCGATGATGATCGCAATCAGAATTGCAATTGCCGATGCAAAACCTCGATACAGTACCTGGCCGATAATGGCAAAACCGAGTGTAACAAGGAATACGATGACAAATTTCGGATTAATTTCCGTGTAGGTGTCGGTCAGGACAATGCCGCCGTTCTGAGCGGCGTTGCTCGCCAATTCCAGGCCGATCAGTGCAACTACCGGGCCCATTGCCGCCGGCGGAAGAACCACGTCAATCCATTTAACGCCGGCAAATTTGACAATAATCGCCACAATCATAAAAATAACACCGGTTACAACGAATCCGCCCAATGCGTATTCATAACCCATGTCCTGCATAACCAGCAATGCCGGTGAGATGAAAGCGAAGCTTGATCCCAAATAAGCTGGGGATTTGCCCTTTGTAATGAGAATGAAAAGAAGTGTACCGATACCATTCATGAGAAGTGCAATTGCCGGGCTGATTCCAAGGATGTATGGAACCAGTACCGATGCACTGAACATGGCAAAGGTATGTTGTATACTGAGAGGAATTCCCATGGATAGAGGTACCTTCTCGTTCACCTGAATAATACGTCTTGTGCTCATAATTTCTCCTACTTTGTGTAACCATGCAATATTTTTCTTTTAGATAACATTATACATATCTCTGGCTCTATTTCAAAGAGGAATCTGCTTACGGGCGCATATAATTTAATATTGATGAATAAAAATCATTTCGATATAATGGAAAAGATGATTATGGAAGGAGAACGACATGCCATCTCATTACGCACATTATTATTTTGGAAATGAAGTCGTCCGCATTATGCCGGGCGATGTCAAGGATATCATTAATCACAACGGAGATACACTGGACGCCTACACGATGGGACTCCATGGTCCGGACTTCCTTGCATTCTACCGCCCTTGGAAGAAGAATTCATTAAGGACAGAAGGCTCACGGATTCATATGGCAGCCGGTCGGGAATTCATGCGAAGTGCCGCTGCAAAATTGAAGGAAAACCCTCAGCCGGAGGCCTACAGCTATGTTTTCGGATGCATCACCCACTTCGTACTCGATGCTTGTTGCCACCCGATAATAGACGAATATATGGTCAAAAGCAGCCTTTCACACGGCAAACTGGAACGGGAATTCGACAATTTCATACTGCGAATTTGCAAGAAATCACCAAGACGCGTGAACCTGGATCGGTTGTTCCCACACAATGAACATCTCGACGAGATCATTGCCGGTTTCTACCAGTCCGCAACAGCGGACAAAACACATGAAGCAATCGAAACCATGAACGGTATTCTGAGTGCCTTCAGCCATCCAAGGCGGAATACCCGTCGGAACATCTATCGCGTACTTTCTCTTGTTCCAAAGAAATCCATCCGCGAAAGCCGCGACATGATCTATCGGGAAGATGAAGAGCCGCGCGCATCAGAGTGTAACGGAAGGCTGTTCGATGCACTCAACAAAGCGGTCACGACCGCCGCAAATGAGCTCGACGCATTCATGAATTACATGCTGCTGGATGAACCGCTGGATGAGTTCTTTAATCAAAACTATCTGGGCATAGACTTGTCGGACAAGACATCGACGAACAGTGATAATTCATCCAAGACGACAAGTACGAATTCCGAGTCCATGTCGGATTCCGGTTCAGCACGAGAGGATTGAATCCGGAAAGAATTGTAAGCAGAAGAATCATTTAAAATATCCCGAAGAGCATGCTGAACGAATCTGCTCTTCGGGATTACCATTTGTTTCGCTTACACGAACATCTCCACGCCATAGGTAACCCAGGATACGATCAATCCGGCGATCAACACGCCCAGCGCAATCGCCGGAAAAGCCTTTCGAAACTTGAGCTCCATCATGGCTGCCACTAGACAACCGGTCCATGCACCGGTTCCCGGCAGCGGAATCGCTACAAGAATCATCAGGCCGAAGAATTCATATTTCTCAACGGTCGCCTTCTTGCTCTCCGCTCTCGCTTCCATCCTGCAGACAAAAGCATTCAGCTTCTCACTCTTCGTTCGAATCCATTCAAATACCTTCTTGGTGAAGATCAGAAGAATCGGAACCGGAATCAGGTTTCCGATTATCGAAATCATCATCGCCTGGCTAACGCTTAAACCTTCCACAACCCCGAACGGAATGGCTCCGCGAAGTTCGATTACCGGTACCATTGCCATGAATAAAGTTGTCAGTACTACTTTCAAATCACTCCTCCTCCGAAAACAATATGTGAAATGATACCATACGAACATGTGCTGGTTCAAGCGCAGAAGGAATACACCCCTTGAAATTTAACATGGATTTTACATAAAAAGCGAGGCTGGTACGGCCTCGCTTTTCGAATCATAAATTCTATCCGGTCAAAACTAAAACTTCAGTCAGTGGTATTACGGCTCAACCTCCGGGTTCACGCAGCTTCCTGCATGTTCCCTGCATGAATCACCCTGCTTCCGATTTTTGAATTCCTTCGGCGACGCTCGGTTCTAGTCCTGGTTGACCTGACGCGAGATGTATTTCGTGTGCAGGACATGATGTGCCTTCTCGCTTCCCGGTTCTCCAAAGTAGGATTTGTACAGCTCCTGTACATCCGGATTCTCATGAGACTTCCGCAGTGGTCTGTTCTTATCCAGCTCATAAAGTCCCTTCGCACGCACTTCTCGGAGATCAATGAAGTTTCGAATTGCCGAATCGACGATCGGCTGTCCGCCGCCGTTGACGCATCCGCCCGGGCACGCCATGATTTCAACGAAAGTGTAATTCTTCTCGCCGGAACGGATCATGTCCAGAACCTTTCTGGCGTTTGCCAGACCACTGGCAACGGCAACGTTCACTTCCAGCCCTCCAACATTGTAGGAAGCTTCCTTCACGCCCTCTACGCCACGTACATCGGTGAAGTCTACGCTCTGAAGTTCCTCTCCGCTGATGGTTTCTACTGCGGTTCGAAGGGCTGCTTCCATTACACCGCCTGTTGCGCCGAATATGACGCCGGCGCCGGTGTAATCACCCAGCGGACTGTCATATGGCATTTCTTCCAGATTCACAAAGTCGATGCCGGCCTCGTTGATCATCTCTCCGAGCTCTCTGGTGGTCAATGCGTAATCCACATCCGGCACACCTGCGGCATCCTGATCCGGACGATCACACTCGAACTTCTTCGCCGTGCAAGGCATGATGGAAACCGATACGATTTTATCCACCGGAATACCCATGGTTTCTGCGTAATATGTTTTTACCACTGCCCCGAACATCTGCTGCGGCGATTTGCAACTGGACACGTTCGGAAGGAGATCCGGATAATAGTGCTCACAGAACTTCACCCAGCCCGGCGAACAGGACGTGATCAGCGGAAGTACCCCGCCGTTCTGAACGCGGTCGATCAGCTCATGTGCCTCTTCTACAATGGTCAGATCGGCAGAGAAGTTGGTGTCGAACACGCGGTCAAATCCGAGGCGGTGGAGGGCCGCGGACATCTGTCCTTCAACAACGGTGCCAATCGGCAGGCCGAAGCATTCTCCCAGACCCACGCGGGTGGAAGGAGCTGCCTGTACGACGACGAATTTGTCCGGATCCTCAAGCGCAGCTTTCACTTCTGCCGTCGAATCCTTCTCATAGAGCGCGCCGACCGGACAGGCAACAATGCACTGTCCACAGTTCACGCAGCTGGTTTCTGCGATCGGCAAATTGAATGCACTGCCCACATAGGTCTCAAAGCCACGGTTGTTTGCACCGATAACACCGATTCCCTGTGCGTTCGTGCAAGCACCGATGCATCTGCGGCAGAGAATGCACTTGTTGTTATCTCTTACGATGGATTTGGAGCTGTTGTCGATGGTAAAAGTATTTTTCTTGCCGGCATAGTAATCCGTGTCCGTCACACCATAACGTTTGCAAAGCTTCTGGAGTTCGCAGTTGTTGTTGCGGACGCATGCGAGGCAGTCCATGTTGTGGTCGGAAATGATCAGCTGGAGTGTCTTCTTCCTCGCCTCTCGAACTTTCTCGGTATTGGTATGTGCAACCATTCCATCGGTTACCGGGTATACACAGGCGGTCACCAAGCCTCTTGCGCCATCTACTTCACAGAGACACATACGGCAAGCACCAATCTCATTGATTCCCTTCAGGTAACACAGCGTCGGAATATCAATTCCGGCTGCATGAGCGGCTTCAAGAAGAGTGGAGCCTTCCGGAACCGTAACTTCAATATTATCGATTGTCAATTTGATATCAGCCATTTTGAACCTCCACTACTTGAATATTACTGCGCCGAAACGGCAGTTATCCTTACATGCACCACACTTGATACACTTCTCCTTATCGATGTGGTGAGGTTCTTTCACAGAACCGGTAATAGCGTCTGCAGGGCAGTTTCTTGCACAGAGCGTACAGCCTTTGCACTTCTCCGGATCAATTTCGTACGAGCACAGGGCCTTGCAGACACCTGCCGGGCACTTCTTGTCCCTGATGTGCGCAACGTATTCATCGCGGAAGAATCTCATGGTCGAAAGAACCGGGTTCGGTGCCGTCTGTCCGAGTCCGCACAGCGAATTGGCCTGAATATATTTTGCCAGTTCTTCCAGCTTATCAAGGTCTTCCATCTCTCCCTTGCCTTCCGTGATGCGGGTTAAGATTTCCAGCATGCGTTTCGTCCCGATACGGCAAGGCGTACATTTTCCGCAGGATTCACTGACGGTGAACTCCAGGAAGAATTTTGCAATGTCGACCATGCAGTTGTCTTCATCCATGACAATCATTCCGCCGGATCCCATCATGCAGCCGATGCTCTTCAGCGTCTCGTAATCAATCGGAATGTCAAAATACTGTGCCGGAATACATCCGCCGGAAGGTCCGCCCGTCTGTGCTGCCTTGAATTTCTTTCCCTTTGGAACGCCGCCGCCGATATCCTCGATAACCTCTCTCAGTGTGGTTCCCATTGGAATTTCAACCAGACCGGTATTGTTGACTTTGCCGCCCAGCGCAAACACCTTCGTTCCCTTGGAGGTCTCGGTTCCCATGGACGCGAACCAATCTGCCCCCTTCACGATGATTTCCGGAATGTTTGCGTAGGTCTCTACGTTGTTCAGAATCGTCGGAGATTCGAACAGGCCCTTTACGGCCGGGAACGGCGGACGCGGATGCGGTTCGCCGCGGTTTCCTTCGATGGAAGTCATCAACGCGGTTTCCTCGCCGCACACGAACGCACCGGCACCCAGTCTCAAATCAATGTCGAAACTGAAATCCGAGCCGAAAATATTTTTACCCAGGAATCCATATTCTCTCGCCTGCTGAATTGCAATGCGCAGACGATCTACAGCAATCGGGTACTCTGCACGAACGTAAATGTAGCCTTGATCTGCACCGATTGCATAACCGGCGATTGCCATTGCCTCAAGAACGCTATGGGGATCACCTTCCAGAATGGAACGATCCATGAACGCACCCGGGTCTCCCTCGTCGGCGTTGCAACAGACGTATTTCTGAACCTGTCCACGGTTAGAACATGCAAATTTCCATTTCTTGCCGGTCGGGAATCCGGCACCGCCACGGCCGCGAAGTCCGCTGTCCAGAACCTCCTGGATAACATCATCCGGCGACATAGTCGTCAGGGAACGCCCCAATGCTTCGTAACCGCCCATTCCAATGTATTCATCGATATTCTCCGGGTCGATAACGCCGCAGTTCCGAAGAGCGATACGAGTCTGCATCTTGTAGAAGTGGAAATCCGCATCCGATCCCTTCGCATTCTCTTCTCTCAGGAGGTATTCATCCGCAGGGTTCCCGTGCACCACATGCTCTGCGAAAATTTTCTCTGCCTTTTCCGGATCTACTTCTTCATAGAAGGTTCCGCCCGGATGAATGACAACAATCGGACCTTTCGCACAAAGTCCCTGACATCCGGTCTGAATGACTTTAACATCCTTCTCCATGCCGGATTCTGCAATTAAATCGTTGAAGCGGTCCATGACCTTCTGGCTGTGGCCGGAATGGCATCCGGTACCACCGCACACAAGCACGAATTTGCTCGGCGCATCTCCACCACTTGTCGCTGTGCTGATTACGTCTTCGGATGCACGTCTCGGAGCGACCTGACACTGCATTCTGTCCCGAATGACTTTGAGTTCTTCTAATGATTTCATTATATTCCTCCATCTCGGCTTAATCTGTGTAAAGACTTACGCATATTTCTTCAGAATGTCAGCGACATCATCAGCGGTAATCTTGCCGTAGACGTCCCCGCTTATAATCATTACCGGAGCCAGACCGCATGCACCGACGCAGCGGCACGTATCCAGAGAGAACTTGCCGTCTGGCGTGCATTCGCCGTCGGCGATTCCAAGCTGTTTTTCCACCTCTTCCAGGATCTCACCGGCGCCCTTGACGTAGCACGCGGTGCCGAGACAGACGGAAACTTCGTACTGACCTTTTGGAGACATACTGAACTGGGCATAGAACGTTGCTACCCCATAGATTTTCTCCATCGGAATTCCGGTTTCATCCGAAATAATCTTCTGTACTTCATACGGCAGGTAACCATAAATGTCCTGCGCCGCCTGCATAATTGGCATCAGGGAGCCCTTCTCGCCTTTGTGCGATTCTATTACCTTACGAAGTTCGGTTTCCTGTTCCGCCGTACCGTTGAAAGGAACATTTGAAACTCTCATCAGACCATACCTCCTTATCTGAAATTCAAATTCGCCTTGCAAAACAATTATACGATTCCTTATAATTGTTTTGCAAGAGTTGTTAGTAGTCTAACAAGATTTATTCTTTTTATTAGTTAGACATAACAAATCAAATTTCATACAATTAATTTCATTTCACTGCACGACAAAACAATTTAATGCATCAAATTATGTACAAGGAGTCATTATGTATTTGAAAGAACTGATCGATCTGCTGGACGCCCGTGTTCTCACGAAGGACAGCAATCCGGATCTCGAATTAAAGAGTGCTTTTTCCTCCGATATGATGAGTCACATGTTGGCTTACTCCAACGACAAGTCCGTTCTCATTACCGCGCTGTACAACCCACAGGTAATACGAACCGCTGATTTGATGGACATTTCTTGTGTAATTTTTATCGGACGGAACGAGCCGGACCCGGCGCTGGTGAAACTGGCAGATTCTCTGGGCCTCACTGTTGTCCAATCCCCCTACTCCATGTATGTAACCTGTGGTCTTCTCTTCTCAAACGGGCTTCAGGGAACCTTTGCCGACGAGCAGCAGGACAACTGATTAGATCCGGTTTTACTCCTGCAGCATTACTGCCACAGGATTAGATTAGCATAAACACATACCGGAACGAAACGATGCAAAATCGCAGGCAGTGCTAACCGTAATGAAAGGAACACCTGATGATATTTCCGAAATTTCCCCAGTCCGGCGACACACTCGGCATCTGCGCACCGAGTGCAGGGATTGGCCACAAGCCGGAATCCTTCGACGCCTCCCTCTACACCCTGAAGCAGGCCGGTTACGAAATCATCGAAACCGCGAGCGTTCGAAATAACGCAGAACCCTCCGCTTCCGGCGAAATTCGTGCCCAAGAACTCTCGCAGATGGTTACGGCTAAAAATATTTTCGCGGTTCTCTCCGCATCCGGGGGAGACTACGCCCCGGAGATGCTGCCGTATGTCAACTGGGATGAAATCGCAAGAAATCCGAAATGGATTGCAGGAGCGAGCGACCCGACGAACCTTCTCTACCCGATTACCACCAAGTTGGACATTGCCACCCTGTACGGCTTCAATGCCGGCACCTTCGACTGGTCTCCGCTTCATCCGTTTCAGGAGAACATGCTGGAAATCCTGCGAGGCAATCTGATTTCCCAGCAGTCCTTCGACAAATACAATGCTTCCAGGGATTTCAGTGCACCGCCTAAGCTCGATGCCGATGTTTACTGGGACAGTCGACTTCGAGGAAAACCGTCTCCGGTTCATTTCGAAGGACGGCTCATCGGCGGATGCATTGATTGCATCGCAAAGCTAATCGGAACTCCGTTCGACGGCACGGAGGATTTCCTCGCGCGATACGCAAAAGATGGCATTATCTGGTACTTCGATCCATTCGATATGACGCCGGAAACGCTATATCTTACAATGCTTCAGATGAAATTCTGTGGCTATTTCCGGGGTGCTGCCGGAATTCTGTTCGGAAGAGTGATGTTCAACCACGATGCGACCGATGAACAGTACATCAGCCTCTTATCGAAGTGCTTCGATATCCCGATTGTCTGGAATTGCGATATCGGACACGTAAAACCGTGCATGACACTCATCAACGGTGCGTTAGCACGGGTGGATGTGTCAGACGGTATCGGCACCATTAACATGAGACTGGATTAATTTAACGGAGAATTCACACAAAAAACGACCGGAGAAATATACCACCTCCCGAAGACAACCATCGAAATCGGATGGTCGGAAGTCGGCATGTTTCATGATCCGGTCGTTTTTATTATGTTTCGATCTGAATTATCCCAAATGTTTCTTAAAGTTGCCGATGATTCGCTCCCCGTCATTCAGGAGAACGAAAGCTCGCGGATCGATGGAAGTCACCAGAGTCTGAAGATGCGATACCTCGTATTTGGTGATGGCAACTACCATGATATGTACATCATCGTCCGTAAAAGCACCTTTTCCTTCCCAACTAGTAACACCGCGGCCCATGTCGCTCGCAATCAGCTTATCAATTCCGTCTTTCTTCGTGATAATCATCACTTGAGAGTTGATATTCTGCGTATGCATTCGATCCATGAAGGTAGAGCGGATTGTAGTGTAGATGAAGGAATAGATGGCGATACGAATGTTGAACACCAATAGACAGATGCCATATACAGCCACGTTGAATAACACATTAATCTGTCCTACGCTGGTGTTCGGGTGGGTCTTCGACATGCAAACGCCAATGATATCAGAACCACCCGTCGAGCTTCCGCCACGGAGAATCATGCCGGATCCGACGCCGCCGATCACGCCCGCAACAACGCAGGCGGACAGATAATCGTTGAATACGGGTTCGCTCGGCACCGGCACCAGCGTCAGGCAAAGAGACGAAAGCCCGATAGATGCCAGCGATTTGGCGGAGAATTTAATGCCGACTGCCCGATACGCATAGTAGAATAACGGTACATTCATGAGAAAATAGATGATTCCCGTGATATCCATTCCCGGAGGACCGGAGAAGTGAAGCACTTCGACGAAAAAAAGCCTCAACAACTGAGCGATTCCAAGAAAACCGCCATTATAGAGGCTCATCGGTGTAATCAGCACGTTAATGCTTACCGCGTAAATAATATTTCCGGCAATGATGTAGCTGATGTTTGCCAATACCGTAAATTTATCTTCGAATTTTTCTAACCAGTTCATATTATCCTTATATTCATCTCGGCATTGCCCGGTTCCCAGAGTTCTCAAAAGCGAATACAATGAACCCAATGGCATCAACGCCAAGATAGGGTGAGACAACTTCTCGTCTCACCCTATTTCTAATTGTCCTGTTTATTATTTATTACGGATTGCAGCCTGTGCAGCAGCAAGGCGTGCGATCGGAACACGGAATGGGGAACAAGATACATAATTCAGACCGATTCTGTGGCAGAAATCGATGGTCTTTGGATTACCACCGTGCTCGCCGCAAATACCCAGTTTGATATTCGGTCTTGTCTTCCTACCGTCTTCTACCGCCATCTTTACCAGCTTACCGATACCCTTCTGATCCAGAGCCTGGAAAGGATCTTCTTCCAGTACACCCAGTTCAACATATTCTTTGATAATCTTACCGGTATCATCTCTGGAGAAACCGAATCCCATCTGTGTCAAGTCATTCGTGCCGAAGGAGAAGAACTCTGCATCTTCCGCGATTTCATCCGCAGTCAGCGCTGCTCTCGGAATCTCGATCATGGTTCCTACCATATAATTCAGTCTCTCGCCGGCTTTCTCAAAGCACTTCTCAGCAGTCTCATCGATGGTCTTCTTCACGAACTTCAGCTCACTGGCGCTACCTACCAGCGGTACCATGATTTCCGGTTTGATATCAATACCGGTTTCCTGTTTGACTTCCAGTGCAGCCGTGATGATGGCTTCCGTCTGCATCTCCGCGATCTCCGGATACGTCACTGCCAAGCGACAACCTCTGTGTCCCAGCATTGGGTTAAATTCGTGAAGTTCGATGGTCTTGGTCTTGATTTTCTCCAAAGGAATATTGAACTGTTCAGACAGAGCCTTCATATCCTCTTCGTTCTTCGGCAGGAACTCGTGAAGCGGCGGGTCCAGAAGACGGATGGTTACCGGGTTGTCCTGCATCGCCTCATAGATACCCTTGAAATCACCCTTCTGATATGGCAGCAGTCCGGCCAGCGCTTCTCTCCGCTCCTCTTCGGTGTCTGCCAGAATCATACGGCGAATCTTCGGAATTCTTTCGTCCTCAAAGAACATGTGCTCGGTTCTGCAAAGGCCGATACCTTCTGCGCCAAATGCAAGGGCCTGTTTCGCATCACGCGGATTATCCGCATTCGTGCGAACGCCAATCGTACGGATTTCATCGGCCCACTTCATGATCGTTCCGAAGTTACCGGAAAGCTCCGGTGCCTTCGTCTCGATATTCGCAGCGAATACGTTGCCGTCTGTACCGTTAATGGAGATAACATCTCCCTCCTTGTACTTTACGCCACCGATTTCCATGTATTTTTCATTCTCGTACACCGTGATTGCATGGCATCCGGCAACACAGCACTTACCCATACCGCGAGCAACAACGGCAGCGTGAGAAGTCATACCGCCACGAGCGGTCAAAATTCCTTCAGCGGCAACCATTCCGGCAAGGTCTTCCGGAGAAGTCTCTTCGCGCACCAGTACCACCTTATGGCCGGCCTCGTTGGCAGCAGCTGCCTCATCTGCACTGAATACAATCTCGCCACAAGCAGCCCCCGGGGAAGCTGGAAGTCCGGTAGCAATTGGCGTGTGCTTCTTCAATTCCTCGGCATCAAATGTCGGGTGAAGCAGCTGGTCAATCTGTTCCGGAGCAATTCGCATGATCGCGGTCTCTTTGTCAATCTTACCCTCGCTTACCATATCTACGGCAACCTTAACAGCGGCCTCCGCAGTTCTTTTGCCGTTTCTGGTCTGCAGCATAAAGAGCTTACCATCCTCTACCGTAAACTCCATATCCTGCATGTCCTTGTAATGATTCTCCAGGATTTCCGCGATATCCTCGAATTTCTCGTATACCTCCGGGAACGCTTCCTTCATCTTGTCGATTGGCTGCGGTGTGCGAATGCCCGCTACGACATCTTCACCCTGCGCATTTACCAGGAACTCGCCAAAGATTCGGTTTTCGCCGTTAACCGGGCTTCTGGTGAAAGCTACGCCGGTTCCGGAGTTGTCGCCGGTATTTCCGAATACCATGGATTGTACGTTAACCGCGGTTCCGAGGGAGGCGGAGATGTTGTTGAGCTTTCTGTAGAGGATGGCTCTGTCGTTATTCCAAGAACGAAATACTGCTTGGATGGCCTCCATCAGTTGGTCTTTCGGATTCTGAGGGAAGTCTCTTCCGAGTTCCTCCTTTACCAGTGCCTTATATCCATCAATAATAACCTTCAGGTCTTCTGTGTTCAGATCTACATCAAACTCTGCGCCGACTTCCTTCTTCCGGCCATCAAAGATAGCATCGAATTTGGACTTCGGGATTTCCATTACGACATCGCCAAACATCTGGATGAATCTTCTGTAGCTGTCATATGCAAAACGGTCGTTGCCGGTCTTGGCAGCAAGCCCCTTTACGGAATCGTCATTCAGTCCAAGGTTCAGGATGGTATCCATCATGCCCGGCATAGAAATTGGAGCACCGGAACGAACCGACACAAGAAGAGGATTCTCAACATCTCCAAACTTCTTGCCCATCACCTGTTCCAGTTCATCCAGGTGTTCATAGACTTCCTGGATGATTTCATCAGCGAGATTACTTCCCTTGTTCAGATAATCCTTGCACGCATCAGTCGTGATGGTAAATCCGAACGGAACCGGAAGACCGATTTTGGTCATCTCAGCCAGATTGGCGCCTTTACCTCCCAGAAGGTCTCTCATGTCCTTCGAGCCTTCATTAAACGAATAAACAAATTTGCTCATAAATCGCTCTCCTTTGATATACCGCTGATGCTAGAAGACCAGCTTTTCATTAATATATTCACGTACGTCAGACAGCGGCAGGCGAATTTGTTCCATCGTGTCTCTGTCCCGTATTGTGACACAGTTATCCTCTGCCGTATCGAAATCAACGCAGATGCAGAACGGCGTACCGATTTCATCCTGGCGGCGATATCTCTTGCCAATCGAACCGGATGTATCGTAATCGGTACTGAAATACTTGCTAAGCTCCTCGTAGATTGGCTCTGCCTGCTCCTTGAGCTTGTTGGAGAGTGGAAGCACCGCTACCTTGTATGGTGCCAGTGCCGGGTGAAGATGCAGAACAACTCGCGTATCTTCTTTTCCCTTGCTGTCTGTCAGCGTTTCTTCCTCATAAGCATCAATTAAGAATGCCAGTGCAACACGATCCGCACCCAGAGAAGGCTCGATGCAATAAGGAACATATTTCTCGTGCGTCTCCGGATCCATATAGGACATGTCCTGACCGGAGTGATTCTGATGCTGTGTCAGGTCAAAATCCGTTCGATCCGCAATGCCCCACAGTTCACCCCATCCGAACGGGAACAGATATTCCAGATCCGATGTGGCATTGCTGTAGTGAGAAAGCTCTTCCTTTGAGTGATCCCGAACCCGGATGTTATCCATGTTCATGCCAAGGTTCTTCAGGAAATCCTGCGCATACTGTTTCCAATAAGCAAACCACTCGATGTCCGTTCCCGGTGCACAGAAGAATTCCAGTTCCATCTGTTCAAATTCGCGAGTGCGGAAGGTAAAGTTTCCCGGCGTTATTTCATTTCGGAAGGACTTGCCGATTTGAGCGATGCCGAACGGGATTTTCTTGCGGGCAGCGCGCTGCACGCTCTTGAAATTGACAAAGATGCCCTGTGCCGTCTCCGGACGAAGGTAAATTTCTGACTTGGAATCTTCCGTCACTCCCTGGAAGGTCTTGAACATCAGATTGAACTTCCGAATCGGTGTAAAATCTGTCTTTCCGCAGTCCGGACAAGGAATGTTGTTTTCCTTGATGTAGTTCTCCAGCTTCTCGTTATCCCAGCCATCACAAGCAACAGATTCTCCCTTCGCTTTCGAATACTCCTCAATCAGATGATCGGCTCTGTGTCTGGATTTACAGTTCTTGCAGTCGATCAGCGGATCCGAAAAACCGCCCACATGTCCGCTGGCCACCCAGGTCTCCGGATTCATCAGGATAGCGGCATCCAGTCCCACATTGTACTTAGATTCCTGAACAAATTTCTTCCACCATGCCTTCTTCACGTTGTTTTTAAACAGAACACCTAGTGGACCGTAGTCCCAGGTATTTGCCAATCCACCATAAATTTCAGATCCCGGGAAGATGAACCCTCTGTTGCTGCACAGTGCCTTAATCTTCTCCATTGTTACCTTGTTGTTCTCTGCCATTATTCGCTCTACTCTCCAATTCAAATAATATTTATATTCTGCAAATTATCTTTGCCGATTATTCTCCCAGTGGATTTTTATAGCTTGTCGATGCCGCTTTCCTGAGCAACTTCTTCCAGTACTTTGCTCAGCTCTTCCTTCGTCTCATCGCTGACGGTATAAGCTCCGTTATCCTCTGCAGATTCGGTTTCCGATGTTATCTCCGAAGCCTCATCCGTCACAGCTTCGTCCATCACTAGATCCGGGGTCTCATCCTCCACATCATCCACGTCCAGATCAAATTCCTCGAAAAAATCGTCATCCTTCGACTCATTGTTCTTGCGGAAGAAATCCGATCCCTTCTTCCAGAGTTCATCCAGACCATCTCTCATCTTATCAGCATCGATGTTGTCTGCAGCCTTCTCTTTCCAGTCGTCAATAACATCCTGGCCCTTATCCATAATGCCGCCGAACATATCCTGACCCTTATCTTTGAGATCCTCGAACATGTCCTGCCCCTTGTCCTTGAGGTCATAATACACCGCCGATCCCTGCTCCTTAAGGTCACCATAGAATTCGCTTTCCTTGAAACGATCCACCGTCTCCATTCCCTTGTCATAATAGACCTGGCCGGCTGCTCTCGCTTTGCGGTATTGTTTTTTGACCTTACCGTTGATATCCGTAATCTGACCTTTGTCGTTGACAAATTCAATCTTGCAATTAAATCCGGCCGCAGCAATGATCCCGTAGATGACAGCCATCGGTGCTACTACAACACCCACAGCACCAACCGTCAAAGGCAGATTCAGCAGGATATTGTCGCCCTTTCGAACTATGATCCGAGCCATGTTTCCCTTGGAAATGGTTTCCTTAACGGCACGAAGAATCGCATTCTCCTTCGCCGTATCGTTTTCGCCGCCGGAGTTGATGTAGTCCATCGACTCCTCAATATTGATAATTGCGTCTACAACGCTTCCGTCTGCTGCTTCCAGTGCAGCTTTCGCTTCTTTGTAGCTTACACCGGTACGATCCTTGACTAATTCGATTTTTTCCAATGTAATTTCCATATTCGTCTCCTTACCGCAATTCTGGCTCTATTATTTCTGAATACTCAGGAGTCAAAATCACTTTTCATAAAATGCACATTCAGGTAATACTCCAAATATGCTGCGAGTATGTCCTTCAGTTCCCGCTGAACTTCCGGCTTCAGCTGGACTCTGGAGAACGTGGCAAGAGAATTTCTTACCATGTATCTCAACACCTCAACTATATCAAAGTGAGGCTTGAAAATCAATGTATCCGGGCTGCTTTTCTCCTCGCGGAAGCATTCTTCACACAGGATTCCGCCCCCCGCAACCGAGAAACGAATCGAGCCGTCCAACCGTTCTGTCGGTTTTCCGCAATCCACGCAGCGAGCGAGCTCCGGCATGATCCCCTGCATACCAAGATTCTTGACCAGATAGGCATATAGCATGGTCTCATAGTTGCCCTTCGACTCTGTAATCGCGTTGAAAAACTCTAATGTAAGTTCGAAAGTGCGTGGCTGCGGTCGTCCCTCTTCCAAAGTTTCATTAAGATATTCGATCACGCGAGATGCCGCCACGTACCGGTCGATGTCCTCGCCGATAGAGTAGAAGCTTCGTTTCACGCTCGCCCCATTGATATTGTAGTAATCCCGATTTCGAAATATTTCGTACTCGGAGTAGGTAAAAGGACGAAGCGCCAAGGCCGACTTATTCCGACCACGTTCCGAGAGACCGGTTCCCGCAGAAATTTTCCCATAATCTTTCGTGAACAGCACAATCATGCGACGGTTATTGGCGATTTTATTCTGTTTTAGAACGATTCCTTCCGTTGTTATCAACATATCTGTTTGCCTGTTATTACCCGCCTATCTGTTCTGGTAGAGAGATTGGTTTTTTGTATCATTTAACTGCTAAATTCGCTTGATCTTTTCTCGTGCTATCACTGATTGAAAGCACAACTCATCTACCATTTCCGGCTGATCGGTCGGATCCATTCATCTGTGGTGCTTGCAAATTACTCGTCCCTGTAACCGAAATTCCGAATGGTTCGTTCCGAATCCCGCCAATTCTCCTTGACCTTGACCCAGAGCGTCAAAAACACCTTCGTTCCAAGCAGCGGCTCAATTTCCAATCGGGCACTCTTACCGATGCCCTTGAGTTTTCTGCCACCTTTTCCGATGATGATGCTCTTATGGGATTTGCGTTCACAGTAGATGACCGCACCGATATTTGTGATGTTCGGCTTCTCCTCGAATGTCTCAATTTCCACAAAGATGCCGTGCGGCACCTCTTCATTCAGGTATTCCAGCAGCTTCTCTCGGATGATTTCGCTGACGATGAAACGTTCTGGATGATCCGTTGCCATATCCTCGGGATAATACATCGGTCCCTCTTCCATGTATCCGGTCAAATGATCCACCAGCGCTTCTACATTGGTTCCGTTCAGTGCGGATATTCCGTAAATATCGTCGAAGAGATCCAGTGCCGAATAGCGGTTATAGAGTGCCAGATAATCCTCCGGCGTCATCATGTCCATCTTATTGATGGCGAGAATCTTCGGTGTTTCCACTTCCCGAATCATGTCCAGGAGATATTGGTCACCGGCACCGAATTTCCGGCTGCCGTCGATGATAAAAACGATAACGTCTACGCCTTTGTACGTGTTAATCGCTGTCTCATTAATGGCGATCCCCAGTTTATTCTTCGGCTTGTGGATTCCCGGTGTATCCAGAAAAATCAGCTGCCGTCCGCCGCCGTTCTCATACGCTGTATCCGTATAAATTCCCGTAATCCGGTTACGCGTCGTCTGGGGCTTGTTCGATGTGATGGCAATCTTCTCTCCCAGTATCTGATTCAGTAATGTGGATTTTCCGACATTTGGTCTTCCGATGATGCCAATAAAACCTGATTTCATATGTTCTCCGTTTCTATATCTTTCGTTCCTCTTGCAATTACATTCTCCTTAGGTCAATGGCATCCATGACGCGTTCTTCGTGCGTCCGCATCACCCTGCGTTCTTCTTCCTCCATATGGTCATACCCCAGCAGATGCATCATGCTGTGTACAAAGAGATACGTAATTTCACGCTCCTCAGAGTTGCCGTATTCCAGGGCTTGCTCGCAGGCACGCCTATAGCAGATGACAACGTCGCCAAGAAGGATCGAAATATCCGCATTCGTCTTCGCCAGTTCTGTCGCCACGTCTTTTGCATCATTATATTGCGGGAATGACAGAACATCCGTAACCTTATTGATATTGCGAAATTCTGCATTTATCGCTTGAATCGTCTCCTCATCCGTGATGGTCACGGAGACTTCCAAGCGATCGTTTGCTTCCTCGTCCGGGCGTTCCCACGTCTCATCATCCTCCGGTTTGATCGAATCGCCGCAGTTATCGCCACATCGCCGGAATTCCTGTCGGAAAACCTCGTCGGACGCCTGTTTGATTTTAGCCAGAATCTGTTCGCTTAAATATCCCGCTTCATCTATGCAATCGATAATCATTTTCAACCTTCCCTGTGATGGTTATTCTAAGTCTTTCCTGCTGTCGTTTTCCGGGGCCATTGCCGACGCTGCGGATGCTTCGCCGTGCGGCTTCCTGTATCACGTCTCGTTTCGGATTTGTCAATTTGTCAGTTTGTCAATTCTCACGTTGTTGTGAATTCCCGCGTTATTTTCGCCGGTTATTCTTCTGTTCATACTCGCTGTAAGCCTTGATGATTCGCTTGACCAGCTCATGACGAACCACATCCACGTCGGTCAAATAACAGAACTCAATTCCCTCGACATTCCGCAGGACTCGGGTGGCTTCCAGCAGGCCGGACCCTTTTCCCTTCGGAAGGTCAATCTGAGTCACGTCACCGGTGACCACGACTTTGGAGTGAAATCCCATTCGAGTCAGAAACATCTTCATCTGCTCGCGCGTCGTGTTCTGCGCTTCATCCAGGATGATAAAGGAATTATCCAGCGTACGACCACGCATGTACGCCAATGGAACGACCTCGATTGCCCCTCGCTCTTTGAGGCGCGCCGCGGCTTCCTGCCCCATGATTTCATGCAGCGCATCGTAAAGCGGACGCAAATACGGATCCACCTTCTCCTGCAAATCGCCCGGAAGAAATCCCAGGCTCTCACCGGCTTCCACCGCGGGGCGGGCAAGAATGATTCGTTCAACTTCCTTGTTCTTGAGGGCGTTCACCGCCAGCGCGCAAGCGAGATACGTCTTTCCGGTTCCCGCCGGACCCACGCCGAACACCATGTTGTTCCTGCGAATGGCGTCTACATACCGTTTCTGTCCCAGCGTCTTCGGACGAAGCGGCCGACCGTGATGCGTATAACATATGATGTCCCGAGCATTCTCCTCTTCATCATACGGTATCGACTTCGTCATCACATCGATGATATAGCTCACTTTCTGGCGATCCAGACTGCCGGAGGCGTTCAGCTCATCCTGCATTTTCCCGATAACCGCCCTTGCCAGTTCGGCCTGCTCACCTTGAATAATCAGGTCATTATTCCGCTGCATAATCGTCGTCCCGGTGACCTTCTCGATTTCCTTGATATTGCGGTCGAGATTCCCGAACAAGGCCCGCGAATCCACGCCCTCATCCACCGGAATGGTTATGATTCTGTCTTCCCTCAAGTCTTCCTTCCTTCATCCAATCATAGTGATACTTTGCTTTTCAGTATAACACCAGTAACATTTTTTTCCTAGATTAAAAACAGCTTTCTTCCCGCAGGTACGTCCGGGCACGCCCGAAATCCCAGCTCGAAAATAATTTAACTCTGGGTCGTGTGGCTATAATGGGGCGCCCGTTTTTCGAATTTTGTTTTGATGTATTTGCCGCTTTTGATCCTGGCATCCTTCGGCTTTTCAGCGTTAATTGGAATGAGCCATTGATGTCCTAATCGTTCTGCACCTTCAATTCGTCCTTCCGTGCATAATGTCTGTACTCGTCTGACACAGATACCCCATTTTCCGATGTCTGCTTAATCGTCATGAAATCCATAGTGTTCCTCTTCTTTGAAGGCTTAAGTCTTCTGCAGCAATCTACAATTTCTCATTTGTAGTTTACTCTGAGAAACGAACAATGGCAATCTAAGATTACAGCTCGGCTAACAGATGCTTTTGGCAATACGCTCTAGCAAGCAATGCCTTTCTACGGCTTAGTTGCAAGTCAAAAAGCCAGTTTGTAAATCGAAATGCAAATTTGATAAGTTTGAGTTAATTCAGATACATGGGGATACTGCGGGTAGTTACCAGTGAGATTCGCCTTCTTCAGCGCAAAATAAAAGCCCCTGCTGTTTTTGTCAGCACGAGGCAATCTGAAACAATTTTTATTATGTTGTCAATGCGGAATCCGATGTTTCGATCCCTTCCCGAGTCGGTCTCCGCGGCCCCAGAATCTCGTTGATGATAAAGCGCGAAAGCTGTCGCTGCACCTTCTTTGAGAAGCCGTGCCCTTCTCCGCGCATCACATACAGCTTCGCATTTTCATACATTTTTGCCGCCTTCTTGGAATAAGCGATGTCCGCAATTGTATCCTTGTCCCCATGGAAGATGAAAACCTTCCCCTTGTATTTTCGAATCTCATTTTCAAAGTCATAATCGAGAAGGTATTGATAATAGGTCTTGCCGACCTTTAGTCCCATGATTTCCACCTCGTCCGGCACCTCATCCAGACTGTCGTAACGCGCCCGAGCATCCTCCGGGATACAGAGCGCCGGGTACACAAGGAAGAGCCCCCGAATATCCTGCGGTCGATTGCTCGCCACCAGTGCCGAAACCATGCCTCCCTGGCTCGCTCCCAGCAGATAGATACGTTCGGGATCAATTCCATCCTGTTCCATGACGAGGTCAATGACAATGTCCAGGTCGTCTTTCTGGGTAAAAACAGACATCGCTCGCATGTCTCCGAGGCTTCGCCCGCTCTTATACCCGCTTCCACCACGGAAATCGAACGAGCATACGGCGATGCCAGCTGCCACAAGAATTTGCTGCATACGACGGTTGTCCGTGCCGTTGCCACCGAACGTGTGACTAAAAATCACCACCGGGCTTTTGTTGCCCTTCTCTCGGCAGGGAAAGCGTAAATCAATATGAAGATGGGTACCGGTCGGGTTCAATATCATTCAGTTAATCTCCTTTTATCCAGTCCAGTATCTAATTCAAAAATATCTTTCACCTTTTTAAATAATTTATCAAATCTGACGGTATATCGTCAACCGGGATGTCACAACATACCATCTGCGTTCGTGTATTTATGTAAATACAACCAATATTTTTTTATTTTATTGTTGACATCCACAATTCAAAAGAGTATATTGAATCCATCAATTGAATATTCAAAAGCATTGATCGGAAAAAGTAACGTAAAGGTTCAGCTGCAGTGAGTGGTGGAATAGTGGAAACGCCATGCGAAGAGGTTACGCGAAGAACATCCGGGAGCTGCAAACAGAAATCCGCACAGAATGTCGGGGTGCATTCGAGAACATGCACCCGAAGAGTTTTAAACCCATCCGGGAATCATCCGGTATCCTGTTCGGAGAGTAAGGGCGCCGGCCTGTGACCGTTACATCACACGAGCTTGTTAGAGCTTTCGAAAGGAGATCAACCCCCTGGGAATTATTCGGGGCAAGTTGGTAATTTAGGTGGCACCGCGGATAGCAGCTATTCGTCCTAAGGATCAGGACAAGTAGCTGTTTTTTCATTTTTATTTCGGAATCGAAAATACGAGATTCCGATATCCGAACCGCATGGAGGAATCAGGGACAGAATTAAAGGGAGGTACATTATGTGCACGATTATGGGAACAACCGGTAAGAAGGTATCATTGGAGAAATTCTCGAAACACTTCGAAGCAACCATCACAAGAGGACCGGATATGACAAGAATTGAAGACTTCGGATCCTGCAGGCTCGGCTTCCAGCGTCTGGCGATTATGGATTTGTCGGAAGAAGGCATGCAACCGTTCACACTGGGAAAGAGCGCGGTTGTCTGCAACGGAGAGATCTACGGATGGAGAACTCTTAAAAAGAAGCTCCAAGATAAATATACATTTCAAAGTGACAGCGATTGCGAGATTCTTCTCCCTCTGTACGAAGAATACGGCACGGAAATGTTCGCCATGCTGGATTCTGAATTCGCCCTTCTCCTGTACGACGGCAAACAGGATAAATTAATTGCCGCAAGAGATCCACTGGGAATCCGCCCACTGTATTATGGAAAGGAGGTGTCCGGAGACACGGTATTCGCCAGTGAACCCAAAGATCTGGTGGGACTTTGCGAAGAAATTCGCCCGTTCCCGCCGGGTCACTATTGGGTCGATGGTGCATTTCACCGCTATGCGGATCTCACCACCGTGGAGAAGTATTCCGAAGATGATCTGGAGACAGCCTGCAGCAAAATCCGCCAAAAGCTGGTGGACTCCGTGGAGGAAAGACTTGATGCAGACGCACCGCTTGGTTTCCTCCTGTCGGGAGGCCTGGATTCCAGTCTCGTCTGTGCTATCAGCGCTAAGCTGCTGGGCCGCAAAATTCGCACTTTCGCCATCGGTATGGATATTGATCCAATCGATTTAAAATATGCTAAGCAGGTTGCGGACTACATCGGCGCCGAACACACCGCATTCACCATGACCCGAGAGGAAGTTCTGACAGCCATTCCGGAAGTCATCCGAATTCTCGGAACATGGGATATCACCACCATACGCGCCAGCATCGGTATGTATCTGTGCTGTAAGAAGATTCATGAAACGACGGATGTCCGCGTCCTGATGACCGGTGAAATCTCGGATGAATTGTTCGGATATAAATATACGGATTTTGCACCGGATGCCGGGGCCTTCCAGCAAGAATCCAAGAAGCGGATCGACGAGATTCATCAATATGATGTCCTCCGTGCCGACCGCTGCATCGCCTCGAACTCCATGGAAGGCCGCGTTCCGTTCGGTGACACGGATTTCGTCCGCTATGTCATGACGATCGATCCGGCGCTTAAAATGAACACCTACGACATGGGCAAATATCTCCTCCGTCATGCCTTCGAGAAGGACGACATTCTGCCGGACAGCATCCTGTGGCGCCAGAAAGCCGCCTTCTCCGATGCGGTCGGTCATTCCATGGTGGATGATATCAAAGAATACGCAGAAGCTGTTTATTCCGATGAAGAGCTGGAGGAAGCCAAGATCAAATATCCGAAACACACTCCTTTCACCAAGGAAAGCCTTCTGTACCGGGATCTGTTCGAGAAGTATTATCCGCATCAGTCCGATATGATCCAGGATTATTGGATGCCGAACAAGTCGTGGGAGGGATGTGACGTGTCGGATCCGTCTGCCAGAGTATTATCCAACTACGGTGAAAGCGGAAGATAGGTTAAAAATATTTTTAACCTGCCTTCTCTTCCGGATTTCGTCTGTTATTCCTTGCGACGACGGTGTATAATAATGTGTTATTTCTTTTCGTAGGGACAGAGAATGAAGGAGTATATGGTAATGAGTCAACTTCACGAAGAATGCGGAATTTTCGGAGTCTACAGTCAAGAGAAGCAGAACGTCGCCGACACGGTCTATTACGGGCTGTTTGCGCTGCAGCACCGAGGGCAGGAAAGCTGCGGTATCGTGGTCAATGACGACGGAGTATTCCAATACTATAAAGACAACGGGCTGGTCAACGACGTGTTCACCCGGCCGGTGCTGGACAAACTCGGCGTCGGCACCATGGCGATCGGGCACGATCGCTACAGCACAACCGGTGCGAACGACCGAATCAATGCACAGCCGATTGTAGTCAATCACCATAAAGGAAGAATGGCACTGGCGCATAACGGCAACATCGTCAATGCGTTCGAACTGAGACAGGAACTGGAAATGCAGGGATCGATCTTTCATTCCACGAACGATTCCGAGGTCATCGCCCACGTCATTACAAAGGAAAGGATTCACAGCCATTCTATCGAGGAAGCGGTGAATCGTGCCATCTCCCGGATTGACGGTGCGTACTCCCTGCTCATCATGTCGCCGCAGAAAATCATTGCCTGCCGCGACCCATACGGTTTCCGTCCCCTGTGCTACGGCCGCAGAGAGGACGGAGCTTACATCCTGGCATCCGAGACCTGCGCGCTGGATGCAGTTGGTGCGGAATACATTCGCGACCTGGATCCCGGTGAGATTGTGGTGTTCAGTAAGGATGGCATCACTTCCATCCGCGATCACTGCGGTGAGAAGCCGCATCGCATCTGCATTTTCGAATATCTCTACTTCGCACGCCCGGATTCCATGATTGAGGGAAAAAGCGTACACGAAGCCCGCTATAACGCCGGTGCCCTGCTCGCGGAACAGTTCCCGGTAGATGCCGATATCGTCATCGGTGTTCCGGATTCCGGTCTTGACGCCGCTATCGGCTACGCGGAGAAGTCCGGTATCCCTTACGGCATGGGCTTTATCAAGAATAAGTACATCGGGCGCACCTTCATTGCACCCGGTCAGAAGAACCGCGAAGACAAGGTGCGCATCAAGTTGAACGTAATCCGTGGCACGGTAGAAGGCAAGCGTGTCGTGCTTGTGGACGACTCCATCGTCCGTGGTACGACCATCACCCGCATCATTCAGCTCCTCCGTACTGCCGGAGCCAAAGAGGTTCATGTCATGTCCTCTGCTCCAGCCTTTACGGATGCCTGTTACTACGGAGTTGACGTGGACACCAAGGAGAATCTCATCGCCTGCCAGTGCGATTACGATATGAAGCGAATCGCGGAGAAGGTCGGCGCAGACAGCGTCGGATACCTCGATGTGAACACCCTCCATCGGATTATCGGTGCAGAACCGGGAGAAGGCTTCTGCAGTGCGTGCTTCGGCACGGGATACCCGACGCCGATTCCGACCGGACAGAAAAACCGTTTCGAGAGCAAGATTAATTCGGACGATGACGCCGGTTCGGAGGAATCCTACGAGGACTTCCTGCGCGTGTAGAGAAAGTAAAAATCTGCCTCACCGGAAATTTCCGATGGGGCAGATTGTTTTTTTATCGATATTTCCTTAATCCTCCCCTGCTGACGCCTTATAACCGCTAAGCTCACCGTAGGTAAAGAAGACCAGGCCAATCCAGATGATGCCGAATGCGCCAAACTGGACGAGATCGAGCGTCTCGTGGTAGATGAAAACGCCGATGAGAAGCGATATCGTTGGGCTGATGTATTCCGCCAGACCGAGCACGAACATGGATGTCTTCTGCGCTGCGGACGCAAAGAGCATCAGCGGAACAACGGTGAAGAGACCGCACAGCATCAGCAAGGCGTATTGATACGGTTCGCCGGCGGCAAGTGCGCCTTTGCCGGTTACTTCCAGATAGATGGCAACCGCCAGAGCAAACGGTGCCAACCAGATGGTTTCATAGATCATGGATAACTCCGGAGCAATCGTGACAGAGCGCTTGATGGCCGAATACACGGAGAATGTCAGCGCAAGTCCCAGGGCGATACCCGGAATCTGCCCGAAATGAATGACAATGACGGCAACGGCAAGAGCCGCGAGCAGCATCGCTGTGAGTTTGTACTTCGTTACCTGCTCATGGAAAAGAACGATCCCGAACAGGCACACGGCCAGTGGCTCGATGTAATATCCCAGACTGGACTGAAGAATATGGCCGGAATTGACCGCCCAGATGAAGGTGGACCAGTTCACCGTGATGATGAGACCGGAAGCGGCCAGCGTCTTCACGGTCTTGCGATCATCCCGAAGGGTTGCCCAGATTTCGTGCCACGAGTGCTTTCGGAGCGCAAACAGCACGGCCATGATAAACACCAGCAGAATGCGATATATAATGATTACCCAGGAACTGATCGGAACAAGGGATTTCCAATATATCGGAAGGACCCCCCAGAGTAGCATGCATAACAATATATGCATAACACCTTTTCTGTATTCGCTTTGATTCTGATTCATGCTCTTTCTCCCGTTTCCTTCCCCCTGTTCACGTTTCTAAAGGCACACGTTTCCGGAAACGATCTTTGTATAAGAAGTGCCGGAACCATGCTGATTGCCATTATATTCTTTTATGTAAAAAATTCAAGTTATTATATGCGGTTTGTGTTCTTTTATGCCACGAACGTACTGATGCACACAAGCACAAAACCTGCAATGACGCTTGTAACTGACAGACTGATGTGATATTTCGTCCGAAACACATGGGGCAGGAGTTCCGTCAAAACGATGAACAGAATCATGCCGGATGCAATGGCTACCAGCGTTAGTGTCAACACCTCTGTCAGATATTCACTGATCGAGTGCATCAGAATGCCTCCGAACAGGGTGGAGAGCGTTACCGTTGCAAGAAGAATGTTGCGCTCGCTCTTCTTTCGCTCTTCCAGCGTAGAATCAATCAGCATCCCCATTGGGATGTTATGCATCGCAATGCCAATGGCAAAGGAGATGCCGGCAGGAACCGATGTCAACGCGATACTGTACACCGACATGCCTTCCACGATATTATGTAGAATCACCGCCATCGATGAGATAATGCCGATGTGCGCAGCGTTCTCATGGTCATGGTTCTCCTCCGTGTCATGGTGATCCGGGATAAAGATGTCAAGAACCTTAAGCATCAGCATGCCCACGGCCACCATGCCAAGGCTATATCGGATTCCTTGTACTTCCGTTAATTCCAGAATTTCCGGGAATAAATCGAAAAGAATAAGAGCCATCAGCGCACCCAGTGCTGCCGCCATGGAGATATGCTCCATCTTCTCCGTATCTTTCATAATTCTAGTGGCGAACGCACCGATCAAGATGGATACGCCTGCAATTCCTGTAATCAGTAATTCCATATAGTGCCCCTGTATTCATAGTATTTCTCGAACATAGCTGCCGTCTTGACAGCTTAGCCATTATATTTCTTTTCGGCGCATTTTTCAAGCCAGACAGGGTTGACCTTCCTTCATCCTGTGTTGTATAATTTCTCGGGTATAGGGCAAATCTTGTCGACCGCGTCTCCGCGGTTTGCTGATTCCGCGCCGCGTTCGTGCTTTGCACGCTCCATCGCGGGCAGCTGTCGCAAAGTGCTGCGTCATCTAATGTCGCTTCGTGCATTGCATGCGTGACAGCAGAGCGCCGCACGCGTCCATCATATGCATAGGGTAAATGTATTAAGCGAATGCTTCGATCCACGTCTGTCAGGGAAAATCCTTGGCGGAAGCGGATCTTTTTTTCGTATAAAACCGCAAGAAATGCCGGATCACGCAACCTGAATTCATTACGGGAGGAATCTATGAACACCAAATCCATCTTCAGTCTCCGCTTCCTGCGGAACGTTCTGATTGTCATCTTCGGCAATCTCATCTACGCCGTCGGCGTCGTATTCTTTATCCTGCCATCCGGACTCATCACCGGCGGCACCACCGGTATCGGTCTCATTATGAACCATCTTACCAGACTGGACATCTCCATTTTCGTTGCCATCTTCAACATCGTGATGTTCCTCCTCGGCGCGGCCATTCTGGGTCTTGAATTCGCACTCACCACATTGGTCAGCACAATTTTCTACCCTCTCCTCCTGGGGGTTCTGCAGCGCATCGTCGGTGATTTCATCCTGACGCAGGATCTTTTTCTGAGTGCCATGTTCGGCGGCCTCTGCATCGGCATCTCCCTCGCAATGATTATCCGCCTGGGGGCCAGCACAGGCGGTATGGATATTCCGCCGCTGGTATTGAACAAATTATTTCGAATCCCGGTTTCTGTCAGCTTATACGTCTTCGACTTCATCATTCTGATCGGGCAGATGTTCTTCTCCGACAAAGACACCAGCCTGTATGGCATTCTGCTGGTTATCGTATATACCCTGACCCTGGATCAGCTCCTGGCGCTTGGTTCGGGTAAAACGAAGCTCGAGATCATCAGCCGCTGTCCGGGGCGCCTCAAGGAAGCGATTCTCTCGGACATTGACCGCAGTGTCACGCTTCTGCACGGACGAAGCGGTTACCTGGAGATTGAAACCGATGTCGTTGTCTGCATTATTTCGCCACGAGAGCTGTACCGCATGGAGAAACTGATTCACGAGACAGATCCAAATGCCTTCATCGTCATGAGCAAAGTCAGCAATGTAACCGGCCGTGGCTTCTCTCGAGAAAAAAAGTATTTGAAGAAGCAAGCAATATCCACTGGACAGAAAGGCACAGATTCGGTAGAATAATCATCCAACCCTTGGACCGGAAACCGTTGCAGCCGCGATTCTGAACTCGCGCTGCAAATCGGTTTCCGGTTTTTTTATTCCAAAACCTCGACAAAAATGCATCAAATTGTATTCAAGGTATCGTTGTATATATGACTATTGTATAGAATGAAGTACAATTTCGCTCACTCGAAAATACCTTTATGCTTTTTCACTATTTCTTCCAGAATTAGTCGTGTTTTTTCTTGACATACCAGGTATACCCGTATACAATGTGAATTGAGTTAGACCAGAGTCTAATGAACATGATATGGACTATGAAACAATAATGAATGGAGGTTCCCGAGATGATTGAAGGATTTGTAAATGCACAAGAGCTTGATTTTACACTGGAAGAGAACAGACAGAAATTGGAAGAAGCCTTCCGCAAAGTCGATTCTGAGAAGGGAACCACTTTCCCGCTGATCATCGGTGGTGAACGTATCATGACCGAGAAGAAGATTACTTCTCTCGATCCGGCTACCAAGGAGGTTCTCGGATATTCATGTTCCGCAGATGCAGCTCTTGCTACCAAGGCCATTGAGGTTGCACACGAGGCCTTCAAAACGTGGAGTAAGACTCCTGTAGAAGAGAGAATCCGCTGCATGAGAAAGCTGGCTCAGCTCCTCATCGACAACCGCTATGAGATTGACGCATGGAACGTGCTCGAAAGCGGAAAGAATTGGGGTGAAGCAGACGGCGAGCTTTGTGAACAGCTGGACTTCATCAATTCCTATGTATATCATATGCAAAACCTGGCAAAGGGTCTGGAACTGGTTCCTACTGACGAGTTCAACAAATGCATCTACATCCCGCTTGGTGTCGGTGCTGCAGTCTCTCCATGGAACTTCCCGGTTTCCCTGTTTGGAAACATGCTCGTTTCTGCAGTAATTACCGGAAATACCGTTGTATGCAAGCCGGCATCAAACACACCATTGGTTGCTTACAAATTCTTCGAGCTCTGTGAGAAGGCAGGTATTCCGGCTGGCGTTATCAACTTCATCCCGGGTGCAGGTTCCGAAATCGGCGACCTGATCGTGGAGCATCCGCTGATTCACTTTGTGAACTTCACCGGTTCTAAGGAAGTTGGCTGTGGCATCTATGAGAAGGCCGCAAAGGTTCAGCCGGGTCAGAAGTGGCTCAAGCGCGTTGTTTCCGAGATGGGCGGCAAGAATGCCATCATCGTGGATTCCTCCGCAGACATCAAGCTGGCCGCATCCGGCGTAGCAAGCTCTGCATTCACCTTCCAGGGTCAGAAGTGCTCTGCATGCTCCAGAGCTCTCGTTATGAGCGATGTGTATGAAGAGTTCATCGACGCGGTTGTGGAAGAAGCGAAGAAACTGGCCGCAGATCAGGGGGAAGGCAGAAACAACTGTGCAATGGGTCCGGTAAGCAGCAAAGCTGCATTCGATATGATTGCTTCCTACATTGAGATCGGTAGAAACGAAGGCAAGGTTGTCTTCGGCGGCAACTACAACGACGAGAAGGGTTATTTCTTAGAGCCGACCGTAATCCGCGATATCAAACGCACCGACAGAATCGCCAACGAAGAGATCTTCGGACCGGTTCTGGCAGTGATCAAGGTGGATTCCTTCGATGAAGCACTGGATATTGCAAACCAGACCGAATACGGCCTCACCGGTTCCGTATACAGCGAGAACCGCGAGAACGTGATGAAAGCAAAAGAAGAGTTCATGGTTGGCAACCTCTACTTCAACCGTAAATCCACCGCAGCTGTTGTATTGCAGCACCCGTTCGGCGGATTCAACATGTCCGGAACGGACGCAAAAACCGGTACTGCAAGCTATCTGACCAACTTCATGAACCTGAAGTCTGTATCAGAGTTCCTGGGTTAATTTCCTATCAGACATCCAATAAATCCAATAACATAAATGATGAGAGAAGGCTGTTTGTTCCGAAAAAGGACAAACAGTCTTCTTTCTTTTTCTTACTTTTACCTGCCCCTCCTTCCTTTATACCTGCCGCACTTTTATCTGCTGCTTTTATCCAAGTCGTACGTTCTCTCCCTGCTGGGACCTCTGGGTGCGCAGACAGGTTACCAGGAAATATACGCAACGAAATAAATGCCTCTCAACGACACTGTCCTTATGTTTCAATCTCCGTTATTCGCAGTCTTGTACTTCAAAGTCATTTTCATATATAATATGAAGGATTGTTGATCAAAAAGGAGAAAGATGATTCATGAGCATACTGAACGTAGAGCACCTGACGCACGGATTTGGTGACCGTCAGATCTTTGAAGATGTGTCGTTCCGCCTGCTGGCGGGAGAACACATCGGTCTGGTAGGTGCCAACGGTGAAGGAAAATCTACTTTTATGAATATTATCACCGGAAAGCTGCAGCCCGATGAAGGAAAGGTGGAATGGTCAAAACATGTACGAGCAGGTTATCTGGATCAGCACACGCAGCTTCAGCCCGGTCAGACCATTCGTGATGTCTTAAAGACTGCCTTCGATTACCTGTTTGCTATGGAACAGGAGATGAACGAGCTGTACATGTCCATGGGAGATCCGGATGCAGATGAAAAAACCATGAACGAACGGATGGACGAAGCCGGTACCTTGCAGGATCTACTCACCGCCCACGATTTCTACATGATCGACGCCAAGATCGACGAAGTTGCTCGCGCCCTGGGATTATCCGAACTGGGTTTGGAGCGGGACGTGACGGAACTCTCCGGCGGGCAGCGCACGAAAGTGCTTCTGGCGAAGCTGCTTCTGGAGAAACCGGAGATCCTTCTATTAGATGAACCTACCAACTACCTGGATCAGGAACATATCCTGTGGCTGAAGCGGTATCTGGAGGATTACGAGAATGCTTTTATCCTGATTTCCCACGACATTCCTTTCCTCAACAGCGTGGTGAATCTGATCTACCACATGGACAATCTGGAACTGAACCGTTACGTGGGGAACTACGACGATTTTCTGGAGGTCTATCGCATGCGGCAGGCACAGCACGAAGCCGCTTATCAGAAGCAGCAGCAGGAGATTGCCAAGCTGAAGGATTTTGTTGCTCGGAATAAAGCTCGGGTTGCCACCCGAAATATGGCCATGTCCCGCCAGAAGAAGCTGGACAATATGGACTTAATCGAAAAACACGCGGAACGGATTCAACCGGAATTCCATTTTCAGGTGGGACGCACGCCGGGAAGATTTCTCTTTGAAACAAGGGGGCTGGTCATCGGATATCAGGAACCGCTCTCGAAGCCGCTGGACTTCACCATGGAGCGAAAGGAGAAGGTTCTTCTCACCGGCGCCAACGGCATCGGGAAGACCACCTTGCTGAAGAGCCTGTTGGGATTAATTCCTCCCCTGTCCGGCTCCGTAGAGCGAGATCACTACCTACAGATCGGTTATTTCGAGCAGGAGCTCAGCGATACACCGGAAACCACCTGTCTGGAAGAGATCTGGAATGAATTCCCATCCTGGGATCAGCGGGAGGTGCGAGCTGCCCTGGCGAAGTGCGGGCTCACCACCAAGCACATCGAAAGCCGCGTCAAGGTACTGTCCGGCGGAGAACAGGCAAAGGTACGTCTGTGTAAACTGATGAACCGGGATTCCAACCTTCTGGTACTGGACGAACCCACCAACCACCTGGATGTGGACGCAAAAACAGAACTTCGCCGGGCGTTGACAGAATACACCGGCAGCGTACTCATGGTATGCCACGAGCCAGAGTTCTACGAAGGTCTTGCCACCCGGGTTATCGACTGTTCGAAGTGGACGACCAAGCTGGTGTAATCAGTGAGATTCGCACGCATCTTTGAATAGCAATGAACATTGACAAAGATGGGAACCTCCTTGTAAATATCTGATACCAATTGGAACGAGGTGCGAATCCGGAAGAATTCGGAATGAATGAAAACAGTAAGAACGTAAATCAAGGGAACAAAACTGAGGGACAAACATGAAGGAACCATTTGTAACATTAGAGAAAGTAGAGGAAATCGCGAAGGACTTCCCTACTCCGTTTCATCTGTATGATGAAGCTGGCATCCGCCGCAACGCAGAAGCAGTTCAGAAAGCATTCTCCTGGAATCCGGGATTCAAGGAATTCTTCGCAGTCAAAGCAAATCCGAATCCATTTCTTCTGAAGATCCTACAGGAATATGGCTGTGGCTGCGATTGCGCCTCCATCACCGAATTGATGTTGGCAAAGGAACTGGGTTTTGGTAAGGGTGAAATTATGTTCTCCGCAAACTGCACCCGAGAAGAGGAATACCGGTATGCAGAATCGGTCGACGGAATCATCAACTTAGATGATTTTACCGACGTCGAGCTGCTGGAAAGAAGCTTAGGTCATATTCCGGAAACCATCTGCTGCCGTTTCAATCCAGGTGGGATCTTCGAACTGAGCAACGGGATTATGGATAACCCGGGCGATGCAAAGTACGGCATGACAGAAGCGCAGCTAAGAGAGGCCTTCCGAATTCTGGCGAAAAAAGGCGCTCGAAATTTCGGCATTCATGCCTTCCTTGCCAGTAACACCGTAACCAACGAATACTATCCGAAGCTCGCGGGAATTCTCTTCCGCTTGGCCGCCGATCTTCACAGGGAATTGGGAATTCACATCGAATTCATCAACCTGTCCGGCGGTGTCGGCATTCCGTATTCGCCGGATCAGACCCCTAACGACATCCAGGTGATCGGCGACGGTGTACATCACGAATACGATGCCATCCTGAAGCCTGCCGGAATGGGTGATGTGAAGATTTACACGGAGATGGGTCGTTTCATGATGGGCCCGTACGGTGCGCTGATTACAAAGGTGATTCACGAGAAGCATACCTACAAGGAATACATCGGCTGCGACGCATGCGCCGCCAATCTGATGCGTCCGATGATGTACGGCGCATATCACCACATCACTGTCCTGGGAAAAGAAAAGGAGCCGAAAGATCACGTGTATGATGTGACGGGTTCACTCTGCGAGAACAGCGATAAATTCGCCATTGACCGCGCCCTTCCGGAAATCCGAATCGGCGATTATCTGTTCATCCACGATACCGGTGCTCACGGTCATTCCATGGGTTACCAGTACAACGGAAAGCTCCGTTCCGCAGAGATTCTCCTCCGGGAAGACGGATCCTACCAGCTGATTCGCCGGGCAGAAACGCCGAAGGATTACTTCGCAACGCTGGATTTCTGCGACCTGCTGTCCCATCTGACGAAGTAAAGCATCATCCCCCCGGCATTCAGCCGATGTACCGATGTTCAGCCGATGTGCCACGGATAATTACAAGAAGTGATCCGCCGAGTGGTCCATTACGATGAAAACAGTGCATAAAACAGCCTCCCGAGAAATACATTTCCCAGGAGGCTATTTTTCTTCGTGTCATTTTATCTTGTTTGCGGTCGATCGTTAATATACTTTGTTAATATGCTTACTCTAAAGCTTCTCCTATCGTAAAAATCTCAATTCGTGGCACGCATCCACGCCTCTGCCACCGCAGCATGCACCGCTGCCGCAACCGGAATCGCAGAGGTATTCGGGCACATCTTGGCATTGTGCAGCGGATATCCCGAGCCCACGCCGATGTGGTAGTAACATCCCGGATATCTTAAGAGATAGAATCCGAAATCTTCCGTGGTCATAGTGGCCTCCGGTATGGAAAGAACCGCATCACTGCCCAGCAGAGCCTTCATTGCGGACTCTGCGATTTGCGTCTCCCGGTCGTGATTCGTCACGCCGACGTATCCATCCCGAAGGCTGACTTCACTGGTGGTCCCCGTTTCATGGTTGACGGATTCGATAATTTCTCGGATTCGCGCTTTCATGCTGTCCCGAAGATCCAGCCCCGCAGTCCGAAGAATCCCGCAGTAATCCGCATGGTCCGAGATAATATTGCGAAGTGTCCCGGCATGCAGAGATCCGACAGTCACAACCGCACGTTCTCTATCGTAATTACCGGTCAATTCCTTGAGCTGCACACACATTCTCGCCGCCGCATACAAGGAATCCGTTCCCTTCTCCGGCTCCGCGCCGTGACTCCCACACCCGTGCACGGTCACATCAAAGACGCAAGCCGAAGCGTAGAAGCGACCGTACTTGATGCCGACGCTTCCTGCCGGCAGATCCGGGTTCACATGCGCGCCGAAAACTGCTTTTACCCGGAGCCGATCTAGAATACCGGTGTCCAGAATCCGCTGCGCTCCCCCCTCGCCTTCCTCATCCGGTTGGAAGATAAAAACAACGTTGTGCGTCAACTCACTCTTCCGACTCGACAGAAGCTGAGCGGCACCCAGCAGTGCCGTTGTGTGAAGATCGTGACCACAGGCATGCATCACCCCCGGAGTCTTTGACGCATAAGGAACGCCGGTCTCCTCTTCCACAGGGAGTGCGTCAATGTCTGCACGAAAAGCAACTGCATCCGCAGCAGGATCGCACTCCAGATAGCCGATGATGCCCGTGTCAGTGACGGAATATATCTTCAGACCGAGTTGACGAAGGATGTCTTGTATCCGCGCCGTGGTTCGGTGTTCCCGGTTTCCAAGCTCTGGATGTTCGTGAAAGTCCATGTATGTCTGAATCAATTCTGTACGGATTGATTCCGCGAAATCCATCCAATTCTGCATATCAGTTCTCCCTTTGACGCTGTTCGAGATCCAGTATCTGCAGAAATTGCTCCAGGCGATCCAGTCCGGTTTCCAACTCTTCGTCGCTGTAACAATAGGTTAAGCGGATGTGATCATCGCTGCCGAAGGCAAATCCCGGCGTTGCCGCAAGTCCGACTTCCTGAATCATCCGGCGGCAGAAATCCCCGGAGGATATGTGCCACTTTGCGATGGAGGGAAAGACGTAAAAAGCACCTTCCGGCTCAACGGCACAGAGTCCCATGTCGCGAAGGCGTTTCAGCATGTATGCACGGCGTTTCCGGTAAGTCTCCCGAAACGCCGTCACATCCACATCCAGCGCCCGTAAAGCCGCCTGCTGGAACGGCGCAGGCGTCGATGTGATCATGAATTGGTGCAACAGTTCCATGCGCTCGCGGATCGTCTCGTCCACGCAGATGTAACCCATCCGCCATCCCGTCATCGCGTATGGTTTCGAGAAGGACTGGACTACCATCAGCCTGTCCTGAAGATCGGCATGATATTCGCCGATGCTGTGGCATTCATCCGTATACGTAAGCTCCTGGTACACATCATCGGCAATGACAAAAATACTCCGCCCCTTGGCAACATCCCGAACGGCCTCCAGGCTTTTCCGATTCAAGATGCAACCCGTTGGGTTGTTTGGGGAGTTCAGGACAATCGCCTTCGTTCGCGGCGTGATCAAGGATTCGAGTTTCGCGCGGTCAATCTGGAAAATGTTATCCGAGATATCCATCGGCACGAACTTCCCCCGGCAAAGACCGGTGATTTCCTCGTAGATAACGAAAGCCGGCACAGGTACAATGACTTCATCACCCGGATTCAGAATACTGTAGAGCGCCAGGAAGACACCCTCCTGCGCGCCTGCCGTCACGATGATGTTGTCCTGTGTGTATGACGTTCCGAGTCGCTGATTCTCCTTCTCTGCAATGCGTTCTCTTAGTGCCAGAATCCCGTTATTCATGATGTAATGCGTCTCGTGATTGCCAAGAGAGCGCATCACTTCATCTCGAATTTCACTCGGCGTGTCGAAATCCGGCTCCCCGAGCGTCAATGCAACGCATCCCGGGGTTTGCTTTGCCAGATTGGAAAACTCCCGAATGGCACTGTGCCGAGCGCCATACATTACCTCATTTAGGTGGTCCTTCATCATTTCTCTCATCCCCTATGTCCCTATACTAAGACTACAGCTTTCGAAGCATGTCCTCCAGACCCGTCTTGCTGGAGGTCTTATCGTCCTTCATCTTGATAACACAGGCCGGACAACCGGCAACTACTGCATTTTCCGGAACGTCTTCAATCACGACAGCCCCTGCCGCAACGACTGCATTTCTGCCCACATGAACCCCTTCGATCACGACAGCATTCGCACCGATCAAGACTTCATCCTCGATGATAACCGGCGTCGCGCTGGCAGGCTCAATTACACCGGCCAGGACCGCACCCGCACCAATGTGACAATGATTGCCGACGGTCGCTCTTCCGCCGAGAATTGCACCCATGTCAATCATGGTTCCTTCGCCGATAACCGCACCGATATTGATGACAGCACCCATCATGATGACGGCATTTTTACCGATGGAAACCTGGTCCCGAATAATCGCACCCGGTTCAATCCGCGCTTCGATGTTCTTTTTATCCAGAAGTGGAACTGCAGAATTACGGGAATCATTCTCAATGACGTAATCCTCGATCTTATCTGCATTCTGTTCAAGAACCTCTCGAACGTCCTTCCAATCCCCGAAGACAATCTTGTCACCTGTGCCGAACACCTTGGCATCGCCGTAATCCACCGGTTCCTTCTCCTTCACGTATACCTTGACCGGCGTCTTCTTCTCCGCCTCGCCGATAAAACGGATAATTTCTTCTGCATTCATCATAGTTCATACCCCTTTGCAATTCTTATTCTGATGTAATCTTCAAGCAATAACGTTCATTGATATTAAATATTCGTGTCTGCATCTACCGAAGCTTTCCGGATTGGCAGCGGTACTTGTGCCAGCACGACAGCGACCATGACAATAAGACAGCCCAGCAGTTCTTTCGGTAAAAGTACTTCATGCAGAATCACCCATCCCGACAATGCCGCAAAAACGGATTCCAGACTCATGATCAAGGTTGCCGTAGTCGGATCCGTATCTTTCTGTGCAACAATCTGCAATGTGTAAGCCACGCCACTGGACAGAATTCCGGCATAACCGATGGTCACCCACGCAGACAGAATCGCGTGCATGCTCGGACTTTCCATCGCAAACATCAGCGGTGTCAAAACCACGGATGCTACCCCGAACTGAATGCAGGACATCTTGACGCCATCCACATTTTTCGAAGTGAAGTAATCGATGATGATGATATGAGCCGAGAAGCATACGGCACAAATCAGCGTCAGCACATCTCCCCGCGATATTGTAAAATCATCCTTCACGCAGAGCAGATAGAATCCGACAATCGCAAGTCCTACACAGAACCAGATAATTCTCGGAATCTTCTTACCGAAGACGACGCTCATAATCGGAACGAGAATGATGTAAAGTGCAGTAATGAAGCCCGACTTTCCGGCTGTTGTCATGGTAATCCCGACCTGCTGGAATGTCGTCGCAACGGAAAGTGCCAATCCACAGCAAATGCCCCCGATTAAGGTGTCGCGATCCGGCCGGATGACATCCCAGAATGCGTTTCCGTTTCGATCTGAAAAAACTCCCTTCGAGTTCTCTTGGTCTGACTTTTTTCGGTCTAGCGGCGAATCCGCTAAATCACCTGCATTCGCAAGCGCGGTCCGTGCTTTATTTCCCATCACTTCCGGGCCGGACATCTTCTCCGATGCGGAAGTATTTTGGAATCGCTCCATAAACCAGACAACCGGGATTAGAAAGAAGAATGCCAGCACGTTTCTCGTCATATTGTAGGTGTATGGACCAACGTAGTCCATGCCGGAGCTCTGCGCCACAAAAGCGCTGCCCCAGATGAAGGATACCAGCAGAAGCAGCAGATTACCCCTTGTTTTCTTACTCATTTTTCTTGTTGTTTTACCCTTTCTTCAAGCACAAATTTGGTTAATTCTAACATATTTCGCGATTTTGTTCAAATGATTCACGCATCCACACTTTCTTCATTATTTTTCCTTTCTTGCTGCAGTTCTCCTTGATATACTCAATATATGTGACGATGATAGGATGGTACGTTTCCTCATGATGATGCATTATTATGCATTGGATTCGGCTTCGGCCTGTGCTATAATAGCATTGTTAGCTAAAACTAACCGTTTATCACAGAATACATCATTGAAGTGAAGGAGAAATTATGTTCAAGAATCTGAATGAAATGGCAGAGATGGTGAAGAGTCATCCGGTAAAAAAAAGAATTGTTCTGTGCTGTGCACATGACGAACATTCCCTTGATGCGGTAAACAACGCCGTGAAGGAAGGAATCGTAGATCCTGTTCTGGTCGGAAAGGAAGCTGAAATCCGTCAGATCATCAAGGAAAACGGTTTTGCACTGGAAGATGCGCCAATCTATGATGTGGAAGACGACATCGAAGCTGCAAAGAAGGCTGTGTCTCTGATTAATGAGGGAAAAGGCGACTTCCTGATGAAGGGTAAAATGCAGACGGCGGATCTTCTGAAGCAGGTTGTTAACAAAGAAACCGGTTTGCAGACCGGCATTCCGGGTGCAGTCATGTCCCACGTGGGCATGTTCGAAGTGCCGAATTACCACAAGCTGATTGCGTTAACCGACGGCGGCATGCTCCTGCATCCGACACTCGAGCAGAAAGTCCAGGTTATTAACAATGCGGTAACCACCCTGCACAACATGGGATACGAAGAACCGAAGGTTGCCTGCCTCTGCGCGGCGGAAAAGCTCAACAAGAAAGCACCGGAATCCGTCGATGCAGCAGCACTGAAGGAAATGAACCAGAATGGGGAGATTACCGGGTGCGTCGTAGAGGGCCCGATTTCCTACGACATTTCCATCAGCAAAGAGATTGCGGAATTCAAGGGATTCGAGAGCCCGGTTGCCGGCGAGGTGGATATCATGATGGTTCCGGACATGGTCAGCGGTAACCTACTGGGTAAGTCTTGGGTTATCCAGGGCGGTGGAAAGATGACCGGCCTGATTGTCGGTGCAAAAGCTCCGATTGTTCTCACCTCTAGAGGTTCCGGTGCAGATGAGAAGTTCTACTCCATCGTATTTGCAGCAGCAGCATCGAAGTAATTTAGGATTTGCAGCACATCCGGGTTATTCCAAAAAAATAACCCGGATTCTATTTTTTTGGTTTTTTTCTGAAAAAACAATGCATTTTCATCGTTCATTTTTGTTGTTTTTTGTTTCAAAAACACATTTTAGACTAGTTTTTTGTTTTTCTTGACAATGAACTTTCCCCTCTTTATAATAAGCCTTACTAACGAATTTTTAAGCTTTATGGTTATTATCAAATAGGAGATGAAATTTTATGAAAGAACAACAACACGAAAGAGCGACCTGGGGAAGCAACTTCGGATTTCTGATGGCTGCCATCGGTTCCGCAGTCGGCCTGGGCAACATGTGGGGTTTTCCCTACAAAGCCGGCATGCACGGTGGTTTTGCCTTTATTCTTCTGTATCTGTTGCTGGTAGTATTTGCCGGTTACATCATGGTCATGACAGAGCTGGCGGTTGGTCGTCGCACAGGTCAGTCCATCTACTTAGCTTATAAAACGTTTGGCAAGAAATATAAGATCGTCGGTGCACTCGGCGTAATTTCCCCGTTCCTGATTCTGGGATTCTATTCTTACCTGGGTGGATACTGCATCAAATACATGGTAGCCAACTTTGGCGACATCTTCGGTGCAAGCTGGGGTGTCGGCGGACAGGACAGCACAACTTACTTCTCGAATCTGACCGCCAACAGTGTAGAATCCATTGGCTGGACGGTATTCTTCCTTCTTGTAACCATCGTTATCGTAAGTTTCGGTATTGAGCAGGGTATCGAGAAATTCAGCAAGGTTGCGATGCCTGCGCTCTTCTGCATGTTGATCATCGTCATCATTCGAAGTCTGACACTTCCGGGTGCCATGGGTGGTATTGAATTCCTGTTCAAACCAAACTTCGAAGTACTGAAGGGATTCGGCTGGGTCAACGTACTCGCTTCAGCAGGCGGACAGATGTTCCTGTCCCTCTCCCTTGGAATGGGTATCACTGTTACATACGGCTCCCACCTCTCTAAAGACACCGATATTGAACAGAGCAGTATCATCATCCCGATCGCAGACACCATCATTGCTATTTTGGCAGGTGTTGCCATCATGCCGGCGGTATTTGCCAGCGGCCAGTCGCCAACCGGCGGCGTCGGTCTTCTGTACATGACACTGCAGACCGTATTTAACGGCATGGGTCGTCTGGGTCCGTTTATCGGCACCATCTTCTACGGACTGGTTGTTATTGCCGCCCTCACATCCTCCGTTTCCATCCTGGAAGCACTTGCCGGTTCTTTCATCGATGATGCCATGAACAAGGGTAAAGGCGACAAGCGTAAGTTCTACTGCTGGGTTCTCGGAATTGCTTCCGGAATCATCGGCGTATTCGTCGCATACGACGGCCTGGGTCAGAACCTGCCAGCCATGTTCGGTCAATTCTGCTGGGTTGACGGTTTCGATCTTCTTGCCGAAGGCATTATGATGCCACTCGGCTCGCTGCTCGCAGCCATCTACTTCGGATGGATTGACAAAGATCTCCTGCCGGACGAAGTTCGCAAGAGTTCCAAATTCCGAACGGAGAAGTTCTACCGTTTCTGCATCCGTTGGGTTGCCCCGGTCTTCACATTCTTCGTCCTGTTGGGACAGATTGACTCCTTCTTCGGACTCGGCTGGTTCAGCTAGGAACAAGCAAATTCTCCAAGGATTCTACTTAAAAACTCTATACCGATAAAAACAGGCATCGCCGGAATTGGTTTTCCGGCGATGCCTTATTACAATTGTATTCTGATATGTTCCGTTCTTACAGCGCCAGGCTCATCTCCTCTTTCGAGAGCGCTTCCTCATACACCTGAATGCACGAATCCGTGAAGGCCTCAATGGAATAGCGATTTCGGATACTCTTCTGCGCACGGCTTCCCATCTGAACGCGATTGGATTTGTCACATTTCAGATAATTGAGATCTTTCAGAAATTCCCGATCTGAGTTAAAAACAAAACTGTTCACGCCGTTGTCCACGACCCCATCGAGGCATTCATCCTGCAAGCAGAGAATGGGACGTCCGGATGCCATAGCCTCCATATAAGTCAGCCCCTGCGTTTCGCTCTGGGACGCACTAACAAAAATGTCCCCTGCACTGTAGTAATCAGGCACCTTCGAGGAATCCACCATTCCCGTGAAAATCAGACGATTTTCGATGTGAAGATCCTCTGCAAGGGATTCGATTTCCTTCCGCTCCGGACCATCACCGACCAGCATCAACCGCTGATTCGGATCGCATTTTGACAGTAGGAAGAGAAGCCGTCCGATGTTCTTCTCCCGAGCGAATCGTCCGACATAGACGAGCAAGCACTCATCCTCCCGAACGCCGTATTTCTCCCGAATTTCTTCTCTCCGTCTCCGATTGCTCTCACCGTAATGCTTCATCTCAATCCCGGACGGTATCACATAAATTGGTTTCTTCACGCGGTAATCGATCAGCATTTCTTTGATTTTGTCCGATGGCGTGATAACCGCATCCACATCTGACAGCACATTGCGTGAAAACATCTTGACGATCCGTCTGCCCACGGTGCGGTTCATGTGCAGATAATGCGTGTAATCCTCATAGACCGTATGATACGTGTGGATGAGCGGCGCATTGCAAGCCGCTGCGATTTTGCGAGCCATGCCGAAGGTGGAGAGCTCGCACTGGCTGTGAACAACATCCGGATGCCATTCGATCAGTTCATTAATCAGATGACGCGGCTTATGCAGCTTCAGTCTGGCATTCTCGTAGATCAAGTTCGCACTGACAGAGGCCGCAAAGTACACATCATCATTCACATGGGAGAAGTGATCCCCCGACAACGTCAGGATTCTTACCTCATGTCCCTCCCGGATCAGTCCTTTTCTCAGATTGTCTACAGATGTTACAACGCCGTTCACGGCCGGCTTGTACCAGTCTGTTGTGATCAGTATTTTCATTCGTATTTCCCCTTCATTCAAGGCAGGCATCAGTCTGCCTCATTTTCATAGGCCCGATGACCTATCTTTCGATTCTTTGTTCTATTGTTTAATCGATTTTTAAATCTATTCATCGATCGGTTCGACGTGCATTTTCTCTTTCTATTTTTGAGCACGCTTTTTTATGATACACTACCCTTCCGATTGTTTCAAGACAGACCACCAATTAATTGACTTCAGTTCAGTTTCCTCCTATAATGACCCTGTATGAAAATCCATACTATCCTATGGTTGACAGAAAGGAGCACAACGTTGGAGCTTCATCCCATTCATCGAAATCTCAGCTGTCGGAATCGAGAGCATTCAAAGCGAACACGCCGAATAAAGCGGAACAGATGCCGCCAGAAGCAAACTCCGCCTGCGAAAATACTGGCAGGATTTGCCGTTCTCTGCATTACACTGATGAGCAGTCTTCTCCTGACAGGCTGTGACTCGTCTAAGGAGAGTATACCGGCCTCCCCGGTGGAAAGCGTTGACGACTTAGAAGGTAAAACAATCGGTGTCCAGCTGGGAACCGCCGAGGATCTGACCGCATCGGAAATCAAGGACGCCACCGTTGAAGAATATAATTCCGGTGCAGAAGCTATCCAGGCTCTGCTGCAGGGTAAAATCGACTGCGTCATTATGAGCGAAGTGCCGGCACAGACCTTCGTCTCTCGGAATAGCGGCCTGTCCATCTTAGACGGTGCTTATGCGACAGAAAGCGCGGCCATCTGTGTCGCAAAGGGAAACACAAAGCTCACCAACCGACTCAATGAAATTCTGGCGACGTTCCAAGCCGACGGGACACTCGATCAAATCATCGGAAATTACATTGGGGACGAGACCAAAGGAAAACAGCCTTACCAGTCTCCGGCAAACGTTGACCGCTCGAACGGTACGCTGGTAGTTGCCACCAATGCGGAGTTCGAACCCTACGAATATATTGAGAACGGCAAGATTGTCGGTATCGATGTGGAGCTCTCTCAGGCAATCGCCGACAAGCTTGGTATGGAGCTTCAGATAGAAGATATGCAATTTGCTTCGATCATTAACGCTGTCCAGTCTGGTAAGGCGGATGTTGGCATCGCCGGAATGGCCGTGACGGAAGACCGACTGAAGAACGTGGATTTCACCAACGTGTACAAATCGGCGAAACAAGTTGTCATCGTCCGAAATGGTGCGACCAACTTCACCTCCAGCCTCCGACAGAGCCTGTACCAGAACTTCATTAAGGATGATCGCTACCAATCGCTCCTCAAGGGACTGGGCATTACCTTGTTCATCACCTTGTTTTCCGGCATCATCGCACTCGCACTGGGTCTCGGAATTGCTTTTATCCGGTTCACAGCGGACAAGCTCCATACGCTTCGCATCTCTAATTTTCTGATGAAAGTGTACCTTGCCGTCATTCGCGGGACACCATCCGTAATTCAGTTGCTGATTATCTATTACGTGATTTTTGCCAGCGTTAACGTGAACAAAATTCTCGTCGCCATTGTGGCATTCGGACTGAATTCCGCCGCCTATGTCGCGGAAATCATCCGCTCCGGATGGGAATCCGTCGACAACGGACAGTACGAAGCCGGACGCAGCCTTGGATTCAGCTATTTCCAGACGATGCGGCACTTCATCCTGCCGCAGGCAGTACGCAACGTCACACCCGCTCTAGGCAACGAGATGATTGCGCTTCTCAAGTCCACAGCCATCTCCGGTTATATCGGAATCATCGACCTGACACGTGCCGGAGATTTCATCCGTTCGCGCACCTATGAGGCACTCATGCCGCTTCTGACTGTCGCGATCATCTACCTGATTATCGTCATCCTGATGTCGCTGACGGTATATCGCATCGAAAGGAGGCTCAAACGAAGTGAAAGATTCTAATGCCAAAAGTAAATTTACTGCAGCCGAGATTTCCGAGGAAGCCATCGATGCCAGCTATACCGACATTGCGAAAGATGCCGGGAATTCCGGATGCGCCGACACCACGGATACAGACACCGGGAATGTCCAAAACACCGAAGATCTTGACGTAAATGATAATACAAAGAGCAACCAACGTGCCGGTATAACAGATGCGGCACAGGATGAAGGTTCTGCGGAGGTCATTCTCCGCGTTCAAAATCTGGAGAAATCGTTCGGAAATGTTCACGTTCTTCGCGGCATCACCACGGAATTTCGCAGGGGCGAGGTCACCGTCATTCTGGGGCCTTCCGGATGCGGTAAGTCCACCTTCCTCCGATGTCTCAACCTGCTGGATCAGCCAACGGGCGGCAAAGTCTTCTTCCGAGATCAGGAACTCTCTGCGCCGCGAGCCAATCTCAACCAGCTTCGAAAACACATGATGATGGTTTTCCAGCATTTCAACCTGTTTCCGCACCTCTCCATCCTGGAGAATCTGACCGTCGCGCCGATTCGCCTTCGAAACGTGCCAAAGGAACAGGCAGAAGCGAAAGCACAGGCGCTTCTGGCCCGTGTCGGTCTTGCAGATAAAGCATCTGCCTACCCAAGACAGCTTTCCGGGGGACAGGAGCAACGCGTGGCCATCTGCAGGGCGATGGCCATGGAGCCGGAAATCATACTTTTCGACGAACCGACATCCGCGCTGGATCCGGAAATGATCGGCGAGGTACTGTCACTCATGAAAGATCTCGCAGAGGAAGACATCACCATGATCTGCGTCACGCACGAGATGCAGTTCGCACGCGAGGTGGCAGACCGAATTCTCTTCTTGGATGGCGGATACATCGCGGAGGAAGGAACGCCGGAAGAAATCTTTGAGCACCCAAAATCCGAACGGCTAAGGACGTTCCTTGCCAGTCGCTTATAGTCTGTAATTACAGCCATTATTTGCGAAGGCGTGACTGAAGATTGGCAGTCGACAGCATCCATCATGACGGGTCCACCCATCATGGATGATCTTCCCCACGGCATTTCTGCCCTTTTGAAATCAATTTGCAATTTTCAAAATTTAATGGCGAGAAACGCTTTCGTTTCTCGCCATTTGGATTATGTTAGGGAATTTATTATCTTTCAATTTTTGAATAGGGCATTTGATTCTGCCTGCCCTGACACACAGCATACCAAGACAATCTGGGCAGCATTCTGGTGCGTGCACGCAGAGTGCCTGTTATGACGATTAGTCCAGGTCCTCCGTGCAAGCCTGCATTGCTTCCATGACCGCATTTCTGAAACCGAACTCTTCCAGTCTCTTCACCATCTCAATGGTGATTCCGCCCGGTGTGCAGACCTGATTCTGCAGCTCAGCCGGGTGCTTGCCGGAACGCAGTACCATCTCTGCACTGCCCTTTACCGCCTGCGCACTGAACTTAATCGCCTGCTCCCAGGTGAAGCCTTCTCTGGCTGCACCGTTTGCCATTGCGTCAATCAGCATGAATACCATCGCCGGAGAGCTACCCGTTACCGGAATAATACCGTTTAACTTATCTTCATCGAGAACCTCTGCGATACCGAATCCGGAAATCAGTTCCAGCATCATCTCGGTCTCTTCCTTGCTTACGTTCGCATTCGGAACAACTGCAGTTACCGCAGCGCCCACCTGTGCACAGGTGTTCGGCATGCATCTGACAATCTTCGCATCACTTCCCAGGTGCTCTTCGAGTGTAGCCACGGTGACACCGGCTGCCACACACCATACTATGGTACCGTTTTCCTTAACGGTATCCTTAATCTCATCCAGCACTGCCGGTACCAGCCATGGCTGTACCGCGATGAGCAGCACATCGTTTCTAGCCGCTGCTTTGTTGTCATCTACAGCGTTGAATCCGTTCTCTTCCGCTCTTTTTCTGCTTCCCTCGAACTTGTCCGAAATGGTGATATTTTCCGGTTTTACGAGATTGTTGTTTACAATACCGCCAATGATCGCTCCGGAAATCAATCCATAACCAATTCCACCTAATTTCATTATACTACCTCCTGATAACTCCTTATATATTAATTTTCAATAACGGCTTTGTTAAAAACGGCTTTCGCCTCGTTGTCCTCTTTCTCCTCTTTCTCCGGTTTCCGGGTCGCACGACGGAACATGGTGGCACTGGTGTACAGCACGACCGCGATGACAATCCACTGAAGGGTTGAAATCGACATGGATTTAACAACATAGACCGCAATGGCGACACCGAACATACCACCAACCGTAAGGCCCATGACTGCATGCCGATCGATCAACCCCTCCTTGAGGCTCATCAGTCCGGTTGTCGGTGTCGATATCGCACCGGTGCACATCATAATCGGGAAGGAAACCAATGGACTCATGCCAAGCATATAGACCATGCACATGCAAGGTGTGAAATTTCCAATGCTGAAATTCAATGCTACCCCCAGGATGAAATTACCGACGCAAGCAATCATAAGCTTGATTCCGGTGAGCCCAATTGCATCACCACCAGCCGGCAGGATGCCGAACTTGCTTCCCAGCATCAGCAGCGCAGAAATCAGCAGTCCGATAGCCATAACCATGGTCACGGTTTTTTCCTTCACCTTCGCAACCAGTTTGTTGCCAAGCGCTGCGCCAACCACACCGCTGATAACAACGGGGATCAGGGTGGAGAATTCTACTTTTACCGAGCTGGTAAAAAGCAATGCTTCGAAAATCACCGGAATAGCGACCCCTGCGTTCAGAGTTCCCGGAATTTTCCGATCTTCCACGAGCCGGAAGAGCCCATATGCCGTGGTCGTCGTCGCGAAGGATCCGATGCCCAGCGCGTCAAAGAAATTGACAAACACGCCGATGATGTAGTGAAGCACGGTCTCCCTAAGAGTCACTCCCTGCTCCCTGTTCTTGATATAATCCTTGATAATAATGATACCTGCTATGATTCCGTAGGTCACCAACAGGATCTGGATAATCTTCAATACCATTTCAAACCTCCTATCTCAACCCCGGTAGAGAACGCCCTTGATTAAAACGTCGCAACCAGGTTGATATTTCAGCAACATATCCGCCGTCTTCTTCATTTCCTCCATGTCTGGGGTCTGGATTCCCTCCATCTCGTACTTCCATCCGAGCTTTCGGTAAGTATCCATCCCCAGCTTGTGGTACGGAAGCAATTCGATATCCCGGACATGCTCCATATCCCGGAGGAATTCCGCGGTCTGCTTCATGTTCTCTTCGTCCATATTTACGGTCGGGATGCAAGGGATTCTCACGTGGATCGGTTCGTCAAAGACATCATTCATACGCCGGATGTTGTCCCGAATGAGCTGATTGGATACACCGGTATAACGCTGGTGAACCTCATCATTCGCGGCCTTGAAGTCCACAAACACGGAATTCAGGTGCGGCAGCAGCTTATCCAGCGCCTCATAAGGGCCAAACAGGCTGGATTCAATCGCTGTATTGATGCCGTCCTCGCGACATTCTCTCAGAATGTCCCGAACGAAATCCGACTGCATCAGGACTTCGCCACCGCTGATGGTAACGCCACCCCCGGAGTGAAAGTAGAAGATCTCCTCCTTGCGGATAATCTTCATGATGCTCTCCACCGTGGCGTCGTAACCGTAATCCAGCATACATTCCATCGCCTGAGATTCCGGTGTTGAACACCATTTGCAGCGCAGCGGACAGCCTTTCACGAACACGACAGTCCGAAGACCTTCTCCATCATAGATGGAGGATTTCTCAATTCGTAGCACTTTGCCGATACGTGTATCCATCGCCTTCTCCTTCATCTTCTTTCGATTACATACGCTTCCTACGCATCGCTTGCCCTGTGATGGTGACAATGAAGCTTTCCCTGGGATGTGAGCTGATCTGAGCTGCATACATCTTTAGTTTCGCACAGCTGATGCATGCAACTCAGGCTCGTTATGAAGCTTCTATGCGCCCTATGCGCCGCAGCTTGCACAGAAGCTGCTCTGCGCTGTTCTTGCGATAATCTCGTCCTGCACGTCCTTGCCGAGTTCCGTAAAGTACGCGGTGTAACCGGCTACACGGACCAGGAGTCCTCTATATTCTTCCGGTCTCTCCTGTGCGGCAAGCAGTGTCTCTCTGTCCACAACATTGAACTGTACGTGATATACATCCAGCGTACACAGACTTCTCAAAAGTGCCATCAACTGCTGAATACCGTTCTCGGTCTTGACCATATCCGGTTCCAACTTCATGTTCAGCAGCGTGCCCTGTACATATCTGGAATGTGGAATGCTTGCGGCCGATTTGATAACGGCTGCAGGACCCTCCGTGTCTGTTCCGCCGTTCGGGCTGATACCGTCAGCCAGCGGTTTCCAGGCATTTCTTCCGGATGGCAGTGCACCGACATCCTGGCCGAACGGGGTGTTACCCGACACAGGCAGAATTCCCGGTGTCATCTGACCGAACTTGCTGTGATACTGCTCAATTTCATCCGCAATGAATGTGAGCATATGACTCGTAATATCGTTGACGTCGTCATCATCGTTTCCGTATTTGTGACTTCCCTTGCAAAGCTTCTGAAGCTCTTCGTATCCGACGAAGTCGGCATCCAGTGCCGCAAGCATCTCCTCCATGGTGACCAGCTTGCGATCGTATACCAGATCCCGGATGGCCTCCATGCTGTTAATCAGATCCGCTACGCCAATCAGGATGATGCCGTTGCCGCAGTTGTACTTTGCACCGCCCCATGCATAATCCTTTGCGCTGTCCACGCACTCGCGGAACGAGAGGGACAGAGCCGGAACGATGCGATCCATGCAGATATCGTCGATGATGTGGCTGCCCTTGACACAGATACGAACAGAGTAACGGAGCTGTTCTTTGACCGCATTTTCGAAATCCTCGTAGGTCTCAAATGTCTTCGGATCGCCCGTCTTTGCCGCAACCTGCTTACCGCTCTTCCGATTCACGCCGTTGTTCAGCGCGAATTCGATGATTCCTCCCAGGTTGATGTCGGCAAAGGCAGAGTAATGACGAATTCTTCCTTCCAGATTCGTCTCCACGCAGCCGGCCGGATTCCAGTCGTACGCTTCCTTAAGCGGAATTCCCTTGTTCATCAGCATGCGAATGCCGACATCATCGTTGTAGAATGCCGGGAATCCGGTTCCCAGACTGATTACATCCGCAATTTTCTTGAGGAACTTTGCCGGATTTTTCGCCAGGCTGTATCTCACGCACAGGTTCGGCTGATACAGCTGTACATCCTGTGTCGCCTGGAGCATCATGTAGGAAATATCATTGACAGCATCATTTCCGTTGGAATCAATCCCTCCGCAGCATAGTGTCTGGAACATCGGATATCCAGCGGAATATCGTGCAGTCGTCGCATCCTGGAAAACACAAGGTTCAGAGAATTTCACCCACAGGCATTCCAGCAGTTCCTGTCCTTCATCCGGTGTAATACGTCCGCTCTCCACATCGGCCTTGTAGAATGGGTAGAAATACTGATCCATTCTGCCCGGATTGTACGCTGCGGCATTCTGTTCCATGAACACGCTGATGTGGTAGAAATAGAATGACTGGATCGCTTCTTGGAATGTTCTGGCCGGATATCTCGGTACATGGTGGCAAGTCTCTGCGATGGTGAGAAGTTCTGCCTTACGAGTCTCATCTTCCTCCAGCGCTGCCAATCTCTCGGCTTCTTTCGCGTATCTCTCCGCCATGATGCAGATGCCCTCTGCAGAGATCTGCAGTGCCTGCCAGTAATTATCCTTGTCGAACGCCCCCGGATCCGTCAGATCCAGCGCATCCCTTTTCGCCTGAATGCTCTCGATGATACTCTCGATTCCCTCGTTGATAATCTGAGTGTATCCGGCAGTCGTCTCTCCCCATCCGCGCACCGCTTTCTTGTCGATATAGATCTGTCCGGTATCACGGAGATCCCTCACATCGTCCGGAATCTGTTTGAGCCATGCTTCGTAGGTGGATCTACCCTCCCAGAACGGCTTCACAACCTCCAGAAACATCTTCTTATCTTCCGGTCTCAGATAGAACGGATCGTATTTTCTCTCGTTGATGGTCTCGAGTTCCTTATCCAGGATGGACCAACAGGTATCCGCACTCAGGATTCCGCCCCGCATCTTGCTTCCCGCACAGCCGACAATCAGTTCCTGATCCCAGATTTCAATCGTCTTCTCCTGACACTGTCTTCGGAACGATTTCGCCTTCTGAATTGCCATCGGTTCGCCCGCGGTCTCCCGAAAACTCTCTGTCAGGATTCGGGCATTCTCCAGATCCATTTCCGGTGTGGTATTGATCACACGTTCTTTCATGAATTGAATTCTTTGAATTTGTTTCTCATTCATGATTCAACTCCTCCTTCATCCGATTCTCTTTGCATACTGTCTTTACTGCATCTTGTCTTTACTGAATTTCTTTGAACATGTTCTTGATCGATTTCGACAATATTCTAACGTTATTTTTTTGACCGAACCATGGGGATT
>CAVKJB010000012.1:0-17585 GCA_963656785.1 Acutalibacteraceae bacterium | reverse complement strand
TATTAATATTTCCACATCTTTTCCATGTCCAGAATATAAAAATATCCACAATTGTTTTAGCCAAAAATATGATTTTTCTTATCTGTGTTCGTCCGAATCCATTTGTTTACGTGTATTTGGGAAGCATCCGCGCATTGTATTTCGGGCATAAAAAAAGGCAATTTCCCCTTTCAGGAAATGCCTTAATATGAAAATTATAGAAATAACGATATGGTTGCTTGCTTTTCTTTCAAGGATAAATGCTTCGTTCACCGGCAGGCATTCACCGATTTATGGTTGCCCTCTGCAGCTCTGTGCGAACGCCGCGAATGGAATGTCCTCTATCGATCTTGGAGAAAATGTAACTTCCGCTGATGCAAGTACAACCATTGAAGTATTCCGGTTCTGACTCAGAAGATCTGATTCCGGTACTGCTTCGGTGTCATGCCGACCTTCTTCTTGAAAGCCTGAATAAAATAGCTCGAATCATTGAATCCTACGCGAAACGCAATCTCCGTGACATCGAGATCCGTCGTCCGTAGAAGTTCCATACCCTTCATCACACGATAGGATACCAGATATCGAATTGGTGTATCCTTGATGATATTGTGAAAACACCGCCGGCATTCTTCGATGCTGATGCTGGCAGAATCCGCGATTTCATTCAGTGCAATCGGCTCGCTATAGTGTTCGATGATGTATTGCATCATTTTCTTCATGCGCTCCTGACGCTGCACATAGCAGGATGACATCTTCCGAGCCTTTTCCGGCACCATCTTGATCAGTTTAAGCCAGATGGATGTCAGTCGGACAGCCACCTCGTACTCATAAGCCGCTGTTTCCTTACGGTGTTCAAATACATATCGAAGATCCCTAAGTTCTCGAAGTACCGCCTCATTCTCGTCCGTCCCCCGCTTGATCATGCGAACCGACAATTGATTCTGCTGAAGATACGGAATAACATAATCCTGTTCCATACGGCTTCCCGGAAAGAACCCCAGCAACTTCTCCGGAAACATGAACCCCACGTACTCTCCGTCCTCCGACATGCTGGTTGTCACGTGGATAAGACCGCTATTGATGAAGAGTGCCTCCCCTTCTTCGATTGTGTAATCCTTGCCCTCCACTTGAATGACCAGCGAACCCTTACTCACATAGGTGAACTGAATCTCTTCATGCCAGTGGACGTCATGGAATCCTCGCCCATTCGGAAACATATCGTATTTCGTAATGACATGCATGCTGATAGGAAACGCCGAATCTACATAGGTCGGGAATTCATGCATATTGGATGATGTGTTTTTTCTGTCTTCCTGCACAGTATTTCCTCCTCTTACGTCTCTTATTCCTCCACGATCATGTTGATCTCGTTATATCCATCCTCCGTGTAACGATACTCTATGTCCTTCGCTGCATGCTCCGCCAGCTTCCGGGAGATTTCATCCATATCCGGAAGCGGATTAATCGGTGCCGCCGCCCATCGGAATTCAATCTCGCAGAGATTCTTTTTTTCCGAGTAATCCAATGTGAACTGCACTTCTGTTCGGTCGTCCAACACCGGTAGGATGGTCTGAAGATATATTTCCTCCATGACCGCCTGAACCCGGTAGAGCAGCTTCGGCGTGAACATCTTGCGAAGTGCGAACTCGTTGATCTCCGTAAGGAATCCCAAGTAGTCCAGCGTGTTTTTCCGGAAGGTCTTCTGAATTCCGTCCAGTGCATTGATGAAGCGGCGCGTGCGTTCCTTCTGCGGGTGGTTGAAGATCTGATCCGGCGTGCCATCCTCGTAGATAATTCCCTGATCCAGGTAGAAAATTCGGCTGGAGACGCTTCGAGCAAGGCGCATCTCGTGCGTGACAATCAGCATGGTCATGCCTTCCTGCGCCAATCGCTTGATGACAGCAACAACCTCGCCCACCATCGTCGGATCGAGTGCAGATGTCGGCTCATCGAATAGAATGATTTCCGGTTCCATCGCCAGTGTCCGCGCAATTGCAATTCGCTGCTGCTGTCCGCCCGAGAGCTCGTCCGGGTAACTCAGCTCTTTGTCCTCAAGCCCAACCGTTCGAAGGAGCTTCATGCCTCGCTCATACGCTTCCTTCTCCGGTATTCCCAGCACATTCAGCGGTCCGTACATGATATTGTCAATTACGTTCAAGTGGTTGAAGAGGTTGAAGGACTGGAACACCATGCCCATCTTCTGCCGCAGCTTGCTGAGATTATAGTCCTTCGCGCTCTCATCTTCCTCACACACCAGAACCGTACCGGACGTCGGCTCCTCCAGGCGGTTGAGGCAGCGGAGCAGCGTGGACTTGCCGGTACCGGACGGACCGATGATGGCAATGACCTCCCCTCGTTGGATGTCCGCGTGGATGTCTCCCAGCGGAACGACATTTCCATAGGATTTACTCAGGTGGCGAATCGAAATGATACTTTCATCCTCCAGGGACTTCTTGCTCTCTACTTCTCTCAGAGAGTCCGTCCGTTTACTTCTGACTGTTCTGCGCCGCTTTGTCTTCCGGGTCATCAGGTGCTTCCGAATCCGGTTCATCAGCGAAAGCAGGATACACGCAATCGCAAAATAGATGATGGCAATGGTCAGCAGCGGTACAATGGCCTCATAGGTATTGCTTCGAATGATGTCACCGACTTTAGTCAGATCCGTCACCGCGATGTACCCCACAACGGCCGTTCCCTTCATGAGGCTGATCAGGTTGCTGAAATACCCCGGAAGCATCGTACGAACTGCCTGCGGCAATACAATACCGCGGAACGCCTGCCGCTTGGTAAGCCCCATGGCGAGCGCCGCTTCCCACTGACCCTTTGCTACGCCGCTAATGCTGCCTTCGAAGAGCTGCGCCATGTACGCCGCGAAGACAATACCGAATCCGACGATTGCCACGAGCACGTTGGATACGCCGGAGTGAGCAAAAATAATGTAATACAGAATCAGCAGAATCACGACAACCGGCAGACCCTGCATCAATCTGGAGTACAAGTCCGCCATCCGATTCTGCGCCCGGGACTTCGAAAGCGCCATGGCACAGAGCAACGCGCCCAGCACATTCGCCAGCAAGAATCCCCCAAAGGTAATCAGCAGTGTTACCAGAAGTCCATTCAGAATAGACAGCCAGCGATTCTCTTCCAGGATCGTCCGGCGGATGCTGTTCCACAAAGTGCCGGATGTAACCTTCCCGTCCGTTGAATCTCCGCCGGAGGAGCCATCCGGACGGATATCATCCGAGGTTACCAGATCCGGGCTGAAATATTCGCTCGAAATAACAATTGGCACCACCACCTGTGTATAGTAGAAGTCGGAATAGAGCACGCTCCTTGCCCGCTCCTTCGTCCAGGAAATCTGTCCTGCCGCCAGATCATACTTTCCGGTGGCAATTCCACTCAGTGCACCGGAGAAATCCACGTTGTCGATACTAAGTCCGTATCCATGCGTCCGGCAGAACCCCGCTATCATGTCGATGTCAAATCCCACATTCTTATCATTTCGCATGAAAGAGAAGGGAATGAATGTGTTCGGCGTCGCCATCTTCAGCACGCCATTCTTTCCTGTCTTCGGAATATCCACCGCCCTCGAACTCTGCTTGACCAGCCAGAAGGATTGCAGTTCCTCAAGTTCACCGCTTTCCTTAATCTCCGCGATGTACTCGTTCAATTCCTTCCGCAGTGACTCTCCCTTCTTCGTCATCGGAAATATGGTCCCGACGTTAAAAGTAGCCAGCGGCACGTTGATGTATCCGAATTCCGGATACTCTTTCGCCAGCCCATAGTAGTTCACGGTAGAAAGTGCCAGAAAATCGACCTTCCGCGTCTTAAGTGCCAATCCGAGATCCGTCACGTTATTGAAATACTGAAGCTTGACGTCTTGAATCTTCTGCTGCACGATCTGATCCTGCGGCGTACCGGTAGTGACGCCGGCGATCTTCCCATCCAGCATCTTGAGCCGTTCAGCCTCTGTCGTGTCCGTGCCGGAGGATGATTTCGCGATGGATGCGGATGAGGCTTTGATGCCTAATGATTGCGATGATTCCGCTGCCAGATCCGTCGTTGTCTCCGCCCATACGTTACTTGCAAGTCCCGGGGTCTTCCCCGAACAGATAACAAGGCAGATAAGCACTGCAGTGATAACGTAATGGTGCAGCTTCCTGTTTCTGATCCTATTGTTCATTCTATTCCCCTTGTGATTGTTATTTCCATGTGTACGGAAACGCCAAGATTTCTTCAGCCCCATTTCTGATCGCTGCGAGTATTCCGATATCACAGCCTTTTGCTTTCCCAACCCCCCAGGCCGGGTACGAAGAAGACATCAGATGCCGGTTGTTCTTTCCGTCCTTATTATTATACGAGATTCTCGGAGTTTATGAAAGAACGCAAAAACACCCGCCGTGAAAAACTCCCTGTCGATCCCTATCCCTGACAGGTGGTCTCCTCGGAAGTGAATGAATGGGATAAAAGTTTTTATACACACAGAAACACCCGCCGAATAACGGCGGATGCCCCTATGATATCTTGTAAAGTTGTACAATTGGCAATGCTGTACGAATGGATCAGTCGCTGACTGTAAGCATCTAAAATAATTTGAGTAAAATTATTCAGAAGCCTTCTCGGTCTTGTATTCTGCGATCGGAACGACTTTATTCGGTAAGCCGGAGCGCTTCCAGAGCCAGAGTCCGGAAAGAACAACGAGCATTCCGCCGCCGATCATCTCAACTTCATAAATCACATTATCTCTCAGGTTACCCATTACCGGAAGTGCGGAACAAACAATGGCGACCACACATACAATCAATTCCCAATAGGCAAGACCAATCCCAAGGCTTTTGTTCTTCGTCATCTGATATACTTCCAGATTATCCTCCTTCTCTCTTTTGATCTTAGCGTAAGCCATGAAAAGAAGAACGTATGGGAATAATGATGTCAGAGCAGTCATTGTTACCAGAACGTTATAAATCGTTTCCACAGCCGGGAACAGTGCAACACCGGCAAGTAATACCGTTACCAGAATTGCCTGAGCCAGAATTGCTCTGTCCGGAATGCCGTACTCGTTATTCTTCGTCAGCGTTTCCGGGAAAATTCCCTCTTCTGCCTGTCCGAACAGCATCTTCGTTGGCTGTGCAATATACAGCACAATTGCGCCAAAGATGGAAAGTGAGATTCCAAGCGCAACAATCTGCACAAAGATCAGGGGAACACCCAATAAGTTGCAGGCAACGGTCAGCGCTTCGAGTGTACCGGTGTATGCGAAAATTTCAGAAGTCGGCATCAACATGGTCATACAAATCGAACCGATTACGTACAAGATGCAGATTAAGCAGGCTGCTACGAAAATAGCACGCGGATAGTCCTTCTTCGGATTCTCCATATCAGAAATAAAATTAGCAGTCAGTTCAGCACCTGTATAGGCAAATGTAATTCCGGAAATGGCGACAAGAGAGTTCATGTTCAGTTTCGGCATCAGCGTTGCAACCGTATAAGTGGATGCGCTCGGAGCCTTCTTCAGAACCACGATCGCCAGAAACGACATACCGATCAGAAGGATTGTCGGAATCGTTGAACCCAGCGACCCAACACTGGTGAAAATTTTTCCGAATCTCATTCCCTTCATGCTCGCAAGCGACAGAACCCAGAATACGGCAAGCGACATTACCAGAACGACGATTTTATTATCTGCCAGTGCCGGTTTTCCGATCATGTAGGCAAAATTGATGGAGAAAAAAGTCAGGAATGAAGCATACCAGAACACCTTCGCCGTCCAGTTCAGCCACGATACCATGAATCCATACTTCGTGCCATAAGCAATTTTTACCCACTCTCTCAATCCGCCATCCGTCGGATACTCCGAAGCAAGCTCTGCACACATGAGAGCCTGTGGCAGAAAGAATAAGAACATGAATGCAACCCACATTGGTATTGCCCCAAGTCCAAGGCCAAAGCTGTCCGAAACCGACTTGGCGATCCATCGAATGCCATAAAGAGCAGATACATTTAACAGTATCAACTCAAAGAAACCGATTTTTTTATACTTGTTCATTTTGTCCTCCCTTAAGCTGCTGTTATAACTGAAGTTAATCCATATGGTGCACGCGATCTCCTGCGTGCACCATATTTCCTAACAATCAGCTTCGTTTTTACAGTCCGTTGCGAGGAATCTTCTCGTCATAATCCCGATGGAAAACATGTTCCCCATTAATCTTCGCGTCCATAAATCCGGTCATGTAGAAGTACTCTTTATCCGCAGTTTGAACAACGTCGATGTCGCAATCAATCAGCCAACCTTCTCTGCCATTCTTCATCTTCTGGATGATTTCATATCTTGCATCCGAAGGATCTGAATTGCTGACGGTAAGAATCCTCTTTAAGTTATGTTCGACCACTGTACCGATTTCATCGAAGCGGTAAATTCCTTCACCGAACACACCGCCAACACCATCCGTGATGGAAGTCCAGGAATCGGTGATCAGATCATAAGTAATCTGACGATCCACGCGGCCTTCCTTTAGCGTTGTCATCGGTGTGAGTGGTGCGCATTTTGCTTCCATATTCGGTCCTTCGCAATCTCTGCCGCTAAAGATAGGCAGAGTCAGCTTTGCGGTCGACAAATCCAATTTCAGTGTCACCTTCTCCGGAGACGGCCAAATCATCGGCCAGAAGGAGTTCGCCACTGCCAGGCGAAGTCTGTGTCCAGCCGGGAAATTATGTCCGCATACATCCAGCGTTACTGTTGCTTTGTATTTCTTTCCCGGTTCCAAATACGTTACGGTTTCATGTCCATTTAAATGCGTCAGATTCATCAGGCCATAGGAAACCCGGGTTGCCGCACCATCCGGATGAATATCATCCAGCTGTGCATACAGGAAAGCATTTGGCTTGTCTGCTGTAAATTCTACGGTAAAAGTAGGATATCCGAGAATTTCAAGTTCCTCCGTCAGAACATCAGAGTCGAAACAGAGTGCCATTCCATCATCGCATCTCATGTCTGCAGGGCTTTCTCCCAGCACGCCGGCACCCATCCACTCATTGGCGAAGAGACCATGATTCTGTACGGTACTCAGGTCAATAATTTCTTCCTTCTCGTTCGCATCGTTCATAAGTTTACCGTATGTCATGGATAACGTTCTGTCATTCACGTCGTTGCTTGGCCAACCGTCCAGTGCAACCCATCTGCCGTCGGAAATCGGATGTACTGTTTCCGGTCTCATCGAATCCTCCAGCCATACCTGCACCATCGGGCAATCCAGGGTATCGTTCTCAATGCCCTTCAGCCATTTATCCCACCATTTGGTTGCCTCGCCCAGATAGTCTATTGCCGGCTGCGGCATACCATCATGCTGGAATACGTGAGCCCATGGCCCGATCAGAGCCTTGCGCGGAACGCTCAGGCCGTTCATTAGCGTCAGTACGCTGTTCGTATAAGAATCTGCCCATCCATCCAATGCAAACACCGGAATCTGAATATCGTCGTAATTTACGCTTACGGATCCGTGTTTCCAATACTCATCTCTCGTCTGATGACGCAGCCAGTTTGCCTGCCATAGAGGCATTTCTTCCAATCGTTTGATGGATTCCTCGTACCACGTATCTGGTTTGATTTCCGGATCGATCGGGCGGCACATATACGCCAGCATAATGTTTCCCCACCAGAAATTATCATTTAGGAGGCATCCACCCTTGTAATGGATATCCTGTGTGTAACGATCGTCTACGAATCCCATGCAGATGATAGCCTTCAGTGGTTCCGGACGTCTTGCAGCTACTTGCAGCGAATTGAATCCGGACCATGATTTGCCCTGCATACCGACATTCCCGTCACACCAAGGCTGCTTTGCGATCCAATTGATGGCATCAATCGCATCGTCCTGTTCCTGCTTCAGATATTCATCATAGAAGCAGTCATCGGACTCGCCAGCACCTCTCATATCCACGCGGACCACATTGTAACCCATACCGGCAAAATAACCATACATCGGTTCGTCTCTTCCTCGCATGCCGTCTCTTTTGCGATATGGCTGGGTTTCGAAAATTGTTGGCAGCGGTTTATCCGATTTTGGTTTCCACATTCTTGCGGAGCATCTTTTTCCATCTGACATCGGAACCCAAATATTTTCGATAACTTCCCATTCATAAGGGAATTCATCTCTCGACATAACACGCTTTTGTTTAAATTCCTGCTTAGCCATAGTATATTTCCTCCTTCAATGAAGTTGTCTGATATGTTGTGCTTAACTACATTCTACTCCGTTCGATGGATTTTACTAATGTGACCACTTTTGTTAAAGTAGAAATTGTCACCTTATTTTTTTCGTCAGAATAGAATTATTGAAGTATTTTGCCGCTTTTTTCTTAAACCCCGTTACAACTTTAACGTATTTTATCGATTATTCTATTTTGCCGAAACCTCATATTACCATTGCATTTTCATCATGATACATGCTTGTAGTCCCATGAACGGCAAAAATATGCTATAATCCAGAGAAAGCTTTCGGAAAAACGTGCGTTTTTCTCGATTTTCGGGCACCCTTCCCGGTGAGGTGACAAGAGGTAAAAAATTGATCAACCCAAACATATATACTGATATCGGAAACCGCCTTCGTTCTTTCCGAAAGGCGAAACACATCACGTTACAGACATTATCAAAGGCAACGAACCGAAGTGTCGCAACACTCTCTAAATACGAGAAAGGGGAGATATCAATCAGTCTGGATGCACTGATTGATATTTGTTCCTATCTGAATGTGGATGTCTCCTTGCTCCTGCCAAGCACATCGGATTCAAACACATCGGATAATACCCATCCAAATTTTCAACATACCATTTTCTTGTATTGGTACAATCGAACGGATGATATCGTTCGTGAGGCTGTAATTGAAAACCGTAAAGACTCCCTGGAATCCATTCTCTATTTTGATTGCCCGATCGGAAAAGATTTCCGACAATCAGAGTATCTCTATACGGGAACAGCCTATTATACCGATGCTTCCACAGAATTCATCTATGAGAACGTGACCTCACCTCATGACAAAATATTCATTCGACTACCGTCTTTCTTTCGAAAGAAATCGAATCGAATCGGTGTTATGTCCTGTATAACCACATACTACCAGAATGTTACGGTGAAACTGCTCGCGCAGGAGACACGCATCAAGAACATAGAATCGCTCAAGGATGATTTGATATTTTCCAATGAAGAAATTAAGTTCTTGCGTGCTACCAACTTCTTTATCGTTGAATAATCGCTGAGATATAAGTTCTTCAAGCTGAAGCTCGCGTCTAACGCGGGAGTTTCTGCTATACAATCAAATATACAATCAAATGCGGCCGAAATAAGTTATTCCGGCCGCATTTGATTTATATCGCTATTCTTTTCTCATCGAATCGAAATCTACGAACGGGCACGTTTCCCGTAGGTCTTCCCCCAGATAACGGAAATGATAATTCCCAACACCGCCAGTACGAGCATGTAAGTAAAATAAATATAATATCCCGTAATTCCCGGATACTTATCCAGTAACGATCCTGCGATCAGCGAGCAGATCACTTCCGGCAAGTATCCTAACGTGCATACAACACCGACACAAGTTCCCGACAGTTCAATTGGAATCCCCCCTTCGTTCATAAATGAATGATGGAGTCCGAAGCAGAAATACATGCCAATATACATGATGATGAGCCCGGCAATCATGCATACCGCGACCATACTGCCCGACACTTTGCCGGCGGCTATTACTCCACACATTCCAATAATCATGAAGACGAATCCGAGGATCATAAAGGTGCTCTTTCCGAATTTATCCGCCAGAAATCCTGCAATCGTTGTTCCGAACGGTCGAATGTACTGCGTAGATGTCGAAGCGATAACACCGACGACTGCGGACGCACCCAGAATTTGAGTTGCATACGGATTGAAATACGATGTGGACATGTTGAAGGTATAACTGCAGAATACCATTCCCACAATCAGCCATACGGAAGGCATCTTGAGAAGGGAAATGATATCTGCAATGGAAACCTTGGAAGACTCGCTTTCCTCCTTTTTGATCATATCCTCAGATACTTCCATTGCATTCGGATTCTTGAGAAAAATTGCCAACAGTATTCCCGCAATAATCGGGCATACAGAATAGAAAATGATTCCGCCGTTGATCCCCATGGCAGGCATCATCTTGGCCTCAAACACTGCAAAGATCAGTGTTGCAATGGCAAGATGTCCTGCATTCAATGCACCGCGCACACCTTCAAAAATACCGTACGCCCGGCTTTGTTCCGCACCTGCACCCTGCATCCGCACCATTTTCACACATGCCGGCCAGAAGGTCAGAAGGGACGTGATTCCCCAAATGACGTAAATGGCGATTAGCACGTAGTAATTGGATGCAAACAGATGAAGGAAGCCACAGCCACCCGTCATCAGAAGGGATGCCACAACAAGGTACTTTGCATTAAAGCGATCGGCAAGTACCCCGCCCAGAATGTAAGAGACCAATCCAAGCATCCCGTACGCACTCCCCAGCATGCCCATTTGCACATTGGTTAAATGATATACCGAGACGTACGAATCATAGAAATAATACCTGTAATACGGTAATCCGTAAATCAACGATCCCGCAAAAGAAAGCAGAATAACCGTGAAGAGGTTTTTCCGTAAAGTTGTTTTTCCCGTTTTCATTTGTTCCTCTTTCCGGAGACTTTATATATCATCATCTCCTGTGACGTTTCTAAATTACAAGCACTTCATATAGACAACGTCGTTCTGTGGAAATGGTAATCCTTTTAAACAGTCTTGTCAATCATGATTACTTTATTAGTATTGATTATCTTTTAATCACGTTTACTTTTCCGATATCAGTAGTATAATGGGAGTAAAATACTTTCATTTGAGGTGATCGGATGAACGCCAAAGATCTTCGAAAAAAAAGAACACTCATTTACTTCATAGAAGCAACGCAAAACATCATACACGAAGAAGGTCCGGATGGATTAACCATTCGCAAAGTAGCTGCAAGAGCCGGATATAACAGTGCAACACTGTACCATTACTTTGAGAACCTGAATCAGCTGAAAATGTACGCGTCTCTTCGTTATGTCAGCAGATATAACAAAGAGTTTTTTCAATCGGCCAAGTCATTAAAAACCGCCCGAGAGAAATTCACCTTGATGTGGGATATTTTTATCCGTTACTCTGCAGAAAATCCGGATGCATTTGCGAGTGTCTTTATGTCTCGCGCCCATGATGACACGTTGTCCAAGATTTTCTCTCAATATAACGAATTATTTCCGGAAGACTCGATTTCTCCGGTTGGAACGGTATATACTTTTGAACAGTATTCCTCTCTCTCCGATCGGAATCTTTGTGCAATTCTGGAAATTCTAAAAGAAGAAAGCTCAGGGAATTCTAATTATAAGACGATTAATGATTTAATGATTTATACCTATCTGGGTATTCTGCAGGAAATGTTGACCACGGACGATGCCGGAAGAAAACCACTAGAGCAGAAACTTCAGTCCGGGATCGATTATCTTATTGAACAAATATAAAACATAACTGCGATAACGGTCTCTGTGAAGGTGGCTTTTGCTGCTGTCACCCATCACACTCCCGGTTCAAAAAAACACGGAGCTGGCGCTTTACTTGTTTTGACTGGTAAGTCTGCCCTCGCAGTTTCCGAACAAAAAATAAGTGGCAAACCACCTGCGGGTTGCCATTCGTAAAAAACACCCGCCGTGGACGAGATATCCGACAAGGCGGGATGCTTATTTCTATTTTGAGTTCTTTGCCAGGAACTTTTTGGTTCGTTCCTTTTTCGGATTTTCGAATAAATCGCAAGGAACACCTTGTTCCACAATATTGCCGCCTTCCATGAAAACGATCTGATCGGCAATGTCCCGTGCAAATCTCATTTCGTGAGTTACAATCAGCATGGTCGTGTGCTGTTCAGCCAAAGCACGGATAACATCCAACACCTCGGAAACTAGCTCTGGATCCAACGCCGAGGTTGGCTCATCGAACAGAATAATGTCCGGTTGAACCGCCAGCGCACGTGCAATCCCGACGCGTTGTCGCTCTCCACCGGACAGTGTTTCCGGATAGGCATGTCGTTTTTCAAGCATTCCGACTTTGTCCAAATACGCGGCTGCGATTTCTGTCGCCCTCTCCTTATCTATTTTCTTTACCAGAGTAAGCGGTGTTGTCACATTTTCCAACGCAGTCTTGTTTCTATATAAATTGGAATTCTGGAAAACCATCGATGTATGCATCCGAAGGCTTTGAATCTCTTCTTTCGTGATTGTCTCGTAGTCCACCTTCAGATTTTCCAATTCTATCGTACCATGTTCGGGACGTTCCAGAACATTGATACATCGAAGCAATGTCGATTTACCGGTTCCGGACGGGCCGATAATTGCAAACACCTGGCCTTTGTCCATTTTCAGATTTATACCGTTGAGAACGCAATTATCCCCGAAGCTCTTGGTTAAATTCTTAATTTCGAGCATGCATTTCCTCCACTTTCCTTCATTCGCATTACTTCTCCACGGCGAGCACTACTTTCTGTATGCTGTACCGATTTTGTGCTCCACCCGCTTTTGCAATTTACCCAGCAAAATGGCCAGAAGCCAGTAAAAAGCGGCAGCCAAAATGTACGTCTCAAAGGTCTTATAGTATGTGGCCGCTGTTAACTGCGCTTCTCCCATGATATCTTGAATTCCGATTGTCATTCCCAAGGAGGACATTTTGATGATGTCCATGCACGAGTTCACAATGGGAGGAATTGCCGCTACTGCTGCTTGAGGCAAGACGATATTAAACATCATCTGAGAGTGCGAAAGACCAAAAGCAAGACTTGCTTCATACTGCCCGTTGTCGACGCTTTCGATAGCACCCCTGATACTCTCTGAAATATATGCCGCACTATTTAGGCCCAAGCAGAAAATCAGTGCAAATGTTTTGGGGCATTTTTGCATGAAGTCAAATACCATTGGCAAGCCGTAATAGAAAAGGAATAATTGGATAAGTAAAGGCGTGCCCCTGAAGTAGGACACGTACACTCTGGCAAAAGAGCTTAACCCCTTCACCTTGAAGTGTTGTACCACAGCAAGAAGCGCGCCTAGAACAATACTTAGGAGAAATGCACCTGCCGAAACGTAAATCGTAATCCATAATCCCTTTACAAGCAAAGGCGTAAGCAATTTTGCATATGGTAAAAATGTCTCAGTCAGGTATGTCATCTTTAATTTCCTTTTTCAGTTGTGATATCTCCGCCAACCCATTTTTCGGAGAGTTCTGCTAACGTGCCATCCTCTCTGAGAATCTTAATGAATTCGTTCATCGCATCTCGGAGCTCTGTGTTGTCTTTATTAAATACGATTGTAGCGGTAGAATATTCGAATGGATCCAATACCTTAATCTTCAAATCGGAATTAGATGCCATTGCTTGATAGGTCTGTACATCCTGTGCAAGAACAGCGTCAATACGACCATATTGCAGATCATCCAGCATGTTTTCCAGCGTAGCCGAAGTGTATACTTCAAACTTCACATCGCCGTCCGGGTACATCTTTTCAACTGACTGCTGCATGTTGTTTCCGGAACCCACTCCGACTGTTTTACCGGACAAGTCTTTAACGCTGGTGATATCTTTATTGTCTTCCTTTACAACAACGCAAGATCCATAATAGTTGACCGGATCAGAGAAGCAATACGACTTCTCCCTCTCCTCAGTCGGCGACATCTGTGCGGATACCGCATCCGCTTTACCGGAAGAAAGAAGTCCGAGAAGTCCGCTGAAATCCGCAAATTCCCATTTTACTTCGATTCCTGTTCTCTTTGAAAATTCATTCCAAATGTCAACATCGTAGCCTACCAGATCGCCATCATCGTTCTTATACTCAAACGGTTCATACCCCGGAGATGTCGCAACTGTGATGGATTCCATGTCCAAACCGAGATCTAAATCGCCGGTTTTGCTATCGCCAGAACCGCTTCCGCACGCCGTTAAGCCAAACACCATCGCGAATGCCAGGCTAAATCCTAAAGCTTTTTTCCACATAAATATCTCTGTCCTTTCTTAATTTGATAAAACAAAACGCCACGGGTATGATACGCCCTGAGTTAAGTTTTGGTCAAATAAGTTACTTTTATATCAATCTGATCTTGTGGCGAAATATTCTATATGCGAAAGGGATTGGAAAAAAGCTTTATTAAGCGAATTATAAATTCTTTTTATCCCCGGGAGGCACTTCTCCGGTCCAGCAATAGATTTCCCACATATGTTCTGTGGAATCCAAGAAATATACACAATACGCGTTCCACTCATAATGCGCCGGCTTGCTGATAAAATTCACCCCTTGTACAGATAATCTCCGGTACATTTCATCTACCTCATGCATGGTGTCGCACTTAATGGCCTGCTGGTCGTCATACTTAACCTTTGCCATCACTTCTTTACCGAGATGATCTTCCAGGTGTTTTCTCTGCCATAGGAAGAATTCTTTCTTCCCGTCAAAGCGAAACCCGGCAAAGGTTTCATCGATTCGGCTCGGCTGATGGTTAAACATCCTCGAATAAGCCCGAGCCGCTTCATACACGTCTTCCACAATACGCCCATGCGCCGTATGTCTTACCATTACAGATCCGCCCCTTTCAATTTCAGCTGCCATATGCATCCCAGTGTGTCCTGTATAAAATGCCCTGAAACACCCACTTTGGAGGCCCCCTGTGCGATAAATGCCTTCTCGTCTTCCAGCATCTCCGCTTCTGAATCGTAGTTCCAAATACAAAAGGATTTCTCCGGGAAACAATCCGGTGAAATACCAATTACATTCTCTAAGTATTCCTTATCTATCAAACTAAATTCCATCGGTGAATCAGTATCGATCTGTAAGCAAGTATCGGATTCACCGATGGACTCCCACCCTAAATACTCCCGATAATATCGGGCATTTTGTTCATTATCTTCTGAAATAAAAGCATATGAAAAGTCACGCATTTATTATTCTCCGTTCTTGCAATTTCTCTCAATTCTACCAATCCTTGAGAAACCATTTAAATCGCAATTATCTATATGGACGGATATATTTATAAATGAATTCAATGATTCTTGTCCCTATTCTTTCCGCAATCTATAATCCATGAAGAAAGCGTTAATTGAAATATCAGAGGAAGGATCAATCACTATGAAACTATTAGGAACGCCTCTCTGCATTATGTGCGACAAAGCAGTAGAACGCCTAGCAGAAGAAGCTGTCGATTATCAATACTGTAACATAACAGATTCCATTGAAAGTCTAAAAAAATTTATGCTCTTTCGAGATGTCCGGGAAGAGTTCAATCATGCCAAGAATACTGGCCACATCGGCATACCCTGCTTCCTGTTCGAGGATGATACGATCCTGTTCGACGTAGAAGAAGCCATCTGTCGCATGCGCAAGATTCTGCAATGAACCGATAATGTAGGTGCCTCGGCAACAAAGGAAATTCAATAAAAATACTTTTACATAACAAGAACACCCGCCGAAAACGGCGGGTGTCCCTATAATACCCTGCAAGGTTGCACAAATGGATCAGTCGTTCCCTACAATCTGCAGATCTTTCGGATACTTCGTCAGAACTTCGCATCCGTCTTCTGTTACGATGACCAGATCCTCGATACGGACGCCAACGTCATCCTTGAGGTAGATTCCAGGCTCAATGGAGAAGCACATTCCCGGCTCTGCGATCAAATCACAGGATGGGCTTGCTTCCGGTGGTTCATGAACGGTCATACCTACTCCGTGTCCGGTGCGGGTCAGAAAGTATTCGCCATAACCGGCATCCGAGATTACTTTACGTGCAACTGCATCAACATCGCTCATCTTCACGCCCGGTTTTACAAAATCGATAGCAGCCTGCTGTGCCGCCTTAACAATTTCGTATACCTTGCGGTGCTCTTCGCTGCAGCTCTTGTAGAATACAGTACGGGTCATATCACACCAGTAGTTGTTGATCGGTGCCCAAAGGTCAAACAGGACTGCGTCTCCTTCATGGAGCATTTCACCCGCAACTGCACCGTGATGCGGCTCAGCAGCATTCTTTCCGTAGCACACGTACTGCAACTGCATGTCCTGAACAGCTCCGTGTTCTTCGAAGAATTCTTCAATCATGTTGGAGAGTGTCAGTTCATCCAGACTCGGATCAATGTGAGTAATACCAAATTCTACCGCCATGTCATTGATTCTCGCTGCATGACGGAGTGCTTCTTTCTCCGCTTCATCTTTATGGGACTTGCATACGTCAATCGGATCAGATCCCAATACCGGAATCAGATCATCCCGTTCCTTAAGCACGGAAATCGTATGCTTCGAAGCCCAATTCTTGTCAAATCCAATTTTTCCGGGAGCCAGCTCATTTGCGATCAACTTGTATGGATTTTCGCCGTCTGCATAGTAATGCATGGTCATGCCCTCGATTGGTTCAAAGCAGAATAGGTTATTCATGAACGCATGGACTTCGCCATCATCTTTCAAAAGGATCGCACCGCATCTTTCCATTGGATTTACAATGCGACCTGTCAACCAGAAGATTGCCGGATCATCTGCGATGAGGATCTGCGAAAGGCCCTGTTTCTTCATTTCTTCTACAACTCTTGCGAATCTTTCCTTGTTCATCATAGTAAGTTACCTCCTTGTTACACTAACATACAATTAAATTCCTTATATCATTGACAATAAATACACACTAGTTGTCAGCTTTCGTGTTCTTGCGCATTTCAGCCAGTTCTATACGTCGTTCTTTCGTCAGTTTGCGGAAAAGAATAAGCGCAACGATTGCGATGCAGAGCATTCCAATGAATGTCTTGAAAATAACTTCATAACCTTCCAGTCCCGGGAAATGATTCAAACACCAACCATTATACAGCGGCATAAGAGACTCTGCACTGTAGCCCAGTGGAGAAATAATGAACGTAACAGCACCCATAATCTCAACCGGATACTCGCCCTCCTCATTTTCTATTTAAGAAAATTATTCTATATCATAATGGTTATCTAGTGCAGTCAAAAAATTCTTTGCATGACATTGCAAGAAAAGGATAAGTATGTATCAAAAGGAGTCAGTCACCATGTACGAAAACGCAACCCATACACCGGAAGAACATGTCGCACAAAGAATTCGAATGTACAGGACCAGACAGAATATGACAATGGAATCACTGGCTCGCAAACTCCACGTAAGTACGGCCACGATTTCCAAATACGAAAACAATCGTCTAGCAATCAGCGTTACGATGTTATTTGAATTGGCGGATGCTCTGGGGGTCACCGTTAACCAGCTCGTCGATTACCAGAAACCGGGGAAACCAGCAATGAAGAAATCGGAGGGAAAAAACTTTTTCGAAAGATCCAACATCTATTACATGTATCAGTATTTCGCTGTAAATAAAAAAATCTATCCTTGTGTAATGGAGGTGCAAAATAATTCGGAAGAGGACTTCTATAATTTGATCCTATATTATGATATTGCAGACGAAGTCAATTACACCGACGCGCAGTATGTCTATCACGGGATCGGGAGTTTGACACTTACTTTTTAACTGCATAACCCAGAAGTATTGAAATAACAC
>CAVKJB010000011.1:60220-67725 GCA_963656785.1 Acutalibacteraceae bacterium | reverse complement strand
CGGATCGTTCCTTTGCTTATTATCCGAATCGTTATCAGAGTCTTCAGATTCTTCGCACGAATCGGGATCCTGGTCGAATTTCATTTCGAGCTGAAGATGAAGTTCATCCTCGTCCGAATTCTCGGTGAATTCTCCGACATCCGGAAGATCTTTCAGGTTTGTAAATCCGAATGCTTTCAGAAATTCATCGGTCGTCCCATAGAGATTCGGACGGCCGATCCCGTCGGATTTTCCGCACACTTCGACAAAACCGCGATTCATCAGACCATCGATAACGCGTTCACTCTTGATGCCGCGAATGGCATCGATTTCCGCCCGCGTAACCGGCTGTTTATAAGCAATAATTGCAAGAACTTCCAATGCTGCCTGGGAGAGGCGCTTGACCTTCACAGGGCGGCACAGCTTCTCAATAAACATCTCGTTATCTACATAGGTGATGAACTGGAAAGCTTCGTTCACCTCGCGGAGTCGGATACCTCGACCCTCTTGTTCATATTCTTTTTTTAACTCTTCCATAAGCTCCAGAATCTCTTTCCGGTCCGCTTCCAGGACAGCGGCTGCATCCTTGACGGACAACGGTTCGCCCCAGACAAACATCATCGATTCCAGTGCAGATTTCATTTTCTTCCTGCTATACATGATTTTCTGCCCTCTCACGCTTTCTAATCTCTATTTCTCCGTATACATGTTCCTGCGTCGCCTCGATTTCCTGAAGTTTAATCATCTCGAGGAGAGACATAAAGCTCAACGTGCGGTCATAGCGGTCCGCATCCGCCGGAACCAACTCGGAGAAAGTGACGGCATCGGTGTATTTCCATCGACGTTCTAATTCTTGAGCCATCGACTCGATTCGTTCTTCGACGGAAGAGCGGTTCCGTCTTATTTGTTCGTAACGGGTTCGTACCTCGGTGAGGCGCTGTTTTTTCTCGAGGAAAAGGAGAAACGCACGTATAAAATGCTCTGAATCCGTTCGCAGATCCTCCTCCGGAGAATTGATGTATTCCGATATATCCTCCGCTGGCTTCTCAAAAATACAGGCACAGTACTCCTCCTGCTTTCGCAGCATCTCAGCAATCTTCTTGACGCGCAGGTATTCTGCAAGTCGTTCCGCGAGATCCGTTCGCGGATCCTCCTCCACTGTCGTCTCATCCACCGTATGCACACGAGGTAAGAGCATTCTCGACTTGAGGCGAATGAGTGCCGCTGCCAACACGATAAATTCGCTTCCGACCTCCACATTCAACTCGTCCATTTCCTTGAGATAATCGATATACTGCTCCGTAATTTCCGTAACGCGAATATCGTAAATATCCATTCGGGCGTTTTCGAGCAGATACAGCAGAAGGTCGAAAGGGCCTTCAAACTGATCAATTCGTACTTTATACATTCTACACTCCACTATTTGAAATAAATTTCCTTCAGATAAAGGCCTTGCGGCGGAGCGGTAAAACCCGCCTGCTGCCGGTCCTGGGACTCCAGAATCCGCGGTATAGAATCCGGTGTTCTCTTGCCAATGCCCACCTCTACCAGCGTTCCGACCATGATTCGAACCATATTATAGAGAAAACCATCTCCGGTAACCTCCAGCACAGTCTGTGTTCCCTGTTCATTCAGGGAAAAATCGGAAATCGTGCGCACTGTGGTTTCCCTCGGCTGTCCGCCGGCAGCTTCAAAAGATTTAAAATCGTGCGTCCCGACCAGATAATTTGCTGCCATTCTCATTCGATCAATGTCTAATTCATCTTCAAGCTGATAGACCATATTCCGGCGAAAAATATCCCCGTCACGGTCGATGATATACCGGTAAGTCTTTCCTTTACAGGAAAATCTAGCATGAAATTCAGGTGGCATCTCTCTCGCTTCCAGAATTCGAATGTCCCCGGGTGCATCCCGTCGACCGATTCCGCCGACTCCAAATCGACGATTCAAGATGAACGGAAGTTTCTCCGTCGGCAGCGGAAAATCCCATAGAAAAGAGGCACATTGCCCCAGGGCATGTACCCCTCGATCGGTTCTGCTCGTACCGTTAATTGAAATCTCCTTGCCGGCCAGATAGCTCAGTACCTGTTCAATTTCGCCTTGGACAGTGCGCTGATTCGGCTGTCTTTGCCATCCCTTGAAGTTCGTTCCGTCATATTGTATTCGAAGTAAAATATTTTTTTTCATAGTCAAAAATAAATTCTATTGTATCAGATTTCTGGCGCCCATGGTGTTCATATCTTTTCTTGTTATGAAGGCACGGTTCGGCATTTTTTCCGCTCTGTTTCGGTGGACGAATCCTTCGGAATAACGGAACCCGTGCAATACACCGGTCATAAATCTTATCTTTCGAATTCCCAGAGTTATGGATTCTTGTCAACTAGCGAATAAGCAGCGGAAGAAAATCCCAGAGAAAAAGAAAATAACCCGTCAGTGCCACAAATGCATACGGTAACATCGGAAGATAGCTCCCCTTTCGGAGCTGACCGGTCGTCATCAAAAAAATCGCATGTACGCAGATCAACAAATTCGTGATCACGAACAGTACAATCGCACCGATCGGGCCAACAATCAATCCGATCGCCGCAAAGAATTTGAGATCGGCACCGCCAATAATTTCCCGGTGATAGATCAGTTTTCCAATGAAGTAGAAAAGAATCACCATCCAGCCACCGGCCAGCACTCCCGCGAGGGGACTCCACCACGGATCCTGGAAGCTGATAAAACCGATTGCCGAGATCGCCAGCAAGATGCTGAGAAAATCCGGTATCAATCGGTACTTGGCATCACAGATCGCCATCATTAGAACAATTACAAGGGCGCACAGCACCGCAATTTCATATTGCAAGCTGAAATAAAGTGCCAAAAAAACACCCACAACCCCGAAAAATCCAGTGAAAACGAACTTCCATGGGGTGCTGGTCAGGCGCTGGCGACTCCCATCGCCTTGATTCCGAATCTCCTCCGGAAGAATTTTGTTTCCGTTCTCGTCTTCATCTTCAAACCATCGAGCCGGCATGCGATTGAACGCAACAACGCTACCATTTCCGAAAAGGATCGCCAGCAGAATTGCCACAACAACCTTTACAATCATCAATACGTAATAACTCATATTCGTTCATTTCCGATGTGACGCATCATCCACGTCTTCAGGTCCTGATAGACTTCCTCCCGATTCGTTTCATTCAGAATTTCGTGTCGATCTTCTTCGTACAACTTGATATCTACATCCGCCGACGAATTATCCAAATATACCATATAGGCTTTGCGTACACCGTCTCCGTAATTGCCTACCGGATCATCCGCTCCCGAAACCAGTAGCAGCGGAAAATCCTCCGGAAGGCGTTTCATCAGTTCACGATCCTGGCATTTCTCAATGCCTTTGAACATGTTGTAATACGCATTTGTTGTAAAGCGGAACTGACACAGCGGTTCATCGACATAGGCATCCACAATCGCCATATCCTTGGTCAGCCAATCATCCTTGGTTCTCGGGTTTTTGATTTTGTGATTATAAGATCCCATCACCATATTCTGAATGAGTTTACTGCGATAATGATCTCCGCGGGTCATCTCCGTCATGCCACTGATCAGCTTGCCCATTTTCAGCGCCGCCTTCGGCTGCCAGCCGGTTCCCATCGCAATGGCACCCGCAAGACCGTTTGCATATGCTTCCGGATTTCCTTCCACGAGATATTGCCGAAGCAGAAAGGAACCCATGCTGTGTCCGAGGATAAAATAAGGTACGCCCGGATATGAAGCTTCCGTCTGTTCCCGCAGTCGATGAATATCTCCGATCAGGAAGGCGTTTCCGCCTTTCCCGAAGTAGCCCAGCTCTTCATCTGTCAGTACAGATTGCCCATGGCCCAGATGATCGTTTCCGATAACAAGAAAACCGCTATCGCACAGATATTTCGCAAAATCGTTATAACGTGCAATGAACTCCACCATGCCATGAACAAGCTGAAGGATTGCGATCGGTTTGCCTTCCGGAATCCAGCGAATTCCATGAATTTCAGTCGTTCCGTTCGTGGATGGATAGGTAAAATCTTCTCTCATCTTCTGTCTTCCCCTTAATACGTCGTATTGTCATTTTACACATTGTCCCGCTCTTCATTTGATGTTCGAGACGGCTTTGTGGAATGAAATTGGTAATACTGCGTTTCCAGCCTGCCATTGTATAACTTCCGCCGTCGATCGGCTTTCCGACCGAGTGACTTCTCCAAATTCTTATCCGTGGTAATCAGAAAAAGGGACCAGCTTGGCCGGGTGATCAGTAAATCCGAAAACTTTGCATAGATTTCCTGAATCTTCTCTTCATTCCCGATTCGCTCCCCATACGGCGGATTTGTGATAATGATTCCACGTTCTTCCTCCGCACGAAATTTCTTCATATCCATCTTGCTGAAACGGATGTCATCACCCACACCAGCCTCTTCGGCATTCGCACGAGCCGCGTCAACGGCATGAGGGTCAATATCAAAGCCTTTGATCAGAAGTTCATCGTCATAGTTGATCGACTGGTAAGCCTTCCTGCGTTCTTCCTTCCATATGTCTTCCGGAATCCAATCCCAGGTATCCGAGGCAAATTTTCGATTTAATCCCGGTGCGATATTCCTCGCCATCATCGCTGCTTCAATGAGAATGGTTCCGGAGCCGCAGCATGTATCCACCAGCATTCTGGGAGGATCATGGCGATAATCCGGATTTCTAAGGACGCCTTCTTTCCAGTAGCTCAACTGCACAAGTGCTGCGGCAAGGGTCTCTTTCATCGGAGCCGCTACATCCCGAACGCGGTATCCTCGCTTGTGAAGCCCAGTGCCGCTGGTATCCAACATAACCGTAACGTGATTCTTAAGAACAGAAAAGCGAATCCGGTATGCCGCTCCTGTTTCCTCAAATTCAGGGACGCAGTAGAATTCGGACATCCGAGAGACAACAGCCTTCTTAATAATGCTCTGACATGCCGGCACACTGTGAAGAATAGACTTGACGGAGGTTCCGACAACCGGAAAAGTCCCGTCCATCGGAATCCATTGCTCCCAAGGAATTGCTTTTACCTGCTGGAAAAGGTCTTCAAATGTTTCCGCATCGAATTCAGCGATACGGAGATACACGCGATCTGCGGTGCGAAGCCAGAGGTTAGAACGCACGATAGCGCGTTCGTCACCGCTGTACGTGACCTTTCCATCCTCCGTTCGGAGTATGGGGTATCCCAGTTTTTCAATTTCTCTGCGAACGACCGCCTCAAGTCCAAATGTGGCGGTCGCAATTAGCTCTAGTTTCATATTGGTAAAATCTCTTCTGTCTTAATTGCTTATTGGCTTGGTGGTTTACTTACTGGATTATTGGTTTCTGCAGTCCTCGGGTGACTTGCACCGTTGCACTTCTCCGTTTCCTTCTTATCCGGTTCCTTGGCAAAGAGATCCATCAGACTGCATCCGAAGAGCTGCTCGATTTGCTCTATGAGAACACGGGTGTCTTCCCTCACTCGCTGGATTCCCGCGCGGCGTCGTTCGTCAATATTTGGTTTCTGGAGAAGGTAATCCATCCGACGATCAATTCCGACGTATTCATCCTCGCGAACTGTTCGATCTGCCAGGCAGAGCACGTCGATTTCTTCAAGTTCCTCCACTGCATTAAATGGCGAATAGGTCATATGCTGACGAACCAGCGATGATTCTTTCGGATGATTTCTGGCTTCGAGAATTTTCGCACCCTCGAGATCATGTCGTGCCATGACGCGAACGACATCATGCACCATTGCGGCGCCGTAGACTTCATCTACATCAATATGATATCCGTGTTTGTTGAGATTTTCCGCCAGAATTCTCGCTACGCGTGCCACTTCGTTACAGTGCCGCTGTACATGTGGCGGTGTATTGTATTCTGAGAACAGCTCCTGCTGCTCCTCTTTGGTAATATACATGCTGATTCACCCCTTTATACGCATAGAATATAATACCATACCAAAAGAGGGATGTCGAACAGATTCATCCGTTCCATCCCTCTGATCGTCCCGATTTATAAACCAGATGCAGGTCTTCATTCGATCTACACCATTGCACCCGCGTGCGTAGCCAGCACCTTCTTCAGGGCTGAAGCACTGGAAGATTTGGTCCACTCAATCGGGATATTATTACGTTTCGCCTCCGCAGCCGCGCTGTTCATCATCTTATGCGACATGGTATTCGTGAACATGATGACCAGATCCGGACACCCCATTTTCTTTGCGACGCTTCCCCGCTCCTTGGTGAAAACCTTTGCCTCATGACCATACTGTTTGCATATTTCCTTGTATCTGCATTCCATACATTCATTCCCGCCGATAATGACTACACTCATCGTTAATAACTCCTTTCTCTCATTTCCGTCCCGTTCTTTCATGCACCGAGTCCGGCACATCCATACGATTTATCTTCTATCTCTTTATGTTAAAGAATCAATTACTGCTTAGTCCTTGGAAAACTTGCCTTGTACTCGTACATATTTCCTTCGTGCATGTGATAAGCCACTCCATGGATCTGCATCCTTAGTTAGATGTGTTTAACTTATATGGTTAGTATACTCTTACTCTTTTGTCATGTCAAATTATTTATAAAAACGTCCGTCTGCCAAGCAAATATCGGAGTTCTTGAATTAGAAAGGTACATAGGATACAATCTAGATAACCGTTTCAAAGAGGAGAAGAAAGGGGTAAAAATATGAGTTATACCGCAATCAATACCGAGAGAATCATCGGGCAAATCAAGGAGCTGGCCAAAACAGATCCGCACTACATGCCACTTTTAGCGAATACATCTGCCTTGCTGAACGAAGCTCTGGAAGATATCAACTGGGTTGGATTCTATATAATGAAGGGAGACCGCTTGATACTCGGACCTTTTCAAGGAAAACCGGCATGCATTCATATTCTTCCGGGACAGGGCGTATGTGGAACAGCAATTAAAGAGAAGAGGGTTATCCGCGTGGATGATGTCCATGAATTCCCGGGGCATATCGCCTGCGATGAGAAGTCCCGCTCCGAACTTGTAATTCCGATGTTGAATCGATACACCGAAGTCAGCGCCTGTGAAATGCCACCGGAATTCGCCACCTACAGTGTAATTGGCGTTCTGGATGTTGACAGCCCGACTCCGGGACGATTCAGTGAAGAAGACTGTAAGGCGTTGGAAGCAATCGTCATGGCATTGGAGTCTGTTATCGTTCGCTTCGAACGAAACCATCCAAAGAGCGAATAATCGTACCCAGACAACCGATCTTGTCATGAAATAACAGATTCCAGAGTTTACCTGCCGATGCGGAAGGCCATCACGGAGAGCGCGAGACCCCGTTACCATTAAGCACAAAGTGTTCGCATGATGCTCCAATCGAAGGAAGCCCAATTTAAATACCGGATTCGAACAATCTCGAATCCGGTATTTTAATTGGACTTTCGCAAACTTGCAAACTTTAGATAACTATTTACCGCTCAAATATTCCTTCACAACCTTGGAAACCAGAGATCCGTCTGCTTTGCCCTTGAG
>CAVKJB010000011.1:0-60210 GCA_963656785.1 Acutalibacteraceae bacterium | reverse complement strand
CGGCTTTCATCATGGGACCCATGCTTTTCATGGAAACTTCGATACCTGCGTCTGCAGCAATCTTCTCCACGGCAGTGCGTACATCCTCTTCTGACATTTCCTCCGGCAAATACTGCTTCAGAATATTAATCTCTGTATTATAGCTATCGAGTAAATCTTGTCTTCCCGCTTTCTCAAAATCAGCGAGTGCGTCTACACGCATCTTCACTTGTTTCTTGATGATTGGAATGATGTCCGCGTCTTCCAAAGTGACTCTGTTATCCACTTCGTGCTGTTTGATGGCTGCACGAATCAGATTAACGGTCTCCTTCTTGGCGGTATCATGCGATTTCATCGCGTCCTTGTAATCGGTAAGCAATTGTTCCTTAAGAGCCATTGACTACCTCCTTCCGCCGAAACTAATACTTTCTGGCTTTCTTTCTAGCAGCTTCGGATTTCTTCTTACGCTTTACGCTTGGCTTCTCGTAGTGCTCTCTTTTTCTGAGCTCAGACATAACGCCGTCGCGAGCGCAAGATCTCTTAAATCTCTTAAGAGCGCTCTCCAAGCTTTCGTTTTCTCTAACGATGACCTGTGCCATATTCCGATTTCACCTCCTACCGTACTCAGAATGTAGATGGAACAGAATCGTCCATAACATTGTAAGTATACCATTGAGCTTGCCCCATCGCAAGGAATTTTTGAGTATACCTGGAATTTCTGTTGCTAGAAGATGCTCTCTACGATATCACCAGCCATCATCTTGCGCTTGGAATTCTCGTCAACTGCGAATTTATCTGCAGCCAGCCCGTGAACCATGACGCCGTACAAAAGACTATTGTTCAGTGAATTACCCTGTGCCCACAGCGATGCAATTACGCCCGAAAGCACATCGCCGGATCCGGCGGTTGCAAGACCCGAGTTTCCTGTGGTATTCAGATACATTTTCTGACGGCCATCTTCCTTGAATGTAGAAATCAGGGAAACATCAGACTTTACCACCATGCTAATTCGGTAGATCTCCGAGAACTTCTTGGTAAAACCGACCCGATTTCTCTCAATTGTCGGAATATCTTCTCCGCAAAGACGCGCCATCTCTCCAACATGAGGCGTGATGATACATCGGCATTGTCTCTTGCGGAAAGGTTTCAGATTGCACGCTATCAAGTTGAGCGCACCGGCATCCAGTACCAGGTTAATCTCCTTCATCAGGAGTTCCTTTAGGATGAGTTTACCGGTGTTTTCCTCTTTCATGCCGGGACCTGCCAGAATTACATCCACCCCCTCGGTAAATTCATCCAGTGCTCCGATCACGTCATCATTCTTATACGGTACGGCTATGGCCTCCGGAATCGATACGTTAAAGAAGCCCACGAACTTGTTCGGGCAGAAAATCTTCACCAGGCCGCAGCCGGCGCGGTACGCCGCTCTTGCAGACAGCATCGCTGCACCCATCATGCTTCCCGGGCTCACGATAATGCCAACGCTGCCGTAAGTACCCTTATGCGAAACCTCGGATCGCGGAATCAAAGCCATGTCTTTGGTCTTCCCGAAAAAGTCTTCGTCGCAAATGAAGAGTTTGTCCGCAATATCCTTGAATCCTCGTTTTGCAAGGCCGATATCCACCACCTTTACTTCTCCGGACACACGGCGCCCTGCGGAGAAGAAAAATCCGGTCTTGTAACAGCCCATCGTTACCGTCAAATCTGCACGGAATACCGCGTTCATCACCTGGCCGGTTGTCGCATTCAGTCCAGACGGAACATCGATGGCAATCTTATACCCTGCTTTTGAATTAATATATTCCAGAAATTTGATAAAATTAGCACCGAATTTACGGTTAAGGCCCGTTCCGAAGATACCGTCCACAATGACATCATAGTCCTCGCGAAGGACGTAGAGGCTCTCCTGATTATCCGCGATTCCGTAGATCGTCAATTTCGGATAAAGCCTAGTGATAATACTTGCCTGGCGGCGAAACTCGTCCGATGTTCGGTTCGGATCTCCGACGAAATATAAAGTGATCTTATATCCCAGGTGTAGGAGCCATCGAGCCGCACATACCGCATCCCCGCCGTTGTTTCCGGGACCGCACAAAACAAGAATTCGCGATTCCGTATCCGGAAAACGTCGTGTGATTTCATCCACGACCCCTCGAGATGCGTTCTCCATCAATACACAGCTCGGAATTCCCTTATTCATTGTATATTCTTCCATGTACTTCATGGAACGGGCGGTTAAAGCATACATTCTGCCATTGTCTCCTACAATATTCTTATATTTAGCTACACGTTTTAATTATATCATTTCTTGTAACGTTTGCAAGCAATCCGGGATGATGATAGAATCTAAGCAAACAGAGGAAACCCTAGAATGGAGAGCCTTACAGGGCGCAGGAGAATGCATGGAAATCAATTTGACCGATGAGGAAATCCGCCAAATTATTATTCGGCGGAGGCAAAAGGAGAAAATCAAGAGAAGGAAACGCCGTCGCATTCTTCTGATAATTACCCTGATATGCATCCTGACAGGCGTCCTTTTTTCTGTTCTGTCAGGTGGGGAAATTGTTGCACTCTTCCGGAATAAAGGTCCCATTTTTATCGATGCCGGACACGGCGGTGACGATCCGGGCGCAGAGGCACTCGGCCGTAAGGAGAAGGATGACACACTAAAACTGGCGCTTCAAGTTAAGAAGTACTTGCAGCGCCAGGGATATCGCGTCGTTCTGTCTCGATCGGACGACGAGAGTATAGGCCGAAAGGAAAGAGCTGAGATGGCCAATGAAGTTGGTGCCAAGCTAATGGTTTCCATTCACCGTAACCAGGCCAACTCAGACGGTCAAGGCGTCGAAGCCTGGATTCATTCGGGCGGAAACGCTTCCGCATCGCTTCTCGCCGAGACAATCCTTCGAAATCTGGAAGAAAACGGTTTTTCCTACCGCAAAGTCGGCACCGGCACATTGGCGGACGCTTCGGATAATTATTCCGAGAATCGGTATTCCGAAATGCCTTCCTGCATCGTCGAGGTCGGATTCATCTCGAATGCCGGCGACAACAGGCTGTTTGACCGAAAGCTGCGTAAGAATGCCAAAGCCATTGCAAGCGGCATTTCGTCGACGTATGAATCGCTGTACGAAACGAACTCGGATTGATCCTCCTTATATTTCGGTTTCAGAAGATCGCGAGCCGATATCAAGGCCGATAGCAAGTCTGACGCTATGAACCAAAAAATGCCGCAAGGAAGTTAATGTGACCACACAGTAGAGCGATCCGCCTATTTCTCAACATGTTCCGTATCACAATACTCACAGCAATAGATTCTTTTGGCTGGATCAATGAGGCGGAATCGCTGCATAATACCATGCTCGATGGATGTAATGCAACGCGGATTCTTGCATTGCAGCACATTCACCAATTCCTCCGGAAGAGCCATGTGACGCTTCTCCACCATTTTTCCGTCCTTTACGAAATTCACCGTAATATTGGGATCTACATAACCCAGCACATTGAAATCCAGATCGATAATCTGATCGATTTTGATGATGTCTTTACGACCGTACTTCTCACTGCGTGCATTCTGGATGACCGCAACCGAGCAGTCCAGCTTGCTGAGTTCCAGCAACTGATAGATTTGAAGCGAACGACCGGCATGAATGTGATCTAATACGATTCCGGTACTAACGCCGTCTATGTTCATTACATTTCCTCCTTCCAACGAAGCATGGTGGAAATTAATGCCTTCCGAACATCCTTTCCATTGCGCACCTGTTTGAAATACACGGCTCTTGGATCGTTGTCGATCTCCACAGAGATTTCATTTACACGAGGAAGCGGGTGCATCACGATCATTTTCTCTTTTGCCAGCTTCATCTTGCTCCGATCCAGCAAATAGGTATCACGAAGACGAATATAATCCTCCTCGTTGAAGAAGCGTTCCTGCTGTACGCGAGTCATGTACAAAACATCCAGGTCGGAAATGGCGTCTTCCAGACTCGCGGTTTCCGACCACGGCACGCCGGCCTCCGTCATCCGCTCCTTGTTATAGCGAGGCAGTTTCAATTCCTCCGGTGAAATCAGCACAATTTCAATTCCTTGGAAGCGCAGGAGCGCCTCTATCAGGGAGTGCACCGTGCGACCGAATTTAAGGTCTCCGCAAAAGCCGATTTTAATATTGTCGATGCTCCCGAATTCCTTGCGAATGGTGAAAAGATCCGCCAATGTCTGCGTCGGATGGAAGTGCCCACCGTCGCCGGCATTGATGACCGGGATGCTGCAAGCTTTCGCCGCAACCAGAGCGGCACCTTCCTTCGGATGACGCATCGCAATGATGTCTGCATAGCATTCAATAACCTTTGCGGTGTCGCTGACGCTCTCTCCCTTAGAAGCGGAACTCGAACTGGCAGAAGAAAAACCGATCACATTACCGCCCAATTCCAGCATTGCCGTCTCAAAGCTGAGACGTGTGCGGGTACTCGGTTCGTAGAAGAGCGTTGCAATTTTCTTGTACGCGCACTCCTCGTAGTATTTCTCCGGATGGGCAACCATGTCGTCCGCCAGATCCAGAATCTCTCGAATTTCATTCTGTGTCAAATCCGTGATACTGATTAGATCTCTCTTAGCCATGAGATAATTCCCTCTCCTTCATCTTCCCGGATGTATCCTTCTTCAACAGCGGTGGCAATCATGGTGTCCACACTGCAAAGGCTGTACTTCGGAACATTGGCTTCGGCAAACTTCTCCTCTGCTTTCTTGGTATTATAGGTAAAAATACTAATCACGCCGAGCACATCTGCTCCGGCTTCGCGAAGTGCTTCCACAACTTCAATGGAGGAACCACCGGTAGAAATCAGGTCTTCAATAACAACGACCTTATCTCCCTTCTCCAGTTTCCCCTCAATCCGGTTGTTACGGCCGTGTGTCTTTGCACTGCCTCGGACATACCCCATCGGCATTCCCAGAATGTGTGCAGTAATCGCTGCGTGGGCAATACCGGCGGTGCTCGTTCCCATCAATTTCTCGCATTCCGGGAATTTTTCCTTGACTGCTTTCGCCATCTCATTTTCCACCACATCCCGTACCTCCGGCGCAGTCAGCGTCAAGCGATTATCGCAGTAAATCGGACTCTTGATACCGCTGGCCCAGGTGAACGGATCGTTCGGTCTTAAGAATACCGCCTGAATTTTAAGCAATCCTTTTGCAATTTCTTTACTCATCTCCAAGTTCCTCCTTACATCTTCTGTATGCAGCAACCGGGTCCTCAGCCCGAGTAATGCTTCTTCCGATTACCAGATAATTGGACCCCAGCTCCCTGGCTTTGGCCGGAGTAGCCACACGGCTTTGATCCCCTTTCGCGTCGCCAAGAAGTCGAATTCCCGGGGTGACCGTCTGAAAGTTCTCGCTGACACGCTGATGAATCATCGGAGACTCCCAGGCGGAACATACCACACCATCCAATCCGGCTTCACAAGCGTTCTTCGCATACTGAACGACTACATCTTCCATTGATCCTTGAACGAGAAGTTCATCGTGCATCGTAGCTTCATCGGTGGAAGTCAGCTGCGTTACGGCAATCAGCATCGGCATCACGTCGCCGCCGCGTTCCTGAAGGCCTTCGGCCAATCCGTCTTTCGCAGCCTGCATCATCTTGATACCGCCTGCAGCGTGCACATTCGTCATATCTACGCCAAGTCGCGCCAGTACCTTCATCGCACTTTTGACCGTATTCGGAATATCGTGAAGTTTCAGGTCCAGGAAAATACGATGACCCCGTTTCTTGATTGCTTCGATGATGGATGGACCTTCGCTGTAGTAAAGCTCCATTCCGACCTTAACAAATACCGGTTCTGTGAAGTGATCCAGAAAAGAAAGTGCCTTCTCTCCCGTCGGAAAATCTAATGCGATTATAATTTCTGGTTTTACCATTACACAACTCCTCTAATCTCTTCCAAATTGTTGATATTTAATTCCTTCATGCGCTTTGGCAAGCGATCGATGGTCTTCTGGCAAGTCCATGGATCCACGAGGTTTGCCGTACCGATCTCGATGGCTGTCGCACCGGCCATAATCATCTCCAGTACGTCATCCGCACAGGAAATTCCACCGATTCCGATAATCGGCAGCTTACATGCATGATAGACCTCATTCACCATTCGCATGGCAATCGGACGGATGGCCGGTCCGGAAAGTCCCGCATATTTCTTGGAAGTTACGGTTTTCCGCGTATTTAGGTCAATTCGCATTGCTTTGAAGTTATTAATCAGGCTGATGCCGTCCGCGCCGCCGCTCTCGCAGGCACGTGCTATTTCCGTGATATCCAGGACGTTCGGTGTCAGCTTCATGAAAATCGGTTTCTTCGTCACAGCACGAACAGCACGTGTAATTTCTTCCGCCATCGTTGGATCTGCGCCGAAATCCGATCCGCCGTGTTCTACGTTCGGGCAACTGATGTTAATCTCCAGGATTTCGACCTGATCCTCCTGATCCACCCGCTCTGCCGCACGCTGATATTCCTCTGTGCTGAAACCGCTGATGTTCGCCACAATCGGGCCATGATAGAATTCTCTCAATGCCGGAAGATCTACCTCGCAGAAGTGGTTAAGTCCAGGGTTCTGAAGGCCAATGGAATTCAGCATGCCGCTGGTGCATTCCGCAATGCGCGGAAGTTCGTTTCCGTAGCGTGGGTTCTGCGTGATACTCTTGGTCACGAGTGCCCCCAGCTTATTCACATCGAAAATATCTCTATATTCCTGTCCGTATCCGAACGTTCCGCTGGCCGGCATTACCGGATTTCGAAGCTGCACACCGGCAAGCCGAACCGTAAGATCTACAGGTTTTCCCATAGCAATACCTCCTTATCAAATACCGGACCTTCCTTACAGACTCTGCGAGACCCATCGGCCGTCTGAATAGAACATCCCATGCAGGCACCGAATCCGCATCCCATTCGGGCTTCTAAGCTGAATTGACCTGCTTTTACCCGAGAATCCAGAGCCTGGAGCATCTTCAGCGGACCGCAGGCACAAGCATAATCCAAGGTGTCGAAAGCGTCTGTGACAAAGCCTTTCTCGCCGCAGGACCCGTCGGCGGTCATAATGGTGATGTCATCCGTGAAATTGCGAAAATCGTCAACGAGGAAAATCTCCTTCTCCGTGTTAAAACCGAGTATCACACGGCATTTCTTTCCGGCGGTGATGAGGCTCTGAGCCAGACCCAGCATCGGCGGGATGCCAATTCCTCCGCCAATCAAAGTGCTGTTATCCGGAATGGCATCAATGTCATAGCCGTTTCCGAGACCGGTCAAGGAAGAAACCTTCTCTCCGGGTTCCATTCGGCTCAGAATGCGGGTACCCTCTCCGACCACTTTGTAGATCAGAACGTAACGATCGCTGTCATAGGTGCTTACCGAAATCGGACGACGAAGGAATTTTTCCGGTACTTTAATCATGGCGAACTGACCCGGCGCAGTGAAGGAGCATTCTTCGGTCTCCAGCGTGAGCCGATAGATGCCGTCAGCCAGCATCCGATTCTCCAGAATTGTACTTTTTGATCTTTTCATTCTTATTGTACCTCACTGTGTTATAGATCTTCGTAGACGATTCTTCCGTTATGGACGGTCATCTGCGTCTTGCCGTATACCCTCATGCCGTCAAAAGGCGTGCACTTCCCCTTCGAGAGGAATGTGCGGCTGTCCAGAACATACGGATGCGTCAAATCCATCACCGTGTAACTATCCGGCTCCTCGATGCCGAAGCGCTTGCGTGGTGCATAAGACATCATTTCTATCAAGCGTTCGAAGGTCATCGTTCCCGGGCGAACCAATCCGGTATAAAGAACCGGAAACGCGCATTCCAATCCGGTGATACCGTTGAGGCTTCCTTCAAAGCCGCGAGATTTTTCTTCCTCGCTGTGCGGCGCATGATCGGTAGCGATCATGTCCACCGTACCGTCCAGGCATCCATCGATGAGCGCTTGACGATCCGCAGCGGTCTTGATCGGCGGGTTCATCTTGTACCTACCTCCTGTTTCCGGCCGGATCTTTGTTGCGGCTTTCACTTCCGTAGAATCGAGCAGTAAATAATGCGGTGCAGTCTCACAGGTGACATTGACGCCGCTCTTCTTCGCATCGCGAATCACCTCCACGCTCTCCCGACAGGAGATGTGGCATACGTGATAACCGCAGCCGGTCTCATCCGCGAGCTTCAGATCTCTTTCGATCTGGCGCCATTCACTCTCTCGCACCTTGCCCTCATGAAGCAATGTTTCATCTTCACAATGAGCCACAATCAGTTTGCCCAGATCTTTCGCCCGGAGCATGGCTTCTCGCATCAGACCTTCATCTTGCACCCCTTTTCCGTCATCGGAGTAAGCCAGTACATACGGAGCCATTGCGGTCATATCCGATAATGCGCCCGTGCCGGACTGATTGCTCGTAATCGTTCCGTAAGGCATCACGCCGATGACGGCATCACGCGTAATGATATTCCGCTGTATGTTTAATGTGTCCAAATCATGCGGAACCGGATTTAAGTTCGGCATGGTGGCCACCAGGGTGTAACCACCGTGAGCTGCCGCAAGACTTCCCTGCCGTATGGTTTCCTTATATTCGAAGCCTGGCTCCCGGAAGTGCACATGCACATCGCACAAAGACGGCAAAATAAAAGAGTTATCGAGTTCGATAACTCTCTTTGTTTCCGTGTCATCCGCATGTTTCACTTCAAGAGATACGTTGTCCGCCAGTGCTCCGTTCTTGTAGATTTTTCCGCCCCTGAGTACTGTGTTCATGTTACCTCCTAAAAATCATCAAAACCATGTAAATTATAGCATTTTTGAAAATAGATGTGTAGGAATAAAGCACCTATTCTTTGTTTTTTTCCTCGTCAAAAGCAAGTTCTTCCGTATTCGATTTCTCCGGCATCGCCGTTGCCTCCGGCTGGTCTTCTGCTGTGACACATGCAAAATCGTGCTCACTTCTCAGATTTTCTTCTGACACATTAGCTTCGTCCGCAGTAGACTCATCTGCCTCATTGCTGAATACTTCAGGATCATCGGTCAAAGGAATTGGTGCCAATGGATTTTTTCCCTGAACAGACACCGCATCCTGAGTAAGCGGCTTCACGGAAAATTCAGCTGCAGAATTTCTCATCAAATTACGGTATATTTCCTCCCGCGGATTCACGGAATTTGTGGCAACAACGGTATCGGCTCCATCGCTATTATCATATCCGGTGCTGACTTGTACGCTGCCGTTCGGATCCATATTGTTGCCTGACATGGAGCTGTCATAAGAAGGATACCCCGGCTGTACTTTACCCGGACGTTCATCAATGACATAGGTGTCCAGAATCTTATCATGCCAGCTTCGGTTATATTTATCGAAAAGAATCCAGATGTAACCCAGATAGAAAATGGATCCGGAAGCTTTCTTTACGATAATTTCCCGTAGAAGCATTTTCGCAAAGCCGACCGGGTGACCGGTATTGGCATCCACAACGCGAAGACCCAGGATCGCCTTACCAATACTCTGAGACTTCGAGAAAAAGTAGAGCTGGAATATTACATAGACGATTACCAGAAAGAAAATGATTCCGCCGCCGGTGATTCCTTGATGATAGATATAGGGGTCGCTGTTATAGTATGAATCATAATTATTAAAGCTGTTTATGGCGGTTTGCGCATAGTTTATTATACCGACAATCAATCCGGAAATGAGATAAAACATGCTCAGCGTGATCGGGATGAAATCAATCATTCCGGCACCGAAGCGTTTTCCTCTCGTAGCCAGTTTCATAATGCGTTTTTGTGACATAATTATAATTACCTCTTTCTGTCTGTATCTCAAACGATGTTCATTATACCATATGGACTTGAAATGCAGATAAAGAATTCGTGATAATGAGTGTCATGAGTTTCCTCGATAAAAAAGCATCTCTTCGGAAAACGTTCGGAGAGATGCTTATCTAGGGCTAACTATTCTTCATGTGGCTCGAAATCTTTAATTTCCGGCGGAAGTTCCAATCCTTTGCGGGTATAATAATCTACCAGCGCGGCTTTGATCGCTTCCTCTGCCAGAACAGAGCAGTGAATCTTGCGAGCCGGAAGACCATCCAGTGCATCGACAACCGCCTTGTTGGAAAGCTCGAGTGCTTCCTGCACGGTCTTACCCTTGATCAGTTCTGTTGCCATGGAACTGGTCGCAATGGCGGAACCACAGCCGAAGGTCTTGAACTTACAGTCAACAATGACGTCATTTTCAATCTTCAGGTACATCTTCATGATGTCGCCACAGACTGGATTGCCAACTTCACCGACACCATCTGCGTCTTCAATTTCTCCTACGTTTCTTGGATTCTTGAAATGATCCATTACCTTCTCACTATATAACATGTTGTCTTTCTCCCTTCTCCAGTTCTTCCCAGAATGGTGACATCGCACGGTAATGCGCGACAATCTCGTGTACCTTCTCGATGATGTAATCGACTTCTTCTTCCGTATTCTCCTCGTTCAGGCTGAATCTCAGCGATCCATGTGCAGCTTCTACCGGAACGCCCATGCCGAGGAGTACATGACTCGGATCCAGAGATTCACTGGTGCATGCAGAACCGGAAGAGCATCGAATGCCTTCCTCATCCAATGCCAGCAGGAGAGATTCTCCTTCTACGCCTTCGAACGAGTAGTTCACGTTACCCGGCAATCTCTTGACCGGATCACCGTTCAACTTGGAATACGGAATATCGCTCAGTCCTTGAATCAGGCGATCTCTCAGAGCAGTTGTCTTCTTGGCGTTCTCTTCCATGAGGGCGATACCCTCCTCAAGTGCGGCAGCCATGGCAGCATCTCCAGGGACGTTAACCGTACCGGCTCTCTTCCCCCTCTCCTGTGCACCGCCTTCGATGATATTCAAGAGACGAACGCCCTTGCGTGCATACAGCACACCAACGCCCTTTGGGCCATGGAATTTATGCGCGGACATGGAAAGCATATCGATATTCATCGCCTGTACGTCGACCGGAATATGGGCAACGGCCTGAACGGCATCGGTGTGGAAAAGTACGCCTTTCTCCTTGCAGAGTGCGCCGATTTCCGGAATCGGCTGGATCGCACCCATTTCATTATTGGCGAACATGATGGAAACCAATGCAGTATCTTCACGAATCGCATCGCGAACATCATTGACATCCACAATACCATTCGATTGCGGTGCCAGAAGCGTTACCTCGAATCCTTCTTTCTCCAGCTTCTTCAGGGTGTGAAGAATCGCGTGGTGTTCGATATTCAAGGAAACCAGGTGATTCTTACCCTTGTTCTTCAGCACTCTCGCCGCAGAAATTAACGCCTGGTTATCCGCTTCGCTTCCGCCGGAAGTGAAGTAGATCTCATCCGGACGTGCTGCATGAATGGCCTTCGCCACCTTCTCCCGTGCTTCCTCCAGCTTCTCTGCCGTAATCTGTCCCTCCGTGTGAAGGCTGTTCGGATTACTGTTGTAATTCTTGAGGCAGTCCACCAGCGTATTCATCGCTGTTTCACTCATGTATGTCGTGGCTGCATTGTCTGCGTATACTCTCATACGACCCTCCCTTTATGTTAAAAATACATTGTTCTCTTTCAAGGCACCATAAAGGTATCATATAATCCCTACTAAGTCAATAGGAATTACCTTCTTTGGCTCAATTTCTCTCAATTTCTAATGAATTCTCGGAAGCCTCTTGCTCATACGTTCAGCATCTTGTCTCGATTGCCATCGATCAAGTCCTGCAAGGTGATATTCTTGAGGTAATTGGCGATCAGACGATCCATGCCAACCCACAGCGGAAGGGTCATGCAACCTTCCGAATTGGCACACCCGGACTCATTATTCTTAATGCAATCCACCGGTGCCAGGCTTCCTTCTGTCAGCTGTAAAATCTCGTTAATGTTGTATTCCGAAGGCTCCTTAGTGAGCCGATATCCACCGTTCTTCCCCCGGCAGCTCTTAAGAAGTCCGCCTTTATTCAGCATGGAAACCACACTTTCCAGATATTTGAGGGAGAGCTCCTGTCGTTCTGCTACTTCAGACAGTGATACAAAGCCGTTCTCTTGATGTTTCGCCAGATCAATCAGAACAAACAATGCGTAACGTCCCTTCGTTGAAACCATCATAAGCGCATACTCCTTTCAACTCGCTGTTCTAAATTACCACTAAATCAGTAGGAAATCAAGTAATTCCTACTGATTTGATAGAATTTAATCATCAGCGAATCTATAAGAGCAGGAAAATACGCGATCAATCATTCCTTTCAGCCCCCATCCATGACGCATGAACCGGCGATTCTACTGGAGTGGCTACCGAATACGGGCAAAATCCATACACAAAGACATCGATCACCGGGATATCCCATGGTGATCGATGTCTTTAGAATCAGAGACCCCATCAGAGTTCATACATGTGATACATCCGGGCATAGATACCATCTTGTGCCATCAGTTCATCGTGGCTCCCTTCTTCTTGGATGCCGTTCTCCGTCAGAACGATAATGCGATCCGCATTCTTGATGGTCGTCAGGCGATGAGCAATCGTCAGCGTTGTCCGGCCTTTTGTCAGTTCTGAGAGCGACGACTGTACCAGCCGTTCACTCTCGTTATCCAATGCCGAGGTCGCCTCGTCCAGAATCAGAATCGGCGGATTCTTGAGAAAGACTCTCGCGATGCTAATCCTCTGTTTCTGACCGCCGGAAAGCTTTGTTCCACGCTCTCCCACGTAAGTATCATATCCATCCGGCATTTCCCGGATAAAATCATCCGCACCCGCCAGTTTGGCCGCTTCAATAATCTCCTCCCTCGAGGCACCCGGCCGGCCGTATTCAATATTGCCCGCAATCGTATCGGAGAACAGATAGACATCCTGTTGGACCATGCCAATCTGAGATCGTAGTGATCGGATTCGTGCTTTTCGGATATCCACGCCATCTACCAGAATTTCACCCGACGTCACATCGTAGAATCGAGGAATCAGGTTGCAGAACGTTGTCTTCCCGGCACCCGACGGCCCAACCAGTGCAATGTTCTCTCCCGTACGAATGTGGAGGTTGATTCGGTTCAAGATATCTTCGCTATCGCTGTAGCGAAAAGAAACGTCTCGGAACTCCAGATCTCCCTGAAGTGGCGGAAGATCCACCGCATCCGGTGCATCATCGACATCAATCGGTTCATCCATGACCTCGATAAATCGTTCGATTCCGGTAATCCCGCGTTGGAACTGCTCCGTAAATTCAACAATTCGCCGAATTGCCTCCAGAAGCATGTTGACGTACAGCAGATATGCGATAAAATCCCCCGGCGTAATCGCGCCTCGAATCATCGCGAAGCAACCGAGAAAGACGATCATCACATACATTACACCGTCAAAGAATTTCGTGACGCTGCGAAAGCCCGCCATGCTCTTATAACCGATCCGCTTGGCATTCAAGAAGAGCGCATTCCCCTCGCTAAAACGTTCCTGCTCAATATCTTCGTTCGCGAACGACTTGGAAACTCGAATTCCGAGTAAGCTGTCCTCCACGTTCGCGTTAATCTCTCCGAGTTGACTTCTTTGCAGTTTAAATGCCGCCCGTAGTTTCACGCGATACTTCATCGCAAAGTACAGCATTACCGGAATCATCGCGAACAGCACCAGCGTCAACGGCACATTAACCTGAATCAGAATGACGAAGGAAATGATAATCTTCACTGCTGCGATGAAGTATTCTTCCGGGCAATGGTGTGCAAACTCGGCAATATCGAACAAGTCGGTAGTAATTCTCGAAATCAGTTGTCCCGTCTTATTTTCACTGTAATAAGAATACGAAAGTTCCTGGAAGTGTTCGAAAAGATCCCGACGCATATCTGTCTCAATCATGGCGCCCATCACGTGTCCCGTGTTCTGCATGTAATAGTTGGCCACAACATCAATCATCCGAAGGATCAGGTACAGCACGGTAATGCGGACGACCATATTCATCGTGAGGTCTGCAGGATGATACGAGACCGTGTTGGTAATATATCGGATAATCACCGGCAGCACCAGATCGCACACACTGGTGAACGCCGCACATATCAGGTCAAACAAAAATATCCCGATGTATGGTCGGAAATACGGCAAAAACCGTTTCAGCAGATATCCGGTTGGAAGTGTATGGTTTTTCATAATATATTTTTACCTCCCCATGGTTACATATCCATTGTAACGAATCTGTTTCCATATTTCAAATCGGTCAAAAGGAAAATCGAGTCACCGAAGCGACCCGATTTTGCTGTCTTATATGTGCGTTTGAATATTGTTACTTGTCTTGTTTCGATCCGAGGACTATACCCAGTTCACCATAACGCCGGCGAAAAGAACGGATACGATAGATACCGATACCATTCCGGCAATAATCATTCTCGGCATGATGTGCTGACGAATGATGGCTTCTTCTTCTTCGGTCTCGCCTACCGCTTTGGCTACCTCAGTCGGGACGATGTAAGTTCCCGGGAAACCGAACAGTGCAGTGATGCCAAGGGCGAAGGACATGTACCAGCTCTCGCCGAAAAGTTTTCCGATGACGATGGATACCAGTGCACAGCTTGCCAGACCAATGACGAAGATAACGATCATCGGTTTAATCATGGAAACGAGTTGAGCCGGTGTGGTGTTTGCAAGGTTGGCAAACACGTTGGTCAGTACCGCACCGATAACGAAAGTGAAGCCGTTTGCTTTCTGCATGGCACCTTCTTCCAGAAATCCGAATTCGTGGAACAATACGCCGAGAATCAGGCAGATAACCAGCATATTTACGGCACCGCCGGTCAGATTCGAAAGATACTGTGCCAGGCAAGCGATGATAGCCAGCTTTGCCAGCATAAAGTTATCGCCTCTGTACTGATCCGGAACGTCCGGGATAAATTTAAGTTTGGATTTCTTAGTTTCTCCGGATGCAGCCGTTTCGGTGATGCCGGTAAGTTCTCCGGCACGAATCAGGCCACGAAGTCTCATCGCTTCCTTCTTGCAGAGGATGGATGCAATCGGGAATCCGATAACGCCCTGCATGATGAGAACGATGGATCCGAACAGAACGATTTCCGATCCTGCATGCTGAAGTGCATCCGACATTACCAGGAAGGCAACAACTCCGCCGCCGACGATCGGTGCGGCAATCAGTGCCTCATAACGATCGATAATCAGCTGGCCGATGAAATAAACACCCAGGCAGATGCCGATGGTGGAACACAGTACCAGTACCACGGTCTTCCACTCCGCAATCAGCTCCCTCAGCTTGATGGTGGTTCCCATGTGAACCAGCATCAGACCAACAGTAACGCTGGCAAATGCCGACAGTCCGGAATCCTGGAAGACGGTTGCCGGGAGGCCATTCCAGAAAGCGACAGCAAACACGATTGATGCAACGAAAAGCATCGAAATAATTGCTTTACTCTTTGTGGCGATAAAATCGCCCAGTGCGTATACCACCAGAACGATGGTCAATGCATATAACCCATTCATCATACTTCTCCTTTTGTTTTCTTAATCAATAACGTTCTACTTGCTGTGATGTGCAAGGTATTCAAAAGCACACTGGCAATGAGCGGCGGTTCCGTATGGAAGACCCGCTTCATCAATTCGCATTTTGGGATTATGCATAGAGTATTCGTACCCATCCTGCGGAGAACCGCATCCGACGTTGGCAAAGAATGTCGGGATGTATTGGCAGAGATTTGCAAAATCTTCGGAACCGGCAATCGGCTGAATTATTTCGATCTGTGCAACATCCTCGAGATACTCTTCCATTTCGAGAGTCAGTTCTTTATCATTCACATTCGGTGCAACGCCGAAAGGGAATTCTACTTTGGCTTCTCCACGCCATGCTTTCGCAATTCCTTCCGAAAGCTCAACAATGCGTTTCTTCATGAAATCGCGTTTTTCCTGCGTATAAGCGCGCATATTTCCTCGGATGAGCGCTGTTTCCGGGATGATATTTGCCGCATTTCCGGATTCCATGCTTCCGATGGCCAGGACAATGCTGTCATTGTAAGCTGTCTCCAGAATCGGCATCTGCTGTAATGCGTTGACAATGTTCGAAGCGATATGAACCGCGGAGATGCCGGCAAATGCAGTCGATCCATGTGCTGCTTTACCGGTAATTGTTATGCGGAACTCATCTGCGGAAGGCATCATTTTCTCCCTAGCCAATGATATATGCCCCGGATGTGTATCATGTGCACCACATGGTCCGGTATTGATGTGAAATCCCATGGCCGCATCGACCTTCGGATTCTCCAGAATCCCCTCTTCAATCATCCGTTCCGATCCTTTCAGAAGTTCCTCTGCCGGTTGGAACATGAATTTGACAGTGCCCTGTAACTCCTCCTCATGCTTTTTCAGAATCTTGGCTGCCCCAAGTAGCATTGCGGTATGGCAATCGTGACCGCAGCTATGACACACGCCGTCAATCTCGCTGCTGAACTCCTCGCCGCTGTCCTCCTGTTGTGGCAGCGCATCCATATCAGCACGAAGCATCAGAACCGGTGCTTCTCCAGTCCCGGCGATGCAGGTCAGTCCGCCGCCCAGCTTCTTGGGTTCATATCCGTACGACTCCAGCTGAGTTGCTACGAACTCAATTGTCTCCGGAAGATCAAATCCGAGTTCCGGTCGACGATGGATATGTCTTCGATTCGCGATGATTTCATCTTGGATATTCATCGCCTCTTCCAGGAATCGATTCATTTCCCCTCTCTTCTCCTTTCCTTACCTTGCGTAACCTTATCCTTATCTTTCTTTTTCTAAATTCTAACCGTTCTCTATCATTGAAGGGAAATGCTTAGAATTAATGCGGCTATAAACAAAAAGAATAAACCCGATTACGGCAGAATGGATTTGGTGTATAATAAAAAAAACTCGAAGTTTCGGATTCCTTAAAAGAAGAATTCCGGCGCTAAGATTCCTGTATTTGCGGCATCGACGCGATGCCCGCTTCCGCGACAGTCGCGACAGTATTGAAAAAAGTTTGCTCGCTTACAGGAATATGATTCGGGAATAAGGAACACCGAGGATGACAATAGACAACAAGAAACAAGGGGAAGAACAACGATGGAAATCCGACAAATATACTATGCGCTTGAAATCGCGAAATGCCGAAGTTTCTCGGCAGCGGCACGGAATCTCTACATCACACAGCCGGCGATCACGCATCAGATTAAATCCCTGGAGGAAGAACTCCAGGTCTGTCTTTTTAAGAGAAGTACGCATGGCGTCGAGGTCACGCCGGATGGTCATAAATTCTGCGAATACGGAGCCAAAGTGATTGAATCCGTCGATAATCTGCGTTCCGCTTTCCACCTTGGCGGTCCGGATGACTATCCGCTTCTGCAGATCGGTGTGTTTCCTTTCTACGGATCCTCCCCGCTCCAGCACATTCTGTCCACTTTCTTTGCCAGCAACTTTAAGGTTGTCGGCAATCTCAAAACCGTGGACAATTACGAAGCATTCGACATGCTGAGTTCCGGAGACCTGGACTTCGCCATTATCAAGATTCGCGAGGAAAACATTCCTTCCGGCATCGGTTATATCACGCTGAACAGTGAGAACATATACGCTCTTCTGAAGCGCGATGAAACATTGATTAAGGGCGGAACCCTCTCTCTTCAGGATCTGGGTCAGTTCCCGCTCCTGACCGGAGAGACAGATTCCCACTATTATAAGGAAATGCAGGAATTATACGATAAGAATGGAATTCCGTTCCAGCGAAGCTTCCTCAACACCAAAGAAACAGCACTCATGGTTGAGATGGTCAAAAATGGGGTCGGCACGCTTCTGGCGACCGAGCATGTCGCACGCTCTCTGGAAAGCGACGAGATTACAGCTCTTCGAGTTGTCCCGAATCAGACCTTTGTGACAATTCTCGCCTACCCGCAAAATCGAACGCTCAGTGGAATCTACTTGACATTCAAGAATTACATTATGGATCAATACAGAGACGTCAGCGCAATGCCAAGAGGAATGAAAGAACAGGAGTGACACAATGCGTAATCTGATTCCGGAGAAGAAAAGACGTTTTATCGAACAGAACGCGTGGATGATTTGCGGTAATGTCATCTTCGCCCTGGGTGTCAATATCATCATCAACCCCATCGGACTGTACAACGGCGGATTCATGGGAATGGCTCAGTTGCTTCGACTGTTCTGCCTGAACGTTCTTCACGTGCCGGTCCCATCCGGAATCGACCTCGTGGGCATCATCTATTTCCTGATTAATGCCCCGCTCTTCATCCTGGCATATAAGGTCGTGGGACGTGACTTCTGTATCAAATCCTTCATTTCCATCGCCATCGGTTCCATCGCCCTGGCCGTTGTTCCGACGCCTTCCTCCCCATTGATTCATGACACACTCGCCGCGTGCTTCGTGGGTGGCATCGTGGCCGGCAGCGGCGCGGGTATGGTCATGCGTGGCGGATCCTCGGGCGGTGGCGGCGACATCCTCGGCATCTGTATGGCGATTCGCCATCCGAACGCTAAAGTCGGTGTTCTCAACATTGTCATGAACACCTTTGTTTATGCCATCTGCCTCTTCGTTTTCAACATCGAGGTGGTCATCTACTCCCTGATCTACAGCACAATTCTGGCCATCTTCCTGGACCGGATGTTCATCCAGAACATCAATGTGCAAGCCATGGTTTTCACCAAGAATCCAACGGTTTCGGACGCCATTCTGGTACAAATGGAGCGTGGCGTTACGGACTGGAGCGGCGAAGGCGCCTTTACCAAGGAGAAGTCCTATATCCTCGTGACCATGATCTCCAAGTACGAAATCGAACGCCTTCTCGACATCGTCCGTAGTATAGACCCGAACGCCTTCATCATCGTGACGGAAGGCACCAAGGTCTACGGCAATTTCAAGAAGAAGCTGTCCGACTGAGTACGACGAAAGTTCGCACAAACCGGAAAATTCGTGCATCATATAATATATTTTTATCCGCTAAAAAACGACCGGTCGTCCGCAGACTTCCGATCGTTTTTGATTAACGGTATTGCAGGAGTTCATCCGGCTTCCACTTATCATGACTCAAGCGTCCGGCGCAGTTGGTCCACATTGCGGACAAATTCGTAGTACGCGAAATCCGACTCCGGCAGAAACCCTTTGTCCGTCATCTCTTGAAACACGAGATGGAGAGAATCGTAAAAGCCATTGATATTATAGAAAATTGCCCTGTTCTGAATGCGATGCAGCTTGCGAAGGGAAAGAACCTCGGTAATCTCTTCCAGCGTTCCGATGCCACCCGGCATTGCGATGAAAACATCGCCAAGTTCGAGCATTCTGGTTCTGCGAGCCGACATGGTCTTGACCACTTCGAGTGTATGAGCACCAACATGTCCCACCTCAGCAGCAAGCAGAAAATCCGGAATGACGCCGACAACGCGGCCGCCGTTATCCAGAACAGTGTCCGCAATCATGCCCATCAGTCCGATATTGCCCCCGCCGTATACGAGCGTGTGACCGCCTTTTGCAATCCAAAGTCCCAGATCGATTGCTGCAGTCTGAAATTCCGGATCCGTTCCCATGGTAGATCCGCAGTATACCGTCACGTTCATTCTAATGTACCTCCAAGATTTCAGTTCGGTACATTATACATCGAAGCTCTTCCGGGATGCAACAATATACCCGAGCACGGATCCGGACAATTCCCGTAATCGGTTACTTTTTGGTCTTTTGATGGTATAATGGATTAGAAGATGCGAACCATCGTCCACATCTTCGTAACGTTTCATTATTTTTACATAAATCGTGTCAATACGTCTCAAGCTAGGATGCGAATGGCAAGATTTAGACCATGAATAAAGAGGTGAACGAAAATGAAAAAAGAAGTATTAGAACTTCGCAGCAAAATGAAACAGAATGGCATTGACGTGTACTACGTACCGTCCGGAGACTATCACAGCTCCGAATACGTGCATGATTTTTTCAAGGCAAGAGAATTCATGAGCGGTCTGACCGGAGAATCCGGCGAGCTGATTGTGAACGACGAAGGGGCTTACCTGTGGACTGACGGAAGATACTTCCTACAGGCAGAGCAGCAGCTGGCGGGAAGCGAAATCGAACTCATGAGGATGGCCGAGCCAGGCGTTCCGACCGTTGAAGAGTTCCTGATCGATCTGGCGAAGAAGAAGAACGGATACACCTTGGGATTCGACGGAAAGGTTGTTCCGGGATACATGGGTTCCGCACTGCAGGAGAAGCTGGGTTCACTGGGAGTCGCCATCAAGTGGGACAAGGATCTGGTGGGCGAAGTCTGGGCAGATCGTCCGGTCATTGAGCCATCAAAAATCTACGAACTCCCGCTGGAAACCACCGGAAAATCCTCCTCGGACAAGATCGCAGACGTTCGCGCTGCTATGGCAGAGAAGAACGCAGACTATCTGCTGGTTGCCGACCTGATGGAGAACGCTTGGCTCCTGAACTTAAGAGGTGCGGACATCGCATACACGCCGGTGTTCTTCTCCTACGTCCTGCTCTCAAAGGATTCTGTCAACCTGTACGTCATGGATGGTGCGCTGGAGAGCGGACTTCCGGACGACCTCTCCTTCGTTACGGTCAAGGGATACGATGAAATCGAGGCGGATATCGCCGCACTTGACGCAGGCAAGACGCTGTGGCTCGACTCCGGTTCCGCCAATTACGCACTCTGCCTCCGCGTTCCAGAAGGCATGCCTGTCGTCGATGAAGCAACTCCAATCAGCATGATGAAAGCCATCAAGAACGAGACCGAAATCAAGAGCACGATTCATGCGCACAAGAAAGACGCGGCAGCCATGATCAAATTCATCAAGTGGATCAAGGACGTTGCCGCAGACACGCCGCATCAGACCGAGCTCAGTGCGGCTGCTTACCTGCAGAACTGCCGTTTCGAACAGGAAGGCTGTTTCGACCTCTCATTTGAAACGATTTCCGGTTACGGACCGAACGGTGCCATCATCCACTACGCACCAACTCCGGAAACAGACGCAGAAATCAAACCGGAAGGCTTCCTGCTCGTTGACTCCGGCGGTCAGTACACGGATGGCACCACCGACATCACACGAACCATTGCCGTTGGTCCGCTGACGCAGGAAATGATTGATGACTATACCTATGTCCTCAAATCCCACATTGCCATGCACAACGCTGTCATCACCCCGGAAATGACCGGAATCGATCTGGATTCCATCACTCGTGCACCGATGAGAGCGGTAGGTCTCGACTTCAAGCACGGCCTTAGTCACGGAATCGGTCATCTTCTCAGCGTTCACGAAGGACCAAATATTCTTCGCCGTGTGCCGACTCCGATTGACATTCGTCCGGGTATGATTATGTCCAACGAGCCGGGCGTCTACATCGACCATGAGTTCGGCGTTCGTATCGAGAATGAAGTCCTGATGGAGGCCGATCCAGAAGGCAATGTCATCAATGAGCCGATCACATTCGTTCCTTACGAGCCGAAAGCTATCAATCCTTCCCTTCTCACAGACGAGGAACTGGATTGGGTCAACAATTACCACAAGATGGTATGCGACACCATGGTACCGCTGCTCGACGACGAACTGGCCGAATTTGTAAAGGCTGAAACTGCCGAGATTACGAAATAATCAGCAGATAAATAACCGAAGATATATAATTAAAAAGGAGAATATCATGAAATACACAACTACCGACAAAGCACCTGCTGCAATTGGCCCATACTCTCAGGCTGTGAGTGCGAACGGATTCCTGTTCGCATCCGGACAGACCCCATTCAGCCCGGAGACCGGTGAGACCATCGGCACAGACATTGCCGCTCAGGCAGAACAGACCTGCAAGAACATCGGAGAAATTCTGAAGGCCAATGACCTTACCTTTGACGATGTCGTAAAGACCACTTGCTTCATCACCGATATGGCAGATTTTGGCGCATTCAACGAAGTGTATGCAAAATATTTCACTTCCAGACCGGCCAGATCCTGTGTTGCTGCCAAAGAGCTCCCGAAGGGAATCCTCTGTGAAGTAGAGATTATCGCCGTTACGAAGTAAATCCCTTTATAATCCGAAAGCAGGGACAGGTTTTCTCTGCCCCTGCTTTCTTTATGAGAAAACGCATTTATATTCCAGAAAGAGAAAAATATGGCATCAGTGAAACTCAGTAAACGTGAACAGAACAAGGTGGATTGCGAGACGACAATCCTGAAGGTGTCTCGCCGGCTTTTTACCCGGTTAGGATATAAGGAGACGCGTATGGAGGATATTGCGGGTAAAGCAAACATATCCAAGGCGACGCTCTACAACTATTTTCCCAATAAGGAAAGCATGCTCATAGGGACAGCAAATGAGATCATGAAAGAGCTGCAGGTCAGCGACGCGAAACTCATCCGAAGCAATACTTCCGGCAAAGACCGATTTATTGCTGCGTATCGGATTCTGGTCTACGGTTCTTTGCAATACCCGGATTTAGTGCGACTGATTGTCTTTTATCACTCTTTGGAAGGCCACGAGCTGTATCACAGCCTGACACCGGCACTGGATCTCTTCCGAACAATCTTCGGCGCTATCTATGATGAGTCCCAGGTCGAATACGGAGAACGTCACGAGGAGCTTATTCAGGAACCGCGTCTCCGCAAAGGATCAGAAACGAACAATTGCAGCGATGCGAGCAATGAAAGTGATGAATCTGAAATTGACACCGCAAGAAATCACTTTATAGAATCCGGATTAGAGTTCTTCCTGGGTATGTATTACACGATGCTGTTTCATTCTGATTGCAGCTATCCGGAAGACACCGATCGCATTGACGAAAGAATGAGAATTACCGTGACTTACCTGCTGGATTGGCTTCGGACAATTGGATAAACGATTCCTGATTCTTAATTCTGAACACATTTCCTCTTCGGATTTCTAATCCGCTTTTCAGTATGCATCCCAGAATCCCGCTTCTGAAATCGACAAAAGCAGCAAATAATAAAACCGGCTTCCGCCGCAGCATATCAATCATTCATCGCTCGGCATTGCCGGTTTTCCGTATCACTACACATATTTTCGGATTTCCACCCAGATTCGGCCTTTCTTTGATTCGCCTCCGACTTCCTGGAGGATGGCCTTCCCTTTACCGCGCAGACTCAGCACATCTCCGATCTCCATTCGCTGATCGGCCTTCGTGCACTCCATATGGTTCACCGATACAATACCGGTTCGGATGGCTTTGACCGCCTCCGTTCGGGATACCCGAAATGCGGTGGACACGATGTTGTCCAGACGAAGGCTCGGGACCGTATCCCGAAGCACCTGCACACGACCTGACGGAACGGTAATCCCCGAGACAGCAATCGAGGAGACCGCGACTTCCGCTCTTCCCACGCTACTGTACTCCTGCAGCAGAAAATCCCGGATTTCCGGCATCACCAACATGTCTGCACCGTCCTCTCGTACCAGAATGTCCCCAATCATCCGCCGTTCAATTCCCAAGCCGAGCACAGCACCGAGGTAATCCCGATGCGTGAGCGGGCGTCCGTTTCGAAGAATTCGAACCCGCACGCATTCCAAATACTCTTCGAAATCGGAATCGGTTGGCTTATCGTACCCTTCCGGGACCAGGATCAGGATGCGTCGCTCCGCATCTTCATATCCGCCGTAAAAAAAGGCTCGAACCTCTGGATACTCCCGAACTATTGCACGTGCGATCGCCTGTTCATGAAGATCGAGAAAATCCGTATGCGTGATGTAGAAGCCTTGTGAGGCCTGTTGTATGCGGTCGGAAATCTTCGACCGGAACAGCTTGTCTTTATCCATCCAACTGGTATGCTCCGTTCATTAGTTTTATGTTGATTTTAACAGAAATGTTCCCTTTCGTATACACTTGTCAAAACCCTGCGGCGGTGAGATAATAAACTCGAGTATAAATTTTGATGCGACCAATGGCATGACAGAGAGGTACCTTACATGAAAGATCAACACCCAACGGACCCTTACCGGCCGGATGCGAAGGAAACCCGCACACAGATTATTAAGTTCGCACTGTTCTCGGCATCGGCCGGGATTATCGAGACAATTGCTTTCACCGTGCTGGATTTACTCACCCCTTGGAAATACTGGCCGTGCTACCTGATCGCGTTGGTTTTGTCCGTGCTGTGGAACTTCACACTGAACCGGGAATTCACATTCAAATCTGCGAATAACGTCACCAAAGCGATGATACAGGTGTTTCTGTTCTATTGCGTCTTTACACCACTTTCCACCGTTGCGGGCAATGCTTTGACGGAATATGCCGGTTGGAACAGCTACGCGGTGTTGTTTCTGACCATGGGCACAAACCTGGTATCTGAATTTATATACGACCGATTTGTTGTATATCGTGACAGCATGAATACCAATAAGCGTGCGAAAAAACAGGCCAAGCAGCAAAACATCTCAGAGATGTAGGCCGCCAAAGTAAATCCGGCAAAATACATGACGTCGGTACAATACATGACTGTATACAAACTGTATATAATAACAGGAACACACATGAACGAAGCAGGCCGATGACAGACCTGCAGAGGGAGGAAAGAAACATGAACAATATCGGAATTAGCAGATGGGATTCACCGGAGGAAATCAACGCAGCACTAAGGGCGTTAACCGACGAACCGATCTGGGAAATTGACGACGATTACTACGAAAATACCATTCTAAAATACTACGACGAGAAGTGCCGCAAATCCAAAGCGATCTACGAAGAAGCGAAAGAATACATTCCGGGCGGTGTCCAGCACAATCTGGCCTTCAACAAGCCGTTCCCGGTTGCTTTCGCGAAGGCGAACGGCGCATATCTCTACGATGAGGACGGCAACAAGTACATCGATTTCCTGCAGGCCGGCGGTCCAACCATCCTCGGCAGCAACTACCCGACCATCCGTAATGCTGTTATCGAACTTCTGAACGACTGCGGCCCTGTAACCGGACTCCTGCACAAGTCTGAGCTTCTGCTTGCGAAGGAAATCAACAAACATATGCCGGGGGTTGAGATGTTCCGCATGCTCGGAAGCGGAACCGAATCGGTTATGGCCTCCCTTCGCATCGCCCGTATTGCGACCGGCAAGAAGCGCATCATTAAGGAAGGCGGCGACTATCATGGTTGGAGTGACCAGATGGTCTATGGCACCAAAATTCCGGGATCCCGAGGACTTCTTGAATCCCACGGTATTCCGGCAAGACTCTATTCCCTCACCGATGAAGTGCGCCCGAACGATCTCAATATGCTGGAGCACATGCTCCGGCTGAACAAGCTTCGTGGTGGTACCGCCGCGGTTATCATCGAACCGTGCGGGCCGGAAAGCGGTACCCGTCCGGTCTCTCAGGATTACAACAAGGGTGTTCGCTACCTCTGCGACAAATACGGAGCCCTTCTGATCTTTGACGAGGTCGTTACCGGTTTCCGAACCGCACTCAGCGGTGCACAGGGATATTTCGGCGTGACCCCGGACCTGACCATCTTTGGCAAGGTCGTTGCCGGCGGTTATCCGGGTGCCGGCGGCGTAGGCGGTAAAAAAGAGTATGCCGGGCTGATGGCGGCCGGCGTTGCAAGCGGAAAACACCGTGCTTATGTTGGCGGAACATTAGCAGCCGCTCCGATTTCCGCTCTTGCCGGATATACCTGCATCAAGGAAATTGAACGAACGAATGCCTGCGAGATCGCCGGAAAAGCCGGTGACAAGCTGACCGACGGCATCAAGAGCTTAATCAAGCAGTATGACCTGCCATTCGTCGCATACAACCAGGGAAGCATTTGCCACCTCGAGTGCACCGGTGCGATGAGTTTCGACTTCTCGTCCTTCTGCATTCTTAAATCAGCTTATGGTCTCTTGAAGAATAAAGATATGATGTACGAGCGCAAGGATTCCATGGAACGCATGGGTGCTGCATACATGGCAAACGGACTGGTCACTCTGGCCGGCAGCCGCCTTTACACATCCATGGCAACCACGGATGAGGTCATCGACGATGCCCTGAACCGCTTTGAGGAAGTCTTCAAGCACGTTGCGCGTACTGAGAAAGGTCTTCTGTAGCAACAATCGTACTACAGGCATCTTTCGGACGCAGTTATCCGATGTAGTTACATGAAAAGAGGCACACTATGGAATATATTCTCGCTCACGATATCGGCACCAGTTCTGATAAAGCCGTTCTCGTCGATTTTCAGGGCAAAATCATTGCAAGCGCCACCTACCCTTATCCGACCTACTACCCGGAACCGGCATGGGTTGAACAAGATCCTGCTGATTACTGGCATGCGGTCTGCGAAACCAGCAAATCTGTCATGGCGAAAGCGAATATCCGAAACACGCAGATCAAGGGAATCGTTTTTTCCACACAGGGACAGGGTGTCATTCCGGTCTCGAAGGACGGCGAAGTGCTCTACCCGAACATTACCTGGGTAGATGGACGCGCGGAGAAGCAAGCGGAACATATCATGAAACGTGTCGGCGGTAAGAAACTCTTCACGCTTTTCGCAGGTACTCCCATTATGGGCAAGGATTGCATTGCTAAAATCACCTGGATTAAGGAAGAACGTCCGGAAATCTATGAGAAGACACACTTGATTTTGGATGTCAACGGATATCTTAAATACAAGTGCACCGGTAAGATGGTCACCGAACTGTCCGGTGCATCTTCCTACGGACTGGACCTCAAAAAGAAGGACTGGATGTCTGTCTTCCCCCTCGTTGGCATTGACATGAACCGACTCCCGCCGCTTGTGTGCAGTACCGATATCGTTGGCGGAATTACACCGCAAGCAGCATCGGAAACCGGTTTGCTGGAAGGAACGCCTGTTTTTGGCGGATGTGATGACGTGCAGGCCGCGACCGTCGGATCTGGGATGTGCGAAGACGGCGATATTCACATCTATCTTGGAACTTCGGCTTGGGTGGCCGCCTGCAGCCGCACAGCGGACAAATTCTGCCACGGTGCCGCAGCCATTCAAAGTGCAGACAAAGAGATGAATCTCATTGCCGGAATTACCGAATCCGCCGGTGCTAACATTGAATGGCTCAAGAATCAATTCTTCAAGAAAGAAGTGGCAGAGTACGGAGATAAGATCTACGATTACATGGACTCCGTCGTGGAAGAGATTCCGCCGGGGAGTGATCACCTCATCTGCACGCCATGGATGCTGGGGGAACGCTGTCCGGTCTCTTCGACAACGACCCGTGCCACCCTCTTCAATATGACTATGATCCACACGCGCGAACATATCATGCGCGCGCTGTACGAAGGTATCGGTTACAACCTTCGCTGGGTGCTCGAGAATTACCGGAAGGATTACGGTTTCCAATGCGATAATTTCCGCATTATCGGTGGGGGTGCAATGGACAAGAGCTGGATGCAAATTATCGCAGATATCACCGGAAAGAACTTCTCCGTTGTCAAGGATCCGAGAAGCGCCGGCTCACTGGGAGCAGCTATGATTCCGCTGATCGGACTGGGCGTGATCCCTTCCTTTGCGGCAACCAAGCAGTTCGTGCAGACCGAGTTCGACTATCATCCGAATCCGGAAAATAAAGCGATTTACGACAAACTGTTCCTGGATTACAAGAACGTATACCATTCGCTCGAGAAAGCGTATCGAATCGCTAACTCCGCCCGATTCGAAGGTGATTGTAAGTAACCGATTTTCAGAAAGGAGTCTTCTTTGAATAAATCCATCGAAAACATCATTGAATACGGAAAGAAACTCTCCCGCATGGACTTTGCCGTGGGAAACAATCCCCGCATCTTTCTTCAGGATGGCATGAATGTCTATGCCACGCATACGAATGCAGATATGTCCCGGCTGGAACCGAACGATATTCAAGAAATCGGTGCCGGTGCGGATTCCTTCAAAAGTGCCCTGCGGGGAACCGGTTACCGCGCGATGATCATCAGCCAACCGGAATATGTCAGCATGTGCATCGAGGACAGTCTGACTATCCCCGCTGTCCTTGACGACATGGCGATGATTGTCGGAACAAAGGTCGAGATCGTACCGGAGGACCGCTTCAGCATGCTTCGGGCACTCAAAAAGTCCTCTGCTGTCATGACGACAAACGGGAATCTCGTTACATGTGGCCGCAATCTCTACGAGGCTGCCACTTGTCTGCTTGTGCTGGAGAAGAATGCAGAGATTTTCGTGGATGCCGATTTTCTCGGCGGCGCGAAGCCGGTGAATCCGGTCATGGGCCAAATCGAAAGAGCAGTCTATCAATACAAGTATTCCAAGAAAGAAATGAAGAAGCAAAGTGCCAAAGAAGTGGGATCCGAAGCGTTAGAGACGGAAGGCTCTAAGGAAGCCTCTGAATCGGAAGCTCGTGAGACAAATACTGCCGAGCTGCAGTGGACTCCAGAGGAAGAACGCCTTCGGAACGCTGTCGTCGAGTACGGCAAAAAACTTGTCACTTGCGGTCTGGTCCAGGGAACCTGGGGAAATCTCTCCGTCCGCTTGGATGACGAGTATATGCTCTGCACACCTTCCGGCCGCGATTATGCGGGTATCCTGCCGGAAGAGGTTGTAAAAGTAAAAATCGACACACTGGAGTATTCCGGCTCCATCAAGCCAACATCGGAGAAATCTTTCCATGCCGGCATCTACCGCAGTCGCTCGGATGTGAATGCCATCATCCACACCCACTCTAAGTTCGCTTGCGTCTTTGCGGCCTGTGGTCTCTCATTCAAGACCACGAGCGGTGACGTCATTGAGTGTGCCTCCTACGGACCTTCCGGAACCGGCATTCTCTCCAGGAATGTGAAAGAGGCAATCGGCGAGAATAAGGGCTGCCTTATGAAGAATCACGGAATGGTCGCGGTTGGGAACAGCCTTCCGGATGCATTCCGAAACGCAGAGAGTATTGAAAATGCGGCAAAAGGCCGAATTGATGATTTCTGGAAGTAACGCCGCACTATCGCTGCCCGTTAAGATCGGTAATTCCTTCGCTGACGATTGCTGACGTACGGCCGGGTCTCCATCATTCGCATCGCAACCTGTTTATTTCCGCCAGTGGAAATTCCATCGCCCGTGTTCGGATATTTCTGCGAATAGACTTGATCGAAGGTAAATACACTCACAAGAACCACCGCGATCAGTATCAGTGCTTTCGTGTTCACCAGACGAAGAAGGTTATCCAGAATCGGCGCCAGGAAATAGACGATGGCGAGTCCTCCGAGGCCGAATACCAACAGCCCCTCCGCACAGATGCGACCATTGATGTTCAGGAAGTAACCGGTGTAATCCCACCATTTCTGCCCGTCATAACGGAATTCCATGTACCATGAGGTGAAGTACTCCACGCAGCCGCAGACAATAATCGTGGAGAGAAATTCCAATGCCGGTTTCTCGCGAAAGCGTTTCAGAACGACAAGAACCAGAATGCTCCCCGCACCGTAAATCGGAAGCCACGGTCCATGCATAACGCCGCGGTTTACAAATTCTCCATCACGAACCAGATGAATGCTTACTTCCCACAGCCATCCGACGAAGGACATCGCAAAGAAGATGTATACGAGATTAAGCAGGGAGTAACTGCGTGTCGGGCGAAGAAGACTTCCGGAGCTCGCTCTGTAGTTCATCGGAACCGGAGCCAGACGGCCCGGATAGATCTCGGCATCCAGAACGGCCTGCCCCACCCTTAGCTGATACTGCATGGCTCTGTTGTTCTCGTAGGTATCCATCTCCTTGTTCGGAAAGATCTCGACGCCAAACCATCTTACCAGAAATCCGGAGATGCCGGTTGGTTCGATGACAGGGTAGTTCTTTCCTTCGGCAAGGGCAGGCATGATTTCCGGATAGGTATCTCGGAGCAACTGTTGTTCCGGCTTGCAGAACAGATATTCATCGCACAGAAATTCAGATTCTCCCAGCTCCTGCGCCAAGGCATCTTCCCTTCTTTTGGCGTAATACTCCGCATAAAATGCCAGTTTGTACGGGTTGGAGAAGAGAACTCCTACCAGGCCGATTGTGAGAAAATCCAGGATAGTCCATCCCAGAAAACTCAGATCCGCAACGAAGAGTTCCCATTTGTGACCCTTCATCATATGACGGGAAAGCGTGATTACCTGATTGGCTTTCATCTTCGGATTCTCTGCCACGATATAGGGAACCATCGCATAGGAATAGTGTTTTACAATAGCACCGATAATGGTCATCGACCACCAGAACATATAGAACGAACGAACAAACATATTCCACGCGATCTGTGGCCACGTACGGCTCTGAAACGGATATGCAAAACGCTGGACCGTCACTCTTTCATAAGTTCTGCCCTCCAAAACAATCCGACGCATGATGACCCGGTACGTTTCCTTGATGAAAAGCCACACAAAGAGATAGATGATAAGGCTCCCCAGAATTAAGAAAATCAATGAGACGGTCTGAGATCCCGACATACTGATAAGTGCCTGAACGACCATAAACCGGAACTCCCCGGAGGAATACGAATTAGCAATTCCTGACAGAACACCATATCGCCGTCCGAGGAAACGTCCATTTTCATTCTCGCGAAGACTCTTCTGCTTCGCTGCAATTTCCTTGCGGATTTCTCCTGTCTTTCCGGCAGAGATTTTCTGGACCATATTGGTAAGGCCGTCCTCATCGCCCACGCTCTCATTTCCGCCCAGAATAACTGCCAGCGAAGTCAGCGATTCCGAAACGGTATCCGAGAGATGAATTCCGATCATGGATTTGCCGTACTCAATACCGAAAAAGCTGGCGAACAGACAGAGCATCACAATGATGAGGTAATGCTTCTTGACATTCCGCTTCGCCCGTTGTTTCATTTCTTTTCTCAGAAAGTTCTTTCTCATTCTTGTCCTCGTAGATCAGCTTATATATTGAATTAAATGTGTTGCACCGTTTCACGCGAGATCCTGACATTGATCAGGGTTCCTGAAACGTAATATTTAGCACCATTACTTCGCTGTCGCTTAATACGCGAAGCGGAGGTCCGTACACACCGATACCGGACGTCACCGCACCGGTGGTATCTCCTTCCGTCTCAATCCCCCAGTAATTATCCCACACAAAAGACCGCGTAATCGTCAGCGGAAAAAACTGTCCGGCATGAGTGTGTCCTGACAGAATCAGATCCACGCTATTTCGGTTATATTGATTAAGATCCTCCGGCTCGTGATTAAGGACAAACACAGGAAGACTGGTATCTACCTTCTGTATCAATTCCTCTAAGGAGTCTCTCTTATCGATCCGATTTCCGGTCTTCTCCCCATCCAATCGACCAATGAGCTGAATCTTCCCCACCACAGTTACCACCTGATCCTTTAGCATCGTGATCCCGGCATCCGAGAGCATCTTCTCGATTCTGACGTCTCGAAGTGGATTTCTATCCGTGCTCACGGTAAACCCACCTACCAGTTCTTCCGTAACGTCATGATTACCGTAGACACCATAGACACCATATCGGCTTTTGATTCCGCTTAGAATCTTGGATATTTGGCTCGGATCATCGATGGAATCGTATTGATTATCGTAGATATCCCCTGCAATCAACACCAAATCCGCATCCTGTTCATTGATTTTCCGGACCATGCTTCTCATCTGACGCGTGCCGATGGAATAACCGAGATGCCAGTCAGAAACCAGTACAACTTTCATGTTGTGAAGTTTCCCTGCTTCCTTGTGTACCGTTACATCGTGGGTATGCACTTGAATATCCTGTGCATGAATACCGCCATAGATGGTCATTCCGGCACTCAGAATGAAGATGATAACAAAGACACTTCCATGGAATGCAAAGTCATTCTTTCGAAAAAAGAATTTGCGTATCAGTCTGTAGATATCCAGAAGCAGAAAACTAAATACGAGATAGATCCAGAAACCAAGATAATAATTCGAGAATTGAATCAGCAATCTTCGAAAAGATCCCGCAGGCAAAAAGGGGCCGATGATGATTGTCAAGCAACATGCGATGATAATAACGGACATTGCAAACAGATATCGTTTTTTCCTGCCTGTAATAACTTTTAAGCCCAGATGAAAATGCCACACAGTATATACCAGCAGTATCGCAAATATTCCGAACATCACCCATTTAAACCAACCCATACGGCTCCTTCTGATTTCGCTTCTTCCATCTTGTGGATTTTATACAAATCCACTACTGTATTTTCGTTCGGTGAATCACTTCACCTTGTCTGCATCCTCGGCTGGCACGACTTGAACCACAGTCAGTGTTTTTCCCGTTACCGTAAAACGCACATCGTAGTTCGCAAAACGAAGCCCATATACTTGTCCGTCCGTCTTATCATGTGCGGCCCGTGGATCCTGTGCCAACACCCCCATCAGGGGTTTCCGTTTGGATTCTCGGACGCAGCTCAGGAGATCTTCGGGAAAATCCACGTGGAGAAATTCCCGGTTTTCCGTCGCAAAGCCGGATGCTGCCTCTGGATGTGCATCCGAATAGGTCACATAAGGCTTAATATCATATATCGGCGTCCCATCCAGAAGATCCGCGCCACCCACGATAAGCCGTGGATTAGCGGCATCTGAAGTGTCTGCCAATAGAAGTTTTACACTGGAGATCCCCAGACCATTCGGCCGATACGGAGATCTCGTCGCAAAAACACCGATTTTAACCCGTCCTCCCAGCCTTGGCGGGCGAACCAATGCGGAGTATTTTGCATAAGCAAGTCCATCCTCCCGTTGTTCCCAGTTCCCGGAGAAACCAAAGATAAGCCACAAATATTCAAACGCCTCCAACCCGCGGATAAAATCAGGATTCCGATATTCCGGGCAGAATTCGATAACGCCCTCCAGACCGGGAACAAGTCCGGGTTGTCTCGGTATTCCGAATTTCTCCCGGAAATCCGTCTGGATGAATCCGATGGGCTCAATCTGCATTCTGTATTCATCCCGGTGCGTAGGAGACTTTCCGTCTCGCGAATCATTTACTTGTTTTCGGAGGTTCTCGCAAGTATCGCCCTTCTCATGCGTGCTGGGATTTTCTCCGGAACCATTTCGTATGTCTCGCCCGCCCCGCGTATTTCTATCGGAAGAGGACATGAAGAATTTTCCCATTGATATTCTGATACGGCTGATAGCGCATCGGGAGGTCAAGCCACGTCTTCTTGTCCACAATGCCCTTGTAGTGCGAGAATGTATCAAATCCCCACTTCCCGTGGTAACTTCCGATGCCGCTGTCACCGACGCCGCCAAAGCCGAGCCTGTTCGATGCAATGTGAATAATCGTATCATTGACGCATCCGCCACCGAAACGGCAGCGGCAGAGCAGATACTGTGCCACTTTCTTCTTGCCGGTAAAAACATAGAACGCCAGCGGATGAGGCAACCGATTCAGCGTACGAACGGCCTCATCCAGACTGCCGAACGTCAAGATCGGCATAATCGGGCCAAAAATCTCTTCCCCCATGACCGGATCCGTCCACTCTACGTTATCCATAATAGTCGGCGCAATCTGAAGCGTATTCGGGTTTGAATCACCGCCCAGCACCACCTTCTCCGGTTGAATCAGCCCATTCAGACGATCGAAATGCTTCCGATTAATAATCTTTCCGTAATCCTCATTCAAAAGCGGATTCGGGGAGTACTGACGGATCGTCTCACGTTTTAAGGCCTCCACCAGCTTATCTTTAACGGACTCGTGGCAGTAAATGTAATCCGGCGCTATGCACGTTTGCCCGCAATTCATGTATTTTCCGAAGACAATGCGTCTTGCTGCCAATTCAATATTTGCCGTTTTGTCCACGATACACGGGCTTTTGCCTCCGAGTTCCAGCGCAAACGGAGTCAGATGTTCCGCCGATTTCTGCATCACGAGCTGCCCCACTGCTTTGCTGCCGGTAAAGAAAATGAAATCAAATTTCTCATCCAGAAGATATTGGTTCTCCTTCCGCCCCCCTGTTACCACAGCGACATAGTCTTCCGGAAAGCATGCTTCCAGAATTCTCTTCATGACCGCACCGGTTGCCGGAGAGTACGCACTCGGCTTAACCATCACCGTATTACCCGCAGCCAATGCGTCTACGAGCGGATCCATGGTCAAGAGAAATGGGTAATTCCACGGACTCATGATAAGAACCGTACCCAGTGGAGACGGTTTTGTATAACTTCTGGAGTGAAACTGCGCAAGAGGAGTCCGCACTTTACGATCCTTCGCCAATTTGTGCACGTGGCGTATCATGTAAGAGATCTCATCGTACACCATGCCGATTTCACACATGAAGCTCTCGTAAGCACTCTTTCCGAGGTCTTCTTTGAGTGCGTCGCAGATTTCGTCCTCATGTTTTTTGATACAGGATTTTAGCGTCTTCAAAGCGGAAATGCGATGTTCCACATTAAGCGTCTTACCTGTCAGGAAGTATTCATTCTGTAAATCTCGAATTCGAATTATTTCGGAACGTTCCATATCGTCTTCCTTTCTAAGCCGTAGCTTTTACATAATTACAGAATATTATATCACAGATATATGGTATAATGAACGTAAATCAACAAGGAGGAACGACATGACAGATAAAGTTCTGGTCGCCATGAGTGGCGGCGTAGACAGCAGTGTAGCGGCCTACCTCATCCGCGAGGCCGGATATGAAACAACGGGCGTTACCATGCGCCTTTACGATAATGAGACCATTGGGATTTCAAGTGCTAAGACCTGCTGCAGCCTCGACAGCATTAACGATGCTGTTTCCGTTGCCAACAAGCTGGACATCTATTTCCTGATCTATGATTTTCGGGAGGAATTTAAGAAGGAAGTCATTCAACGCTTCATCGAAGCATACGAACAGGGTATGACACCGAATCCGTGTATTGAATGCAATCGCTATCTCAAATTCGATGCGCTCTATGCGGCAGGCCGGGAAATTGATCAGGATTACGTTGCCACCGGACACTACGCCATCATCGAGAAAGATAAGGGAACAGGCCGTTATCTCTTGAAGAAATCCGTCGACTGCAGCAAAGATCAGAGCTACGTCCTCTATTCCATGACGCAAGATCAGCTTTCCCGTACGCTCTTTCCGCTCGGCGGCCTTCATAAAACGGAAACACGCCGCATCGCCGAAGAACAGGGATTCATCAATGCGGCAAAACATGATAGCCAAGACATCTGCTTTATTCCGGATGGTAATTATGCAAAGTTTATTGAGAATTACACGGGTCGAACTTATCCAAAGGGATACTTTGTCGACCGTGCCGGAAATATCCTCGGTGAGCATCGCGGCATCATTCATTACACCATCGGTCAACGCAAAGGCCTCGGCCTTGCCCTCCGGAAACCGATGTACGTGCAGGAACTGGATATTGCCGGAAATCGTGTTGTACTTGGAGAGAACAAAGACCTCTTCACTCGGGAATTTGATGCGAAAGATTTTAACTGGATTGCCATGGATGTCCCGTCCGGAGATGTTCGATGCAAAGCCCGCATCCGCTACAAGCATCGGGAAGCAGGCGCCACTGTCATTCCGACCGGCACCGATTCCGTTCACGTGATTTTTGATGAGCCTCAGCGCGCGATCACCCGCGGTCAGTCCGTTGTGCTCTACGACGGCGATTACGTGGTCGGTGGCGGCACGATCTGTTAGATTCCATCTCATTGTAGATTCACATTCTAACTGCCTAACTGCACGAACGGAACGATTGGTACACATACGAAATGCCCTGCGCCTCAGGAGGCGTAGGGCATTCTTTGTCTGTCTCTTCTCTTTGTCTGCCTATTCTTCTCTTCTGCATTGAATTCTTGTGCATTGAATTCTTATCTATTTATATTCGATACCTGTATATCCAATGTCTACCATCGATTACAATCTGCTACAATCTACATCGTCTTTAAACCGTCTTCGATCACTTTCTTCGCCATCTCCTGGTATTCCAGGCGCACGGATTCCGGTCCGATAATTCGCATCCGGCCCGCAAAACGGAATATCCATGAATAGAAGTTCGGGCTTATCGAAACTTCCGTCCTTACGATAAAAGTATCCTCCCGCGCTGGTTTTGTGGATACATCCTCTCCAAAATGATCTATCACGTATTTCATAAGGTCATTGTCGCATTCCAAAGTTACATCGACCGTCTCCCCTCGATACATTTCGAACACCTGCCGGCAATATTCATTCGGATTCCATCCTTCCGGCGGCTCCTTCGAAGCAATCTTCGAGATATTCACATTGGTCATGCGATCAACGCGAAACGAAGAGATATTTTCGTGCTTGTCTGACCATCCGATGACGTAGTAGAAATCCTCGTTCCAGAAGAGCGTGTACGGACTCAGACAATAGAGTTCGCCATCTCCTCGAAGGACTTTCTCCTTATTTCCATTGTATTCAAAATAATTGAATTCAATCATTCGGCCGAAATTAATGGCATCGTTGATGAGTTCCACGATATAGTAGATGTTCTCATTTGCGGATTTCACCCGGCTACTGTACACCATATGACGTTGCAGTCCTGCCCGCTGGTAGACGCTGGCGAATTTTCCCAGCTTCTCTACCAATTGGGCGCTTTTCTTCGGTGTAATGAAACGCGATGACGACACCGCGTCTACCAGGAGCTTCAGCTCCGCCAATTCGAGTTCTCTTGTGCCGTAGAAATATTTGTTGGGTTTACTCTTAACCTCAACGATATCATAAGGGGAATCGGCCGCGGTCAGCACATCCATATTTGATTTTAACGTCTTCCGTTCCGTTCCAAGATTCTGACTTTCCAGGTATTCGAGTAAGGTCGTGGTGGATGCCGGATGATTCTCATCCGTTCGGTCATACAGATAATGAATCAGTGAAATGAGTCTTCTCTTGTTCATTGAATTGTTAACAGAACTGCTGTTTGATTCCCCCATCGTACACCTCGTTTCTATTCTTTTCTTTGGACTTTCTTCGTCCATCCGGGTCACTTTGCATCCGTCAGCTACAGAGTCTTTATCCGCTCCAGACGCATTGCAATCTCGTAAACATTCTCCGGCGATGTCGCCAGATTAATCCGTACAAATTTCTCATATCGATGCATTCCGAACCACTCACCCAGATCGAGTGCCAACTGGCAGGTATCCCGCATCACGCGCTCGGTCTCGCGTTCCTTCAGGTACGAGCTAAGATCCACCCAGGTCAGATAAGTACCCTCCAGCGGAGATATGATTGCTTCCGGCAGACGCTTCGTAAGCTCTGAACGAAGAAGCTGATAATTGTCGTACACTAACTGAATCAGCTGATCCAACCACTTCCTTCCCTTCTGGAAAGCCGCCTCATACGCAATGTAGCTAAAGCTGGTTCCGCTCTGAATATGGGCGCTCCGTACAAATGCGTCGAACTTCGAACGAAGTGCATCATTCGGGATGATAACCATAGCATTCTGGCAGCTGGCCAGGTTAAATGTCTTCGATGCAGAGGTCAGTGTGAACAGGATGCTGTCATAATCTCCCAGAGTAGCCGCAGTAACCTGATGGTGCCCTGGCATAATCAGATCATGATGAATCTCATCCGCAATTACATACACGCCATTTTTTCTGCAGATATCCAGAACCGCACGAAGCTCCTCCTCCGTCCACACGCGGCCCACCGGATTGTGCGGTGAGCAGAGAATGAAGAGCTTGACATTCTTCTTCAGCACAGTGGCTTCAAACTTCTCCACATCCATACGATAATGGCCACCATCCTCCTGAATCAGCGGCACATCCACCAGCGTACGGGAGGTATCCCGGATGGCATTGGCAAAAGGATAGTAGACCGGTGACATGATAGCCACAGAATCCTCAATCTCTGTCATCATCTGGATGATCCAGTAAATTGCCGGGACAACGCCCGGTGCGTACCGGATCCAGAGCGGATCGAAATCGTAACCATGGTATTGCTTCATCCAATCGCAAAATGCCCGGTAAAAAGACTCCGGCACCGAGTAATACCCGTATGTATTGAACGACACATATTCCTGAAGCGCATCTTTCACGCATTTCGGGGAAGCAATGTCCATATCTGCTACCCAGGCTGCCAGTAGATCGTCCCGGCCGAACTGCGATTCCAGTTCATCCCACTTCAGACTGTTCGTTCCTCTTCGTTCTCGAAATTCCAGCAAATTGTACCGGCTATCCGTCTCATTCGTATTATTTCTCTCCGTTGTATTATTCATCCTCTTCTCCTGTATTTCCAGTGTCTGATGACTCTCATTCATCAGACGTCATTACTTGACCTTGAGCCTCTCGATCGGCTCCTTCTCCTCCTCACTTCGGAGTTCGCGAAGGTAATTGTATAATGTGGCCTGTGACACCGAAATCACATTGCAAATATACGGAATCGCATCCTTGACGTCGAATACCCCCTGGTACTTGAGTCGTCTCAGCAATTCCAGCTTTCCCTCCCGGGTTGTCAATTCCATTGGATTCATGCACTCTGCCGACTTGAGAATCACGTCCTGCGTCATCTTCTGGATGTAATCCTCCTCGCCCTGATGGCGTTCCGCCTCGCCGCTCTCCTGCACGTTAATGCGAATGGAATTGGACAACTGCTGAATCATGTTCTCCACCGTTGCCGTATCCTGATTAATGCAAAGCATCACGGCAGCCTTCCCCGTCTCGTCGCGGAAAAGAAGGTGGGAAGAACGGAGCTTTTTCCCGCGGGTTGTCCGGCTGGCATACCCTACCAGATGGCCCTCTTTGTCCGAGAGCTGCTCAATAGATTGGCTGACGTCCTTATCCAGGACACAGCCCTTCTCTCTGCCGGTAATGTAACCATTGGCAACATAGCTCAGTTTCATCGATTTCAAATCATGCACCGCCACCTCTGTATCACTGCCCATCACTTTTGCCAGGCCGGCTGCTACCTGGGACAGCATATCAATACGCTCTTCCTGTGTCATGGCGTTTCCTTTCTTGTTTCAAAAAATACTCTTGATTTGTAAATAAATTATAACACCATTGCAAAGTTTGTTCAATTTTTTAACAAGCCTTTTTTCTGTAAAAAATCGAAATGGTGTTCTTTCGGAACACCATTTCGTTCATTCATTTCCGGATTTCCGATTTCGCGCGATTGTCGCTCCGCATCCTGTTCACTATCGTTTCGTACAACGACGTACACTGACCCGTGTCAATCTTCGTGGCCTTTCCTATGTCCGTATTTCACTGCATAGAGTAACACGTCATTCTACTGCTCTTTGTCATCCTTGATGACCTCGACATCCACATCCATTGCGTTGGATTCGTAGACTTGCTCCATCCGGGACGGATCATTCGTTCCTTCCGTGTAATTAACATCAGAATCGCTGTTTACATCACTACGTCCAAAGGGACTGCTTGAACTGCGGTATTCCGTGTATCCATACCCCACGGAATCGGCACTGTCATCTCCGGAACTGCCGGACTTTCCCTTCCCGAAGAACCGCTGAATCGCCGAGACGACGCAAAGGATCGCCACAACCGCCCAGAATGCCGGCGTGAAAAGAATCTTCAGAAAAGCCGAGAGGCACATAAAACCAATCAGCATCACGATCAGACATCCAATACCACTGTTATCTCTGTAATACATATAACTCCTCTGTTTCTTTAATTTCACCGAGATTAAATCAAGACTTAAGATGAGAATCTTCCGTTTCCCGTTTGAGTCCTTCTCTCATCCGGCCGAGGAAGGCGTTTACTCTTGTCGAAATTTGCCGAAGAGAATCGGCATTACCTTCTTGCTGTATTCTCCCAGCGAAAAATTCCCGTTATTCATACACCAATCGGTCACGAGCGCTCTCTCACAGACGCTGTATAACTTCACAATCTCACTGACGGAAATGTCTCCGCGAAGTTCTCCCTTCCGCTGCCCTTCATCGATAATCTGCGTAATAATGGAATAGTAGAAGCGATTCTTGTCGAGCAAGTTGGATTCATTCTCCTTCGTCAGCTGCGCTGCGTATTGATTGGCAATCAACTGATAGTCGAAGTTCTCCCCGATATATGTGTGAATTTCATAATTGAGATACATCAGTTTCTCAAAGGAATCAAGCCCATCCGGCATTCTCGCTTCTATTGCCATATACTCTTCATCAAATATAACAGCTAATGTATTGAGTAATGTGTTCTTACTGCGAAAATAATAGTAAAAAGTTCCTTTCGAAATCTTCGCATCCGTAATAATATCATTCAATGTCGTCTTCTCGAACCCCTTCTTCGAGAACAGATTCCACGACGTTCGAATAATCCGCTCTTTGATATTCTCTTCTCTCTCCATTGTGTTCTCCCGGTTGTAATTCATCTCCGTCAAGTTAAAATTTTATCCGTCTACTTTCAATCGATACCCTTTTCACTATACCGTTCGCAAGTTCATCTTCCTGTATTCATGCCCGAAATCACACGGTTCTGACAGATTGCAGCCTTTGGCAGATTGCAGAACGCGCCGCCATATCTTATAGGAACTATGCCAGCTTCGGCACATTCGTGAATGCCCGGTAGATTGCACGAATAGCATTCTTGTAATCGGATTCGCTGACGCCAATCTGAACGCTGATGCGTTCCGCCCCATGATCGACGAATCGAATATTGATATGTTCATTCGCCAGCGCCTCGAAAATCCTCAAAGACACAGACACCGTCTTACTGATATTCCGGCCGACCACTGCAATCGTCGCCAGTGCCGTCGAGACGTCCACATCATCTGCGCCGGTCACCTCATGAATCTCCTGTACCAGACTCTCCTCGCAGTCACGCAGCGACTCCGCACTGACCACTAATGAGATGGAATCCAGTCCCACTTGCTCGGCGGTAATCACCAGGCCATATTTTAGGAACAACCGATCAATTTCGCCCCGCATTGCCGGGTTCTCGTTGAGTCTTTCCTTCTCAATCAGAATCGAGGAGTAACCGGTCTTGCCGGAAATACCCGAAATATCCAGTTTTGTCTGGTAAAAATCCGCATTCTTAACAATTAACGTGCCCGGCTTGTCCGGCTCGGCGGTGCTTCGAATGTTAAGCGGAATGCCTCTTCGTCTCACCGGAGCAACCGCATTCTCGTGCATTACTTCCGCCCCGCAAAGTGCCAGCTCGCGAAGTTCCTTGTAATTGATCACCGGAACGCTCAGCGGGTTTCTGACCAGCTTCGGATCCGCCATCAGCATGCCCGGAACGTCTGTCCAGTTCTCATACAGATCTGCCTTGAGAGCTTCTGCTACCAGAGAACCGGTAATATCCGATCCGCCGCGCGAGAATGTCCAGATATGTCCTTCCTCATCCGCACCGTAGAAACCGGGAATGACCACGTGATTTCGATTCTTCAGGGATGATTCAATCTGACTTCTGGTGGAATCCAGGTCGAATACACCTTCTGAATTGAAAGAGATCAGCTCCGCGGCATCCACAAATTCATAACCTAAGTACTCTGACAACATCTTCGCACACAGGAACTCCCCGCGGCTGGCCAGATAAGCAAGTCCGCTTCTTCCTTCCGATTGAATGGCGGAATAAGCCGAACGAATATCTTCCAGAATTCTGTCGAGATCTGTCGTCAGGCCGAGCTCTGTGATGACTTCCAGGCAGCGCTTCTTGACCAGTGCCAGATTGACGTCGAATTTATCCGGTTCGTGAGCCGCCTCAATCAGAAGGTCGGTTACCTTCACCTTGTGATTTTTATTTTTACCCGGAGCGGAGGCAACGATATACCGACGCGCCGAGTCCGCTTCCACGATTTCCTTCACGCGGCGAAATTTGTCCGCGTCAGCGAGCGAGGAGCCGCCGAATTTAGCGACCGTCAAATCCGATTTATTCTTCAGCGCCGGTGCCAGATCCTCGTTGTTGATGAGCTGAATGTCGTAAGGTGTAGACTGATACACGAAATAGTTAATCCAGTTGGAATAGATCAGGTTCGCGCAGGAACGCCAGTTAACAATCGGGGTCTTTGTGTCATCATCATTCGGGAAATAGTTCTCCGGCACATCCGGATGGATGCCCGCCTTCTTGTCGCGGATATATTCCTTCAGAAGCGTGTCTCCGTCGTACTCCGAATGGCCGGTGACGAAAATCTGACGGTCATTCCGGGATTTCACACAGAAAACGCCGGCTTCTTCCGACGATGCCAGAATGTTCAACTCCGGGACCGCCTCAATGTCCTCGCGGTACACAGTCGTATTGCGGGAATGCGGCACAAAGAATTCATCATCAAAACCGCGGAACAGCATGCCGTTCTTATGGTCCAGATGATGCTTGTACACACCGGAAAGCTTCTTCTCGAGCGGACGCTTCCGGATACCGTAGTGATAATAGAGTCCCGCCTGCGCGCCCCAACAGATGTGAAACGTGCTGTGTACGTGCGTCTTACTCCATTCCATAATTTCGCAGAGCTCGTCCCAGTAATCAACCTCCTCGAACTCCATTTTCTCTACCGGTGCACCGGTGATAATCATGCCATCGTAATATTCATCCTGCACCTCGTTGAACGTCTTATAGAAAGCGATCATGTGCTCTTCTGAGACGTTATGCGCCTTGTGCGTCGCGGTCTGAAGCAGCTCCAATTCAATTTGAAGCGGCGTATTTCCGAGAAGGCGTGCCAGCTGCGTCTCCGTGTCGATTTTGGTCGGCATCAGGTTCAGCAGCAGAATATGAAGCGGACGGACGTCCTGCGTGATTGCGCGGGTGTCCGTCATTACGAATACGTTTTCTTTCGTTAGTGTGTCTATCGCCGGTAAATCGTTCGGCACTTTAATCGGCATTTTCCATAGCTCCTTTATTTGTGTAAATATCAACTTTTATCATAGCTTTTTTTGTTCTCAAATTCAAGAAGTAAATCCGTCATACTTGGCTGCAATTGCACACCAATCGCCCTTCTCGGTCTTTTCGAGCATACTAAAACCAAGTTCCGTCAATGCATCTTCCACCGACTCCGCTTGTTCCGTCAGAATACCGGAGACAATGTACTTTCCCCCTGAAGCCAGATGTTTCGGCACATCCGGACTCAGGCGAAGAACCAGTGGTGTCAGCAAGTTCGCAACCACCATATCTGCCTGATATTCCACCCCTTCCGTCAAGTCGCCCCTCTGGAAATGCACCGAATCCGGCGTTTCATTCAATTGGCTGTTCTTCCTCGAAGCATCCACGGCATCCTCGTCAATGTCAATACCGAGGACATCACCGGCTCCCAGTCGGTCGGCAATAATGGAAAGAATTCCCGTACCGCAGCCGATGTCCAGCACACGGGCGTCAGGTTTCAAGTAGTTTTCCATGAGTAGCACCGTGAGGGATGTCGTTTCATGGGTGCCGGTACCGAAAGCCATTCCGGGATCGATAGTAACCACGATTTCCTGTTCGGAAGCCGGCTCATAGGTTTCCCAGCTCGGGCGTACGACGATGTGTTCCGTGATATGAGATGGCTTGAAATACGCTTTCCACTTATCTTTCCATTCCTCATCCCCACGTTTTGTCAGAAAAATCTTCATTGTTCCCAGAAGTTCAGAATCCACCCCGCTGCCGAATGCGCCTTCATCCATTTGGTTGCGCATTTGGAGCGACCATCGATGAATCTCATCCCGGATAGCGGCAGCATCTTCGTACTGCTCGGTATATACGATAATCGAGGCTACACGCCCGGAATTCGCCATGATTTCTTCCCGATCCACATATTCCGTTCCGTCAGCCTCTGCCATCATCTGAAGATCCACGTTCGGATCATCCACGACGAATTCGTTAATGTCCATCTCTGTCAATTTATCTTCCACCAGCTTCACGCCAAGGCCTTCGGTCTCAATTCGAAGTTCATAATAATCCATGATTTTCGCTTCCTCTCCTGCGATTGTGCGCATGTTTGTTTCTTGTTATCATCGATGGATTCTACAGTTCCGCACGCAGCATTGCGATTTCTTCTCCATATCCACTCAGTGTTTTCTGCGGTGTTTCCAGTATGCAAGGAAGACCTTGGAGCTTCGGATGCGAGAGAACCCGAAGAATTCCCTCCTTACCGATCGAACCTTCCCCAATTCTGGCGTGGCGGTCTTTGTGACTGGCAAGCGGATTCAAGCTGTCGTTGATGTGAAGTGCATGAAGCTTCGAAAGGCCGATCACGCGATCGAATTCCTCCAACACGCCATCCAGATCGCCCACGATATCGTATCCCGCGTCATGCACATGGCAGGTATCTAAGCAGACACCGATGTGATTCTGAAGTTCCACCCGGTGAATAATCTCGGCGAGTTCTTCGAATCGACTGCCTACCTCGCTGCCCTTTCCGGCCATCGTCTCCAAAAGTACCATGGTATGCTGATCTTCTTTCAAGATCTCGTTCAACATCTCGCAAATCATGTCGATGCCGGCTTCCACGCCCTGTCCCACATGGCTGCCCGGATGGAAATTGTAATAATTTCCCGGAACATATTCCATTTTCTGAAGATCCTCTTCCATGCAGAGTTTCGCAAAATTGCGAACGCGCTCATCCTTCGAGCAGGCATTCAGCGTGTATGGCGCATGTGCCACCAGTTTCCCGAAGGCGTGCTCCATAAGCAAGCTGTTCAGGCGGGAGGCATCCTCCGGAGATACAGCCTTGCTCTGACCACCTCTTGGGTTTCGGGTAAAGAAAGCGAAGGTGTCCGCTCCAATTTCAATGGCATTTCGCCCCATCTCTTCAAACCCACCTGCGGACGACAGGTGACATCCAATATATACACTCATATAGCGTTCCTTTCGTTCAAATACTACAACATATATTACCATTTCCGGTGTAATTATGAAAGATAGATTGAAACATCTATCGGATTAGCGTACAATTTAATATATGCATTCATGCAGAAAAATCAACGCAAAGCAGGTATTTGGGATGATCCATCAGAACACAAGAACAGAATTGATCATGGGGCATGACACGTTGGAGACACTGTGGCAGAAGAAGGTCGCGGTGTTCGGCGTGGGTGGAGTCGGCGGCTACGTCACAGAAGCACTCGCACGCTGTGGCGTCGGCACACTGGAACTGATTGATAATGACGACATCGCGCTGACCAACCTCAATCGCCAGATTATAGCGACGCATCGCACGCTGAGCATGGTGAAGGTGGAAGCATTCCGCGAGCGGATTCATGACATCAATCCTGATATCTCTGTCGTCTGCAGAAAGACTTTCTATCTGCCGGAACGTGCCAACGAGTTCGATTTCAGAAGTTATGATTTTGTCGTCGATGCGATTGATACCGTCACTGCAAAGCTGGACATCATCCGCAGGTGTTCCGAAGTCGGAACGCCGATCATCTCCGCCATGGGCTGCGGAAATCGCATAGATCCCACGAAATTGGTTTTGACCGATATCTACAAGACGCAGATGGACCCGCTGGCGAAAATCATTCGTCACGAGCTAAGAAAATCCGGCATCCGGACGCTTCCGGTCGTCTACTCGACGGAACCGCCCATTCAGCCGCTTCCACTCGAGGACACGGCGGCGGAATCGGCCGAAACGGGATCTGTACGCAGGAGCACACCGGGTTCCACTCCTTTCGTCCCTTCTGCTGCCGGTCTGATCATTGCTGCAGAGGTGGTACGCCGACTGACGGATTTTAACCCTTCCGGCCGCACGAAGGGCGGAAAACAGAATTAATTCCATGCAATACGTAACCGAGCAGTGCATGAATTCATTTATACACTTTTATATAAGAAATAGCAGAACTTGTGTGCGTCCACAGAAGGACGGACACACAAAATCATAATACACACGAAGCGAGGTGCAACCATGAGCGAGCGAAAATATCTCAATAACGACTGGAAATTCGCCGAAGATGCCGAATCGTCGGCTGTGGTTTCAATCCGAATTCCGCATACATGCAAAGAATTTCCCTCCCAATGCTTTGACGAAGAGGCATGCCAGATGACATGCCGGTATGAACGTGCTCTCTACATCTTCGAAGAATGGAAGAGCAAGGCACTTCTTCTCACCTTCGAGGGTGCTGCACACGAAGCAACCGTGTCCATCAACGGCAAAGACGTGTATACGCATCGATGCGGGTATACTGCTTTTACCATCGATATCTCGGACTATGTCATCTACGGCAAACCGAACACACTCTCCGTGCTGCTGGATACTCACGAAACATTAAATATCCCGCCTTTCGGCAACCATTCGAGTTTCCTCGCGTACGGCGGAATCTATCGCGACGTCTACCTGGATATCAAGGAGAAGACATACATCCGTGATGTCTCCATTCGAACAAAATTCGACGGTGCCAAAGCCCAGGCCATCAGCAAGGTGAAAATTGAAAACGTGGGTCCGATGATTCACATCAGGCAGGCCATCCGTCGCTATGAATCCGACCAGGAATTTACCGATGTGGGATTCGTACCGGCTGCCAAAGGAACCATGGCATTCTCTCTCTCCCGTGTTCACCGGTGGAGCCCGGACGACCCGGCACTCTATGAAATCCGCACGGAACTTCTGTCCGAAGGAAAGATCATTGATACCGTCATTACCCGCATCGGCTTTCGCGAGGCCGAATTCCGCGCAGACGGCTTCTATCTGAACGGCAAGCGAATCACAATTCGCGGTCTCTCCCGTTATCAGTCCTATCCGTACGTCGGATATGCAATGCCGGATTCCATGCAGAAGGAAGACGCAAACATTCTGAAGCACGAATTGTATGTGAACGCAGTGCGCTGTGCGCAGTACACGCCTTCCAGAGCTTTCCTGGACCGCTGTGATGAACTGGGGCTCCTGGTTCTCTGCGAGATTCCGGGGTCGAAATTTGCGGGCAATATAAAGTGGAAGAACCAGCAGCTTGGGAACGTACAGGAAATGATCCTGCAGAATCGCAATCATCCGTCGATTATTTCATGGGGTGTCACCGTGAACGAAGATGTGCGCGACGAGGATTTCTACAGCCGCATTAACGGCCTGATTCATAAGCTGGATCCGACCCGCCAGACGATTGCCGTCTGCGACTCCGCCCAGATGAAAATCAGTGCCGATGTATACGCATACAATGACTACACCTACGACGGAACCTTCCATGGCAATTCCGGCAGCAACGGCATGTTCAGCATCTCCGGTAATACCACCGGAATTCAGACTGCCACCACAAACCCATGTCGGAGGAAATCCGATGTCTGCCCGGACAACAGCCAGCCGTACCTAATCAGTGCTTTTGGCGGACAGACACTTCCAACCCGCGCTGCCGACAGCGAGGAGCGCCGTACCGAGCAGGCACTGCTCTACTCCGGTGCCCTGGCTCAGGCGGAACAACAGGATGAAATGTGCGGCACTTTCGGTTACGCCATGACCGACTACAATGCGCACAAGAACTACGGAAGTGCCGACCGCGTCTGCTACCACGGCGTGATGGACATGTTCCGGAATCCGAAACTTGCCGCCGCTGCATACACCACCTGTCAGGACCGCAAACCGGTGCTTGAGATCTCTTCCGCGCTCTCCTTCGGTGAGAATCCGAACCAGGCGCTGGGCAACGTGTATATCTTCACCAATGCCGATATTGTCCGGATGTACCGGAATAATTCTTTGCTAAAAGAATACTCCATCGTCCGTGGACTTCCGACCCTGCTGGACGATTTTATCGGTGACGCCATTCAGGCAGAAACCGACTTTACCGCCGATCAACAGGACGAAATTCGTACGCAGCTCAATCACCGCGCGCGCTTCGGTCGCTTTCAGGAGGCAAAGAAAGGCCTGTTCGGCCGCAAAGAATCCGTCCCGGCTGATGTTCTTCAGAAGATGTACGAGAAGTATATACTCGGTACAGAAGACACATTACCGGTATACCGCTTCGAAGCCATTCAGGGAGGCAAAATAGTCACCACTTTGACCCGCCTTCCGATGAAAATGCACGATCTGGAGATTCGTGTATCCTCACCGGAGTTGAACGAAGGAAAGACCTACGATGTCGCTGCCGTTCGCTTCCGCGCACTCGATGAGAATGGCAATCTGCTCGCCTGCGCATCCAACCCGCTGGCACTAAAAACCGATGGCAACATTGACCTTATCGGTCCAAGATTCATCTCGCTTCAGGGCGGCATGGGCGGCACTTACGTTCGTACGAACGGAAAGAAGGGATTCGGTAAACTTCTGATCAGCGGTATTCAGAATATGTACGGCGACCCGAGAGATCACCGCGGTGACGGAAAACCGTTCGTCACAATGTCCGGCAGCCGCGGTTATGAAATCGTGTTCAAGGTAAACGCTTAGATTTATAGATTTATTGCTCGGCAAGAGCACGCACCGTCCGGTACAGCACCTCCGTGCCCTTCTGAAGGTCCTCATAATCGGTCCACTCTTCCGGTACATGACTCCGGCCGTCTTTACTCGGCACGAAAATCATCGCAGCTCTCGCGTTGGATGCCATCACCATTGCATCGTGTCCGGCTCCGGAGAGGAGATGCCAGGTGCGAATACCGACCTTGTGGGCTTCGGTTTCGATCAGCGCTTTGATTTCTTCATCCAGCGTCACCTGATCCGAATGAATCTTCTGGGACTTTACATACGACAAGCCCGCATTGTCTCTTACGCTCTTGTCCAAGGACTCCCAGAAAACCTTGTATACCCGGTCCACGTTGGAAATCTTGCTGCTGCGGCAATCTACCTGAATCCAAGCGTCCTGTGCCACAATATTGAATGCACCCGGCTCTACTTTGACTTCGCCGCAAGTAAAGACAGTGTTCTCCCCGATTGCTTCCGCTTTCTCGGTCGCCAACGCAACCGCCCTTGCAACGGCAAGAAAGGCATCGGCCCGCATATTCATCGGTGTATTCCCCGCGTGATCTGATCGACCGTGAATGTGAACATCGAAGCTCCGGAATCCGACAATGGAATCCACAATCCCAACCGGCACCCCTTCCTTCTCCAGAACCGGGCCCTGTTCGATATGGAGTTCTACAAACGCCCCAATTTCTCCCGGATTTCTTTCTGCCTCCCCAAGGGAATCCGGGTTCAATCCATACTCCGTCATCGCTTCCCGAAGAGTAACCCCGTTCTCGTCGGTATGCTGAAGTTCATCTTCATGAAGTTTTCCGCACATCGCACGGCTTCCCATCAAAGCCGAGCCGAACCGTGCCCCTTCTTCCTCCGGAAGTGCAACAAATTCAATACTGCGTTTCGGCTGAAAGCCGGTGTCATGCATCACTCGAGCGGTCTCGAGCGCTGCTGCCACGCCGGCCGCGCCATCAAAACGCCCTCCTGTTTTTACCGTATCGAAATGGCTTCCTGTCATGACGATCGGCAGCTTCGGTTCTCGGCCTGCTAAGCGGCCAATAACCGTTCCTGCTGCATCTTCCTTGACCTGAAGTCCGGCGTTCTCCATCTCACGACGGATGTAATCTCTTGCGTCCGCAAATTCCTTCGAATACGTAAAGCGTGTCGATCCCGCAGACTGTACACTGCTGTACGTTGCCAGCGTCTCGATATCCCGCTGAATGCGGCTGATTTTCGTTTCTTGCATCTCTTGCATCTCTTGCATCCTAATTACCTTCCTATTGGTTGAAAATATAACTGTTATCTATTTGCCTGTTCCTGCGCCCCTAGTATATCACAAAACTTATTATAAATTAATTTTTACCTTGCATAGCACAAGAGATTGTGGTAATATAATTGAGCGACAGAAATCATTTGACGCTGTGGAGGATTGACCGAGCGGCTAAGGAGCTTGATTGGAAATCAAGTAAGGTGTAACAGCCCCGTGGGTTCGAGTCCCATGTCCTCCGCCAAAGAAGATAGCATTGTTGATACAATTTATCGACGATGCTATCGTTTTTTTATGCATTGAAAACACTGGCACTGCAAGGCTTTGAAAAAGCAGAGGGTTCAAATGGCTCCTGCCGGAGAGCCGAGTGGCGTATGGCAAGGTGTGTTTTGAGCAGATTTGTAGAGAAATGGCAAAAGCTATCGTTTCAAATCAAATGAAATCATGTGATATAATAGAATAACAATATTACAATAGATTTTATGGAGTTCTCAGCATGAATAAAAACTGGCGAAACAGACCAACAACAATAGATTATGTTCCAGAAGGAATTGATTATATCATTAGCATAGATGAAAGTGGGAGTTCAAATCTCAAGCAGGTCTTAAAAGCAAAAAGAAATGGAAAAGAACCTGCTGACAGTGAGAAGCATTTTACGGTAACAGCCTGCAAAATCTCAATGGAGAAATTCAACCAGGCAAGGGATATGATGATGGAGATAAAGCATCGTTACTGGGAAAATGCTTTATTTGATTACAAGGATGGACCCAAGAGAGTTTGTTTCCATTCTCGAGAAATCAGAACCAGAAGAGAGGCCTTTAATCCCGGCATTATAGATTACCCTTCTTTTATTGCTGATTTAAGCGAAATGATGAAAAACATCCCTTTGACATTATATGCTTCACATATTGATAAGGAGAAACATGTACAGCAGTACATCCACCCACTATCTCCATATGATCTTTGCATGACCTTTGTTTTAGAAAGAATAATGCTCGATATAGGAGCAAATAAAACATGCGTGATTATACTGGAAGCAAGAGGAAAAAAAGACGATAATGAACTGCTAAATTTCATTATCCAATTATTAGATCATGGGAGCAGATACTGCTCATCAACAATATTTTCTAAAATTAAAGGGGTATATTTTAATCCAAAATGGAGTGCAGCTGACGATGATCAAAAATCATACTGGGCATTGGAATTAGCAGATTTATGTGCTTACCCAATTCAAAAGTACTTTACATATAATAAAAAGGATAAGGCTTTCGAAACCTTGCTGCCTAAAATCAGCTGTTACCCCAATATTGGGGGCAAAGGCTTGAAAACCTTCCCATAAAAAAAGCCGTTCTTTCGAACGACTCCGTTCGCTCAATGCGAACCCCAGAAAGCATAGCTTTCAACTAGATTATATCAAAGCAAAATTCCATGTCAATATTTTGCCTACAAATTATAACTCCTCTTTTATCGTCTGTCCGTTGATGAAGGTGAAGTCCAGGGTCTCATCTGCGTTGACCGTCACATGGTCGATGATGCCGTTCCAAAGGTTTGCATTGAACTCCCCCGGAAGGTCATCCGCAGAACCCATGATGTCGATGAACTGCTTCACATCCTTGGCTTTCGCTTTTCTCTCAAGTTTCATGTTCTGCAGTTTTTCATACTGCTCCTTGGCCTTGTTGTAGCGTCCGGTGTATTTATCGTACTGGCTGTTGTAATCGTTCTGATCCATGGGCTTCGAGGCATTGCTCGAGATGAGGTTCTCGGTGAGGATGCTGACGGTGTTCATCTCTTCCGTCAGTTTGGTGATGGTATTGTCAATCCCCGATGTATCAGAGAAGACCCTGAGCATGTACTCGCAGTCCTCGATGAGGGCTGTCCTGTCATTGACGAGCTCATTCAGAGCTGCCATGAACAGCCTTTTGATATCCTCTTCGTAGAGGTGAGGGTCTCGCATTTCTTCTCGTTCCTGAACTTGTCATTGCACTGCCATATCACGCGTCTGTACTTGTCGGTGGAATGCCACACCTTGCTACCGAGGTATGCTCCGCAGTCTCCGCAGATGAGCTTTCCGGAGAAAGGTCCGGCGGAGAGGTGTCTTTTGCCTCTTGCTTTTCTCTTCGCAAACTCCGTCTGCACGTTATCCCATTCCGTCTTGTCGATGATAGCAGGATGGCTGTCGGTCACATAGTACTGAGGGACCTCTCCCTCGTTCTTCTTCAGCTTCTTGTTCAGGAAGTCCACTGTGAACCTCTTCTGCAGTATTGCGTCGCCTTTGTACTTCTCGTTCTGGAGGATGCTCTCGATGGTGGAAAGCCTCCATACCTCTTTCTTCCTCGGTGTAGGGATATGTTCCGCCGTCAGTATCTTTGCAATGGCGTTTGGTGATTTTCCCTGCAGGAACATTTTGTAGATGCGTCTCACCAGCTCCGCTTCTTCCGGAACGATCTCCGGCTGTCCGTCCTCACCACGTCTGTAGCCGAGGAAGGATGTGAACGGCATCCATATCTTGCCGTCAGCGAATCTCTTCCTGTGTCCCCATGTGATGTTCTCGGAGATGCTCCTTGATTCCTCCTGGGCGAGGGAGCTCATGATGGTAAGGAGCAGTTCTCCCTTGCTGTCGAATGTCCAGATGTTCTCCTTCTCGAAATAGACCTCGATGCCTTTCTCCTTGAGGGCGCGGATGGTGGACAGGCTGTCTACCGTGTTCCTTGCGAACCTCGATACCGACTTGGTGAGGATGAGATCTATCCTGCCGTCAAAGGCATCTGCTATCATCTGATTGAATCCGTCTCTGCTCTTGGTGGAGAGGGCGGAGATCCCTTCGTCTGTGTAGACCCCGGCGAACTCCCAGTCCGGATTGCTCCGTATATGTGATGTGTAGTAGTCGACCTGGGCAGCATAGGATGTCTGCTGTTCCTCGTGGTTTGTTGATACCCTTGCGTATCCTGCGACCTTGCGTCTTGTTTTCTCGTTAATCGGCATCATCGAGTGCTTCTCGATGGTAGCCGGGATGACCCTTACCTTAGGCATGTGCGATGCTCCTTTCTCTTGCTCTCTGTCTCATCTCCGGTGTCCATGACTCGGCTCTTGACGGGAACTTCCATATTTCCGTATGTGCAGTTCCGTCCTTCAGCTGAAAGATGAGCTCATTTCCGGGGTAAGCGGTGATGGTATCGATTCTCTCGATACCGCCGTACTTTTCTGCAAGCTTCAGGAGAATGTCCTCGGGCACCTGCCTTGAGGGGCAGAAGGACACGCCCTTGTGGATGTAGGTATCGCATAGCCATGAGATGCCTTTTGACCTGTACTTCCTCTGGTAGTTTTTACCGCAGATGCCACACCGTACTTTTCCGGTGAGCGGATAGGTCGGGCGGATCTCGGTCTTGCCGTACTCCGTCTGCCGTCTCTCGAACTCCTTCTGAACGGCAAGGAAGGTGCTTTTGTCTATGATAGGCTCATGGGCATCCTCGACCACGTACTTCGGGAACTGACCGTTGTTGGGCATCTTCCTCTTGGTGAGGTGGTTCTCGCTGTATGTCTTCTGAAGGACGAGGTCTCCGGTGTAGGTGATGTTCTTGAGCAGCCTCATCACGGTGCTGTTCGACCACTCATTGCCAAAGCGAGTGGGTATTCCTTCTTCGTTGAGCTCCTTTGCAATGGTGCCGGTCCCTTTGCCGTCGAGGTAGTCGCGGAACATCCGCCTTACCACCTTCGCCTCGTTTTCTTCTATTACATATGCTCCGTCTCTGAACCGATAGCCGAGGAGCGTCTTGTCCCACGGGATGCCTTCCCCGAAGTTCATACGGACACGCCACTTCATGTTCTCCGATACCGACAGGCTCTCTTCCTCGGCAAAGCCTGCGAGGATGGTGAGCATCAGCTCGCCCTCGGATGAGATGGTGTGAAGGTTCTGCTCCTCGAAGTACACATCCACGCCCAGGTCTTTCAGCTCCCGGACGGTGTCAAGGAGCGTCACTGTGTTCCTTGCAAACCTCGAGATGCTCTTGCACAGGATCAGGTCGAGTCTGCCGTCTCTCGCATCGGTGAGCATCCTCTGAAAGTCGGCTCTTGATGCCTTCGTTCCGGTCATCGCCTCATCTGCATAGACACCGCAGTATCTCCATCCGGGGTGTATCTGGATGTACTCGCTGTAGTAGCTGATCTGTGCGGAAAGGGAGTGGTGCATGGCATCTTTCTTTGTTGATACCCTTGCGTAGGCAGCCACGTTCTTCTGCACAGGCATCTTCGGGATGAACGCTTTTCTTTCAACTGTTTTCATTTCTGTCCTCCTTTGTATCAATATGTGCGTATGACATACATCACTCGGAAGGGCAGTATTATCAAGTTTTATATGGCGTAAATACTGGTCTTTTCGAGGCCGTATTTCTCGAGAAGAGTATCAAGCATGATGCGTCTGTCCGCATGGGAAACGATGCCGGAAGTGACCATATTGTCTACCATATATACCGCCAGTCTGTACTGCAGGAGTCTGTCTGCCGAATAGACCTCAGGCGGTGTGGCTCTGTTGTTCATTGCATTCCTCCTTCTTTCTGTACTGATGATTCCAGTATATGCTCCGGCATCTGTCGGAGCAGAAGAGTTTTGCCTTCCTTCCGGGATTCTGTCTTACGGCTTTCCCACAGCTCCTGCAGAAGAGGATGTTCGGGATATCGGGGTGTCTTCTGATATGAGATCTGATGGTGTTTACGGATATCCCAAGCTCCCTTGCTATATGCGTGGGTGTGAAGCCGTCTATCCTCATATCCTCGATGCGTGCCTTGTCTCGCTTACGCATGGTTACTGCCCGATGACGAGTGACTTGACTGCCTCTCTGTTGGAGAGGAGTCCGTCAAGATACTCAAAGGAAAGGTAGCCGATCTGGTGGGACTGGGCGAAGAGCTCTGTCAGAGGTCTTACGGTCACACCGCTTCTTCTGACGATCCAGTAGTAGCTGAAATCACCGAAGAGGACAGGCTTGCTGCCGTCTGCGATGTCCGGCATGAACTCGGAGATGAACACGGGCTTTCCGAGGATGGTATCGGTGTTCTCGTTCCAGAGGTAGTGACCGTCAGCATCCTTGAGTTTTCTGATGGCAAGAGCGGTCCTGTCGTTCATCAGCCACGAGCCGTTCTTACGATGCTTCGGGAGCACCGAGAAGTAGAGGCTGATCATGTTATCGTAGGTAAGGCTCGCCGTAGTGACTCCGGCCTCGGCACCATTATCAGAGAGCAGTCCCTTCGGAGCATCTGCTCCGGTGCCGATGAGGAATCCCCTGTCCTCACCACGGGCGAATGCTCTTGCAAGTCTTCCGGTGATGAGACTTTCAAAATCAAAGGTGGTCTGATGCACGAAGTCCTCGGCTGCACGGATAAGGATGCTCAGCTTGTGGGACTTCACCTGGGTGATGTCTGCATTGCTGTCGATGTTCTTAGGGTCGATGAGATCTCCCTCACCGATGTATTCTGCGATCTCTTCGGCATCGCTTACGAAGAGATGGGACATGGTGGTGGTGCAGTCGATGACGGTGCAGATGTTTCTCAGCACGCTTTCCTTCGTGACTGCCTCATCATATTTCTTCGAGGTGGCAAGAGGCAGATGGAAGGCACTCGTTCCGGTATCGTAGCCTGCCTTGAGGTCGTTCTCGTAGCCTCTGCGTCCTCTCATCATGTTCTCAAAATGCCCTGCATATCCGGGCATGGCTGTAATAGCTTTCAAATCTTTATATTCCATTTCTATTTCCTTTCAGGGGTCAATACCCCGTTTGATTTCGAGTTTTTGTGCGTGTCGGGGCGGCACCGTTCCCTCGGACGGCTAGTCCTTGAGATATGAACCGCCCATGGGTGGTACGCAGAAGGTGCAGTGGTAGATGGAGTTCCTGATGTGAGGACTCCTTGCAGACACCATCAGCTTCAGCCTCTTTCCACAGGAAGGACATCGGATGTCCGCATCATCTTCCATCGGCTTCAGGGTGTGAAGTCTGAAGGAGTGCGGAGCGATCTCTTCAAGGTAGGCTCTGCCACGGCTCATCGCCTGCACCTCATCTTCTGTGGGGAACAGGGCGGTCTTCACAGTGCCGTCCGTGTCCATGTCGATAAGGGTGTAGTAGTTCATCACATCTGTCCTTTCATGATCTCCATGCCTCTGCTTCTGCAGAAGTCCATTGCATCAGCGAATGTCCTGAAGTAGATCTGCGACATGCCGTAGACCACCTTCCAGGAGAGAGGCTTCGTCTCTCTGCTCTGCATGATGGTGACGATGCGGTCGCTCCGGTCAACTCCAAGGGAGACGGATCTGTGCGTGTCTGTGCTGAAGTCCTCGGGATTGAGACCGCGAATCATCTCGCGTCTGTCTTCCTTCGGTACTCCGATTGCCTTGTACCTCATGTGCTTTTTCTCCTTTCTCTCATCAGATATGGGAGGGGTGTCAGCTGATGCCACCTTTGTATATATACTTATATATAAATTAAAAATTTCATGTTTTTTATATAAGTAACTTATATAACATGCTGTCACTAGGTGACACCACCACTGACACCTACCCCCTTAAAGAGACTCAAACCCGGTCCTGAGCCTTACTCCGAGAATGAATCTGCCTTTTTTCGTACGTTTTCTTTCAAAACCCGCATGCTCCACGGCGGAGTAGAAGTCCGCAGAACTTCTGATGTAATCTCCGGTCCTCGAGCAGTAGGTTCTGTATTCCTGGTAGAACTCCCCGGAAGGTGCAGTGAAGCCGTCTCCGGTATCACAGCACTCGGCAATGAACTGTTCCAGCCAGTCCGAGTTCTCTCTGTAGTTTTCCGTTGCCTTCCTCACGCACTCCGGCTTCTCGATGCGGTAGTCCTCTGCGATGACCATCTGCGAGCCTTTTATCATCCACTTGAGGATGTAGGGACCTGCGTTCTCCACGAGGTATTCCGCATAGTTCTTGATGTCGGAACTGCCCTCGATGGTCTGCGTGAACGGCACCACGATGAGCCTTCTCCATGTGCCGGGGTCATTGGTTCCCACCTTCGGCAGATGGTTGGTGTAGAGGACGAGGTTGTGGGAAGGTCTGAAGCTTAAAGGCTTCAGGAACTTCTTCTCGCCCATGATCTCATCAGTCGAGCACAGCTTCTTGACTGCCGATGTGGAGAGCCTTGTGCCTTCCTCAAGCTCGGCTGCGATGAGCAGACGCTTGCCTCTGATCTCGGCAAGTTCCGGCTTGATGTTGGTACGGCATCCGACCGTCAGAGCCTCGGCGGAGATGTTTCCCCCGTATGTGCCGAGCACCCTCAGAAGGCTGTTCCAGAAGGTGGACTTGCCGTTCTTACCTGCGCCGTAGGCGATGATGAGAGCCTCGACGAACACGTTCCCGATAAGGGAAAGACCTGCTATCTTCTGGACATATTCTTTGAGGTCATCATCATCTCCGAAGAAGGTATCAAGGGCATCGAGCCACAGCTTCTTTCCTTTGTCTCCCGGAGATACCAGGGTGCATCTTGTCAGCATGTCCGATGCCTTATGCTCCCTTGCAGAACCGATGCCTTCCCGAAGGTCGATGGTGCTCTCCGGTGTGTTCAGAAGGAAAGCATCCTCGTCAAGCACAGCCGGATCTATCTCGACCATAGGCTCTGCTTCTTTGAGGGCTGCTCCCACGTAGTTGGAGTTCCTTCTCTGCAGAGCAAAGGCTCTGTACTCGAGGGCATTCTGATGCTCGATATAGGCATGAAGCTGTCTGCTGTTGAAACTTCCTATGGCTTTCTTCTTTGATACCGCATCAAGGAGCGTGTCCGCTCCGGTCAACTCCATCAGCTTCTTAGCTTTTGCAACTTCCACCTCCGCTTCTGCAAGCTGATGCTCTGTGAACTCGTGATACACATCACGTGGTTTCGACTTGGACTCCTCCCACCGGATGCCGTCATAGACGAGATATCCGGTGCCGTGGGAGAAGGCGAGTCTGTCATTATATATAGAAGTGAAAATGACCGCCTGTGCGGTATCGGAGAAGTCGGTGGGTCTGAACTGAAGACAGCTGTTGTATTGTTCTGGAGGTATATAGCCGTCCTCTTCAGAAATTCTGCGTCCAAACCCCTGTGCACTTCTCCATATGGAATCAAGCTCGTCATCGGAAAGCGGAGGAATGCAAGACTCCGCTTTGGTGTCGAACCTGGTCCTGGCTTCTTCCGTATCGCCGTACCTCTTGATGAGACATCCTGCAATATGGGACATGGTGCTGTTCCGTCTTCCTTCCGGTATCGCTTCAAGCTCCTCGTCGAAGTCCGGTGTGTGCTGTTCCATGAACTCAGTAAGCTCCATTAAGCATCACCTCCGTAAAACTCCACGACAGGGTCCTTGATGCCGAAGAAGAATCTTGCAGCATCTTTTGCGTTGGTGTCGAAGTACGGGAAGTACTCCGCCACGCTGTCCTTAAGAGCCGAGTAGCTTTCCACGTCCCTGATCTCCTCGATGGGGAAGTAGATGTGGAATCTCGGTCTCGGTGATTTTCCTTTCTTCCATCTGTTGTTGTTCCGGCTGTAGACTGCATAGAATCTGACACCGGGGAATGCCTTTCTGACATCCATCGGTGTCTTCCATTCCGCCGGAAGGTCCGAGTGGTCATTGTCCAGGTCGAATGCCATGCAGTCTGCAGTCTCGAAGTTCCGGTTGCTCCTGTAGTCGCCCTTGTAACGTGCGACCACGTTGTCACGGGAGACGGCTTCTTTCAGCTGTTCCGCAGTCTCGACCACGTGTCTGTTAGGATAGAGGCAGTTTCTCTTGTTGCCCGTCACATCCGCTGAATAGATCGTTATTCTGTTCATCTCTGAACTCCTTTCTTTTTCGTTCTCACAGTACGGAGAAAATGAGGGTGATTTGTAAGGGTGTATCAGAGAAGTTTCTTCATCTTTTTTCTGGCGGAGTCGATGGACTCCTTCACCGATGAGACGCTGACGCCTTCATCCTCTGCTATCCGGTGGTAGGACTCGCCATAGCAGTAACGGAGGAATCTCTGTCTTTGCATCGGGGTCAGAGAATCAAGGCATCTGTCCAGATGCTCGCTCTCCTCTGATGCCAGGAGCTCATCCTCGGGAATCCGTCCATCCGCATACTCCTCGCCCTCGAAGGTGAGTGCCTCAAGATGATACGGCGTGTGATACCGTTCTCTTCGTTCCGCGTTCTGCGTGAGCCTCGCATCCTCATTCAGAAAATCGAGGATCTCTTTCAGTCCTTCCATGTCACAGTCATTTGCGAGTGCGACCCTGATGGTCTTCTCATAGGGGTCTCTGTAGGTTATTTCCATTTCCGTTCCTTCCCGCCTGGACGGAAAAGAGCCGGAGCTGACACGCGTTTAAGGGCGCACGAAACCAAGGGTACATATGGGGGAGCATCACTTCTGTGGTTCGTTCCCGATATGTATCTCCGGCCCTTATACGTAGTCAGGCTTTTGATATTCTGTTGTTGATATGGCTTCTACCTATTAGCCGTGGGAGAGGTCTTAATCTGACGCTTTTCTGTAAAAATCTCTCCTGTCTTTCTATGGACAGCGGAGCGGTGATTTCACGGAAAGGGGCAATAAAAAATTTCTCCTATCTTCCTAAGGGGAAAAAGAAGAGAAAATTCCGGGTATGGAGTGACTTTTTTGGTAAATGAAAGCCTTAAAAAAGGATTTAGATCTAGTTGTAATTTTACTGATCGTGTATACTAAAAATGTATATGCATGAATAAGGAAATATTTTTATATGGGTAAAAGTTTTTTAAAGTGGGCTGGAGGTAAACATTGGCTTGTAAATAATGAAAGTCAACGTTTTCCGAAGCAATTTAATAGATATATCGAACCTTTTCTGGGCGGAGGGTCAGTGTTTTTCTTTATGCATCCTAGTGATTCAATACTTAGCGATGTTAACGAGGAATTGATAGAGACATATAAAGCATTGCGCAACGATTACAATGCAGTATATTCTTACTTAAAAGAACACCAAGAGAACACTTCGAAAGAATACTACTATAAGATTAGAGAGAGCAATCCTGAAGCACTAGCTGAAAAAGCAGCTCGTATGATTTACTTAAATAAAACTTGTTTCAATGGGATTTATAGAGTAAATAAATCTGGAAAATTCAATGTGCCATATGGAACGGAACGTCCATTACATTTTGATAAAGATAAGCTTGAAGAGACATCTCTGCTTTTATCTCATGCTGAAATACTACATCAGGATTTTGAATTAACAATTAACAAAGCCTTGGCGGGGGATTTTATATTTTGTGACCCGCCATATGCTGTTGTTGATGAAAATGATAGATTTATTGGATATAATGCGGAGCAGTTTAAGTGGTCCGATCAAGAGCGTCTAGCTAGATGTATAATCGATGCTAAGAACAAAGGCGTACTTGTAATGATGACAAATGTTGACCATCCGAGAGTAAGGGAGCTCTACGAAAGTGACTCGGATTTCAAGCTGGATACGATAGACAGAAAATGTGTAATATCCGGTGCAAGTACTGGGAGAAAAACATATAAAGAATTGATTGTAACGGCTAACTATTAGCAACCTATTCAGGAGAGAAATATGTCGAATTGGGAAAACATTGTTTGTGAAAAAGAATTAACAAGTGTAAAAAACAAGAGAAAAAGTGACTATGATTTTTCAAGAGAAAGAAGAGTTGCTCTTAGTGAATTAGAAGATGAAGGATGGGAATATGTAAGTGATTACGCAGATCCCAAATTTGTTAAAGTACGAAAAGAAAAGGCATTTGACGAGAAATTCGAAAATAAGATATGGATGCTTATGTATCAAATGGGTTTTACCCATATGAATAAAGATCGCAATTTTCATATGACACACGATAAGGACGGTCATACGCAACAGATTGATATTTTTGCTGCTGATGATGAAACTGTACTTATAAT
>CAVKJB010000010.1:0-69998 GCA_963656785.1 Acutalibacteraceae bacterium | reverse complement strand
CTGTGGTAGACTGTACTTGATCCATAGGATTTCCCTCCTTGGTGAAAGTTTGTTTAAGCACTTACATTCTACCAAAAAAGGGATTCTATGGATTTTTTGTTATATGTTCAACTTCATTTTACAATCGGCGAAAAAGTATTAAGGAATTATTAAAAAATTATTAAAAAACCGCAAGTTCTGAGCGGACGATTGCATCACGAATTCTTTCGATTCCGGTGAATTACTTTCTCGTGTTCGAAGAAGGTTACGCTTCCCACCGTCTCGTGCGGGTGTTTCTTGAGTACAATAAAAACCTTACCGCGAACAGGCAAGGTTTTTATCTCCCCCGAGGTCGGAAGTATCATTCTTCAATTAACTTGCTTTTAGCGGATCACATCCACGCCCATGTAAGGACGCAGCACTTCCGGAACCACAACAGATCCGTCTTCCTGTTGGTAATTCTCCAGGATGGCAGCTACCGTTCTTCCAACCGCAAGTCCGGAGCCGTTCAGCGTGTGAACAAATTCCGGTTTTGTGTCGCGGTCTCTCTTGAATCGAATGTTAGCTCTTCTCGCCTGATAGTCCTCGAAGTTGCTGCAACTGGAAATCTCCACGTATTTGCCATAGCTTGGCATCCATACTTCGATATCGTAAGTCATGGCCGAGGAGAACCCCAGATCACCGGCGGAGAGGCGTACTACGTGGTACGGAATCTCCAGGCGCTTCAGCACTTCTTCCGCATCGAGCGTCAGCTTCTCCAGCTCATCATACGATGTTTCCGGTGCTACCAGTTTCACCATCTCCACTTTATTGAACTGATGCTGGCGGATCAGGCCACGGGTATCCCTTCCGGCGGAACCGGCCTCCTTACGGAAGCAAGGAGTGTAGGCTGTGTAGTACACCGGAAGTTCCTCCGCCGAAAGAATCTCATCGGCTCTCAGGTTGGTTACCGGAACCTCTGCCGTCGGTATCAGATATTCGTCTACACCTTCCACATGGTACATGTCCTCTGCAAACTTCGGCAGCTGACCGGTTCCGGTCATGGCTGCCGCATTAACCATGAACGGTGGCAAAATCTCCACATAATTCTGATCCTCCGTGTGAAGATTGAGCATGAAGTTAATGACCGCTCTTTCGAGACGTGCCCCCAAGCCCTTGTATACGGTAAAACGCGCGCCTGACAACTTCGAAGCTCTGTCGAAATCGAGAATATCCAGGTTCTCTCCAATGTCCCAGTGTGCCTTCGGTTCGAAGTCGAATTGGGTTGGCTCATTCCACTGACGAATTTCAACATTGTCCGAATCGTCCAGGCCGTCCGGAACGTCTTTGTTCGGCGTGTTCGGAACGCCCAACAATGCGCTGTGAAGATTATCCTCGGCATCGCTGACCTTCTCATCCAATTCCTTGATGCGATTGCTCAGTTCTTTGAGTTCGCGAAAAAGTGCGGTGGTATCCTCTCCCGCCTTCTTCAGCTTAGGAACCTCACGAGATGCAGTATTCTGGCGATTCTTGAGCTGTTCCACCTCGGCGAGAAGTTCTCTTCTCTCGGTGTCGTACTTGCGAACATCCTCCAGTCCGTAATCACCTTTGCCGCGTCTTTCCACCGCTTCTTTGACTCCATCGAAGTCCTGTCTGATTCGTTTCACGTCTAGCATTCGTTATTCCTTCTTTCTCTAATCTTCATTGTCTGGCAGTTGTTTCTGAATACTTGCGGGGCGAACGGTGATTACCGCCGCCCCGCACATATCCGTCAATGTCTCATTCTTATCAGTTCCCCCGGTTCTCACTTGTCAATGCGTATCAATGTATAACGCCGCAAAGTGTTTCCCGGAGGCGAAGCCATTCCGATTCTGCATCGCTTAGAAAAGATTTTTCTGATACTCGTTATACAGCGTTCTCAGTTCTTCGGTCATGTTCTGGATATCCAGCTCCAGCTTCGATGCCAATGCATAGTCGCCGTCGTCCAGTGCCTTCTTCGCCTGCGACAGAATCGACGTCTTGCCGATGTAATCCTTGCCGAGCTCCTGGCGCAGTCCGTTGACGCGTCTCCAGTTCATGATATCGTAATCCGTAGCCGCATCCTCGTTGTGGGTTTTCACACAACGACGCAGGAAATCCATCGTGTTCGGGATCAGTCTATCGTGGAACTCCGTGCTCCACTTGATGGTCATCTGTTCGCGATAGGATCGGATAATCAGTTCAATCGTCTCGTCTCCGCCCGTCAGCTTGTCCATCTCGCCCTTGCGTGCATCAAACGCACAGAAGTTCTCCCATACAGTAGCCGGTGCCTTACCGAACAGCCGTGCACGTTCTTCCTCGGTGTAGTAGGTAAAAACATTTTCCTCTGACCGATATTCCCGATCTTTCTCCAGATATAGGTCTTCCTCACCGACCTTCTTGGAAAGCGCTTTCTCCAGTTCTTTCGGTGTCCGTTTGTTCGTGAGTGCGGATCGGATTCCATCCAGCATCAGCATGTACGCAGAACCCAGAATCAGATAGGTGTTGGAATGCGGGTTCGGCGATCTCATCTCGAAACGGGTAGCCAGCGGATTCGACATATCGCGAACCAGTCCGATTAGCACGGTTCTGTTTCGAGATGGGCTGGCATAATCTCTGCCCAGTGATGTAACGATGCAGACCGGTGCTTCGTAGCCTGGTTTCAGTCTCTGGAATGCGTCGTGAGTCTGAGCAACGAAAGGATTCAGAAGCTCGTAGTTTCTCAGGATGCCCATCAACGAACCGTATCCGATTGGACTCATGAAGTCCTTCGTGCGGTCTGCCGGTTCAAACAGGTTGATGGTCTTGCCGCTCTTCAATTTCGCCATTGCACCGAGGTGCGTATGTTCACCGTTTCCGGCAACGCCCTGCATCGGCTTCGCCAGGAAAGTAACCTCCAGGCTGTTCATGCGGAAGACGTCACGAATAATATGCTTAATCTGGCTCTCGTTATCGGCAGCCTGCATCGGATCCGAGTATTTCCAGTCGATTTCAAGCTGTTCCATGATGTGATCGAAATCACCGCTGTTGCCCATCTTCGCACGAACACCGCCGACTTCCTTGTGCCCCATTTCGATCTCAAAGCCGTAACGATCCAGGATCTCCAGCGTCTCTTCAAGGGCTGTTCCAACCGGACCAATGGTGCGTTTCCAGTACTGTTCTTTTAACTCCTGAGAAGTAAAGAGCTGGTCACGATCTGCACGGTCATCCGGCGTCTTAACCCAGAATTCCAGTTCCGTCGCACTCGTCAGTTTGATTTCCTCGATGTCATCAGGGCTGTCCAGTCCGGCAATGTGCTCCACGACATAAGGGTTCTCCTGAATCAGCGTCTTCAGGGATTCCTTGAATCTTTCCGTCAGTGCCTTTGCATACATACGGGAGCCTACCATGTGCTCGTTGTTGTGTCTCAGGAAAGACGGAATTCTCAAGGTTCCTACCGGAAGACCCGTCTTATAATCAATGTTCATGTAGTTGTATTCTACGTACCAGTTCACATCCTTGTCCGGGAGGATATCCACTCTGGCATCAGAGAGCTCCGCAATTAACGGGAGTGCTACACTAGAGCCATCCGTCTGTACGCCCTCCTTGAGGATCTTGGACATGTCCTCGATGAATGCTTTCATCGGGATTTTCTCATCGGTGTTGTGATTTGCCAGATCGACGCCTGTCAATGAGACGAACTTCACCTCCGGATGAGCTTCCAGTATCGCAACAATTTCTTTCTCCTCGTGTTTGTCCGAAGGAATTGTAAACAGCATTTTGTCCAAATCAAAATTCAACATGTCAGTTTCACCTTTCTCTACCCTTTTCTAACCATTCAGTTCTTCCAGCTGGCTCAGATACTTCTCGACCTGTTTCTGATATTTTCCGTATTTCTCCCAGTCTCCGCTCTTCATGGCATTGGTTGCATTCTCGAACGCTTCATTTGCTTTCTGAATGAGTTCCTTGGCGGAAGACTTCGAGGAAGTGCTGCTCCCGGACGTCCCACTACTCTGTCCGGAATCGGAATTGTCCCCTTCTCCGAATAGGTCTGTCAGCGCTTCTTCCAGCGTGGCCTCATACGCAATATCGTCGCCATAAGCAACGATAACGCGCTTCATCTCCGGTATTGCCTGATTTGAGGCTTCCAGGTATACCGGTTCTACGTACATGATGGAGTTGTTGATCGGAATCACGAATAGGTCCCCTCTCCTGTATTTCGATCCAGATGAATTCCACAATGAGAACTCCTTCGAAATCTCCGTGTTCTGATCAATCTGTGCTTCAATCTGCATCGGGCCGTAGACAGTCTTGTTCTTCGGGAATTTGTAGACCACAAGCTTTCCGTAATTATCCCCGTCGTTTCGGGCCATCATAATTGCGGTCATATTCTGCTTGGACTTCGGCGTAAACGGAATCATGTTAATAAATTCCGCTTTGTCTTCGCCCGGGAGCTCGAATATGTAGTAGCTCGGATCCATTTCCTTCTCCTCGGTACCGTAGATCTGGTGAGCGATATCCCACAGGTCTTCATCCTGATAGAACACCTTCACCTGATCCATGTGATACTTCGTGTACACGCCCGCCTGAATCTTAAGAAGCGTGTTCGGATAGCGGATGTGTTCGCGGATGCCTTCCGGCATCTTGCTCTCATCCTTGAACAACGTCGGATAGATCTTCTGGTACGTGTTCGCAATCGGGTCGTTCTTGTCCACGATGTAGAATGAAGTGTCTCCATTATATGCATCAACTACAACCTTCACAGAATTGCGGATGTAGTTGGTAGAACCAACTTCGCCAGAATATGGCTCGGAATACGGATAGTATGAGCTGGTGGTGTAAGCGTCGATAATCCAATAGAGTTTACCGTCGCTGATGGTCATGTACGGATCCTTCTCGTAAGAAAGATATGGCATGATTTTCTTTACCCGTTCCGTGATGTTTCGGTTGATGATGATTCGAGAATCTGAGTTAACATTCGAGGAAACGAGCAGTTTCATGCTGCCCTCGCGAATCGCAAACAACACACGGTTCAGGAAGTTCAGCTTGATGCCTGCTTTTCCTTCATAAGTCGTGTAGCTGTTGTCATTGCCATTCGGATAGTCGAATTCCTGTTCATCTGTATTAACAATAATATAATCGTTGCTCAGCTCGCCGAAATAGATCTCCGGCCGGTCAATCTTAATTTCGCTGACCTCGGATTCCGGCGGAATATTCTTCACAACAATGTCCGGCTGGCCGCTTGCCGTCACCGCATCAACGCGGGATACCGCAACGCCGTAACCGTGCGTGTACTTAAGATGACGGTTGATCCAGGTGGAGCTGATTTTTGTCTCATCAATCTCTCTGGCCGAGAGATAAGTCTGTGTCACCTCTCCGCCGATTGTGTACCGGTCAATGTCCACATCATTAAAATCGTAGTATTGTCGAATACTCTGCGTCTGATTGTAATAATCCTGTACCGGTTCATAATCGTTGATGCGGATATTGGTTATGGTCTGAGCATTGTCGTCGATTGTCTGTCGGTCCAGATTATTGCTGGCCGCGTACTCTTCCACAGTAATGTTATCTAGGCCATACGCATGTCTTGTATAGGTAATATTATTTTCTAAATACTTGCTTTCCTTGTTGATTTCATCCGGGCTGACGATCAGATTCTGAACAGCCACACCCAGCAGTGTGCCCACCATTCCGACGCCGATGATCAGAGCCGGAATACGAACCAGCTTCTTCAGTTCCTGGCGATGCATATGGCGACAGAGCGTCACTGCACCCACTAACGACAGCACCATGATTACGCGGTACAGCCATAATTTGATGATCACATCCGTAAACCCTGCGCCGTACACGGTTCCCGTGTGTGCATGCAGAAGGTCGAATTGACGAAGCATGAACTCCATCGCAACCATCACGTAGAAGATGATGCCCAGAATCGTCAGCTTGCCGGAAGCGATGTTCATCAAATGCTGAATGTTGGCATTGTTAAGATCCGGCTTCCGTGACCCCGGTTTCCGTTTTCTGTTCCTGCGTGAAAATATCCGGTCAAAAGGAATTTCCTTCGCATCGGAGTTGTCCGTCTCCTTCTCAGAATCGGTTCCCGGCTCTTCCTCGTCCGGCTCCCGTTCAAATATATCCGGTGTACGAACCGTCATCAGGATGCTGTAATAGAGAAGCGTGATAATAACCACGCCGATGATAATACCCAGCACCAGATTATTAGCCTGCGTCAGAAACGCCAGCTTGAATACATAGAAAGAAATGTCCAGATTGAAGAGCGGATCCTTGAGATCAAAGGAGGTGGAATTCATGCACTGCAGGAAATTCATCCACGTGATGATCGCAGCTCCGATGCCGACAGCTACGCCGAACAGGACGGAAAGCGCCCAGGATATCGCCTTGAGTTTCTTCTCGTCCGGGATCTCATGAGATTCAATCTCCGCAAAATAGTGCTTCCGGAGGCTGTTCAGGTAGATCCTTACCAGCAGAACGGTCACGATGAATACCGGGATACCGATTTCCAGTTCTGTGATGAGTTTCGTCCAGAATACCTTGCTGTACCCTAAATTATCGAACCAAAGCCAATCCGTAATAAAGCCGGCACAGCCTGCGAGCAGTACCAGAATCAGTACGATTAGCATGATGATTACGCTCAGGCCCTTCTTCGGACTTCGGATACGGTCAGTTGCCCGGGCGGAACCTTTGTTTCTTTTCATCTTATCACCTCTGCACGGGATTTCTTCCATGCTTCTCTCAAAGTTAGCGGGTATCTCTGTAAAGAAAGTGCCTCATCTTATAAAAGAATATGCAACGACAGCGTCCGTCTCAGGCGCCACCGCTGCAGTATATTCTTGTTCAGTTGTCTACATCAGCGAATCGGAGGCGCCGGTTTCCGCAAAGAAATTGGTGTAATTTCCAATGACTTCATTCAGTGTCTGTGCAATTCCGCTCTCCGGTGCGAAATTCAGAATGAGAATGATTGCCAGAAGCACTACCAACAAAACTGCAACCACGATGGCGATCACCGTGAGGATGTTGCCACCCTTCTCGTCAATCTCGTCTTCAGGAGCTACCGCCGAAAGCGCTTCTTTCTTTGCCGCCTTAGCTGCCTTCTTGGCCGCCTTAGCCTCCTTCTTCGACATTGGTTTGGATCCTTCGGACGGAGCGTTCAATACAGCCTGTTGCTGAGACACTGCTGCAGCATTTCCGTTCTGCATCACAAAAGAATCATCCTCACCTTCTTCGTATTCTTCCTCGTATTCCTCTTCTTCCGAATCGTCATAACCCAGGATATCATTCACCGAGTTATCTACTTCGTCATCGAAATCCTCGCCTTGGAGTTTGCTATATTCTTCATCCAGTAATTTCTGGAATTCTTCATTCTTACGATACAGCGTATAGAATTTATCAATTTTGCGGGTTGCTTCCGGATCCTCTTCCTCGTCAGCATTGCCAAAAATATCGCTTTCCAGGCTTTCCAGCGACATCACCTCTTCTGTCTCGCCGGTCAGCTCATCAGCCGGAAGGACAACAGTATCGCCACCCAGAGCGTCGACATCTATGTCATCCGACGTGAAAACGGAATCATTCTCTGCCGGTTCGTCCGAGTCGTCATCACCTAGGTAGAATCCGAGCTGTGCCAGTTCTTTATCGAGGTCCAATTGGTCGTCATCCGCAAAGCTGTGCGTTTCAAGCGTGGCTTCCGTTGCCGTGTCTACCTCCGGTTCCGATGTCTCGATTGGGGTAGGTTCTACAACCGGTACGGCTGGTGCAACCGATTCATCTGCTGCTGCAGATTCCGTTTCAATCGGTTCTTCCGCAGTAACAGACTCTTCTGTCGATACCGATTCTACACTTCCACCGCTCTGTGCCTTTAAAAGCATCTCCAGCTGTTTCTGAAGCGCAGCAATCTCAGCCTGCATCGAACTCTTGCTATCGTCCGCAAGTTCGTCAGGTTCCATCGTCGGTTCTGCAGGTGCGACCGAGGAGGCCGTTTCCGTCGGTACAGTTGGTGCTGCTCCTGCGTCTGATTTGGCTCCCGTCGCAGCAGAAACCTCCGGTGCAGCTGGTGCAACTACCGGATTAACACCATGTGCAGGCAATGCTTCCGGTTCTTCTTCGCGAACATGAAGCGTCACATTCTCGGTGAAGGACTCATCATCCAATTCATCCGCGGAATCGAACCAATCATCTTCTTCCTCTTCCAGAGCCACTGTTCTAGCCCGTCTGGAAGACGTGCGGGATGTTCTTCTCGGGGCGACGTAATCCAGGTATTCATCGAATGCATCGAAATCCCCGTCATCTTCGGTGTTAGTCGACACCGTCGGTGCAGCCTCCGGTGCATAGGAATCCGATATCGCAGCGGAACGTGGAGTATCTGTCGGTGCAAAAAGATCCACATCATCTGCGGATACAGAACCCCCCTCGTCCATCTCTCGTGTGTTCAATGTGAAATCATCGTCTTCGCCGAAGAAATAGTCGTTCTCTCTTGCTGAAGCTCTATCCTGCGGATTTCTCTGCATTCTACCCGCCGAACGCCTTGCCGAGCGAGATGGTGCCGGGCTCACTTCCTCCTCGAAGTTATTCAGACGAACATCCGCAAAATCATCTTCCATCGCATCATCAATACTCTGGAAGGAGCTCTCGTAATCGCGATACATCGTGTTGCGACCCGGTGCAGCGGTTCTCGAGGCCGGAGCCTGCATTGTTGGTTCCGCTTCGAACATAGCACTTCCGTTATCTCTTCCGTAAGCGGTATCATAAGCACCCGTAGCCCGTCCGGAACGCCTCGGCGGCTCGAAGGACTGCGGTTCTTCGTATTCACTCTTCATGCCGTTAAGCATCTTATCGAATGCAGCATAGGAATCCTCTTCCGGCTGCTGCATTTCCGTATGCATTGTTCTCTGATGCGCGTTTCTACGCTCTGTTCGGATACTTGCGAGCTGGTCTTCGAAGCTTCGCTGCTTCGGGGTCTCATCCGAAAAGTCTGAGAAAAGGTCCGTCTCTGGATCTGTATATCCCTGATTGCGTTCTCTCTGAGATTCCGGCAGTACGGATTCTCTGCGAGCCGGATGCGCCGTCGGTGGAATCGGCTGACTTCCCGGTTCTCTGTACCTCAATCTTTCGTATTCCTCACGCGCTTCATTGTCTTTCTCTTGCTTGAGAACATCAATGAAGTTCATCGTGCGGCTTCGTTCCTTCGGTGCCTGCTCTTTACCGAACAGTTCTTCTTCGAGCGACATCTTTCTCTCTGCCTCTCGAAAAGCGGCCGGTTCTCGATAGGAAGCCGACCTTGGCGGAGTCTGCTTCGATCTGGCTGCCGGTCTCGAAGAATGTCCGGACGAGAACGAGTCATAATCATCCGAACTGTCCCATGGTGAACGCACATTCTGCGGAACCTTCTTCCGCGGTTTGCGCTCCTCTACCACAGAACTCCAATCGAACGCCATGGTCGACGAATTTCTTGTCTTATGCTTATCCTCGTTTCCCCAGTCCAGATCCAGGCTGGAGCGGCGATTCGAATTACTATCTCTATTCGATTCAGTATATGGAGCTCTATTGCTTACGGGATGATCCGCTGACGGTTCGAGTCCTGTGGATACGGCTCTCGCACCACAGACGCTGCAGAACTTTGCGCCATCAGCAATCTTATTTCCACATTTACTACAGAACACTACGTTACCTCCAAAATTTATTTACCCATCAAAGAATGATTTTCACACAAATATTCATTGAAAATTATACAACAGGCCAATCTTAAATTCAACATTATGATTGATTTTTATCCCCAAAAGGCTTGATTTGATTGGTTTTCAGGGTGCACCCTGTGAACAACTCGTGAAGTTTCAAAACATTTTCAATTTTCTTCTTGACATGGCCGACGATTCACGCTATACTAACAAAGTCGCAACAAGCCGCATAAGATATGCGCGATTAGCTCAGCTGGCAGAGCACCTGACTCTTAATCAGGGTGTCCAGGGTTCGAACCCCTGATCGCGCACCACCAAGACATCCGAACGGATGTCTTTTTTTATGCGTTTTTTGCCAAAATTAACTCCGGCTATGCGAACGTTTCCGGTGTTTCCCGCGTGGCTCGCATAGTCGGTTCATGTGCAAAATGATTCTGTTTTCAAAGACAGGCGCCTCGGGGCGGCCAGTTTTTATTTTTGACTAATTCTCCTCCTAATTTTCCTCGATGAAACGAAGAAGGTCCTCCGCACCTTTCACGATTCCGCCACGATCTTCCGGCGCACATCCAAGATGGGTAAAGACTTCACCGATAAAGACACCACTATCCCGGAGGCAGGCAAAGACGCGATCGATGATCTCGCTGCACATTTCCTGCTCCTGCATCGGTCCGAACGGATTGGCAAAATAAGTCGTAGAAATGCCGACTTCCTGCGTCGTACCTTTGGCCATGCGTTTTCCCTCAACGAAAATCCCTTTGGCTTCCTTGATGTCATCCACCTTGCGAAGGCCGATTCCGCTGTCGTAGTTGTTGGCATATGCGAACAGGTCGACCGGGTGGTTCTCCGTGATGACTGCGTACGGAGCCGCCGGTGTGATAACGCGGGCGTTGGCCTTGTCCGGATTGAAGAAGACGGAACGATTCATGTCACGATACGGTGTCGCCGGGTCGAGGTCGTCGAGGCGGACAAATGCTCCGATCTCCGAACCTTTTGCATATACTTTCCCGTCATGGATGTGGAAAGTACCCATATCGTCGAACACAACGTCTATGTGCTTAATCTTCTCATTGCCGAGAGATTTTAGTGCCTCAATGGTTTCCGACTTGCCGGCCCCGGAATCGCCCATCAGGCAGATACCTTTCTTTTTGCCATTCCGAAGGGTGATGTTGACAAAAGCCCCGTGAATCGGCAGCCATCCGCGCCGCATCATCGCCACATTGTGTAAGGTTAGGACGCTCTTCTTCATGTAACCGAAATAAGAAATTTTCTCGCTATAGGACACACTCCCGACCCACAGGTCGTTCTCATCATCGTAATAGAAACCACAACGTTCCTTTCCATCCGGGTTTCCAAAGAGCAGGATGCAGTCCGGCTTCTTCGATGCCTCCCGCTTCGTCGCCAGTTCGAAGAGATTCGCACAAGCCACTCCGCTCGCCATAAAATCGCGATGGAAGTAGATGAAAATCGTGAGATCTCCCACTTTTGCCGGGAAACAGAAGAACTCCTCGCGATTTCCGTTGAATGTATCAATCGGATTCTCGTCAAATTTCTCGAAAGGCCACTCTCGCTTGTTGGATTTGGTATATAGAATCATCGGTGTGCGAAGCATGACCGAATCAATGAACATCATCTTCCGCAACACGTCGTAATTGTCATCAAACAGGAAGGAGTCATTCCGGTAGAGTGCCAGACTTGCATTGGTTCCGGCCGGTTGCTGTCGATAGACCTTGTTCGCGCGTCCCATGACGGTCTGCTCTAAACGGCGGAACGTGGACAGAATCAGTTCGTTGTAAGCCGTGTCGTTGCTGACAAAGGCTGTGGATTCCACATCTCTTCGGCGATCTGTCGTGATGGAATAACGCGAGTGACTCTTCCAATAGTCGTAGATTCCTTCTACGAACTCGAGCGCTGCGTCACGATCCTCCATGTACGGCATGTTCACTTCCTCAGCATCCAGCACCAGAAGTTCGCGGGCAAAACGGCACAGCCTTTCCACCGCCTCTTTGTCCGTCATATCGCGCACCGCCCAGTGATACAGGTGGCTGTCATTCCCCTTGAGGTAGCCGACGTAATGGGCAACAAAAGCCTTGAATTCCTTGGATTTGAGAAGCCCGGAACGGCTCTCCGGGTATGCCAGATCGAAGTTGAGAATCGCCATATCATCCGTCAAATAAATACGTTCTTTCATAACCTCACTCCTATACACATCTTGGTTTCTTGCATCATCTATAATTGCGCCTATTGTATCACATTCAGCCCGAGATGAATATTATTTTTAGTGATTTATACAATTTTCGTTCACTTTTTTTCAAGATCTGACAATTTAATTGTAGCAATTTCCCAATTTCCGGTAAAAAAAGATGTGCTCCAACCGACAGCGTCCGGCAAGAGGAACGGGATTCGCCCTTAAACGATGTACGCAATGTTAAGAACAAAGCAAACGTCTTTGGAAAAGACTATTTAAATGTCTCTGGCTCGCCAGGGGTTGTATTTTCTTTGTCCCATGTTAAAATATAAACGTATTCACTCTCATTTGCAGCAACACACAAAGGAGGCGAAGTATGAAGAAAACTACTTACATCTTAATATGGATTGGTTGCATTATATTATCCATTATAGGATACATGACGTCATATTACTCTTCTGCAGAGGGTGCTTTTGATATAGAAAGAGAATATGTTTTCCTTGTTCGAAATGCATATATAATTTTTGACCTGTTTGCCGGAATTATGTTGTTTAAAATGTACTTTGACCATAAGGAAAAATAGTGCTGTATAGTATACGGCAAGACACTTTCAAAGAGGCTTTCCTGTTCGGGAAAGCCTCTTTTTCGTTCTGTACTTCGTTCTCTACATTGAGGCTCGGTCTCCGGAGGCCTCTGCTCCCTCGGTAGTTTCCGCGGCAAGTAAATACGCCGGATCTGTTGGGACCCGGCGTTTTTTCCTTAGATTAGATCGAAATATAGACCGTTATTTCTCGCTTTCTTTCTTACGCTGGAAGAATTTAACGATTTCCACGCACGGAATAATCATGAATCCGAGCGCTATGGCCACAAGGTATTCGTGAAGATCCACCGCGGTGAAGTCGAAAGCTGCAGCCAGCAGCGGGATTTCGCATACGACAGTTGTCGCAATCAGGGATGCAGCTGCAGCACCGATCAGGAAGAAGTTCATTTTCTTCAGATGGAACAGACTTTCGCGCTGCGAACGCATGTTGAAGCTGTGGAAGATTTCCGCCATGGACATGGTCACGAACGCCATAGTGGTACCGTCTGCACTGTTGGTAATCTCCCAGACGCCGGATTCCATGAAGTGGCCGATGAAGTAGGAGGCCATCACCAGAATCGTGACGAGCGTTCCCTGATAAGCGATATCGAAGCCCATGCCTCCGGCGAAAATGCCCGCGCGGGAATCTCTCGGTTTCCGGCTCATGATATCCGGCTCACCGGATTCCATACTGAGAGCCAGAGCCGGGAAGCAGTCCGTGATCAAGTTAATCCAGAGGAGATGGACCGGTTTTAAGATCGTGAAGCCAAGGAGTGTTGCGAAGAAAATACTCAGCACCTCGCTCATGTTGGAACCAATCAGGAACTGAATGGATTTCCGAATGTTGGCATAGATTCGGCGACCTTCCTCAACCGCGTTGACAATGGTCGCAAAATTATCATCCGCCAGCACCATATCCGCCACATTCTTGGTCACATCGGTTCCGGTGATTCCCATTCCAACGCCAATGTCCGCGGATTTAATGGACGGTGCGTCATTGACGCCGTCGCCGGTCATCGCGGTGACGAAGCCGAGCTTTCGGTACGTGTTGACGATTCTTGTCTTGTGCTCCGGCTGAACACGAGCGTATACACCGATGTTCAGAATTTCCCGATCGAATTCCTCATCGCTCATATCGCTCAACTGCGAACCGGTGATGGCAATTCGGCCGTCATCCAGGATGCCCAGCTGTCGAGCGATGGCGGTTGCGGTATCCACGTGGTCTCCGGTGATCATGACCGGACGGATGCCTGCGTCTCGGCATTCCTCGATGGCACCCTTAACTTCCGGACGAATCGGGTCGATCATGCCGCAGAGTCCGAGGAAGATCATATCCTTCTCCAGATTCTCGGATGTGCACTCCGGCACAGTATCCCATCTGCGACAAGCGGCTGCAAGCACACGAAGAGCCTCGTCAGCCATATCGCGGTTGGCAGACGAGATTTCTTCCCGCAATTCTGCTGTCAATGCAACCACATCGTTACCCCGAAGTACATGAGTACATCTTCCGAGGAGCACGTCCGGAGCTCCCTTGGTGTACTGAATGTAAGTGTTCGGTTCATTCGGTTTCTCACAGATAACCGACATCATCTTACGGCCGGAATCGAAAGGAGCTTCTCCCACACGCTTGTACGCAAGCGCTTCTTTTCGTTTGTCACCGCCGTTATCCGCTGCCCATTTCACCAGTGCGGCCTCGGTCGGCTCTCCAACGGCTTCGTCCTTATCGTCCATCTCCGCATCATTACAAAGGCCCATAGCCAGGGCGAGTTCCTTCGTCGCATCGGAGTACTTCTTTACGACGGTCATTTTGTTCTGCGTCAGTGTGCCGGTTTTATCCGAGCAAATAACCTGAGCACAGCCCAGTGTCTCGACTGCGGTCAGTTTTCGGATGATGGCACTGCGCTTCGACATGTTCGTAACGCCGATGGAAAGTGCAACGGTAACAACAGCTGCGAGGCCTTCCGGAATTGCGGCAACCGCCAGAGATACCGCAATCATGAACGAATTCAGAATCACCTCGAAGCTGAAGCTTCCCATGCGAATCAGCTGAATCGCAAATACGACCACACAGATTCCCAATACAAGCTTGGTGAGAATGTGAGACAGCTCGCCCATCTGCTTCTGCAGCGGCGTCTCACCCTCCTCTGCCTGGGTCAGCGCTTCGGCGATCTTACCCATCTCCGTGTTCATTCCGGTCTCAGTGATCACCACCACACCACGGCCGAACACGACGGTGCTGCCCATATATACCATATTCTTACGGTCGCCCAGCGGAACCTGCTTGCTTTCCCGATCCATGACCAGATTCAGCAGCTTGTCCACCGGAACGGACTCTCCGGTCAATGCGGACTCTTCAATTCGAAGGCCGGCACACTCAATAATTCGGCCGTCTGCCGGAACCGCGTCTCCGGCTTCCAGCAGAACCACATCCCCGGGTACCAGCTCTTCGCTGCGAATCGTCACTTTCTTTCCATCACGAATGACGTGAGATGTCGCCGCGGACATTTCCTTGAGAGCTTCAATGGCTTTCTCCGCCTTGCTCTCCTGGTACACGCCCAAGATGGCATTGATGATAACTACCGCCAGAATGATGATGGTGTCGGCAAAGCTCTCGCCCTGCGTCACGGATAGAATCAGGCTGACAAATGCTGCCACCAGCAAAATGATAATCATCGGATCCATCATCTGCTCGATAAATCGTCTTATCAGGCTCTTTCCCGGAGGCGCTGCCAGCCTGTTCATGCCGTACTGCGACTGTCTTGCGGCAGCTTCGTCTGAGGAAATGCCTTTTTTACCCGAACTGTTCAACTCTGCCAGCACTTCATCGGCGGACCTCATGTAGTACAGCACCTGCGCTTCCGACTCAGCGGCAGATGCATTCTTGCTGCCCAGGGTCGTTTCCATCGGACATTTCGAAGCAGATTCCGAAACATTTGCCGCACTGCATTCTGCTTCGGATTTTGAAACTGCGTTCGCAATCCCCTTCCGATCTTCCATTCTTCTCTCTTCCATCTCTAATGTAACCTCCTATTCGGTTCGTCTTCTCAAGATCCTGTGGCTTACCTCGATTGAATCAAAAAGACCCACGGCAGCAACGTAGAATTGCTGCCATGAGTCTTGCAATTTAAAACAAGCCGGGTCTAAGCCGAGATGACGACTTGCTACGCTTCTGCGTCTGCTACTCCCTCATGGGGGACTATTCAATTATTCGTATTCGATTGATGTTATCATAAATTCTTATCTTTGGCAATAACCAAAGTGAAATATCCCGCACTATCCGGAATTTCTTCCACGCCTCGATACACCTGCTCCCCGGGCATAGCGCAATTCTCCACTGCCTGGGCGGACATTCCGGCATCGCGAAGTGTATTTTTGACCTCGGAAACACGACGGCCGGATTTCATCAGGATGCAGGTTCCTGTCTTCGGGAGTGAATCGGCCTCCAGATGTGATTCCAGCAGCTGCGTTGCAGGCAAAATGTGTATCGGTTCATCCCATTCCCCGAGGGGGATGTTGAGACGTGCGGCCGCCGCACAGAAGGAAGGAATGCCACTTACCAGACAGGTCTCATAACCGTCCATCTGAAGAATCGCCTGCACATAGGTGAAAGTGCTGTAGATGGTCGGATCGCCCAGCGTCAGGAAAGCAACATTCAACCCTCGATCCAAGAAAGATTCGATAGCGTCTGCCGCCTCGCAGTGGCTTGGTACCAGGGCTTCCCGATCTTGAGTCATCGGCATTGTCAGTCCAATCAGTGTCTTATCCGCGATTTCCGGAACGCTCTGGATGGCGATTCGGTACGCGGCAGTCTCGGCCGGATTCGCGCCCGGAACTGCAATCACGTCTGCCTCGCGGATGATCTTAATGGCCTTCAGCGTCATCAATTCGGGATCACCCGGGCCAACGCCAACTCCATATGCGACACCTTGCTTCCTATGCACCATAGTTGCTCCTATTTGTTGTAATAACGGCTCTCCTTCGGATTCATAATGGCTGTACCGCATCCGCGGTCGGTGAAAATCTCCAGAAGGAGGCAGTGCGGAATACGTCCGTCCAGAATATGGACTCTATTGACGCCGCCGGCGATCGCTTTGAGGCAGTTCTGTACCTTCGGAATCATGCCCCCGGTGATGATACCCCGATCGATAAGGCTCTGCGCCTCGTCCGGATACAACTCCGAGATGAAGGATTCCTTATTGTCGATATCCTCGTAAACACCGGACGTATCGGTGAGGAACGCCAGCTTGTCCGCCTGAAGTGCCTCTGCTACAGCCTCTGCAGCGTAATCGCCATTGATGTTATAGCTCTGACCGTCATCACCCATTCCGATCGGATAGATAATCGGGAGGAAATCGTTGTCTAAGAGGTCAAAAATAACCTTCGCGTCCACCTCGCGTACCGTTCCGACATAGCCAATGTCCTTGCCATCCGGCATGGTTTTATCCGCTTTCATCAGGTAACCGTCCTTGCCGCTAATGCCAACGGCACGGACACCCAGTTTCTGCGCCAACGTCACCAGATCACTGTTCACCTTACCCAACACCATCTCCGCAATTTCAAGCGTGTCCGCATCCGTGATGCGAAGTCCGTTATAGAATTGCGGCTCTACACCGGCTTTCTTCATCCAACGGCTGATTTCTTTACCGCCGCCGTGAACGATAACCGGTTTGAATCCGCAGAGCTTCAGAAGCACAACGTCTTCAATAACGTGATTCATCAATGATTCATCCAGCATGGCACTGCCGCCGTATTTGACAACGATAATTTTACGGTTGAAACGCTGAATATACGGCAGGGCTTCGATAAGCACCTGAGCTTTTTCAAGATATTTGTCTAATTCCATTTAGTTACTATCTCCCTCTATGTTACGATCGCATGTGTGTCGATTTCCTGTGAAGTGCAGCCCCTCTGGAATGCAGCCCCTCGTCTTCATATCCGCACCAACATGCGATATCGTCGCAGCAGTCTCTTGCCACATAACCTCGTATCGTCTCATGATGCGCAGCCGAGTTCCTACTTTCCTAATTATTGCGGCACTTCCGAATTAGGACCGGTAGGATCCGTTGATTTCCACGTACTTGTACGTCAGGTCGCAGCCCCAAGCGTAGGCTTCCTGATCACCATCATGCAGATCGATTTCCACAGTAACAACCTTCTCCGACATGACCTTCGTCGCGAAATCATCGTCAAACGGAACTGACGCAGAGCCCTTGCACACTTCGACGCTTCCGGCAGCGGAAGTCACGCTGACGTCCACGTTGGACGCATCAAAATCACAATCCGCGTAACCGATTGCACAGAGGATTCTTCCCCAGTTCGCGTCTGCAGCGAACACCGCGGCCTTGAAGAGAGACGAACAGATGACGCTCTTGGATACCAGTCTTGCGGCATTCTTATCCGGCGCGCCGACAACATGTGCCTCCAGCAGTTTCTCGCAACCTTCGCCGTCACCGGCAATCTTCTTGGACAGATCCACTGCCACAATGTGAAGAGCCTCACAAAAAGCATCATATGCTGCACCCGGACCGGTAATCTCCTCATTACCTGCCAGCCCGTTGGCAATTACAACGACGGTATCGTTTGTGGATGTGTCACCATCCACGCTGACCTGGTTGTAGCTGTCCAGGATCTCGTCTGAAAGTGCCTTCTGCACCATCTCCTTCGAAATGCTGACGTCCGTCCCGATGAAGCTCAGCATTGTTCCCATGTTCACGTGGATCATGCCGCTGCCCTTTGCGATGCCTCCGATGGTACAGGTCTTTCCATCGAGTTCGAATTGAACCGCACATTCCTTGATGTAGGTATCTGTCGTGCGAATCGCATCTGCCGCCTTCGCCGAACCGTTCTCACTCAGGTTCTCTGCGAGTACCGGTATCGTCTTCTCGAAAGGTGTAATTTCAAGCGGGACGCCGATAACACCTGTCGCTGCCGGCAGGACGTTATTCGCATCCAGACCCAGTGCATCGGCCACCAGTTCGGTTTCCTGCTGTGCGATTTCCTCGCCGTTCGGCGTGCAAGTGTTGGCATTTCCGCTGTTACAAATAATAGCCTGTGCTACGCCATCTGCCAGATGACGCTTCGTTACCGCGATGTGCGCCGCCTTCACCTTATTCTTGGTGTATACCGCTGCCGCATTTCCCGGCACTTCGCTGACAATCAGCGCAAGATCGCCCTTCTCGGCGTTCTTGCCGATGCCGGCATAACCGCCTGCCGCCTTGAATCCCTTCGCCGCCGTAACGCCGCCTTCCATCACTTTCATTGTACTCATAATATCCTCCTGAATCTCTTCTCGCAGCCGTACTGCGTTATTTCTCTTCTACAAAAAATGTCTTTCTTCCGCGAAAACATTGGTATAATAATACATCATCGTGCATATCCATTCAAGTCATTCTTGCATTTTTCATTATACATTCACTTCTTTCCCTCCGGTGCCTGTTATATAATGTTAAAAGAAAACATTCTCACCCAACAATTCCGAGGAAGCAACCCGCAAGATGGGGCAGAACGCCTTCGCATCCTATTCACTCTCACTTCCAAAACGGAATCCCGTATTCGTTATCCCACCAAATTGGGCGATGGTTCAATATCCGTTCCCCGGGAGGCATATATCATGGCAGACGGCAGATGGTTCATGACCGAAAAAGAATTAAATAACGTTGCTGCCGGTTTTAAGGCACGAAACCCGGATGAACTGCCAAATTACAAGAAGCATCGCAAGGTAGACGACCGCGATGGTCAAGCCGTTCATATCTGCGCCTTCTGTCAATCCGATGACCTTGAGGAGGGTTTTGGCGGATACGCACCCGGTCTCCGATACAAGAGTGTCTTCTGCAACCGCTGCGGCGGTTCCACGGACTTTGTATCCCGGGATGATCACGGAAAATATTTTAAGTAGTTCCGGCAGTTTCTGCCGGATTTTCCATATATTCGAACAGAAAAAGCCCGCAAAACCGAAGTTCCACAGGCATCTTTCATTCGATTCCGTATTGCCGCTATCGCACATCCTCCTTGCGAATGCCGTACAGAAGCGTGTCATCTGTCACATGTCTTCCACCGAACTGTTCCGTCAATTCGGACATCTGCTTCGAACGGTCAGAGAAAGATTCTTCCCCGTTCTCCTCAGTAGTTCCTTCGCCTTCCCGGTCCACATCATACGACGCCGCATACTCCCTCGATCCATCCGCGCTTTCTGCATAAACGTTGTTTCCGTCCGTTTCATATTCGTCTTCGTCGTCAGTTTCTTCATAGGCATCCGCGTCCTCGTACGCATGTGCCGCCTCATACACTTCTTCCGACGGTTCCTCATAAGCAGTCGCAAAATTCTGATGTGCAGACAGTCCGTCTGTCACGGTATGTACCGCCTCGTCGGGAATCACCCGGTGAACCGGATTTGTTTTTACCGGTTCCTGAACCGGAGCTTCTCTTTTCTCTTTGCGGCGAATAGCCACATCGATATCAGCCGGCGCAAAGATGTAGGTCACACTGTTGATGCGCAGGGAACGACCGTCAATGGCACGGGTTGCACCGGTCAGAAAGTCGACAATACGGCGGGCGAATTCTGTCTCCAGGTTCTCCGTGTTAATGACAACGACCAGGCCATGGCGAATGCACTCCACCATGGCGTTACACTCCTCCATGCGAAGCGGCTCCACCACGATAACGCGTGCGCGGCCGGAATCCGTGGAAGCGTTGTGAACCATGGACTCCAGTGTATTCTGTACCGGCTGCTCTTCCTCACCGGTGAAAAGGTCCTTCTTTATCGAATCTAAAATGCCCATATCATTCTCCTTTATTACTCGTTCGGCATCGGATCCCTTATCCGACACTCTAACATATCTGGTGCTAAAAACAGACTTCTCATTCCATTATCGTCCGGCACGATGATTGTCTCACCCTACGATTCAGTATATCACATCCGCCGAAGGTCAACTACCGGAATATGTTCACATGCATTTCTTCCATTGTTCACTTGTCCACTGTTCACTTGTCCGCTGTTCACTTACCCGCGATTGTCTGCGCGCGGTCCTTTCCCTGTCCACCGGACGGTACGTACACGATTCGAATGCAAAGCCCGTTGTACAGCTGAATCAGCGACAAGCTGATCAGACAGGCCGCCAGCAGGTCCGTAAACCAGTTCATCCCGGCCAGGAGTCGAATCAGGAGCGATGCCGCCATCAGAATCAAGGCAGCCTTCTCCAAATTCGAGCGGAGCTTCTCGTTATTCCGAAACAGCTTGTGCCATTCCCGCATCGCCGTACCGAATACCACCAAACAGAACATCGTGGAAAGGGACGGGAAGGAATTCGACGGATGATTCTGCCCCAGAAAAAGCGCCGGGCCGCAGTTCACCGTCAGCACATTGAAGAAGAAATAGAACGGAAACATCAATGCATACACCGGGAACAGACACAGAATTCCACGGATGGATCGAAGTGTCCGATTCTTAATCAACACGCCGATGGCCAGAAGAATGAAGGACAGCATCACTGCCACCGCTACCCATTTGATGGCCTCCGTTACCATGTAGATGTACGGATGCGACCGGGTAACGAAGTGAATCGCTTCATTCAAATGGGATAAACCCACATTCGTCCCGTCTGCGCCGATGGCTCGGACGTCCACTTTGAGCAGCAGGATCAGCAGCAGAACAAAGGCCGCAAAATAGATTCCCGCATTCAGATATGCCCGTTGTTTTCGGTTCATTTCTATTCCTCATTTCTTGAATTGATGCGGCCGTGCAGCGTAAGATCACACCTTCGTCGTGATCTCATTCATGCCCGCCGATTGATTTCTCTCATTCAGTTAGCTCATGTACCACATCGTAATCAGCGGCATGGTGATGATGCAAAGCAGTGTTGTCAACGCATTGATGGCCGCCGCGTACTGATCATCGCGATTCGAGAGCTGCGCCATCTGCGTGATGACCGTTGCCGTCGGTGCCATGATGGCAAAAAGCGTGATCAGGAGAATCATTTTACCGTCTGATACCAGACTCTGGATCGGCGAATACTTAAATATTGCCGCAGCAACCAGCGGAATAAATATCATTTTTAACAGCACAATCGCGTACACTCGATTGTTGCTGAACAGTTGTTTCCAGTTCACGTTGTAGAGCAGCATCCCGATGATAATCATGCTGACCGGGCCCAATGCGGAGGAAATACCGCCGAGTGTATCCACGATGATGTTCGGCAGTCGGATGTGACCGAAGAACATAATGGTTCCCAGTACCACCGTAATCAGATTGAGATTGAGGAAGACCTTCTTCCAATCCAGGTCGCGATCCCCTTTCATCATCGAATTGCCGTGCGTCCACAGGAAAATCCCCTGGATGCAGGAATAGGCGCTGGCATAGATCACGTAGTGCTCGCTCAGCACACCGGTCACCAGCGGCAGAATCAGATTCGCACTGTTCGGGTAGATGATGGATCCCAGTTCCACGGGATCCAGTTTCTTTACCGCACTGATTCCGTACGCAATGCCAAGTAACAGGAACTGTGACACCAGTGCCGCTGCCATCGCGAGGAGAAATCCGCTGTGGAGCTCTTCGGTATAATCCGCTTGGAAAGACTTCAGTATTGCACAAGGCAGAAGCAAATTGACGCACAGAAGGGACAATACCCGGCTGTCCTCCGCCCGCAGAACGCCCAGCCGTACCAGCAGAAATCCCGCTCCCATGTAGATGAAGAAAATAATCAATTGCCGCAATAACAATGTCGCTACCATTCTTGAATATACACCTCTTTCTCTAGTTCTTTATACCCATACAGAATGTATTGTACCACTTTACGGGTTCAATATTAACCCTTAACCCGGGTAAAAACAGAATTCGAATGTGTCGGACATGTTTCCGAAAATGCCTAAAATCGGGCGATCTAAAATCTCTCATTTTGGGAAGATTCGGGGAAAACTGCTTGAAACGCTGAAAAGAATAGGGTATCATAATCACAGATGTTTTGAATGGAGCTTATCTAGGGAGCTCTGATGAATATAACTATATTTAAGGAGAGATTGATATGAACAAAGCAGAACTGATTGCACAGATGGCAGCTAAATCCGGCCTGACCAAGGCTGATACAGAGAAGGCTCTGAACGCTTTCACTGAGACCGTTGGCGAAACTCTCGCTTCCAAGGAGAAGGTATCTCTGGTTGGATTCGGAACATTCGAAGCGAAGGACAGAGCTGCCAGAGAAGGCAGAAACCCTCAGACTGGCGAGACCGTACAGATTCCTGCATCGGTTGCTCCTACCTTCAAGGCTGGCAAGGCGCTGAAGGACAAGGTGAACTAGTCCTCCTATCCGTTGATAACAAAGGCTGCCTCCTTACGGATGCAGCCTTTTCTATATCGTGATCTTTTCTGGCGATGAAGCCTCTCAGCCAGACAGCGGATGCATTCTATGCACTCCGCTTTTCTATTCTTCTTTCTTTTAATGTATTCTCCGCATCTCTAATTGAGTGACTCTTTGCAAGAGTCATTGGGATTGCTTTCACGGCATCGCCGGACAAAGTGCACCGGGGTCAACCTGTTTTTAACCGAATCATAACCTTGAAATCATGAATTTGATAACCGAAGAGGTATAGCCGGAAAGCTTGATTTTCCTTGCGTGTCGGCGTTTTTTCTTATATAGTCTGAGTGTGAAATGTATATTATTTAACGCACTCTAAACACACACAACGGAGGAAAAGATATGAAAATCTTAGGAGTTTCCTTAGGGACCAAGAACGGCAACAACGACACCATGTGCCGTGTTGCTCTGGAAGAAGCGCAGAAGCTGGGCGCTGAAATTGAATTCATCCATATGTTTGATTGGGATATCCAGACATGTTCCGGCTGCGTAGCATGTTCTCGCGCCCTCGTTATGGGCAAGGGTATGGTATGTACCCGCAAGGACGACTTCGCTGCGTTCTATGAGAAGATGGTTGAAGCGGACGGGCTTCTCTTCGTGGATCCGATCTATGAATCCGGTGCTTCCGGACTCTTCCACATTCTGACCGACCGCATGGGTCCGGGACACGATTCCGGTATGCAGTTCGGTGCGCACGTACAGATGAAGCAGGCAGGCAAGGAAGGTCTGCCGGAAAGATATTTTGCACAGAAGGCATGTTCGTTCGTCGGCATCGGCGGATCAGACTGGGCTGTTCGCTGCGAGACAGACCACGCAATGCTGGCAATGAGCCCTGGTTGGAAGGTGATCGACAATGACTTCTTCAGCTGGTCCAAGGATGTTATCATGCAGGATGACAAGGTGGAGCGCATGAAGGAAATTGCGCGCAATCTGGTGGAGGCTGCTCAGCTGATTAAAGAAGAGAACGAGAAATGCCATGAGTTCCCGATTGCGGAAATGACCGAAAAATCCTTCTGGAAGGGTAAGAAGGGTGCATGTCCACACTGCCAGGGCAATGCTTTCTATATCTATCCGGGAACGACAACCGCAGTATGTGAACTGTGCGGACTGGAGGGTCCACTGAAGATTGTGGACGGTGCCTTCACGCTGGACTTCGATCCATCCACTGAATGGCATGCTCACGACATCATCTCCGGCAAGAAGGCTCACGGCGAGGACATCTTCGAGAACGAAGGCCGTCTGATGAACCTCTTCAAGGATCCGGAGTTCAAGGCACGGAAGGAGCACTACACCTCCGTTATCGCACCGACTCCGTCGCCGTCGAAAACGAAATAATCCTTAAATACCAATATACCTACAATACGGAAAAACGAGGGCCTCAAGGCCCTCGTTTTTCTTTGTCTCCAACTCACAGATTGCCGCTTCACTGCCAGTCAACACGGATTCAGCAATTTGCAAGTACTGCTTATATAACTTTCAATCCAGTTCTTCTCGGTAAGAGAACAGAATAATTTCCACCGGATGTTCTCAACGGACCTGTAAATTCGCCATTGAATTATTTAGTCTTTACGGTCTTCTTTGCGCTCCAGCTAGAATAGAACGTAATACCATTCACCTTCGTATATGTTCTAGCCTGAACGTAGTATTTCTTCTTTGACGACAGTTTTGTAATCTTCTTCGATGCGCTTGTCTTTCCGGCTGTTACCATCTTCGCACCGCTCATACTGGACTTCGTAGAATATCTAATCTGATAGCCGGTCATTTTCTTCTGGTTCGCTTTGCTTGCCTTGGTCCATTTTGCCGTGAAACATTTCTTTCCTGCGGTTGCTTTGAAGCTCTTCACCGTGATTGTACTGTATCCCGCAAGAGTTTTCACGTTCTTCTTCTCTTTGCAGATTGTACAGTAATCATACTCGGTACCGTTCTTCAGGTTGCCGGCAGCCTTCTTATAGTGAGCCCATGTGTGACCGGTTTTCGCAATCACTTCGATACTACTCTCATCAATCGCACCGCAAGTCTTGCAGTGAATTGATTTCTGTCCATCTTCTGTACAGGTTGCCTTTTTATCCACAGTTTTCTCTTCTGCCCACTTATGACCAGTTGCAGGAATCGCCTTTACCGATTTCTTATTAATCGCCCCACAATCCCGACAATGCTTGGACTGCTGTCCGTCTTCCGTGCAGGTTTCCGCCTTGTCTGTGGTATATTCGTCCGACCAATAATGACCTTCCGCACGAATTACTTCCTGTGAATCTTCAAGGTCAAGCCCGCAGTCATCACAAACTAGGTGTTTTTCACCATTTTGAGTGCAGGTTACTTCTTTATCGATCACCTCTGTCCATACATGCTTGTGAGCATTGAATTTATACTCACCAGCGCCCTTGTACGTTCTAAGAACAACATCATCCGCGAGGTATTCATCCGCAATCTCTTCGCTGTAGTTGCCGCCAGAGACTGCAATTGTACCAGCTGAAAGGAGCGAACCGATTTCACCGGTTACATTGGCGTATTTAATTTCAACAATCGGAGTCCCCGTCTTATTATAATTTCCAATTCCTACCGCATGTCCTGCACCAGAATCAGCAGGAGAAATGATTATTACATTCGATCCATCGATTGTGGTATGCGCTACAGTTGGAGCACCATCGTATGACCATGTGGTAATTTTGCCATTAAAGGTACCCCCTGTAATATTAGCGATGCCCCAGTTCTGAACACACTGGTTAATCAGTGTTTTATCCGGACTGCTAGAATTAAAGGTACCGCCATTTACTGTAATTTCGCAACCTTCCCATTCGTTATTCTTCAATGCGATCGGATTTACAGTATCTACAGTTACAGTTCCGCCGTTAATTGTAACCGTATCGGCATGGTCATCTGCTTTGTTCATATCTCCGTTTGCAATAACGGATGCGGTATGGTTCGTGTTCGTATTTATAACCGTTCCGCCATTCATGACGAATGTATTCCGGTTAAAAACAACATAATATCCTTTTGCAGTTCCCGCTTCTCTAGTTAATGTACCGCTCTCTAGAGTTGCCTTACCGAAATTTGCAAGCGAAGCACAATTATTCGATGTATTCGTCACAGTTCCGGATCCCCTGATTACAAGCGTTCCGTTGTTCGTAATGGTGTGGCTCTTCGCATTCGTCAACGTATATTCGCTTAGGTTCAGGGTTACATCCTTATCCTCTGCAATTGTTACATCCTCCGTAACGTTCGCCAGCAGAGTGATTTCGTCGTCTGCCTCAGCAGCGTCCAACGCCTTCGCCAAGGTTTCATACTCCGTATCCCCAATTGCTGCTACGTTTGCAGTACCGGCTGCTTCACTGCCTGTTGCATCATCGGCAAAAACCGGCACACTAAAGACCGTCGTTACAAATACACAAAGCACAACGGATAAGAACTTTCCTATTCGATTCTTCATTACTGATACCTCCCATTCTCGAGCAGATTAAATTAACCTAAAAAATTTCTATCATGCTTGTCGCATATCGTCAAGTAGCACGATAGTTCAATTGGAGTAATGGGAAAATTTTGGGTCAGAAGGTGTCTTACGACACCTTCCGCTTCATCATCACTTGCAGATATAGAGCGAATATCCGGATTCCGTGCAGATTGGCTTCACAAACGACTTAAATATAACCTTTCGTGTAGCATGGGTAAAATCATGTATATCGGTTGTTATTACACCCTTTGCTCCATAGAATGCGCCCTCCCTTGTCAGGTGCAACGCTCTTATACCATGCACCGCGGATTCCCGCTATTCCACCGGGTTCACATGAACCATGCAGTGCTTAACGCGGGGGAAATACTGCTCGATGTCGTCGTGAACCTGTTCGGCGATGCTATGTGCGAATATAGACAAGCAGTGCCATCACCGTCAGGCACAACAGTTCGCAGATTATTGCCGTGCCAAGCATTAATCGGTTGGCTCTTATGATGTCATCGGATTCAACGGGGCGAATAGGATCCCCCAGCGTGGGTTTGTGATGAATTTCCCCGAAATAAGAGGCATCTCCGGCCAGCTCGATGGATAGAGCACCGGCACAGACCGCCTCGGTGTGGGCAGCATTCGGGCTGGCGTGCTTCCGTCGGTCGCGACGAAAGATGTGCAGGGCATTGGATGCGGAGTAAAGTGGAACGCTACTTTCCTTGCACTTTCCGTTCGACAGTTTCCACACGATTCTCAGGATGCCAGTGGCAGCTATCATCAATATGCCGCTGATTCTCGCTGGCAGGAAGTTCGCAACATCGTCCGTCAATGCGGCGGCACGGCCAAAGTCTATGTATTGATCATTCCGGTAACCGACCATGGAATCCATGGTGTTAATGGATTTATAAATGATACCCAGGATGGGACCGCCGATAGCGGTATAGATCATAGGCGCGATGATGCCGTCGGATGTATTCTCCGCGACAGTTTCAACGGTAGCTTTGGTGATGCCAGTCTCATCGAGTGCCGCTGTGTCGCGGCCCACAATCATGGATACCGCGTACCTCGCATCCTCCATTGTACTATTCTCATCAGTCAGCGCGCGATGAACATTCATAGAGGCATCCCGGAGACTCTTTGTCGCCAGCAGGCGAAATGTGAGCCAGGCTTCCAGAATGCAGCCAAATACTGGATGAACGCAATACGCACCCACAAGCAGCACAGCAGTCGTGGTGCCGGAGATAAGAATCACCAGCAACACCAAGATCCGGCCAAATCGGCGTTTCGTCCGTTTCTGCTCGATGGGGTCTCGGATTATATTTGCTCTATTCAGGAAACGGTTCGTGAGTTTTGCAATCAGACTGCCGATCCATCGCACCGGATGCGGCCAGTTCTCCGGATCTCCGATGATAAGATCGAGCACGAAGCCCGCTGCAAATGCCGTCATGTGATATTTCAAAAGAATAACCTTCTCCGTTCTTCATCAGATAGTCGTAATAGTTTCCGCCGAAAAGCGCCTGAAGCATCGTCATCAGCGTTCCGCCATGGGAAATGATGGCAATAGATATGTCTTTACCGGCATTGCGGATATAACTTTCCACATCCTTCATCATTATGCGAAATCCACGTATCACCCTGGCATTCACGTCCATCCGGCTTTCCCCGCCGGGGAAAGGCAACTCCCCCAAGCTATCAATCCACGCCTGATAATCCTCGTTTCCGTCCAGCTCTTGGTGATTCTTTCCTTCGAAAGCACCAAAATCCGTCTCTCGGAACTCTTCAATGACGCGAACCATGCGCCTCGCATCGGAGTCCACCTGACGGGTCAGATCCAGGGAGATTCGCGCGGCTCCGGACTCCGTCAGATCTACCTGCTCCGAGCAGCACCACTCCGCATCGAAGCTTATAGATCCTGTTTTGGGGGAATAGATTAGGGACGCGGTCTCCAGGCATCTTCTCATCGGACTGGTGAAGACGATATCCACCGGTGGATACTGACGTCGAAGGATTTCGTCTCGCCCTGTTTCCGACAGAGATTCATCCGTTCGGCCGATGTACCGGCCTTCCAGATTACCCGGCGTCGCGCCGTGGCGGATCAGAAAGATGTGGAAGACCATGTTTTCAGGTTCTGCGGAATCGAATGAGCATACGGAGCGAGAGATGTCCGTCGAGTCGGAAAGAGTCACGGAATGAAAAGAAGCTGCCGAGTCTGACGTAGATGTCGGAGAATTTAAGTGGGATAAGCGGATCGGGGGCATACTAATTCGAGTCCTTCTTGATGACTTCCGGGATACCGCAGAAAATTCGCAGGACTTCATTGGCTTCCTCCGCAATCGCCATCAGAATGTGGCCGACCACTTCCCGCCATTTCCTTTCGTCCGGGTCAATCGGTACAATGCCATTCCCCAGCTCATCGCAAAGAAAGACCACTTCGAAAGGTTGTCTTCCCAGCATCAGGATTTCCTCCCGAATCTCATCTTCCGTTCGTCCAGATTCCAATTCTTGACGGATGATTCGATGGAGATGGTTCACCAGAATTCCCTGGTTAGCGGCTTTCTGAGATTCTGCTTCTGTTGCGGTTTCACTTGTATCCTCTCTGGGATCATGTTTCGCAAAGGTTGATTCCTTCGTCACTTCGTCTGCGGTAACGGCTTCCGTCATTGCGGCATCATCGCACTTCACAGGTGATGCCGTCTCGATAGGCCCAACTTCGCCATTCATAATTCCCACGCCGATCTCGTAATTCTTCTCATCCAGGAATGCATAACCGGGAAAGCGAGCTTGAGCATATTTATTTTTACCCTGGGCGTATCCGCCGATAAACAACTTCATCTTCTGTCCTCCTAATTCAATCCAAGCAAAGTGGTAACGGCCAGTGTTATTGTCATTGCGAGTTCGGTGACGCACAGGTGCCAGCCTGCAAGGTCGCCGGTGATACCGCCGAAATAACGGTAGGAGAATCTACGGTAGGCGAGCAAGCTCACCAGTGCAATCAGAAGCAGCATGACAGCCGGGCACGGTGCCACTGCAAATAGAGCGACTTCTGCTGCGAGCGCTTGTGCGATTAGCACCATTCGCACAATCCTTCGGGAAGCCGTTCCCGCTTCCGTTGCCAGAAGGCCTTCTTGACGAGCAGGCTGCAGCGTCACAACGGCAATGCCACTTAAGCATCGAGACAGGAAGAACGTGCCGATCCATAAGGTCAAACCGCATCTATCCAGCAGGAAGAGTGCGGCAGCGTAGAGAATGCCCCATTCCGCCAATCGGATAACCGCGAAAGCCCCAATGTGCGGATCTTTGAGAATATCCAGTCGTTCCGGTCGTGTTCGCCAGGATGACATGGCGTCGGAAGTGTCCATAAAACCGTCCACGTGAAATCCACCTGTGATGAGAAGCGGAATGGCCAGGGCAACAAGGATGAACGGGATTTGTTCCACGCTACGTATCTCGCACAGGACAAGCCACAGGTATTCCGCCAGGCCGATGAATGCCCCGACCCACGGGAAGAAGCAAAGGTGGTATTCCATGTCGCGAGATCCCCATTCGAAGCGGGGCATCGGAATGCGCGAGTACATGGAGAATGCTACACCGATAGATCGAAAAACTCGGATTAGCATGGATTCAGTTCCCTCTGCTTGGAACGGCCGAAGGGTGCATCGCTTTCACCAGGAGCGAAGCCGTTGTTGCATCCGCTATTGCCGCATCCATGGTCAGATTTGCCACCAGTCTCGCCCTTGTCACCAGCTCCACCTTTGTGAAAAACCGGGATGCCTACCACCATCTCGATTACCTCATCCGCTTGTGCGGCCAGTGCTTCGTTGACACTGCCCAGCACCTTGAGATATTCCCGAAGCTCCGGGACCGCTGCCACGCCGTCTTCGAAAACGTTGTTCGTAACGACAATCAAGTTCTCCACGGTTTCCGCCACCTCCAGGACGCCATCAAGGATTGTTTCCGCACAGGCTTTCGGCGAGCCGCCATCTTCATCCTCATGCTCACTGTACATCTCATTCGCCACCAGATTCGACATGCACTCAAGCAGCACGACCGAATCGTAATCACTAATATGCCCTGCCAACTCCTCGATGTGACGTGGCTGTTCGATAGTCACCCAATCAGCTCCCTCGCGACGCTTCCGATGCCGCTCTACCCGGCGCTGCGACTCTCTGTCCATCGCCTCCATTGTGGCCGCATAATACGCATTTCGGTTCCCGAACGCGAGCGCCCGTCGCTCCGCGTATTCCGACTTTCCGCTGCAGCTGCCGCCTTCAATTAGCACAATCATCTATTCCACCTCTTCGTATCTCGTGTACTCCGCAATACCATACCCATCAAACCGCGCAGCTTCCCGATAGACGCGATCCACGGTCTGAAGCATCGACATCATCAACGCCGAACCGGCTCCTTCTCCGGTTGCCATCGCTCCGTCTATGACGGGATCCAAGCCAAGCTCCGCCGCCAGCTTCTCCGCCGCCGGCTCCCGGCTCATGTGCGAGGGAATCAGGTATTCCCGGCATCCCGGCACCATTTTTTCCGCCGCCAATGCAGAAACCATGCTCAGCACGCCGTCCAATAGGGCCGGAATCCCGCAGAATGCACTTCCGATAATAATGCCGGTCATCGCTGCGAGTTCCAATCCGCCGTACCGGGCAAAAACAGACTCGATATCTTCCGAAACGTCCGGTTCGGCACCCAATCTCGCCATAATCCGGGATTCTGATGGCGTCTTGCATGCTGCTTGCGTCAACACCGTCCGCACCACTTCGAGCTTCCGCTGCATCCCGGCGGAATCCAATCCGGCTCCGTGTCCGGTGACCTCCTCCGCGGTAAGGCCCAGCATCTTCCCCGTCAGTACTGCTGCCGATGTGGTGTTTCCGATTCCCATCTCACCAATGCCCAGAATCGTCACTCCGTCCTTTCGGCTCTCTTCTGCCAGATTAACACCTACCTGGAGCGCTTGTCGAAATTCCTGCTTCGTCATCGCCGGTTCTCGCAGAAAATTCCGTGTTCCGTTCGCGACTCGTCTGTATTCTGTTTCCGGCACCGATCCCCTCTGATTGATGCCCACATCAACGGCTCGAATCTCTGCACCTGCAGCTTTCGCCAAGATGCCGGCAGTGCTGACACCTCTTCCGATATTCTCCGCACAGACTGCCGTGACGCTCTGCGGAGATTGACTGACGCCCTCTTCGACGATCCCATGATCCCCGCAGCAGACCAGCAGTCTCATATGTTCCAAATCCGGGGGATCCGATCCCTGAATGGCAGCAATCCGACTATGGATTTGTTCGAATTTGCCAAAGCTCCCGATGGGTTTCGCAATTCGATCCCAGTTCCCCTGCAGGATTCGAAGTCTCTCCGGATTCACCGGAAGAATACGTTTGTTTCCCGTCAGTACATCCTCGATGCGAATCGACATGTAAGAATCCCCCTCCTGTAGTTTGCATACCTTCAATCGTCTGTTTTTTCCTCCGCTTCTTCCGCGCCCGCGAATCTCTCGGAAATTCGCATCATTTCGAAGCCCTTCCCAAGGTCGCTTTGCCCGTATCCTCGGGGAACTCTACGCATTCATCCTTTCCGCCGGTTTCCCGTTCTTCAGAAGGTTCGTCCTTCTTCGGGTTTTCTGACGCTGCGTCCCCGGTAGCTGCGATTGTCGCCTTAAGGATCCGCATCATTTCTCCGTAATTCTCTGCACGATGCGGGTAATCGCAATCCTTGCAGCTAAGAATCCGTCGGCCCTGGCTCTCTATGTATTCTCTGTGTCCGGGACATTCCGGAAGGAAATACAGCGGGCAGTAGCAGAAGAGACAATTCATCGACTCCATACCTAAGTGACAGGGATAATATTGACATTCTCTGTTCTCGAAATATCGAAATGAATTCTTCATTCAGAAATACCTTCGTGTTATATCGCTCTTTCTTCTTGACATCTTCGGAGTGACATCTTTTCGATCTGTCGAATTGCAATCTGCCGTATTTGTCCTTGCGATCTTCCGACTTCTCAATATGTCCCCTTTGATTCCATGAATTCCCCGCAGAGGGGCAAATTACCTGCCATTCTTCCAGCTCCGGCATTGTGCGATGAATTCCTTCGCAAAATTCGGGTTCGACGGATAATAGAGATGCGGAAATCCCATCAGGACATTTCCCTTCTCCACCATGCAATGCCAGCTTTTTCCACCCACCGGTTTTTCCGCCAGGTAGTAAGCACCGCAATCCTTGATGTCCACACAATCATAGTAATGGAACTCATGTGCTCGGATTTGTTTTCCCGTCGCCCTCGAAGTCAGCGTGATATAGCCAAACCGGCCGGTCATCCCCTTCCGCACAAAGACTCCGGGATGTAGTCCGACCATCGGATAGGTGCGCGTTTCCTTTGCCGCTTCCAACGCCATCGAATCTCTGGGCGGCTCCTCTTGTGCCGGTTCCGTCATCGCCGAATCCTCTGCGGTAATACCTGTGCCCAGATACATGAAGCCGCCGCACTCTGCCCGAATCGGCATGCCGGAATCTGCTGCCTCCAGAATCGCGGTTCGAAGCGAATAATTGGAGGACAGTTGCTCCAGATGAAGCTCCGGGTATCCTCCGCCAATCAGCATTCCATCCATATTCTCCGGCAGTTTCCGGTCTCTTAGCGGGGAAAAATAAACAAGCTCCGCACCCAGTTCCCGAAGAAGCTCCAGGTTCTCCCGATAATAGAAGCAGAACGCCTCGTCGCGTGCGACCGCAATCCGAACCGATGCGCTCGATGATCCCGCAAGGACGGATTCCACAGATCCGTCATGGTTCTCGCACTCCCTATTTTCACGCTTCTTCGTTATGCCGAAAGAACGAAGGATCTCGACATTCTCACTTGCATCCGTCTTCTCCATGCCCGAGTCGAATTCCGGCGATCCCAAGCATTCCGCCAATTCCAGCAGTCTCCCGACATTCACATGCGCCTCCAGCTCCGTCGCAAGCTCTCCCAGTTTCTCCCGAAGATCCGCTATTTCACTCGGAAGCACCAGTCCTAAGTGCCGGCTTTCCACTGCCCGCTCTTTCCGATTCGGCAGGAACCCCAATACTTCAATGCCGAGCTCTTCCTCAATCAGTGCTGCAAGGGTCTGTCCGAAAGAGGCACTCACCCGGTTCAGAATCACCCCTCGAATCAGCTTGTCATGGTCGTAGTCCAGCATTCCGCGAATTTGGGCGAGTACAGACCGGCCCACCCCTTGAGCATTCACCACCAGAATGATCGGTGCCTCCAGCGTCTGTGCCAGATGATAGGTGGATGCCTCCTCACGGATTCCGCCAAGACCGTCGTAGAGGCCCATCACCCCCTCGATGACCGCCAGGCTTCCTCGGAATTCCCGGGAAAAGAGGAATTTTGTTTTTAGCGGATCGGTGAAGAATAAGTCAAGGTTTCCCGAGGGGATACCAATGACCTGTCGGTGGTATAGGGGATCGATGTAATCCGGGCCGCATTTGAAGGAGCAAACATCCACATGCCGGCGGCGAAGTGCTTCCAGAAGCGCACAGGTGACGGTCGTCTTGCCGGTTCCGCTGGCCGGTGCAGCGATGACGATTCGCGGTTGTTTCATGGGCGCTCCTTTCCATCCGGGTGCTGCGGCCTCTGTCCCGCGGTGTCCGGATTATCTATTCATTCATCTTCTTGTTCCATTTGTTCCATGCTTCCGTCGGTATCATCGATTTCTGTTCTTCAGCCCTCAGACTGAATCGTGAACGAAGCAATATATACCGGATTTTCCGCCGTCATCAGGTGATGGCTACCCAAACGGCGGCTTCGGCTGACGGAAACCTGCACGAGTTCGACCTCCGGATGTGCATTCTTTTCCATCCGTACCGCTCTGTCCGCATTTGGAGCTACATCATTTGTAACGATGACACGCGAAGCCGTGTCATCGGCTGCATTGGGGTCCATCCCTGTTGCAACAGTCCCGATCGAACCGGTATCCACTCTTTCCGCCATATCACCGGATTCGATTTCCTTGACTAGCTGCGTCAGCTCGCTGATCGTCTCGAGGCTCACCGCGGTCACCACAACACGGATTCGCGTTCCGAAAGTCTTAAGGTATTCTATCACGTTCCGAAGATTTCCGTTACTCCCTCCCACAAAAACATGCGTCGGAGCCGGCAGGCCCGCGAGGCATTCCGGTGCAGTGCCCTCGTGCACGGCAACATTCATCAGCCGGAGCTTCGCCGCGTTGAAACGGGTCAATTCTGTTGCTTCCGGCTTCATGTCCACGCTGTATACCTGAATTTCCGGCGACAGCACCGCGATGTCGCAGCTCACCGAACCGGTACCGCAGCCGATGTCATAGACCACACTGTCCGCATCGAGCCTCAATTTGCAGATGGACAGTGCGCGAATTTCTTCTTTCGTCATCGGGGTTTTCCCCCGGGTAAAAACATCATCCACCGAGCCCGGACTCACCCGACGCGGCGCCGGATTGTTGTTTTCTACCAGCACCGTGTATAAACCCGGTTCGTCAAGACGGATACAATCCTCCGCCGCAAGGTGCAGTATTCTCTCTGTTTCATCTCCGAGATTGCGTCCGATGGTTATCTCATAGGAACCGGAACTTTCCGGCAAACACTTTGCCGCGAAATCCCCAGAATTCTGTTTGCCGATATTGTCGTCGGCCTTGTCGTTGGTCTTGGCATTGGTCTTGGCCGTTGAGTCAGCCTCTGTGCCGCACGGCACAGACAATGCAGCTGCAACCGCTGTATGTGCTCCGTTCCGTGCCGCGAAGAATCGCTCACTTTCCAGCAGCAAGTTCCCGATCGTCCGGATGTCCCGGCTTCCGGAGGTGATGCAGAAAGTCCGGGATTGGTGTCTTGTCGCATCCACAAAGCGGGGAATCCATTCTCTCGCCGGAATTCCATGCGTACTTAATATCGCGGCATCCTGCCAGCTGACGCCGCAGGCAGCCGCCATCGCCGAGACGGATGAAATGCCCGGAAGAATTCGAACGCTGGTATTCTCCAATTTCTGAAGCTTCGCATAGAGCTTCGCGCATCCGCTGCAAAAGCCGGTATCGCCAGAGAACAGAATGGCTGCCCGCAAGGTGACGATTGGCGTCGAATACGATTTGACGTGTGTCTTTGCGGTGTCACTGAGATCAGATAATGCCGGAAGAATTCTATCTGCCGTGTAGTACGGAAACTTCAATCTATCCGGGTCAAATCCGGAGATGCTGTCAATCATCCGCGGGGCACCGAAAAGAAAATCCGCCTCACCCAGTGCTTCTTCCGCTTCCTTCGTCAAGTGAACGGAGGAGGCCATTCCAATTCCGATTAGCGAGATTTCCCAGAAAACCGTTCGAGGTGCTACTCGCGTAGATGGGAGGCTGTTCGACGTTTTTTTTCGATTATTGCTATTGGAATTATAGTTATCGTGACTTCCATTCGCACCCTGATTCGAATTTACTTCATCCAATCCGCGTAATCTGTCCCTATTACAAACCTCCGGATCTAATCGGTTTTGATGTAGGGCGCCCGCCAGTCTATTTCTCTGTCTCGTCTTCCCTCCAAATAGTTCGAGCAATTGATCCAGGACGTCAGGAAGCGAATGACCTTCTATCTTCTCTGTCGGACGGGAAATAATATAGCAGGCCACACCCAGTTTCTGCGCAGCGGCAATCCGGCTGGCTTCCCCACCGGGCTTTCCGCTCTCCTTGAGTACCAGAATATCTGAATCCGCCGCACGAAGCATCTCTCTGTTCATCTCTTCTGAGAAAGGCCCTTGCATCGCAATAATCCGATTCCCCGGAATTCCGCAATCCCGGCAAATCTCCAAGCTTTCCAGGCTTGGAAGCACGCGTACGGTCAGCCGCCTCCGCAGGGATTCGTCCTGTGTAAAGATCGGAAGCGACTTGCTTCCCGTCGTTAGGAAGACCTTCCCGTTGGTCTTCCTAAGTGCCTCCGCACAATCCTCCACGCTCCCGAAATACCGCGCGCCTCTGACATCAGCCCTTGGCTCTTCTTCCCGGTAAATTCGAAAGAACGGGATATCCCGATTCGTCCGTCGTTCTTGAAGGCTCTTATGAATGTTCTCCTTGACAGCTTCCGCATACGGGTGCGTCGCATCGACAATGGCATCTGGTTTCTCCGCATCATAGAAATCTGCCATCTCTTCGGCGGTCAATCTGCCGACGTGCATATGCAGATAGGGATTCTGTCCATCCATCATCGCCTCGCCATACTCCGTCGCAACAAACACCAGACAGGTAATCTTCGCCTTCGCCAATTCCTCTGCCAATATCCATGCCTCTGTTGTGCCGCCGTAGATTAGCACTTTGTTCATTCCGATATCCTTTCACTGATCTTGTAAGCGTTCTTCGGCTCTGACCCTGCACAAGTCTTCCTCTGATTAGCCCATCGCGTGACCCCGGGTAAGGTTTCGTAAGTCCGTTCCGATTGATGCACGCCAACGGGATTCCGCGGATACATCTTGCCTCATCGCACCCGCTAAAGCTTGTACCCCCTCGGGGTGATCATCCGGCCATTCTCGATGTAGGTCGCAGAATTTCCCACGTACACCGTGGTGAACATATTCACCTCTGCATTCCGAAGCTCGGAGAGAGAACAGGTAACCACCCGTGTGCCCTCGCGGCCAATGTTCTCAACGTATCCGCACGTGCGGCTTCCTTCCGCTCCGGCATCCAGCATGATATCGACCATGCGGCGCAGATAATCCGCACGTTTCCGGCTGGATGGATTGTACACCGCGATGCAGAAATCTCCCTGAACCGCAGCCCGAATTCGCCGTTCGATAACCGCCCACGGTGTCAGCAGATCGCTGAGCGAGATGACGCAATAGTCATGATTCAGCGGTGCACCCAGCAGAGCCGCTCCACTGTTCGCCGCCGTGATTCCCGGCAGCACTTGAATCTCGATGTCCGGAAACTCCCGTCCAAGTTCCAACACCGGTGCCGCCATGCCATACACACCTGCGTCGCCGCTGCACACCAGTGCTACATCCTTTCCGGCGGCCGCAAGCTCGTAGCATGCCCGGCAGCGTTCGATTTCCCCCCGCATACCCGTGGTAAAAACATCTTTATCCGGATAACATTTCCGAATCAGCTCCACGTAGAGGGTGTACCCGGCGATCACATCGCAATCATCCAGGCATTTTCGAACTTCTTCCGTCATCATCTCCGGTTCGCCCGGGCCGATGCCGATAACGCGTATTCTTCCTTGCTTCACAGTGTATCTCCTTGTTTTTGCTATCGTTTTGCACTTCCTTCTACCATCGGAAATGAAAAAACTTTCGCCGATAGATCGAGGCGGTAATGCCGTCACCGACGGTTTTCGGAAGAATCATCTCGCCTAGTATAACTTCCGGTGCCACTTCCTCCGCGACTTCACCTGCGGTTTCGCCATTGATGCCGCGTTCATTTTCCCGATCGATTCCGGACGCCTCCTGACCGCCTTGCATACCGTTTTCCGAACAGGCCACGGCAAAGTCAACAGGAGATGCGGAATCCACCGCTGCCGCACGCTGACACACGTTACCGGTTCCGATGGTTGTCCGGACAAAATCGGATTCCGCAAATTCACCAGATACCCGCTCCAGAGCCTCCGGCGTGTAGAGATGAAGCGGTACCCGATAGAACTGCGCCAGCTCTATCAATCCAAGTTCATCTCTTTTCTGAGTAACCGACGCAATGCTGCCAATGTCTTCCGAGTCCAGATTGCACTTCTGAAGCAGGTCCGATACGAATTCGTGAAGTGCTTCAAAAGGGGTTCCTCTCTTACAGCCAATCCCGAGGACGAGGTCGCGCGGTTTGAGAGATAGCGTGGACTCCGTGGATATTGGCGTGACTTCTCCCCTGGTTCTTCCGTCGTCCTCCGCGAATCCGATATTTACGTTGCAGGATGTTTCTGTTGTTTCCACATTCGATGCCCCGGATGACGCTTGCATTTCCAAGCCCGGTTCGTCTGTCACATCCGAATATCCAATCCAGACATCCGGCGCATCCTGTCTGCATTCCGATATCATCTGTTTCGGCACTTTTCCTTCCCACGATGCCGGGATATCGCAGTGAAGCGTAATCGATTCACCGCGAAGAATCCTCGCCGACACCTTCCGAATTGCATCCCGATTCCTGATACGAAGGCCATTTCGGCGCGCGAAATCATCCACGGAAAACAGTCCGTTGACGTCTGTTGCCGTCGTCAACACCGGATCCGCACCGATTCGATTTGCGATCTCGCTGGCAAGCTCGTTGGCGCCGCCCATATGTCCGGCCAGCAGGGAAATCACGTGCTTTCCCTGCTCGTCCATGACAAGCACGGGACTGTCTGTCAACTTATCCTGAACCGAATCAGCGATGGCTCGAATCGCAATGCCGCTTGCCGAGATAAAAAGAATCGGCTGATGCATGCGAAATGCATCCGGGATCCAGTGAGCCGGATCTTCCCCGGATTCGTGATAGATCGGTATGTATTCCGGCCACTGGTGCATCAGATGATCCGCCAAAGTCTTTGCAGAGTCGGTGTAACTCGCAATGTGAATTTTCTTTTTGCCCAGCTCATAAGGCATGCGAGCTCTCCGAAAGCCGGTCTCGAAATCCGGTGCATAGAGACGCGAATCCGCGTAATCCTTCTGCGTGATGACATCACCGACCAGCACGACGGCAAGGTTTCGGATGTGGTGATCCGCCGCAACAGTCGGCAGCGTGGCAACCGTACAGATATACTTCTCCTCCTCGGGCCAGCTGGCCTTGTAGACAATCGCCGCCGGTGTATCGGCGGAATAACCGCCGGACATCAGACGACGGGACAATTCCTCCATCATACCCGTGCTGAGATAGATCGCCATGCTCGTACCGTGAGCGGCGAAGCACTCTATGCTTTCCTTCGGCGGCACTGACGTGCGTCCCTCCATCCGCGTAATGATCAGGGATTGGGAGACGCCGGGGAGCGTATACTCCAGGTTCAGAGAAGCCGCTGCGCCGAAACAGGCGCTGACGCCCGGACAACTCTCATAAGGGATTCCGCGCTCATCGAGCTGACGCATCTGCTCTCTCACCGCGCCGTAGATGCTCGGTTCGCCCGTGTGAAGGCGAACGGTCACCTGATTCTTTGACTCCGCCTCGGCCATGACCTCGATGATTTCATCGAGTGCCAGAGAAGCGCTGTTGTAGATTCGGCAGTCTTCCCGAGCATAGTGAAGCAGCGCCGGGTTCACCAGAGATCCGGCATAGATCAAGACATCCGCACGGCGAATCAAATTCGCTCCTCGCACTGTTATCAGATCCGCCGCGCCGCAGCCGGCTCCTACGAAATAGATCATGCTTATCCTCTTTTCTCAGTCTGACGCCTCGGTTCGGTCGGTTTCTCAAATAATCCGGTTCCAAAAGCACCGTCTCCGAATCGCCCCGTTCTAAACGGTCCCGTTCTGCAAACTTCCATTCCGAACATCCCCGCCCTGAACCTCCCGGAGCATCGCCTCTGCTCCCTTCGATTCTGCAAGGAGCCCATGTTCCATGGAGTACAGAATACACTCCACTTGCATTTCAGCGCCGGCTCGTTTCCGAAGGTAATAGCAGATTCTCGCCATCACCTCATCCATCGCCCGACGGAAGAGTTCCGGTGATTCCTCCCGAATTCGCTTGAGTGCCTCTTCCGTCACGGCACAATCCAGCACATCCAGAGCCAGCTTTCCGTCACCCCCCGCACGAAGCAATGCCGCCGCCAGCAGCTCCATTCTGGCATCACCTTCGCGGGAATGCGTGTTCATCATACCGCCGCTCACCTTAATCAGTTTACCGATATGCCCCGTCAGGAGAAAACCCCGAAAACCCAGCGTCCCGGCGACATCGATAGTATCTCCGATGAAATTGCTGCACTTGACACTCCGATTCAGATCATATCCGTAGTAACCCTGCATGAACTGCACGCCGTAATTTCCCGGCGCCACCACTGCAATAGAATGTCCGAGTGCACGCCATTGGCGAAGCTCCACCCCTATCGTATCGAGAATTGCCTGCGTACTCATCGGCTCCACGATACCGGTCGTGCCCAGAATTGAAATTCCGCCAACGATGCCGAGCCTTGGGTTAAAAGTACCTTTCGCCACGGTCTCCCCTTCCGGCACGGAAATGATAACACGCAGCGTGCCGTGGAAATCGAAAGCTTCCGCAACCTCTCGAACTTCCTTCTCTATCATCTGCCGCGGCACGCGGTTGATGGCCGCATTTCCTACCGGTTGATCTAATCCCGGAAGTGTTACGCGGCCCACACCACGGCCACCGTCAATGTGGATTTGAAGGGAACCCGAGGCAATGCCGTTCCCTTCATCTCGGGCAATGCTGTTCCTTGCATCCGGTTCATCGCCGTTCGAAGAGTCGCCCTCCGGCGCTTCCCACTCCTGTTCTATCGATACCCTCGCGGTCACGTGTACGCCGGTCGTCACATCCGGATCATCTCCGCCATCCTTGATGACGGCGCACTGCACCCAGTTCGGATTCCGCTCGATGTCTGTCAGGACAGCACAGAAGACCGGCCCTCCCGGCGTCTCGATGGATATCCTCTCCCGTCTTCCGCCGGACAGCAACATGAATGCAGCCGCTTTGGCCGCCGCCGCGCTGCAGCTCCCGGTGGTAAAACCCTTTCGCAACTCCTTCTCCATGCTCCCGACCTTTCCTCTTTCCTCGCATTAATCATTTACTGTCCCGTATCCGGTACAGCAGTGCGTTACAAATCGCTGCGGCTACCGTACTGCCGCCTTTTCGTCCCCGATTCACGATGTACGGCACGTCGGAACGGAGAATCAGCTCTTTGGCCGGAACCACGTTGACAAAACCCACCGGCACCCCGATAATCAGTGCCGGACGCCAGCTGCTTCGGGCCATGATTTCGTGCAGTGAGATTAACGCCGTCGGCGCATTACCCACTGCAATGATCGTCTCTCCGGGCAAAGTCGCCGCGCGCTCCATGCTAACCATCGCCCGTGTCACCCCACGTTCTCGCGCTTCTGCTGCTACATCCGGTTCCGCCATGAAGCAGTGCACCTCACCGCCAAGCGATGCCAGAAACTTCCGATTAATCCCGGTTCGTGCCATGTTGGTATCTGTTACAATGCTTCCACCCGCGCGAAGTACCCGGTCCGCCGTCTCGATTGCATCCGGCGAATAGCACATCGTCTCCGCATACTCGAAATCCGCCGTCGTGTGAATCACGCGCCGTGTCACCGGATCCTGCGACGTCGGAACCGAAATGCCGCGTGCCTCCAGCTCTTGTCCGATTATCTCGAAGCTTCGCCGCTCGATGTCTCCCGGCAGGATGTGTTCAATCTCAATATCTCCGATTCCCTTGCGCTCGTTCGTTCTGTATTCGTTCTTCATACTTCGTTATATTTTATGTTCTCGCGATGTTTTCGCTATATTTTCGCTTCCCTAAGCATTCCGTAGACCGCATTCATATCCAGGTTATTCCGAACCAGATCTGCAAGCTTGTCGTATTCTTTCTCCCGAAGATCCCGAAAGGTCTCCGATCCGGCCGGCGGCAGCGTCACGCCCTTTCGCCGTGCGAGTGCCTCCGCAATATCCGATGCAATATGTCCCGCATCCAGAACTCCGTGTGCATATGTTCCGCACACATTTCCTTGCATCATGCCATTGATCTCACCCGATTCATCACGGGTAAAAACAGCACCTTCCCTCACTTCGGTCTCTCCCATGTGGATCTCATATCCGGAGTAAGATACCGCGGAGATCGTATTGGCGGTACGAAGATCTCCGATTGAACCGGACGCGATGGCAGAAATTCCGTTCGATTCCCCTATTGCTTCATTCGCAGGAGCAGCCGATGAAGCACCATTATCCCTGCCGACCGAATACTCAGAAAGGAAGTTATCCAGGAATCTTCCCAGTTCCATCTTTCCGGTTACCTGTTTCCGATGCTTCTCCTTCCGAAGCACCGTCTGACCGCGAAGCAGAGCTAATCCTTCGATGCTGCCCCCTTCTTCCACGCCGTCCGGATCGCGAATCCACTCTCCGAGCATCTGATATCCGCCACAGATACCCATCACCGGAGTACCGTTTTTCGCCTGTTCTCGTATCGCATCCGCCAGTCCGTTCTCGCGGAGCCACCTGAGATCGCTGATGGTATTTTTACTTCCGGGGAGAATCAGAAAATCAATGCCTTGAAGTTCCGCCGGCCGCGTGATGTAGCGAATACCCACACCCGGAACAGCTTCAAACGGCGAAATATCCGTAAAATTCGAAATCCTCGGAAAACGCACCACACCCACATTTACAAGCCCCGGAGCTGTACCGGCAAGTCGTGTGCTGAGACTGTCTTCATCGTCAATCAGCAGCGGCTGATAGGGAACTGTTCCGATGACCGGAATGCCCGTCATCTCTTCCAGCATCTCAATGCCGGAATACAGGAGGGACGCATCGCCACGGAACTTGTTGATAACGAGGCCGCCGATGCGACGCTGGCGTTCTTCACTCAGAAGCTTCACCGTGCCGTAGAGCTGCGCGAACACACCGCCGCGGTCGATGTCGCCGACTAAGATCACCGGTGCGTTCACCAGTTCCGCCAACCCCATATTCACAATATCATTTTCCATCAGGTTGATTTCTGCCGGGCTGCCCGCACCCTCAATCACGATGATATCGTACTCTCGGCAAAGCCGCCGGAAGGCCTCCAGGATGTCCGGAATTAATTTTACCTTATAATCGAAATACTCGCGTGCCGGCATATTCCCGTGCACGCGGCCATTCACGATAATCTGAGATCCAACATCGCTCGTTGGTTTCAGCAGAATAGGGTTCATGTCTGTCGATGGTTCGGCACCGGCACACTCCGCCTGCATCACCTGCGCACGTCCCATCTCGAGACCTTCCCGCGTGACAAATGAATTGAGTGCCATGTTCTGTGACTTGAAAGGTGCAACGCGGTAACCGTCCTGACGGAAAACCCGGCAGAGACCGCCTGCCAGCAGGCTTTTTCCCGCGTTGGACATCGTGCCCTGTATCATGATAACTTTGCTCATGGCTTCTCCTTCTCTGTCCGATTCAGCGTCCGTCGGACTGTCCAGCATGTCGCCCGACCTTCCTTCCATGCCCCGATCCGTTCTATTCTGAGCGCTCTTCTATCCGACGCCTCCATATTGCGCCGTACTCCCGAATGCCCCGAGCAATATCGGATCCCACACCTAAATCCAGGTGAAATAACAACGCCAGATTCTCGCCGGTCAGAATCTCCTCCGGTGTTCCCACGAATTGAATCCGCCCACCGCCAATGCCGGCCACGCGGTCGGAGATTGCTGAAACGAGTTCCAGTTCATGGAGTGAGAGGATCACGCCGACATTGTCTTCCTTCGCCACCCGGCGAATGGTCGCGAGGATGTCCAGCTTAAATCGGATGTCCAGGAAAGATGTCGGTTCGTCCAGCACCAGTACATCCGGTTCCTGGCAGAGCGCCCGCGCCAGCATAATCCGCTGCCGCTGCCCGTCGCTGATTTCGTTAAAATTCTCTTCCGCAATATCCTCGGCGTGAACCAGCGAGATAGCTTGGTTCGTCTTCTCCCAGTCCGCATCGGACAGAATGCCGAAGCGCCCGGTATAAGGATACCTCCCCATGGAGACCATCTCTCTGCAGGTCATCCATTCCGGATGGAGCCGCTGCGTATTCACCAGAGCCATCATCCGAGCCACTTCTTCCCGGCTCAGTTCTTCCTGCAGCTTTCCGTCCAGGTACACCGCACCGCCCAGCTTCTCGAGCTGAGCCGTAATGGTCTTAAGAATTGTGGATTTACCGGAGCCGTTCGGGCCGACAAGCGTCAGCACCTCGCCCGGCTTAACCTCCAGATTCGCATTCTCCACGACGATTTTTCTGGCATAGCCGACCTTCAGACCCTTCGTATTCAATATATTGTCGGATTCAAGAGTTAATCTTTCCATTGAGTTCATTCCCGCAATTTTAATGAAATGGATGCCTTCCTCTGTTATGTTCTTCCATGATATTCCGGATTGTTAATCTCGATGGAATTCAATTTGACCGCGAATCCCGTTCGCGGCCTCTGCTCACCATCATATACAGCACCACCGGCACGAGGAATACCGCGGTCACCGAGCTGATGCTAAGTTCTGTCGGTGCGAAGATCGTTCGCGCGATCCCGTCACACAGCAAGGTCACAGAAGCGCCGCCCAGGAAACACGCCGGAATCATGCGAATCGGCGCATCACTCCGAATCAGACTCCGCATCAGATGCGGCACTGCAATGCCTACGAAGGAAATCGGGCCTGCAAAAGCCGTCACCACACCGGACAGCAAGCTGGATATAAGAATCAGAGCAATCCGAAGACGTCGAATGTTCACGCCAAGGCTAACAGCGTACGCCTCGCCCAGACGATATGCGCTGATTGGTTTCGATAAGAGAAAGGCGAGCACCACCCCGATGCACACCAGCAGCGAAGAAAGTCCGACGCCGTCCCATTCTATACCGGACAGACTCCCCAGTGACCAGTTGTGCAGGTTCACAATGTTGGAATCGTCCGCAAATGTCACGACGAAATCCGTAATCGCGGAACAGATGTAGCCGATCATGACGCCCACGACCACGAGCATGGACATGTTGCGAATCCGCCCAGACAGTGCCAGCACAAATCCCATGGCAATCAGAGATCCGGCGAAAGCCGCTGCGGTCATCCCAAGTGCACTCATCGTGATTCCCTGTTGTAAGAGAAATACCATCGAGAGCGCCACTGTCAGCTTGGCACCGGACGAGATGCCAAGTACGTACGGCCCCGCAATCGGATTCGCAAAGAAGACCTGCAAGAGATATCCCGATATCGCCAATGCACCGCCCAGCATTACACCGGTGAGAATTCGCGGGAGTCGAATATTCCAGATGATATCGTAACTTATGCCATTTGTGATGCCGTCATCCGCGCCGGAACCCTCGATGGCACCGATGGCGCCTGCACTCCCGGCACTATCTCCTCCCGAACCCGAAAGGCCTCGTCCCAGCACATCCAGAACCTCTCGAAGGCTGATATCCGTGCTTCCGAGTTTCAGATTCAACAGAACAAGCAGGACGAGAATCACTCCCAGTCCTGCTGTCGCTGCGATATATCTTGTGCGTCTTCGTCTGTTATCTGCCGTCACGTCTGTTCCTTCCGTCCGTCTCTTCTGTGCGATTGTGCGATTCTTTCGTTTGTCCTTCGCTACTTCAGTTTCCGGAGTACCGTCAAATCCTTATTCTCCCCGTCAAAAATAGACTCCATCTCCTCCATCACGTCTGCCAGCTGCGTGCTGTTCTGGAAGAATCCGGCCCCCAGGCAGTAGACATCGCCGGATTTTACTGCCTTGAATTTTTTCAGGAGGGAAGATTTGTTCAGAAGATCCCGGATACCGGAGACATCTCCTTCAATCGTGCTGTTGTAGATCAGCACATCGGCATCCCTCGCAATCCGATAGAAATCTTCCATCTGAATCGTCACCGTGGACTTTACAGAGTTATCGGATTCCGTCTTTGCTGCCAGATACTTACCGCCGGAAAGATGAATCATCTTCGCCAGATAGTCGTTCGACGCCCGAACCGTCACGCCGCCAGCGGCGTTGATGGCAAATACCGCCACCGTCTTTCGATCCTTCTTCGCGGTTTTCTTCGCCTCACTCTCTACTGTCTGAATTCGCTTCGCCTGCTTTTCGAAAAACGCGTCCGCTGCATCCTTCTTGCCGTAGAGAATACCATAGAGCTTCACCCATTCCAGACGTCCGAGCGGCGTAGACTCGTAGCTCGAACGCTCCACCATTACCGGGATTCCGAGGTCTTCCAGTTTCTCCTTGACGGCCGGCGTGTGGTAGATCATCGTATTCTCAATCGCCAGGCTGCATTCTCCGAGGCGAAGCATCTCATAATCCGGAGCACTGTACTTCCCAGCGTATTGAATCGTTCCGGATTTGACCAGACGTGCAATTTCCGCAATCGACCAATCGCTGCTCTTTGTACCCGTGTAACCGACCGAACCCAACGCATCAATTCGTCGAATCGGATCCATCACCGAACTGGACACCACGTAGGTATTCGCAATCGGAAGCTGCAGCGGTGTAATGTCCTTCGGGAGTTCCTTCGGAACGGAGCCCCCCTCCGGGATTAATAGGAACTGGTCCTTCGCACCGATAATCAGAAGCGTGTATGTCACGCCGTCCGATTCATAGTAGTCGATGGTAAACTCCTTCGCAGCAGCAAGTTTCTCCCGCGAGATGTACGTCAGCCCCCGGATTTCCGGAGCTTCCTCAATGGTTCCTCGCGCGGCGCTCTCTTCCGTGGAATCGGAAGAACCCTGCGTGTCCGTTTCTGTTTTTACCAAATCGGAATCTTCCGGGCTATGCACCGTAATCCGATACTCAATCTCGTGCGGCTGACTCATTGCGGTCGTATCCGCAACGACCGTCATCGCTTCGTCATATGCAGCGAAGGGAATTGTAAAGGTCGAGTTGTCACCGGCCTTTGCCTCGTTCTCGTACTTCGTGCCGTCCACGATCATATAATCGTAGTTGGAACTACTCCAAATCAGCTTGACGGTGTGCTTACTATCCTGCTCCGTTACCTCGGCCGGAGACTCCACGCTCGCGCGACCGGATCCGCCGGTCAGTGTCACCTGGCAGGAATAGGTCGCCTCATTGTCTCCGGTCGTACAGCCGGCCAGGGCTGCAGCCGCCATCAGCAGGACGGCGCACAGCATTACCCTTATGATATTGTGTGCACTCGTCCTGCGATGGTTCTTCATCATCATGACTTATTCGTCACCGTCCACGTCACCGTCTCCATTCACGAGCTCGGCTTCTGATACTTTCACCTTGTGGTCGTACCATTTACCGGACTTGCCGAGAATGGCGCAGTCGAATTCCTCGTCGAGCTTCTCCACCGGGATATCGAAGCCGTATACTTTATCCGTCGTTCCATCTTCATACGTCACTTCGTCCGTTGTCGGCTGGAGGATATCTGCCTCATCCGCATTTGCGGCATCCTCTGCAGTGCCGAGGTACAGATTCACGATACGCTTCGACACCAGTGTTACGTGAATGGTCATCTTTCCGTCATTGACGGTCAGGAGCCCGTAGTCGTTATACGCTTCGTTTACGTGGAACATCTTGCTGTCCGTGGTGAACTTCGCGGTGTAAGACCCGTCGTCCAGGCCGGAGTTGCTGCAGGCAGTCAGTGCCAGTGCCATCAACCCCATCACTACGGTCAGCGCCAGCGCTATCCATAATCTTCTCTTCTTCATTTTCGTAACCCTCTCTTTCTAGACTTTCCTCATTAGACGTTTACTAGTCGTTTATTGCCACGCCCGTGTGATCTATGTAGATCTGCTGAATCGCGGCGATTCTTCCCATGCCGCTTATCTGGCAGTCGACGGAATCGAACGCTTTGGAAGCCTCGAACTGACTCTTCCAGGAATCCTTATCATCGCCGGCCATGTCGTTGTTTGCATGGTCACCGGCTACGACCATCAGCGGACGAAGGATGACTTTATTGTATCCGGCTTTTTTGACCGATTCAATCACATTCTCGCAGGACGTTTCCTCCGGCTCTCCTTCTACCGTACCGACAAATACATTGCTGTATCCCAGGTCTTCCATCTGCTGCTGCATCTGAGAGTAGGAAATCTTCGCCGTATGCGACGTACCATGTCCCATGAGAACGAATGCGGTACCGTCCGCCGCTGCATCATCGGTGCTGCTGTAGCCGGCTTTCTTCACCGCCTGAGCAACCACATCTTCCGCAACCTTCGCCTTGTCCGCATTAACCACGGTCGCATCCGATCCCACTTCACCCAGCAGCGGTTCCGCTACCTTGACCGAATCGAATTTATCCTTATACTTGTCGACCGCTTCAACGAGCTCATCATACTCTGCACCGTGCATCAGATGTGTCGGCTGAATCACCAGCGTCTTCACCTTATTCTCTACCGCACGCTCGAGTGCCTGCTCGACGTTATCGATGCTCTCGCCGTCTCTTGCCAGCACGTGGTTGATGATAATCTGTGCGGTGAAGGCACGACGAACCGACCAATCCGGGTACGCTTTCTGAATCGCCTTCTCGATGCCGCCGATGTCCTTCACACGGCTGTCATTAAAGGATGTACCGAAGCTGACAACCAGAATCTCCTTCTCGCCGATATTGTCGCTGTTCAGCGGATCATCTTTGGATGCATCGCCGGTATCCTTACCAAAATAATCCGGATCCGCATTCTCGCCGGAGACCAGTTCCTTCTGTTCATCGGTCAGCGCATCCCAGGCTTCCTTCGCCTCTTTGCACTGCTGCTCCGTGTCTTCGGTCCATTCCTGCACGTAGATGGCATCAATCTTCTTTGCCACCTCGTCTGCCTTCTCCTGGTCCGACTTGCTGCACCCCGTCAGTGCCAGCATGCCGATTACCGTCATCGCCAGGACAACCCAATACATTTTCTTCATTTTCATTAGACTTTCCTCCCTTTCGGTATTGATTGATGAACTTTACCGTTCTACCATCGGGATTTTCCGCGTGGAGTGAATGTTCTTCCGGCCCAGTTTTCCCCGGGCAAAAATAAACGGCTGCAGATCAATCTGCAGCCTTATCGTCCTCCCGCCGCGGCCGGCGTTGCTCGCTTTCGCGGCATACACAAATTAGCCCTCTGCAGATGGTATCCCCCTTCTCGCAGACGGGCTCGGCCTCATCGGAAATGGATTCGAGTACCGCAAATCCAACATCCCCAACTCAGGCAGGTCTCCTGACTTCGATCAACGCGCCTCCGCTCTTCCCGGAAGGATTGCGCTCTTTCGGCAATTTCCAGTGATTCTGCGGATTTGCTCCCTAACACAGTGACGGCTTCGCTCTGGATTCTCACCAGATTCCCTTTTCATCGCCCCCGGCTTCCGGCGGCTGCAGGTTGCTCTATACCCCAATCTCTCTGCTATGCAGCCGCTGCACATGGACTACATAATCCGTTTGTCACTGAGGATTTCACAAGCTACGGCTTCCGAAAGTGGCCGACACCTGAATCGTGTAAAACTCTGTTAATAATTGTTCCTTCTATAAACTAACACAATCGACCGAACAATTCAACGGCAAGGATCGTGCATGGTCGCCGTTTTCCTTCCGGATCTCGACAGCTGCTGTCCCCTATTCATACAACCGTTTAATCGTCTCGAATTTCAGCATATTCGTATTTCCCGTCTCTCCGGTCAGTTTTCCGCCCATCAGGATGATATTGTCCCCCACCTTGAGGTCCAGAAGCTTCGTCGCCTCTTTTGTGGCATGGAAGAAGAGCACATCCATGGATTCATATTCCTCGCACAGAACCGGAATGACACCCCAGGAGAGTGCCAGCTTGCGGTAAGCCTTCGGGCGAATCGTCGTGCCGATGATCGGAACCGGGGATCGGAAACGGCTAACCATCCGTGCGGTCAGGCCGCTGACCGAACTGACAATCAGGCACTTCGCCTCCACATCGAGCGCCATGTGGCAAGCCGAGTGGGACAGGGCATCCAGCACGTTCCGAGTCGTGAAATCCGTCTTGCGAAAACGCGCCTTGTAATCGATGTGAGATTCGGTGTATTCCGCGACTTCTGCCATCGTGGATACCGCCTCGACCGGATATTTTCCGGCAGCACTTTCACCGGAGAGCATCACCGCGGACGCACCCTCGTACACCGCATTCGCCACATCGGAGATCTCTGCTCTCGTTGGACGGATGTTGTGAATCATGGATTCCAGCATTTCCGTTGCAACGATGACACGTTTTCCGAGCATCCGACACTTCGAGACGATTTTCTTCTGAATCGCCGGAACCTCCACGAAGGGAATCTCCACACCGAGATCGCCGCGAGCCACCATGATGCCATCCACAATTTCACAGATTTCTTCAACATTATCCACGCCGGACTGATTCTCAATCTTGGCGATGATGTCGATCTCCTGCCCGCCGTTCGCATCAAGAAAATCTCGCATTTCCTGTGCATCCGCCTTCGTCGAGACGAACGATGCCGCCACGAAATCCACATCCTGTTCAATACCGAAAAGAAGATCCTTCTTATCCTGTTCGCTTAAAAATGCATTGCTGAGAAGCTTTCCCGGAAAATTCATGCTCTTCCGGTCGGAAAGTTCACCCCCGATTTCCACGCGGGTCAGCACATCGCTTCCATTCACGGCTTGAACCCGGCACACCACCAGACCGTTATTCACCAGAATCCGGTCGCCCGGTTTCAGGTCTCGTGCAAAACCCTCGTAGCTGACGGAAACTCGCGTTTCATCTCCTTCCACCTTATCTACGGTGAATGTGAAATCCTGGCCATCCGTCAGCATCACGCGGTGATTTTCGAACGTACCGATACGGTACTCCGGGCCCTTGGTGTCCAGCATGATCGCAATCGGCAAATGCATATCGTCCCGAACACGGCGAATCATCTCGATGCGCTTTAAGTGCTCCGCGTGATCTCCGTGGGAGAAATTCAGTCTCGCAACGTTGAGCCCCGCCTGGCACATTTGCCTAAAAATATCCTCCGACTCGCTGGCCGGCCCGATGGTACAGATGATTTTGGTTTTCCTCATTTCATTATCCCCTAGTCTTTTTTAAATCCACAGTCTATTATAATCCACAGTCTATTATATCGTAATAACTCGGTCCAGCCCTTCGCAGGCGTCAATCTGATTTCGACCACCGGCGATAACGATACCTCCCTCGCGGATGGCGTCAGTCAGCGGCTTTGCGTACTGCGCCAGGCTCTCCGGCGTCGAATTCAGAACACGGCGTCGTTCCCTGCATCGATCTTCGTAAGTACGACCGCCAAAATACAGGCTGTCCCCTGCTGTTGCCTTAAGCCGGGGGCTCATCACGCGAGAGGATTCCGATACTGCTCCGATGATGAACCCTGTAAGATCCGGATCACTCTTCATAAATTCCGCCAGGAAGTCGCCCACGGTGGTGTATGTCTCCAGCGATTTCGCCCCGCTCGGATCGCGGTAGGAATAGCATGCCACCAACCCACTCATCCCAGCGGTAAGGCCGCTGCCGTATGCACCGCCCTGTACGCGGATGACATTCCAAAGGTAGGCATATGACACGATGCGAGCCGCCAGCGACAGTTCTCCGCTCCAGGATGATCCGTACTCGCAGATGTTCCCGCCGCGCACCGCGAAAGAAACATCTGCCGGTATGACGATGCCTTCTTTGCGTTTCCCCCACGGTTTTACGCGATGATCCGATACCGGGATAGCATATTCTTCGTTCGGTCTCAGCCCCTCGCGGAACAAATCCGTCAATAGCGCCGCATCCTCCGCACTTCCGCCTGTAATACTCAGTGTCATTCGATTCTCAGAGGCGTACCCCCGAAGTGCATTCGTAAGCTTCGGCAGGAATTCCGCCGGATTCCAGCTCTGTTCCTGCTTCTTCATCCACTCGTAATACGTCAGCCCATCCGTGCACTCGTTGACCACACCGGCCGCGGTATACATCGCCGTCAGACGCCGGATGCCGATGGAGTGCCCTGCCATTGCCATATCCTGCTGCATCTCGCCGCGGTCCTGCATGAGAAGCTTCCGAACCGCATCCTCATCCGAGAAGTCGGTCTCTGTCAGGATCTCCGTAACTAGTTTTACCGCCTCTTCCAGATTCTTCCGGAGTGTGCTGAATGTCACAATAAGCTTCGTCTCGTATTCCACCGCGCTGTTATTTCGGGTAAAAGCCGATGTCGTGAAGCTAAGTCCCCCGCAGCTGCGGTGGCAACGGTTCAGCAGGTCCATCGCCGTGGATGTCTTCGTATCCAGCTTGCCCAGCGTTTCTGTCAGGAAGGAAATCCACGCCAACTCCTCCTCCGTAGCGTCTGTGATGTCAAAGAACGCATTCACGTAAATAATGCCGTTCGTCTGAATATCGTGGAGTAGCACCGTCGACCCATCCACCTCAAGAACTTCTGTCGGTATCTTCTCCGGCATATTCTGAATATCTTCCAAGGTCAGATGCGGCAAGCACTGAAGCTCCTCCGGTGAATCCTCCCGGTTCTGCCATGCATCCAGTTCTTTCTCGGCCTCCTGATAAGCGTGTCGTTCTTCCTCTGTCCACGATGCCTCGGTCTCCAGGAGTCGGGCACATTCTTCCCGGCGCCTCTCCTCTCCTTCGGTCTCGGATGGTTCCAGAATCACCTCGCAGCAATGCGGGTTCTCTAAATACAGTTCGCGAATCAGCTGCTCGAAGTAGCCTTCGCCGATTCTTTGACGAAGCCGGTCAAAATAAGATCCAATCTGAAGGTTGGTTTCCGGCTCGCCGCCATACATCCAGTTCTCGATCGCATTGAAGCTGTACAGTAACCCTAGCGGGTAGGATCCGCAGTCGCGCTCGCGCATCAGAAATTCGGTATTGGTCAGCGTCGATTCGATCTCGTCGTGATCGAGTCCCTCGTCTGCCAGGCGGCGAAGCTCCTTGAAGACGAGCGTACGAATCTCATCCAGGTCCTTCGCCTCGCAGTTCCGGACTTCAATCTTGGCATACGGCTGTCTTACAGAATCCATCATGGATACGATAACATCCTCCGCCAGTCCGCGGTCCAGGATAATCTTCGGCAGCGGCGAATGATTATTGTGTGCAAGGACACTGTGAAGAACGTGAACCGCCAGCAACCGCTCCCGGTCGCTGTAATCGCCGACAACGCCCGCCCACGCAATTCGGTGCCGTGGCTCATCTTTCTCTTCTGTGCTGACCTCATAGGTTACCACACGGCTACCGCCGTCCACCGGCTGTTGCTTCGGCGGCAGGAGAATCGCCTCCGTGCGGCAGAAATCCTTAAGATATTCGTTCTGCAGAATTCCCAGGACCTCATCGATATCAATGTTCCCATCCAGAAAGACATAGGCATTCGAGGGAGAATAGAATTTCCGATGCGTCTCCAGGAATTCCTCGTAGGTCAAATCCGGAATACTTTTCGGATCACCACCGGAATTATAGCGATACGGCGTGTCCGGCATGATGGCGAGATTGATGGCATCTTCCAGCGTCTCGTCCGCATTGGCCATAGCACCCTTCATTTCATTGAAAACCACTCCTTTGTAGGAAATCTTCCCTTCTTCGTCGAAAGAGTAATGCCACCCCTCCTGCCGGAAAATCATCGGGTTCCGGTAGATCGACGGATGCAGCACCGCATCCATGTACACACGCATCAGGTTGATGAAATCCTTGTTGTTGGTACTGCACACGGGATAGGCGGTTTTGTCCGGAAAGGTCATGGCATTGAGGAAAGTATTCATGGAATTCTTCACCAGCTCCACGAACGGTTCCTTGACCGGGTAACGGTCGGATCCGCAGAGCACGGAATGTTCCAGAATATGAAACACGCCGGTGTCGTTCCACGGCAGCGTCCGAAATGCGATGTTGAAGGTTCGGTTCTCCTCCTCCCGATCTAGCCATGCCAGATGCAGCCCCGTCGGCTCGTGTTCCATGACGTACATCACGCCACCAAGCTCCGGCAATGCTGTCCGACGCACTACGCGAAAGGAATGGATTACTTCATTCTTGTCCAAATTCATGTACTTTCTTACCTCTTTTCATTCTTTGTTACTGTCCGGGTTGTTGTCCGGGATCACCGCCTTAACTTACACCTGCGCGTATTGTTGTCAGTGCTCCCCGCCTTAACTTGTATCTGCTCGCACTATTGCTGCCCTGCTTGAAAGATGCATTTTCCGGTTATTCGGAGAGAACAGGTTGTTCTTTTCTCCCCGCATTGTCATTCGTTTATTCTTTACAAATACCTGTCCTCGACGTTACCACTGCCGTACTTTACTTCCGCCTCGTCGTCGTTTAAGTATTTCTGTTCCACGGATTTCAGATTCGACTCTTTCCGGTCAAAAGCCGCTTTAATCTCTTCGGACTCTCCGACCTTGTACGAGATGTCGTCTGCACCCTCCGTCATGTGTGCCGCTTTTGCATCCTTCTTTGCGATCTTCTTGTCTGCCTTTGCTGCCTTCTGCTCGGCTTTTCTTACCGCCTTCTCCTCGAGATCCTCCTGCGTCTTCCTTCGGTTCCGCAGGAAGACAATCAGGGCCAGCAGGCACAGTAGTGCACCGTAAATCAGTTCGAAGGTCACAATGCTTCTCTGCGTTGCCGTAATGACGCGGCTTCCCGGCAGCACAATGAGAAGTGGTGTAAGCCAGAGGAAGTAGAGAAGCGCCGGCCAGAATAATGCACAAAAGCGGTATTCCTGCCACATCAGAACTGCCATGATGACCAGTGTTGCCACCTGACAGATCACGGTGGAAAATCGAACATTAACATCCATTACTCCGCCACCCAGCATCGTTGCAAGGCACATGATTAGTTCGAATCCCAGTGTGATCCAGAGGCCGACACCTAAGTAACCGAGGAATCTCTCGCGATCAAAACCCGGATGCCTCGACGCGCGAAGCGTCATCAGCCATCTGCCGCCGCTCTCGAGCAGTGCAACCATGAGGGCCACCAGCGGCGCGCCCAGAATGGAAGAATCGGCAACACCAACCACACCCTCCACGAAGTCGTCACGCCATGCCCCTTCTGCCACCAGTAGTATCAGCGCCATGAGGATACCATACAGGACGCAGCGGAGAATGCGCTTGCCAAGAGACCAGGTCTTGGTGTTTTCTGTGACTCGAGATCCATCCGCTTCATCAAGACTGTTCGCTTCGCACATTACGCTTGTATCTGCGAAAGCAGATGCACTCCGCTTGTCCGAAAACTCTAGGCCATTCGATTTTCCGGTTTCCTCGGAGGTGCCGGCGGTCGCAGGTGTGCTTTTAGCCGAATTCACGGACGCATCCGGGGTTTTCTCCGGAATAATATATTCGTTTCTATTCTCATGTCTGTCTGTCATGGGAACCTCCTTGCTTTTGGTTCGATTCGGAACTTCCAATCATATTCTGTAATGCTGTGGCTGAAAACAGTGGAATGAACAGCGATGTCGCCGGAACGATTTCTTTCAAATGGATCTGATTCAAATCATTCCGAATCAAAGTTCTGTCTGTCCCATCACACACTGCACTTCTATTATAACGAATCATTCCCCCTTGTGGGCACCAAAACAGCGAATTTCCTGTTTTTCTTGCGAGGGTCATGCGGCAAAAGAGATCCGCGGTGAAGCGGAGGCGGTCAAAGGCGGATGGACTTGGTTTTGTTCTTGGATTCTAACAAGCGATCTTGTATGTGATTTTCAGATATGATCTTTTTGCAAATCGTGATTATCAATTATACAGTTTTTGTTAATTTTGCTACAATGAACCCGCTAATTCCGATAAATCAAGAAAGGAAATCACATGAAAAAGAAATTAGTTCTGCTGCTCTCCATGGTAGTAGCAGTGATGCTCGGACTGACTGCTTGCGGTTCTGACGAGCCAACGGAAATTACCGTAGTTGCCGGAAACCTGTATCCGGTAATCTACACGGATGATGACGGTAACATCACCGGATTCGAACATGACCTGATTGAAGAAATTGCAAAGAGAGAGAATCTCACCGTTAAGTGGGAACAGTCGGATGACTACACTGCAATGTTCGCCGGATTGGACTCCGGTGCTTACACGACCATTGCGGGACAGGTTTCCTACACCGATGAACGCGCTGAGACCTACAATTTCTCCGATAAGTACACAGCCAATGAAATTAAGATGTGCGTCAGAGGCGACGATCCGGCAAAGACATTGGATGACCTTCAGGGCAGAAAGGTCTGCATCGAATACGGAACGGTTCTTGAAACATTCTTCACCAAGTACAACAAGGAGCACAAAGATAATCCAATCGAATGCGTAACAACGAGCGGAAGTGCATACGAGGAACTTCAGTCGGAACACTTTGATGCATTCCCGATCACCGTCCTTTCCTTCGACCAGTCTGTCAAGAAGGGCGGATATGACTTCAAGCTGATCGGCGATCCGATCATCACAGATTATCAGGCATTCCCGTTCTCCAAGGATACTGACACTGCAATCATTGACAAGTTCAACAATGCAATGAAGGAAATGAGAGAAGACGGCACGATGAAGGAACTCTCCGAGAAATACTTTGGAAGAGACTTCACCTCCTTCGATCAGGATGAGGCAAATAAATAATTCTGGCGTTTAAGCGTTTTAGATTAACAGATTGGAATTAGAGATGGGGGCGGTCTTCGGCCGTCCCCGTTAATCGTTATACGGCACATCGCTATATTCTGCATGAAGTGGAAAGGGGATTTCCATGCGTTTTGATATACCATTCTTTTTCTCGCTTTTTCCGAAACTTATCGTCAAGATTCCATATACGCTGTATTTGGGATTATGGTCCTTCCTGCTCGCCTTCTTCCTGGGGCTCGTTGTTGAGTTAATGTACACCTCCAGGTATAAGGTTCTTAGAACAGCAGCCGGACTTTATATTTCGTTCTTTCGATCCACCCCCTATATCATGCAGCTTTTCATCTTCTACTACGGAATGCCACAGATGTTTGATTGCATGAAGGGGATGCCCGCGCCTGTCGCCATGATTATTTCCGTTGCAATGAATTGTTCTGCTTTTATTGCGGAAACGATTCGAGGAGGTCTCCTCTCCGTCGACAAAGGCCAAAGAGAAGCGGCACTCTCCATCGGATTGAGCAAATTTGACATGTACAAGGAGATTATTCTGCCCCAGGCATTCGTTGCGGCTTTTCCGTCTCTCGGGAACTCATTTATATCCATGATTAAAAACACGGCCATCGGATTCACCATCGGGGTCATCGAACTTATGTCCAAAGCGAAACTGCTCGCAGGTGCATCTCTTCGCTTCATGGAAGGCTACGTAGCCGTCGGCTTCGTGTATTGGGGATTTCTCGTCATCATCAGCAGATTGCTCAAACTGATGGAGAAACGAATTTGCCGTCACTTATAACCCAATCTATTAAGGAGAGATCATGATTAAAATTAAGAATCTTCACAAATCATTCGGGAACCTCCAGGTTCTGACCGGAGTGAATTTTGAAGCTCAAAAGGGTGAGGTGGTTGTCATTGTCGGACCTTCCGGTACCGGAAAATCCACATTCCTTCGCTGTATTAATTTTCTGGAAATCCCGGAATCCGGAGTGCTCGAAATTGACGGTGATGTTATCGATGCCGGTAAACCGACGAAGGAGGCAGATCTGATTGCGTTCCGAAAGCACTCCGCCATGGTTTTTCAGAACTATAATCTCTTCAAGAACAAGACCGTGATTCAGAATGTTGCCATGCCGATGATCAACGTCCAGAAAATGGATAAAAACACAGCGAATCAGGAAGCGATGAATCTTCTCAGGCAGGTTGGTCTTGAGGAGAAGGCGAATGAATATCCATCTCGCCTATCCGGGGGGCAGCAGCAGCGAGTCGGCATTGCACGCGCGCTTGCGGTAAATCCGTCCATCCTCCTGTTCGATGAGCCAACATCTTCCCTCGATCCCGAACTCGTCTCCGGCATTCTGGATCTGATCAAGAAGCTGGCAAAAGCACACAATCAGACCATGCTGATTGTCACGCATGAAATGCGTTTTGCCTTCGATGTCGCCGATCGGATTGTCTTCATGAATAACGGTACCATTATCGAGGAAGGCACCCCCGAGGAGATCCGAAATACTTCCGGTAAAATCCATATCCGGCGTTTCTTAGAGCAACTGAATTAGAAGGAGATTGGTATGAATCAGGATTATTTAAAACAAATAGAACGTTTTTCCATCGTTCTGGGTCTTGAACGCAGAATCATCGGCGTTCGTTTTCTTCTCATTGAACAGGAATATGAAGCAAGTGATGCGGAATCTCTCGAATTCAAAATGACCTACTGTCGCATGCTGTACAATGCAATGAAGGGTCGGAAAATCAAGGCCACGAAAGATTCTTTTACCTGCCAGGGAGGGCCCGAAATGCTTGGCTTACGACCGCTGACAAACTACGAACGTTCCGGAAAACAATTCGATACGTTTCGTCTCTACGAGGACATGGCAGTGGCGCATCAGGTTCAGCGCGATTTGCTCCCGATTGATCACATTGCATACGGAGTGGAGATCGGGCCCATTGACACGATGGAAAGATTCGATGTGGCCATCATGGTCACGGACGCTTATCAGGCGATGCGCATCATCCAGGGATACACCTACCACTACGGAATGGCATCCAACATCGGCACGATCGGTAATCAGGGCGCATGTTCCGACCTCACTGCCCGGCCGTACATGACAAACGACATCAACTTATCTCTCCTGTGTGCCGGGGCACGGCAAAGCATGAACGCTTCCGATGGAGAAGTTGGAATCGGCATGCCATCCCACATCTTCCGAGACGTCGTTCTCAGCACCTTGGAAACAGTCAATGCCGCGCAAAACGATGTGCGAAAGAAAGAAATTCAGAAGCGGGCGGAGGCCTCGGGTGTTGACCTGGGGTTCGATCTGGATTTCGGCCATATGTACGGTAATTATCCGGAAAAGTTCCCGGTAAGCGATTACAAATAAAACAAGGCAAAGCATGACTCATAACCAGTTGCGTTTCAGAGGCTGAACGAGGTGTAGTAGAGTTCGTCCTCTGAAACGCAAAAGAACCCTGTCCTTTTCGGACAAGGTTCAGAATACTATCTTTTGGTTTTTCCAGTGTCCACTTGACAAGGGCAGATCACAAGATGCAGCAGGGGATGTTTTCGATATTCCTAGACGAATTGCTTTTTCAGGGTGTGCATTGGTATGCGTTCCACCGACGAGATGAATCTCGTTGTGTCAAACCGATGGGAAATCGAACGACACGCCTGCGAACGAAAAAATTGCCTCGAATACTAATAATTTGGCTGCGTTGCAACAATGCCTTCGGTGATCTGATCCAGCAATTCAACGGCCATTCCTACTGCCATGTCGTTTTCCGACCATTTGCACAGCATTCTTGTGCTCGGGCAGAAGACGCTGACATTCATATCCCCGGTCAGGTAAGGAACCACAGTCAGTTCCGAACACATCGCTTGCATTGCGCCGAGATCTACCTGCGGTTTCTTGCCGAATCGGTAGCTGTATCCCTGCACCAGTCGCATGGACTGAAGTGGATTGGTAATGGTTATTATCACATCGGGTGTCTGCACGCAATCCTTAAGCGGAATGACTGCCATACCATAAGTAGATACCGGCATCCGATGCAAACTGCGAATGGATTCCCGCATTCTTCGAGCGGTGGCAACGGAGGAGTACAATTTGTAGGAGTAGTACTCTTGCCCGCTTTCGATTCTCTCCGTGCTCGGTTCTAACGCTAGTGCGGTTGTTGCACCATCACACTTGTGATGCTCCAACCGACATTTGATGGCACGATTCATGGTTGCGGCCTGCTTCACCATCATGCAATACGGCATCGCCGATTGGATCTCATCCACCGGATACGCGTCATAATCCTCCTTCGTGAAGAGAAAAGTGACGGCAACCGGCTCGGACTTCAAATCCAGAACCTCTCGCCATGTGTTCAGACATTCTTCTACATGTTCCTTTGGGTATGCTTCATGCGGTAATCCGTACTGAATTCGTTCGTGTTTGTATGGCATAATGAACCTCCTCTTTTAAACCTTCTTTGACTTAATTAATTCAACAACAGCTCTACTTGATGGATGCAAAATTCAATCGATACAAGTCGAATTTTGCCAATACCACAACCAATAATGCAAATGCAATAATGGATGTTATCAGGAACATCCAATCTTTCTTCGTAATTTCTGTTCTTCTGTAGTAGGTGCGCTGATCTGAACGCCCCAGACCGCGGCTTTCCATCGCATACGCGACACGTTCACCTCTCCTGGCGGCGACGCAGAAAAGCGGCAACATCATTCGAAACGGAGATGTGAATCGGGAAAGAATTCCTTTGTTCCACGGAATTCCCCGAATTTCCTGTGCCAGGTGAATGGACTCCACCTGATTCTGCAGTTCCGGCAGAAAACGATAAGTCGCCATGGTAGCATATCCATGGATGACGGATACCTTGCACTGCAGGATGAGACTGAGAACCAAATCACTCGGTCTTGTGGTGAGGACAAAGCTCATCGACATCGTTACCAAAGCCAGGATTCGAAATCCCAGCGAGACCGCTTGGACAATGTCCTGTTCGCTCCAGCGAAAGAACCAGAATCGCATCACAATGTCTGCCTCATCGTTCAAGCCCCGCAGTACGAGCATAGAAAATACAAACAGGAAGCTCACAACGAAGAACACCAGCATTCGTCTGGCAAGGTTCTGCAGCGGAATCTTCCCGACCGTCCAGGTTCCGAGAAAAGTTACCGCAAAAATTATAATTGGCAAAACCGGGAAATAAGACAGGCAGACTACCACTGTAATAATGGAAATAAGGATTAGCTTGACCATCGGATTCAGATGGTGCAGAAATGAATCTCTTTCTACGTAGGCAAACATGATTTCTTCTCCTGCTCTTCCGTTTCAAAGAATGCCTTCGTTGGAAGACATTTCACCACAACACCATTCTCAATTCTTGCAACTCTTGTCGCGTACTGTTTCACCAAAGACATATCATGGGTAATCATTACTATCGTTATACCCTCTTCTACCAGTTTCTGCATATCCTTCATGAGCTCCCGGCGATTCTCAAAATCCTGTCCGTACGTGGGCTCATCCAGAAACAGGATCTGTTGATTCGTCAGCAGCATGCTCGCCACACTCAGTCTCCTTTTCTGGCCCTGGCTGAGCACAAACGGACTCTTTTCCTTGTCTTCTTCCAGGTGAAATCTCTGCAGCATCGCGTTCACGCGTTTTTCCTTCTCTTCCTCAGAAATTTTCACCCGTTTGAGGCTGAACATCAATTCGTCCCATACCGTGTTGGTGATGAACTGATTCTCCGGATTCTGGAAAACCAGCCCGATCTGATGATACAAATCGCGTTTCCGATAGGATTCAACAGGTCTGCCGAACAAACGGATAGACCCCTTATCCTGCTTGAGAATTCGAAATACAAGCCGTGTCAAAGTTGTCTTTCCTACGCCGTTTTCTCCCACGATCGCAAACAGTTCCTGACGGCATACCTGTAGATTCAGGCCGCGGAGAATCGGAGTTCCCTCTTTCCGGATTGTCCCCGGAATTGGATATGAGAATTCTAAATCTTTAATCTCAAGTACCGTCTCCTCCGTTGAACAATCATTAGCCATGCACTCAGTATCACCATGCTGTAATAATCGGTTAAAAGCAACTCGATCCCTCTGCAGTTCCCCTTGCCGCTGGATATTTCCGTTGGCGTCCATCACAATCATCCAATCTACCGAATCCATAATCTCTTCAATATTATGTTCCACAATCACGATTGTCATTCCGTATTCTCGGGAAAGACGAAGAATCAAGTCAAAGACTTGCCCTCGGCTTTCGGGATCCAGATTTGCGGTCGGCTCGTCCAGAAGGAGAATTTGGGGATTCGTGACGATGACAGACGCAATAGCGATTTTCTGTTTCTGCCCACCGGACAGATCATCCAGATTTGTTTTCTCGAAGCCAGTCATTCCCACAAATTCCAGAGCCTGCAGGATCCGCTTCTCCATCTCATCCGGAGGCATGCCAAGGTTCTCCATGCCAAAAGCAAGTTCCTCCTCTACGGTGAAGGTCGTGAACTGACTTTCCGGATTCTGCATGACATAACCGATTTTTCCGCATCGATACCGCGGGTACAGGTCGGAAATGTCCTCATCACCGAGTATGATTTTACCGGAAAAATCCCCCTCGTACATGTGCGGGATCAATCCGTCAATCAAGTTCAGGACAGAACTTTTTCCGCAGCCGCTCGGACCGCAGATGGCATTAATTCTTCCCTCCTGAAAACAGCAAGAGAGGTGCCGCCATACCGGCAGCATCTCTCCATCGTAACAATATGTAGCGTCTTCAATTCGAAGACAGCAATTGTCCTGTGCCATTACTTCGTGCATGCCATTCCTTTCAGAACACCGGTCTTAGCCAAAGCTGCGGTAATCACCTTAACCAGCACAATTCCGATGATGACGGAGCTGAGGATACGAACAACAACGCAGCCCGCAGCAATTCCGGTACCGTAGCACCAAGGTGTGCCCCAGAAGAATCCGTCCCGGCAGAATACAAAGATGGCACCCAGGATTTGTCCGATTACCAGCGTCTTCATGTCAGCATTGTACTTTCCAATTGCGTATGCGAGCTCTACACCGAGAGCTTCCAATACGCCGGCAAGGATGAGCTGTAATCCGTAAGGGCTTCCCAGCAGCAGGTTCACGCCGGCTGCAACCAACGCGCCGAAAATCGCAAAGCCCGGCTTTCTAACCAAATACATCGGCAGAGCCGGAGACAACATGTAGATGCCGAACGTAAGCTCCATGAATACTGTTCCCAGTACAGCACTCAGCGGCATATACGCGTAGTCCAGCAATGTGAAAATTACGCCGACAACGGCCGCAACCATTGCTACAATTACAACTTCTTTCGTTGAAACTTTCTTTTCCATGAGTTTCTTCTCTCCTTCAATTATATAATCTCTAGCGTTGTTTCCTTCTTCAATCCGAAAACACGCCTTTGATTATACTGCATTGCTGAACAAACATGCAATTGAATCTAATCATGGAACGGTTGACCTTATTGTTATTTTGAATACTCGAACAAAATGAACATCCGGAAAACTCCCGAAAGCATCCCGTCCTCTCCTGTATACCCTTGCTCAGGAGGGGGACGCAGAGGATGTTCCCGGCATTCCTTGGATGTTCTTTTCGTATAGACCACATTCCCGGAGTATTCTTACAGCTATAAATAATTCGGCAGTCCCATTCATTCCCTAGATTCCGGTTACGAAAATCTCGACACCGATCAGAATCAGGATAACGCCGCCCAGGATACTGGCTTTGTCCGCCAGACGGTCGCCGAAGCATTTGCCGCACAGCAATCCCACCATGCATATGATAAAAGTTGTAACGGCAATCAGGGCGGACGCCAGGAATGCACCGGCTGCGTTATAATTGGCGATGGTGAATCCCACTGATAATGCGTCAATGGACGTTGCTACGCCCTGAAAGAAGAGTGTGGTCGCGGTCAAAACCTGCGGATCCGCTGCTTCCCTTGTGCAATCCGCTGCTGAGGTCTCGCCTGTTGTTCCGCCCGTCGCAATGGTATCCTTCGACCTGGACGCTTCCCAGGCTCGAACTCCCTCAATCAGCATCTTGCCGCCAATATACAGGAGAAGCAGCAGTGCAATCCACGGGATGAACTTCTGGAATGCTTGAAACGCCTCCGCAATGCGATAGACACAGAACCAACCAATCATCGGCATTGCGAACTGAAATGCCGCATATGTTCCGGCAATTGCCACAGATTTGATGCGGGACATGTGGCACTCGTTCAATCCGTTCACGATGGAAACCGAGAAAGCATCCATGGCAAGTCCCACGCCCAGCAGGATGCTGTTGATAATGAATTTCATAACTTTTCCCCCGACATTCAAGGCTGGCATCCGCCTGCTTCATGGAGGCAGATCCGCTGATACTGTCTAACAAACCAACAAATACAGCAAATATAGCAAGAACGTGCACCCTTTCGGATGCACGCCTCATTGTATCCAACGCGTTTTAAGTTAGTCAATTACAACCACTCGTTAAGCTGCTTTTTACGAGGACATCGGGCAAATCTTTACTCCGCCCTCCATACGCACAATCTTTTGCGACCGATCGTCTTGATCGTCTTGATTTCTTTGCGGATTTCTTTGTGGCAATCGTCTCAAGTTCATGCTCCTCCATTTTCTTTACTAGCAGTCCTTGATCCGGCCATCCAAAGTGAACGTTACCACCTGCCACGGAATGAACTTCCCGCTGTTTTTCAGTGCTTTAATCGCCGCATTCTCGAGTCCGCCGCAGCACGGTACCTCCATGCGAAGCACCGTCACGCTCTTGATGTCATTACCGGCGATGATCTCCGTCAGTTTCTCGCTGTAATCCACCGCATCCAGCTTCGGACATCCCACGATGGTAATCTTCCCCTTCATGAAATCCTCATGAATCCGCGCGTACGCGTACGCCGTGCAGTCCGCTGCAATCAGGAGTTTCGCCCCGTCGAAATACGGTGCCTTCACCGGAACCAGCTTAATCTGACATGGCCATTGACCCAGTTGAGACTGTGTACTTGCCGTTGTCGCCGGTGCCATCGTCTCTGCTGCGCTCTCTTCCTTTCGACTAAAAGTATGCATCGCACTCCCCGGACATCCGTGGAAACCGCCCGGCTTCGCACTTCCACCCAGCTTCATACCCTCTGCCTGCATCTTCTTCATCTTCCGTTCTTCCATGTGCTTTGCCACGGCAGCCTCATCATAGGCTGCGGCTTCTCTTTCGGTGAAGCTGATGGCACCCGTCGGACATTCCGGCAAGCAATCCCCCATGCCGTCACAGTAATCGTCTCTCATCAGTCTGGCTTTACCATTCACCATCTCAATGGCTCCTTCGTGACAAGCCTCTGCACACTTGCCACAACCGTTGCATTTATCCTCATCGATATGAATAATTTTACGAATCATGATTGCCTCCTTGTTTCTATCTTTCTCCATAGCCGTTCTGTTCTGAGGTTATCTGAATTTCGTCCACCGGCATTCCAGTACAGCACGCCTTGCCGCGCAGAATACGTCGAGGACCGCAGACGTGTTGAATGGATCGCTTCTGTTGATTGCGCCGGACGCATCGGACACGTAAGACGGATGGGAAAATTCTTTTAACCCCGGCAAATTATCTCTTGCGTTTATGGCCTTATCCTATCAGAATAGGAAGAGGAATTGCGTGGTTATAACCACAGAAAGAGAGAGCCTGATGGAATTTTACTCCCCAATTTTCCGAAATATGACGTCAGAGGAACTCGAAGCGATGACGGAGGCTTCGAAAACCCGCGAGCTGACGTATCGAAAAGAAGACATTATTCTCCATGCCGGAGATACGGTTCGCGAAATCGGCATTGTGCAGGACGGCTGCGTTCGAATCGAGAACATCGATCTGTGGGGAAACCGCAGTATTCTCAGCAGCATTCCGTGTGGACACGTCTTTGCAGAAACCTATGCCATTAGCCGTGAGCCGATGATGGTGGATGCCGTAGCTGCGACAGATTGCCGAATTCTCTTCCTCGATGCGGATGTACTACTCGATCAAAGGAACGTGCACGAATCCTGGTATCTTAAGCTCCTTCGCAATATGGTGCAGATCTCCACGCAGAAGAATCTGGTGCTGTCCAGCCGGATTTTCTGTACAGCTGCAAAGACGATCCGAAGCCGACTGTTCACCTATTTCTCCATGCTTTCCGTTCGAAGCGGCAGCCGGACAATTCAGGTTCCCTTTGACCGGCAACAGATGGCAGACTACCTCAACGTCGAGCGTACAGCGCTCTCCAAAGAGCTGGGGAAAATGCGCGACGAGGGACTTATTGATTTTCATAAAAACACATTTCACCTGCATTCACTTCCGGATTTCCCGGAGGAATAACGGTGATTCCCGAAGTGACCATCATGATTGGAATGCGGCTATGGGGGCTTGTCCCTCCTGCATGTGTTAATCTCACCACAAGGGTCTATTTGACCGCCATTGAAAAGGGCGTGCGGTACCCCGACGGAAATATTCTGCAAGACATTTCAGGAGGGGTACCCGCACGTCCTCTTCGATAATCGATGAAATCGATCCCCTGATTCTATCTCTGCAATTAAAAGTAGGTTTATCCTAATACGCCTTCATTTTCCGACACTCCGCCCATGTATTCTGACGTAATCATTTAAGAAGCACACCGACTTTGCTCCAAAATGGTCTTTCAGAATAATTTTGGAGCAAAATGGTGTGCTTCTCAACGTAAATGGTCTTTCAGAATAATTTCGGCAGGAAGGACAAGCCCCTGACGCATGTGTTAATCTCACCACAAGGGTCTATTTGACCGCCATTGAAAAGGGCGTGCGGTACCCCGACGGAAATATTCTGCAAGACATTTCAGGAGGGGTACCCGCACGTCCTCTTCGATAATCGATGAAAGTATTAGTTCGCGCGAGCTGTGTAATCCACAAATTCGTAGCCCGCATCTTCCACTGCTTCCCGCACCGCAGCTTCGGAAACGTCTGCCGTCAGTGTCAGCACAGCCTTGTTCTCGTCCTTATTCGGAACGGCTTCCTGCACACCATCCAGTGCTTCCAATGCCTTCTTTACGTGGGCTTCACAGTGGCCGCACATCATTCCTTTGATTCCTACTTCTGCTTTCATGTTCAGATCCTCCTTTGATTGATTATGTAATATATTAATTGAATTATTTATTGAACCTGTCGGTTCTGCATCCCCCGAGCTGCCATTCGAATTGTCGCTGGAAGTAATAATGGTTCCATTAACCAAACTTTCCGACGAACCATCTACTGCAATTCTTTCCGAGGCGGCTACATTTTCCGAAATATGGAACGCTTCTTCGATATTCTGAATAGACCCGGCCTTATTCTTCAGCGGGCGATCCTTGCTGCTGTCATGAATTCGCAGCAGGTTCAATCGAAGTGCGTTCATGCACACCGTGAAGCTGGAAATCGACATTGCTGCGGCACCCCACATCGGGTTGATATCAACACCCGGATACAGCCCCGCGGCCATCGGAATCAACAGGATGTTGTAGGCAAACGCCCAGAAAAGATTCTCGTGAATATTTCGCACCGTCCCACGGCTCAGGCGTATCGCTGCAGAGACATCCGTCAGTTTCGAGTTCATCAGAACTACCTCGGCGGAATCAATGGCGACATCTGTGCCTGCTCCAATGGCGATGCCGATATCCGCACGGGTCAGCGCCGGTGCATCGTTGATGCCGTCGCCGACCATGGCCACACGGCCTTTGTCCATCAGACGCCGAACGACCTGTTCCTTACCCTCCGGCAGGACGCCGGCAATCACGTGATGAATTCCGGCGCGCGAAGCAATCGTTCGTGCCGTATTTTCATTATCACCAGTCAACATAACCACTTCAATACCCATTTGCTGAAGTTCTTGAACCGCACGTGCAGAGTCTTCCTTGATCGCATCTGCAACGGCGATGATGCCGAGAATTTTTCCCTCTTTCTCGAAGAAAAGCGGAGTCTTCCCCTGCATGCCGAGTTCTTCGGCTTTACCCTGCAATTCCGTCGGTATCTCCGCAAAACCCTGAATGAACTTCTGAGAGCCGCCTCGCACCAGAGCCCCGTCCACGATGCCTGCCAAGCCGTTTCCTGCCAATACCCGGAAATCCGTCACATCCGATAGCTTCACACGATCCTTGCAGGCCGCCACAATCGCCCGCGCCAACGGATGTTCACTCTTGTCTTCGAGGGCATAGGCAAGTCGCAACAACTCGTCCTTTTCGCCGCCATTCGATGCAATGATATCCGTCACCTCCGGCTGCCCTTCCGTAATTGTTCCGGTCTTGTCAACCGCGATGATATTGATTTTACCAGCAGTTTCCAGGGATTCCGACGTCTTGAACAGAATGCCGTTCTTGGCGCCTATGCCGTTGCCGACCATGATGGCTACCGGCGTCGCAAGACCGAGGGCACACGGGCAAGAAATGACGAGTACCGTAATAGCGTGACGAAGCGCCGTCGCCATCGCCGCACCGGCAAAGAGCCAACCACCGCACACGATCGCCGCAATCAGAATGACCGCCGGGACGAAGACCGCCGATACCTTATCTGCGATGCGGGCAATCGGCGCTTTGGTACCTGCCGCGTCACTTACCAGGCGGATAATCTGGGCAAAAGTAGTGTCCTCCCCGACCCGAGTCGCCCGGCAACGCAGGTAACCTGATCGACTGATGGTCGCCGCAGATACGTTGTCGCCTGCTTCTTTATCGACCGCGATGGATTCTCCCGTCAATGCAGACTCATCAATCGCTGCACTGCCCTCGAGAACGATACCGTCCACCGGAATGGAATCGCCGGATTTCACGACATAGATATCTCCCGCCTGCACCAGATCGATATCCAGTTCCTGAAGCTCGCCGTCAATCTCCACCATTGCCGTCTTCGGTGCCATGCGAAGCAAGTTCTTCAGTGCATCCGTAGTACGTCCCTTCGATATGGATTCCAGCGTTTTCCCGATGGTAATCAATGCCGGGATCATAGCTGCCGATTCGAAATAAAGCTGGTCGTGATAGAGGGACATCAGATCCATATTGTTCGTTCCATGCGCGACCAGATAAGTCATTTCAAGCGTGACCCCCAGCGACCACAGGAAGGATACCCCTGACCCCATCGCCACCAATGTATCCATGTTCGGTGCTCCGTGACGCAGGGACTTATAACCCGACTCGAAAAATGCCCGATTGATATACATGACCAGCAGTGCCAGCAGCATCTGCACAATGGCGAGTCCGATGTGGTTGTGCGTCAGAAAATGTGGCACCGGCCAACCCAGCATGTTGTGTCCCATCGAGATATACATCAGGGCCAAAAGTACCACAACAGATTGCTTCAGTCTCCGAACCAGCTTCGGCGTCTCTCTGTCCCTAAGTGCCTCTTCCTCTGCGGCGTAATCCTTCGTGCCATTGCTGCAGCGACCGGATTCGCCGGTGTCGAATCCAACTCCGATTCCATTATCGATTCCGCTGCTTTCAGAAGTGCGTCTGCTGCGTTTCGCATTCACACCGGATTCACCTTTCGTTACCGCCCCGTATCCGGCATTCTCTACTGCCCGAATGACAGCGTCCGCCGAAGCGCTGCCTTCGACCGTCATCGAATTGGTCAGGAGCGAGACATTCACGGAATCCACTCCCTCCACAGCGCGTACCGCCTTCTCTACGTGCGCCTGGCAGGCGGCACACGTCATGCCGCTTACGATATATTGTTTCAAATAAGACTCCTTTCTGCTCTTGCAAACGCCGACAGCATAAGACAATGAAGATTCTCCATGCAAGCGCGAATTTCATAAATACAACGGGCTTCACTTCACTGCTGAAACGCCAGCTCCGCCATGCAAGCCTTGCCACAATCCAAGTCGTTTCATGGATGCTTCAATTGTTCACTTCTCTCGTTACTTCATCAGTTTCTGTAGTAACTGACACAGCTCGTCAATTTTCTCCTCGTTGCCATCGCGAATATCCTCCGCAACGCAGCTCCTGATGTGATAACTGAGAAGAACCTTGTTGAAGCTGTTCAGCGCACTTCCGGCCGCTGACGATTGCGTCAGAATATCCGGACAGTAGATGTCATTTTCCACCATCTTCTCCAGCCCTCGAATCTGACCTTCAATCTTTCGCAATCTTGTGAGAAGCGCTTTCTTCTCCGCTTCCGAACGATCCTTGTGCCGTTCGCTGCAGCAGCACTTGCTTGTTTTCGCATCTGGATTAATCCTCGCATCTGCGGTAACCTCCGTCCGCTTAATTGACCCATGACGCTGGCTCGTTTCTTTATCTTCACTCATTATTACACCTGTTTCTGAATACATGTATTGACCCTCATTGTAAGATACCCACAGCGGTCGGGATATACCCCACCCGGGTACCTCGCACAGTCATATTATACCCCCTCCCGGTATATGTCAATCCCATATTTATTTCAACATCTAAAAAAATCCTACTTGCAGCAGTTTCTCAGCTACAACGAGTAGGATTTGTAGTTATTTTCAGGCTTGCTTTTATTCTTAGCTTAATATGATTTCATGGATTCCTCTGAAAGTTTTTTCTCACGCCATCACAATCTCATCATTTAGCGGATACTCCACGTCGTGTATGCAATGAGCGTCACATCATCCGCGAAAATTGACGCCACGGCCATATCGCCGCCGTAGGTGTATATGTCAACCGAAAATTCGGTCAAGCGCTCATTGAAAACTGGGTCACTTTAGACCAAGTTTTACACCTGCAGCATTACAGCCACAGGTGCAGTTAC
>CAVKJB010000009.1:0-74584 GCA_963656785.1 Acutalibacteraceae bacterium | reverse complement strand
CATCATCAGATTGCCAATGCTCACCGGCACTTTTTCTGTATCCTCCACACCGAAACAGGTGCTGAGATTGGCCTGGCTGTCAAAATCGACAGCCAGTACCTTCTTTCCCATTGCAGCAAAGGAATATGCCAAGTTAAAAGTGGTAACCGTTTTTCCAACGCCACCCTTAAAGGATCCACACATATACACCTTTCCCATCAGCGGCACCTCCTTCCGTAATTGTTCTTTGATTCTGCCACCTTCATCACAGAAGTTACCGTTGCTTCCGGGAATGCAAGTATAGATTCTTCCGCCTTTGTGATGGTGAGCCTTCCCTTTTCACATTTCACGCGAACCTTGTCTCCATACGATAATCCAAGTTCCTGCAGCCACTGTCCTTTCAGAATAATTGTCGGTGTGGGTTTATAATGATATCCGGACTGCTTGCAAACCTTCATTTCTCTGTATTCCTTGAACGCCATACCCTCAGCCTCCTTATTCTACGATGTGGAATGTTTCCAGATATTCCTCGAAGATCTCGCAATTTACCAGCACCAGCTTATTCAGCTTGTAAATCGCACCGGCATCTCTGGCCATATCCTCAAACTTTGACTGACACATGGAATACAATTTTGCTCCCTCTTTGTAACGAACAAATTTCTTATCATCTACTCTTTTTGTTGCTGCCATAATCCTTGTCCTCCTCGATTCATTGTGCTTTGTTTTCTGGTTCAATGACTTTTTGAAGCTTTGCGGCGAAGCTGCTTAGACTGGATTCCTTGGCCACGAGCCAAGCCGCACCTCGATTCCGCTTTGCTTCATCTCGGTCGTGGCTGGCACGCAAAAAAGGACACTTCCCTAAGAATTTTTTCTTAGAAAAGTGTCCTTCGTAAGTACAAATTATTCGGTTCTCTTTTTGCTCAATGGTACTTGCTGTATTTTGAAGTCAGTATTTACGGCGTTTATACAGCTTGGAGCAGTAACTATTTGCTGTACTTTCGCTGTGCCCCCTCTTCGCAATACCGCAGAATCCCTTGAAATAAGGCATTATTTATCAATAGTCTTCATCACCGGAAACAGCTGCACGTCACGGATGGTTGCCGAATCGGTCAGGAGCATAACCAGACGGTCGATGCCGATACCGATACCTCCCGTTGGCGGCAAACCGATCTCCAGTGCATTGACGTAATCCTTGTCCATCGGATGTGCCTCGTCATCGATGCCGAGATCCAGCTCACGCTGCTGTTCGGCGAATCTTTCGTACTGATCGATCGGGTCGTTGAGCTCGGAGAATGCGTTGGACATTTCCCAGCCGTTGATGTAGGCCTCGAAACGGCGAGTGATTCTCGGGTCTTTCGGATCCTTCTTCGACAACGGTGATACGTCTACCGGGTGACCGGTCAGGAATATCGGGCCGTCCAGCAATCCCGGAACATCCTCACAGTAGGTCTCAAACATCTCGGAAATGATCTTTCCGCGAGTCCAGGTCTTCACTTCGTCCTTGTCCATGCCGTACTTGATGGCCGCCTCGCGCGCTTCCTCGTCGGTGTCAATCTTGTCGAACGGAACGCCGGTGATCTTGATGACCGTCTCTGTCATGTCGATCTTATTCCACGGCGGAGTTACATCGAAGGACTTGCCTTCGTAAGTGATAATCGGTGTCCCGTTTACGGCCATCGCACACTTGTACACCACCTGCTCCATCAGATCCATCATGTCTTCCATATTGCCGTATGCCATGTAGGCTTCCATGGATGTGAATTCCGGGCTGTGGTTCTTGTCCATTCCCTCATTGCGGAAAACCTTGCCCAGTTCATAGACTCTGTCCAGGCCTCCGACAATCAATCTCTTGAGAGGAAGCTCCAACGAGATACGAAGTTTCAAGTCGAAATCAAGCGCATTGTGGTGCGTGTTGAACGGACGGGCGTTCGCGCCGCCGGCGATGTTCTGCAGCACCGGGGTCTCCACTTCCAGAAATCCGTAATCCTCCTCGAGCACCTCACGGACCGTCTTGATAATCAGCGCGCGATCATAGAAAGTCTTACGAACATCCTCGTTCACAATTAAGTCTACGTAGCGCTGGCGATACCGCAGATCGATGTCCTGGAGTCCGCTCCACTTGTCCGGAAGCACTTGCAGAGATTTGGACAGCAGCGTCAGCGACTGCGTGTGGATGGATACCTCTCCAGTGCGGGTCTTGAAGACCATACCGTTCAATCCGACAATATCACCGATATCGTAAGTCTTGAAAATCTTGTATTCCTCTGCCCCGATATCATCTCTCTTAATATAGCACTGGATTCGACCCTGCTTGTCCTGTACATCGAAGAAAGCCGCCTTGCCCATGATCCTCTTTCTCATGATACGGCCTGCGATGGCGACCTCCTCGCCCTCCAATGCTTCGAAGTTATCCTTGATATCCTTGCTGTGTGCGGTGACATTGTAGGTCTCCTGCACGAACGGGTCTCTGCCCATCTCGCGGAGCTCCCGGAGCTTCTCGCGGCGGATCTGACGCTGCTCGTTGATTTCTTCCGCGGTTAAGGCAGCTGCCTCGGGCGCGTTCTGGTTATCGTTACTCATTTTACCTATCCTTTCTGTTCACGATTCTGGCTATATCCCTCGTATTATTGACGGTTACCCCTACAGTCCTGTACCACTGCTCTCATGCAGTATGCCTACAGTACCTCGAGGATTTCATACTTCGCAGTGCCTTCCGGTACGGAGAATTCAATGACGTCACCGGCCTTCGTCCCGATGAGATGCTCGCCCACCAGGGAGACGTTGGACAGCTTACCGTTGAACGGGTCGGCCTCCGTGTTTCCCACAATCTGGTAGGTCATCTCTTCATCGTATATCAGGTCTTTCACGCGAACGGTGATTCCCGTCTGCACGGTTCCCTCGGAAACCAGATCATCCGTGTCGACAACCTTTGCCGTTCTCAGGATCTCCTCGATTTCCTTGATGCGGTCCTCGTTCTCTGCCTGCGCCTCCTTCGCTGCGTCATACTCCGAGTTCTCGGAAATATCGCCGTAGGAAATCGCCTCCTTGAGACGCTCCGCGATTTCGAGTCTTGCGGCGCCGGTCAGGGTTTCGAGTTCCTCAACCAGCTTGTCGTAACCTGCTTTTGTCATTTCATGCTGTACACTTGCCATTTTATTTTCTGCTCCTTTCATGCAGCTTCACATTCTCACTTCCGGAAATTCTCAGAATTGCCGAATATTTCAATTTAAAACGAATAATATCTCCAACCGCTATCGGTTCTTTAACATCTTCAATGTCCAGGATGGTATGGTCGCCGGATGCACCGATGACCGTCATTCCCGGCACCGTCGGCACCAGATCGCTGATATCGCCGTAGTCCGCTCTGCCGATCGCTACAAGCGCGCGCCCACGGATGCCTCGGTCTGTATAGACTTGCTTTTGGCCGAAGGCGTCTACTCCCAGCGTTCCAATCGGATGAGATGCCTTCTTCTTCACTTCGACCACCTGTGCCTCCAGGGTAAAAGCATCATCATTCAGTGCATCCATTTCCGAGTATCCGTAGCATGTTCTCATATCCTCCAGCGGGCCAGCCAGAAGGGCCGCACCAATCCGAAGCATGTTAATCTTCTTCGGCATAAAACCCTCGAACACTCCCATCAGGCTGGACGTTGCCCCGCCGGATACGATTTCAAGTTCGTGACCCACGGTCGCCTCCACACGCGCCGCAATGTCTACCAGCTCCAGCATCTTATCCTCGGTGGCCATGACCGATCCGTAGCAACCCAGGTTCGTGCCCACGCCGGCGAGCTTCAGATTCGGTAGTTCCGTCTCCACATAGGAAGCAACCTTCACCAGCTCGTCGTAATCAAAATAGCCCTCGCGCAGGTCACCGAGATCGGCCATTAGCACCACCTTGTGAGAAACGCCGGCATCACCGGCCGCTTCATTCAGTGCATCCAATGTGACGCGCTCGCTGTTCAGGCTGTATTCTGCAATTCGAACCAGCTCCTCGATTTCCGACAGCATCGGCACGCGGATCATCATCAGCGGTACGCCGATTCCTGCATCCTTGCAGCGTTTCAGCTGCTCCAGACGGGAAGATGCGATGATCTTCGCACCACCGGCTACAAAATCCTCCGCAACGGAAACGATTCCGTTGGCGCCCTTGATAACGCCGGTAAGAAAGATACCCGACTCTCCGCACCAGTCCGACACAATGCGAACATTCTCACGAAGTTTTTCGTGATCAATAACCAGTGCGGGATATTTCCTTTCAGTCATTACTCTCCTCCTGTGCCTTTTTTCGTTCATCCGAGACAATTGCAGCATGATGCGGCACACCATTCACACTGCTGCAGATGTACCCCTCGAACTGCTTCGTTCCAATTGCAAATCTGCTGTTATGCCCACTTGTTGTCCTCGTCTCGACGGAGGATTTTGTGGGTCGTAGTCTTGTGGAATTCCCGATCGCGGATAATGACGTGGGTAATTTTCTTGAAAAGCGGCAGCTTCTCATTCGTCTTATCCACCTCTCGCTGGATAAATTCCACTACTTGCGCTTTGCCGTAATTCGGGCCGAATTTATCTTCGACGGCCTCGGTATTTACGCGAATGGTTGCATAGATACCGCGCCTGGTCGGATCGTCGTTGGTCTCGTCTCCCCACACCATGCTCTCGCTGATGTACTCACTCTTCTGGAGATAGAATTCCAGCTCCTCCGGATAGACATTCTTACCGTTTCCGGTGATGATAATACTCTTCTTCCGCCCGGTGATATAGATGTAATCCTGTTCATCGATGTAGCCGAGATCGCCGGTGCGATACCAGCCATCCGCATCGATGGCCTCTGCAGTTCGCTCCGGATCCTTGTAGTATCCCATCATAACAGTCGGTCCACGGAAACAAATCTCGCCGCAACCGTTTTCATCCTTGTCGATAATCTTGCACTCACTCAGCGGGAAAAGGTATCCTGCCGATGCATTATGGATGAATCGCGGGCTGTCCGGATTCAGCGCAATAATCGGGGCACATTCCGTCAGACCGTATCCCTGGAGGCTTCGGAATCCGAGATCCCCGAAGAAGTCCAGAATCGCGCCGTCAACCGCCGCACCGCCGCAAATCATCGTGCGAAGCTTGCCACCAAACAGCTCTGTAATCTGTTTCGTTGCCAGTTTCGAAATATCAAAACCCACCTTCTTCGTCAGCCGGTTCACCTTGAGAATGGCACCCAGTTGTTTCTCCTTGCCGCTCTTCTTCACGTTACGGGTAATTTTGTTGTACAGATTCTCGAAGATAACCGGTACGCCTAAGAGCAGCGTCGGCTGAGTCTCCTGCATGTCCTTGAGAATGTATTTGAGGCCCTGGCAGATAGCCATGGTCGTTCCGTTATAGACGCACTCCAGGAAGGTCGCGGTGCACTCATACGTGTGATGAAGCGGAAGCAGTGAGAAGAATGTGTCCTCCCCCTGACGAACCTCCAGCAGCGTCTGCGCCAGGTAGACATCCAGCACCAGATTCTTCTGATTCAGCATGACACCCTTGGACACATCTGTCGTTCCGGAGGTGAAAAGAATGACAGAGAGATCCGTGTTTACAACCGGAGCATCGATGTAACGACGATCTCCGTTCAGAACCTCTTTGCGTCCGGATTCTCTTAATTTCACCCAGGAAATGAGGCCGTCTTCCCTCGACTCATCCTCTGCCATCGCCACATTGATGATGTATTCCAGCTGAGATTCTCCGCTCTCCCGGATGTGCTTAAAGATCTCGTAGTATTTGTTTTCCACAGTGATGATGGCGCTAAGCTCCCCCTTGATGGTCAGCTGCTTCAGCTCATCCTCGTGGAGTTCCTTGTCCAGCGGCACGATGACGCCGACGCCGCCCGTAACAGCCAGGTAAGTCTCGCACCATTGATAGCTGTTCGGTCCAATAACCCCAATTTTCTTCTCACGAAGTCCAAGCATCATCATCGCGGTTCCCAGTGCATACACATCCTCCAGCGTCTGACGGAAAGTGATGCCCTGGAAAGGTTCGTTCTTATGAAGCTTCTGCTTGAACAGGAAATGGTCCGGAAAGCGCGCCGCACTCTGCTCCAACATGTCCTTCAGGTCTACCGGCAGAGAATGGCCCCGGTATTGAACCCTCGGATTCGGCCAGTTGTCCAGCTGATTCCGAATCCGGTCCATCTCCAGGCGCTCACGCTGCCGAATTTCCTTATATTCATCCGCGGAAATGGATCGACCGATCATCAAACTTGTATTCATAGTTCTCATCCTCAAATCTCTTAATCTTGAGCGTGGTTGTCTTCACGAAAGGCTTCTCCCTCACTTCAATGCGCTTCACCCGCTTATACGGCGGCATCTTCTCGTTTGCCTCGTCTGCAATGCGGCGGAGAACCTTATATACATCTTCATCCTCCACGATCCCTTCGCCCTTCAGAAGTTCGTAGTTCGGATAGACGATAGCCGTGCAGATGAGGTCGTCCTTCGCCTCGTCGTGCTTGCCATAGACAATAACTTCCTGAACTCTTTCATCCAGAAGAAGGTAATACTCCACCTCCTCCGGGAAGATGTTCTTGCCACCCTTGGTGACGATTACATTCTTCTTCCGCCCTGTAATATACAGGAATCCTTCTTCATCAAAATAGCCGTAATCTCCGGAGTACAGCCATCCGTCCTTGATTGTTGCATCCGTGCTCTCCGGATCTTTGTAATAACCCATCATGACGGATGGTCCCTTCACCACAATCTCGCCGATGCCACTCTCGTCCATGTCCACCAGTGCAACTTCAGTGCCCGGTAGCGGCTTCCCCGCCGCCGCGGATTTGCGGTAGCGATCCGTATTCATCGCAATAATCGGTGCATTTTCCGTCATGCCGTACCCCTGCAGCATCGGAAATCCCATCGCCTCGAAATCATCGATGACCTGCGGATTAATCGCCGCACCCCCGGCGATAAACATGTAATGATTCTTTCCGAACAGTTTGTGTACGGATTCGAACATCCTCTGAGTCGCCGCAGGCCGATTCATCAGCTTCGTCTTCCGGGACATCGCGATGCCGCGCTGCAGCCGCTTCAGAAGCCCGCTCTTCTCCGCCTGCTTCCAGATCTTACGGTGCATATTCTCGAACACGAGCGGTACACCCAGCATGACGCAGCACTCCGCCTCCTGGAAATTCGTCTGAATATGCTTAAGCCCCTCACAGATAACTACCGTCGCTCCCTGGTAGAAGCAGGTCATCACCGTGCAGGTCATCTCATACGCGTGATGGATCGGCAGTACGGAGAGCACCCGCCCCTCATCCGGGATGTGGAAATATTTGGACATATTGTACACATTCTGTGCCAGATTTCGGTGAGAGAGCATCACACCCTTCGCCAATCCCGTCGTACCCGACGTGAAAAGAATCGTGGACAGGTCGTCAGCCTGCACCTCTGCTGCCTCGTATTCGTGGTGACCTTCCCGAATTTTTCTTTTACCATTCTCGATCAATTGGGATAAAAGAAGGATTCGTCCATCATCCTCGTACCGGGTCAGATCCACATCCGGCGGATCCATAATTACCAGGTACTTCAATGTTTCCACCGTGTCCAGACAGGTCAGTACGCTGCTGACCATCTTATGCGAAATGAACAGAAGCTCCACGTCCGCACGGCGAAGGAGGTTTTCAATCTCCAGAAGCTGCAGGTTCTTATCAATCGGCACGATGGTGCCGACGCCGCACACGACGGTAAAATAAGACAGCGCCCAGCGATGAGAATTCTCCCCGGCAACGGCAATCTTGCTGTTCTTGAGTCCCATTCCGAGAAGTGCTGTTCCCAGCGCCCGGCGCTGTCTGTCGAATTCGTTGTAAGTAACCTTCTGGAAGGGCTCCTTGTGGTCATCCTTGTACATGTAAGCCACGCGTTCCGGATAGGTCGATACGGTATTGTCTATAATTTCTTTGAGTGTTTCCACATAGGGAACATCGTACTCTGCCCCTGCAAATTTCTTCTTATTCATACGTGTCAATACCCCTGTCTGTGTCTTTCGTCTGATCGCGACAGCTCCGCTTCAATTTATCAGAGCAGTCAAATTACGAAGCCCGTGGCGGCCGCCCCACCTCAGGCTTCGTGTCATTTGTTATGTCACGGAATTGTATCATCAAAATCCTTATTTGTCAATGTTTCCGGGACTTTCAACCAATTCGAAGCGGGGTTTGTCCTCCCCGTCTACCGTCACCGTTCCACAGAACATTTTCTTCGGCCGAGCCCAGATTCCGCCATCTCCGTAGAGAGCCTGATAGATTACCAGCTCCTCCAGCGTCTCGCTGTGCTTGGCAATCGTCAATACCTGATACTGCTTGCCCTTGAAGTGCCGGTAGATGCCACCCTCCAGCACCTGTTCCGGATCTCCGTCGATGTAATCGATGCCGTTAAATTCGCACCATTCAATCGCCGCCTGGCGGAACACGCTCTCCCGATAGTGATCCCAATGATGCGATACCCTCATGTCCTGCACAGTCTCCCGGAAGACTTTCAAGCTGTCGTCCTCGGTGATTGCCTCCAGGATTTTTGCCTTCATGCCAGGGTCATCGGCATGGTTGGCGAAATCCGTCGCCATCTCGAGGTCATCGAACTCATAGCGATCCGGAAGTTGTATGTAGCGGGAATCATTCGTCAGATCGATGTCTCGGTTCCCCAGAAGCTCGCCATCTATCGTCATCTCAAGATCACCGGTCTCCTTATCATAATAATATTCGGTGTCTTTCGCGGATGTTGCAATCGCCGTAATGATGTCATCCATTCGAATTTGCATCGTATACCCCCTTTTGTTTTCAGTGATGTGCAGCCTCTTGCGCGACAGATGTCTCGTTTGTCGTGCGACCCTCGTTCTCTGCGTTCACCTTGCGAGCCGGCATTGTTCACTGCATTCATCCTCTGAGCAGACATGATGTCCTTTCACAATATCTGTCCCGGCAGAAATTCGGATTCGCCGCGGTTCGCCGCAGCCGAAACGGTATGCGCACATCCTTATAAATCACAACGGAGCAGCGGATATGCCCACTGCTCCATTGATTCTAACAGATTTTACGCAAATTTTACAGCCGTTTTCCGTAAGAAGAGAAGCGTGCCAATTCTTCCGCGAGAATCCCGATGACCTTCTCTTTACTGTCCTTGCGGTTTTGTGAGGTTTTGCAATTTCACGAATCAGAACGCCGAACTAAAGTTGGCTTTGATGCTTGCACGAACATTTCCTTTTCGTCACAATAGCTTAATCTATTCCTGCAGCGAAGCGCGAACCAGTTCACGGAACAGCGGATGTGCGGCGTTCGGCCGGGATTTAAATTCCGGGTGATACTGCACAGCAACGAAGAAGCGGTGAGACGGAATTTCCACTGCCTCAACCAGTTTTCCGTCTGGAGAAGTTCCGACAATTTCCATTCCGGCTGCCTCGATTGCCTCCCGATACTCGTTGTTGAACTCGTAACGGTGGCGATGGCGTTCCTGAATGACGTTGCGTCCGTACACCTTCTCCATGGTGCTTCCTGCTTTGATAACACACGGATAAGCACCAAGGCGCATCGTTCCGCCTTTCGGAATATTCCCGCGCTGATCCGGCATGAAGTCAATGATTCGGTGTGCACTCTCTTCGTTGAACTCTGCCGAATGCGCATCCTTAAGCCCCAGCACGTTTCTTGCGTATTCAATAACGGCGGTCTGCATACCGAGGCAGATGCCGAGGTACGGCACATTGTGTTCTCTGGCATACTTTGCCGCACGGATTTTGCCCTCTACGCCGCGCGTGCCGAAACCGCCCGGCACCAGGATTCCGTCTACACCGCTCAGGATATCCTCCGCCTCCGGTCCTTCCAGCATCTCGGACTCGATCCATCGAATATTCACGGTAACACCGTTCTCATAGCCGCCGTGATGCAGTGCCTCTGCAACTGACAGATATGCATCGTGCAGCTTCGTGTACTTACCGATCAATCCAATGGTAACGGTTCCGGTTCTGGATTCAATCCGATGCAGCATCTCGTTCCACTCGTGCATATCAGGAACTCCCGGTTCCATGTTGAGTTCGCGGCAGACAATCTCGCTAAAGTGCGATTCCTCCAGCATGACCGGTGCATAATACAGCTCCGGTACATCCCGGTTGCAGATAACGCAATCCGGACGCACGTTACAGAACATGGCAATCTTGGCACGGGCATTGTTGTCGATCTCCCCGTCCGCACGAAGAACCAGGATGTTCGGTGCGATTCCAAGTCCTCTGAGCTCTTTTACGGAGTGCTGCGTCGGCTTCGTCTTATATTCGCCGCTGCTTTTCACATAGAGAAGCGGGGTTACGTGGATGAACAGGCTGTTCTCCCGACCTACCTCCAGCGACACCTGCCGGATTGCCTCGATGAAAGGCTGGCTCTCGATGTCACCCACCGTGCCGCCAATCTCAGTAATGATGATGTCTGCATCCGTAGTCTTGCCGACGCTATAGATGAACGATTTAATCTCGTCAGTCACGTGTGGAATCACCTGTACGGTACTCCCGAGGTATTCCCCGTTACGCTCTTTGTTCAGGATATTCCAGTACACTTTACCGGTGGTCAGGTTTGAATACTTATTCAGATTCTCGTCGATAAAGCGCTCGTAGTGGCCCAGATCAAGGTCCGTCTCCGCACCGTCCTCCGTGACGAAGACCTCCCCATGCTGATAAGGGCTCATCGTGCCCGGATCGATATTAAGATACGGATCCAGTTTCTGCGCTGCGACCTTGTAGCCGCGCGCTTTGAGAAGGCGTCCCAATGCCGCCGCGGTGATCCCTTTGCCCAGTCCGGAAATAACGCCTCCGGTCACAAAAATGTACTTCTTCATATTCTCTTTAATCCCTCCTTCTTGCAAAACAACTCCATCTTCCCTTCGCCAAAATTAAATCAGATTCGCCCGGCTTTATCCGGCTGCAGCAAACACTGCCCATCGTCATCCCGCATACAGCCTTCGCCTTGCAGCACGCAGAAATAAGCAAAAACAAAAATAAGGCCTTTTCTGTCAGATGGAGTGAGGAAGAACCAAGGCCCCGCATCACCGCCGCCGTATCGAAAATTCCTTATCATTTGCGCAAATGTGTATTCAAAATAATACTAAGAGATTATAGCAAAAAACGTCTTTTCCCGCAATGAAAAATTGCGGGAAAAAATGATTTTTTGAGAATTGTGCGCACGATGTATTGCTGCTTCAGTAGCCGTCTTTCTTGTGTAGCGCCGTCTCTCTACGGCAGATGTTTTGTTTCTTTGTTTTCAAGGCACTTCAACGCTACGCTGTTTTGCGAGGCGAACATCTTAACCGTCATCTACCAGGAGGCTTTGCCGTCTCCCTCAATGGAGATGGTATCACCGAGGAATGTAGGTTCCGGCATGTACAGGCACTTCATCATGTCCTTCGTTCTGGCCAGGATTTCCCGGATTTCGCGCATCGTATCGCCGACGTAGGACTTCTTCTCCGCCGGAACGCCCTGGGCTGTAACACCCATTTTCTCCGCAATATAGAGCGCACGGTACTCATGATACTGCTGCGTGACGATAATCATGCTCTCCACCTCGAAGATGCTCTTCGCGCGATACACGGATTCGTAGGTGGAAAAGCCGGCATGATCGAGGAAAATATCCTTGCCCTTCACGCCTTTATCCAATGCATATTCCTTCATGGACTCCACCTCATTGTATTCGACCTGTCCGTTATCACCGGTGAACAAAAGCTTCTTGACGATGCCGCTTTTGTAAAGCTCGATGGCTTTGTCCAGGCGGTCCTGAAGCATCGGAGACGGCTTCCGGTTTTCGTACACGGAAGCCCCTAGCACCAGTGCACAGTCTGCGGGATTCTCCTTCGTGTAATCCGTGGTCTCCTCCGTTACCAGGTCGCTTCCGCCCACACATCGGACGTAATGGTTCACGCCAAGTATACCGCAGGCACTCAGCACGCCGAAGATGACGACTGCCAGCAGAATGTGTCGGACAATTCGCCGTTTCTTTGTAGTTTTGTCTTCTTTGTTAGTCGTTGCCATAGTTTGATATGATATCACAACTGTGTGTTGAATTAAAGGTGATTGTTCTCACGATACGCAAAGACGATACGCAGGCCGGTGGCTCCGAGCAGCTATCCGAGGAACTGATTGAAGGAAGATTCGCGATGCAAGATGGCCGGATCTCAGTGAGAAACGTGACTGTCTGCCGCAAACAAATACACCATTCTGACGAATATGAGTCGTTGGTGCACACTCGGCACGATGCGTACTAAAGTGGCATCGGAAGTGTGAATATGATATGATATTTCTACTTTTAGCCGAGGAAACGAAAGGATAAGAACGATGTATCGTTACGCAATATACGGAAAAGGTGGCATTGGAAAATCAACGGTGACAACCGCGCTGTCGTGTGCTTTTGCGGAGATGGGACTGCGGGTGCTGCAGGTGGGCTGCGACCCGAAAGCGGATTCCTCGCTGTACCTCCACGGCGGCGAACGGATTGAAACCATGCTCGACGTACTGCGTTCGAAGCGCGATGCGGCGGAGCTTTGCGACCTGGTACACGAAGGGTACCGCGGAATTCTCTGTGCGGAGGCCGGCGGACCGACGCCGGGCCTCGGATGCGCAGGACGCGGGATTGCCGCGGCATTTGAGGCGCTCGACGCTCGGGATGCGTTCGACATTCTAAAACCGGACGTCGTGCTCTACGATGTGCTCGGGGATGTGGTGTGCGGCGGTTTTGCAATGCCGATTCGTGAAGGTTATGCGAATCAGGTCTACGTGGTGACTTCCGGCGAGAACATGGCCATCTATGCGGCGGCCAATATCGCTATGGCGGTGGACAATTTTCGCGAGCGCGGTTACGCACGTCTCGGCGGGCTGATTCTCAACCGACGAAATGTGCCGGACGAACGATCCAAGGTCGAGACGCTGGCTGCGGACATTCACACGGAAATCGCGGCGGATCTGCCGCGGGATAACGCGATCGCAGATGCGGAGGTGCGGAGATTGCCGGTCTTCGAGACGGCACCGGACTGCGATTACGTACAGGCGATCAGAGCGTTGGCAAAGAAAATGCTGGCGGATTACCCGAAGGAAAACCCGGAGGATATAGCATGATTTCGAATTTGAGTGATGTTCAGAAGGATAAGTTGCGCTCGCTTCAGCGGGAGCAGAATGCACATTCGGAGGCGTGGCACGCCATCGGAGAGATGAGTTATGAGTACAACGCGGACATCGGTCTGGCATATGCCTCCCCGGTTCGAGGCGTCTGGAACATCGTGCACATCGCTACGCTGGTGCCCGGCGGTCATCAGGTCTTCGTGTGTCCGACGAGCTGTCTTCGCGGCGTCGTCCTCACTACGGCGGAGATGGGGCGCATGGATAAGATGTCCACCATCACGGTTGGCGAGGATAACATCTTAGAGGGTGACATGGAGGAGATGCTGCAGCGCGGTGTAGAGCGCATCATTCGGGAGCTTCCGGTAAGGCCTCGCATGATGATGATTTTCACCAGCTGCATCCATCATTTCATGGCGGTAAATTACAAACGGATATATAAAATTCTGGCAAAAGAATATCCGGATATCGACTTCGTCGATTGCTACATGGATCCGATTATGCGAAGAACGAATCCGGTGATACCTTCGCTGTGGCGTCAGATGCACCGCGTGCTTCGGCCATCCGAAACGAAGAATCCGAAGCAGATCAATCTGCTTGGAAACTGCTTCCCGCATACTTCCGAACACTGTGATCTGGTTGCCCTGCTGGAAGAAAACGGTTTTCGCGTATTAGAGGCGAACAGCTGCAAGGACTACGACGAATACCTTTCCATGGGGGAGTCTTCCTGCAATTTCTTCTTCCATGCGACAGGAAAAGCGGCCGCCCGCGACATGGAGGTTCGTCTGAATCAGCCGTATTTTCATATGCGTCCGGGATATTCCTATGACGAATACGATGAAGATCTTCGGAAGGCCGCAGAACTGGTCGGGTTGCCGGAAACCGTGCGTTCCGCACTTCCGGCAGATCTTGCCGCCCAGCGGAACTTCACCGAGGATTGTGTCTCAAAGGCTCTTCGGGTGCTTGGCGATACGCCGATTTCCATCGACTATACCGCGGCAGATTGTCCGCTCGAGCTGGCGCTTTTCCTTCTGCGCCACGGTTTCCGGGTAGAATCCGTCATGATCGATACATTTACGGAGCGGGAAGAAATCTTCCGAGCGCTTCAGAAAGAGAAGCCGGAACTTCGTATCTATGAGACGTACGGCTGGAACATTCGCCGGATGCGCAGGGGACACGATGGCAAAATCGTCTGCATCGGTCAGAAAAGCGCCTATTTTATGGATTCCGATTACTTCGTCAATGAGGTGGAACATGCGGGAATGTACGGATACCGGGGGATTCGCCGGCTGATGAACCTGTTGATGGAAGCTTGCCGGGAACCGAAGCCGATGAAAGAACTGGTGCAAGTCAAGGGATGGGAGTGTGGTTGCTGTGAATAGATATGATAGATATGTGGAGTCGGAAGAGTTCGACTACCAGACCCATGTTTTTACCAGCACATACACGGCGGACGTATCCGGCGTGTGCTCAGCCGTGTACGAACTGGGCGGAATGACGATTCTTCACGACCCATCGGGATGCAACTCCACGTACTCCACGCACGATGAGCCGCGCTGGTTCGACACGGACAGCCTAATGTTCGTATCCGGGCTGGACGAAATCTCGGCCGTACTCGGCGACGACAGCGTGCTGATTGAGGATGTGGCAAGAGCTGCGGCGGATCTGCAGCCGCGGTTCATCACGCTGTGCGGCGGATCGATTCCGCACATCACAGCGTTCGATTACAAAGGCGTTGCGAGACTAATCGAGAAGCGCACGGGCATCCCGACCATTCCGGTGGTGACGAACGGCAACCGTTCCTATGTGGCCGGCGTCGGCGCGGCGCTGACAGCGTGGGTCAAGCGCTTCGGACGTCCGGAGGAGTGTCCGTGGCGCAGCGTGGGTACAGAGTCGATGTCGAACATCCCCGTAAACATTCTGGGGGCAACGCCGCTGGATTTCTCCACAAACGGTAATATAGAGCGGCTTCGCGCGCTGTTTCCGGCGCTGAACTGCTGCGTTGCCATGGGAGAGTCTTTCGATTCCCTGACGCGCATCTACCGCGGTGCGGTCAACGTGGTTGTCTCCTCTGCGGGCCGACGACTCGCACGTTACATGCAAGAGACGGAAGGCATCCCTTACGTGGAAGGCGTGCCGATTGGAACGGCCATGACCGACGCTCTTCTTCAGAACGTGCAGGATGCCTATTGGAATAAGCTTCGCGGGCGTCAGCAGAACGTTCCAACCCGAAACATCTGGGCCAAAAACCCTGTTCACGACCGTTGGGACATTCCGAGCGAGCAAATCCTCGTGATCGGAGAGGAGATATTCACTCAGTCCCTGGCTGCCGCCATTAACGCTTTGGATGAAGATCAGCGCTTTGGCCGTCTTGCCTATGCCGTATGGCCGGATGCAGATTACGGTTTCCCGGAGCACGAATTAGCCGAGCTGATTCGAAAGTCCGAATACGTCATCGGCGATCCTCTGTACAGAGTCATTCCGCACGACAAGGTAAAGAATCACTTTATAGATTTCCCGCACGAAGCCTATTCCGGACGAATCTACCGGAATAGGATACCGCTGTTCGTCGGGCCGGAGTTTTCGGTAGAGAACTTCCTCCAATCATAGAAGTCTGTTTCACCGGACATCGCGGACGGATGCTTTCTCACCGCACAGACTGCACCAAATGGGCTACTTCGCCGTCGCCTGATCCACCAGGTACTCGCCGACCATCTGCTGGAAGAAATACTCGTCATAGCCGTTGTTCTCGGCGTAGTCCTCGTAGGAATACCCCGTACGTGTCTTGAAGTCGCTGTCGGACAGACCGACTTCCTTCTTGTATTCAGCAAGGCGGCTCTTGTATTCGCTGCTGCCCAGGTGGAGTCCTGCATCTTTCGCAATTGCATGTGCCGCGAGTGTAAGCTTAACCGTGCTCTTCGCCGCGGACTTCACCGCCTGTTCATAGCTGTCGTCATCCATACCCATGGCTGCAATCAAGCTGTCGACATCCATGCTGTACTGCGAGGCCATCGTCTCATATTGTGCCTTCACCTGCGACTTCGCCGCCTTGTACTGCTTGCTCGGGTACTTCTTCACCTTAGAGTCACTGCTCACCTCACTGAGTAGGTCCTCGCCAACCTCCGTCTTCTTCTGGGTCTCCAGAATTTCACGGATGTACGTCCGATATTCCTTCTCCGTCGAGCATTCGTTATCGGTGCTGCTCTTGATAAATTTCTTTGTCAGCTTCTTCTCATCAGCATTGTCCAGGCGAAAGTCGATTTCCTCCTGCACTTCCTTGTCCGTCACCTTGAGTTCCGATTTCTTGTAAGTCAACTTGTCGTAATCTCCCACAGTGATATACTTCCCGTAGTTAATGAATTTGTAGCTGTCTTGACGGAAAAAGCCGGTGTTCAGGAAGTAGGCCAGACCCACACATACGGCTGTAGCCAGGATCACGCCACTGACAATGGTGAATACCTTGTGGCGATTGTAGAACTTCCGCGAACTGCTCTGGTAACGTTCGACCTTTCGCTGTGCCTTCTCCGCCTGGTACTGCGCTCTCTTCTTCTCTTTCTTCCGTGCCTTGCGTTCTTCCGGTGTCAGATTCTTCAGCTCATCCGCCTCCTGCTTCTTCGTTGGTTTCTTCTTCGATGCCTTTCGAGCGTTCTTCTTCGCTTCCGACTCCATCTTTATGCTCTCGTTTTTCGATTCCTCGTTCTTCAATCTGCTTTCTTCCTTTGTCATCTCTTCTCCTCATCCAATGTACTTTATCCGTCATCCTAACGCCCCGTGTGTTCGCTCGCCAGACGCGAGACGCGAAATTTGCACACGAATGCGTTTCACCGAAGACAATACTGCCTAAATTATACCCGTCCATGCAGATTCTGTCGATATGAAAAAAGAATCCGGCACATCCGTCCTCTGACATCTCCCTGTCGCACCTGTCAATCGGAAACGAACGTTTTCTTGCGGTATCGGGTACCTCCACCCGCCTTTCCCATCCCGTTAAAAAAACAGAACCGGACGTCTCCGACTTCCGATTCTGCTTATTTGGGACTTATTAATGCAATTTCATGTGCGACTTATTTCTCCTCGTCTTTGCCCAGGTCGCTCGGGTCCACCTGCAGCTCACCCAGCTGGCGATCCGTCTCGTAGAGCATCGGACTTTCTGTCCCGATCTGCTTGATTGTGCCGCGAATGCGCTTCATCTCCTCCGCAAGTTCATGGAAAGCATCTACCGGCACATTGCGGTTCAAAAACAGCTGTTCAATCTGACGATTAAACTGCGCCAGCTCCTCCGTCAGATCCACAAAGCTCTCGAAGTTTGCAGAATTATGTGCTCTCCGGAATTTCTGAAGATCCCGCGCCATGTAATCCACTACATCGCTCTCGCCGTAGAACTTGCCGAGCATGATCGGATACGGTGACACTCTATGCAGGTACATACCCTTGTTCCGGCGCAGATTCAGCATGTACTTAATCTGGAAGTTGTCATCCAATTCGAACGTGTAGATGTTGATGTACGCCGGATCTGCCTTGATATGAACCGGTCCCAGCTGTTTCATCATCAGGTTAATCATGTCGCTGGAAACCCGGTCCGCGGTGTATTGACTCGCGGATTTGTTATTTGTCTTCATAACGCTACCTCCTGATCTCTCTTTACATAATACCAAATTTTACGACTAAGAACACTGTTGAAATTACAACAGAGAGGAGCATGAACGGCATGCCGACCTTCAGGAAATTGCCGAAGGTAATCGGATATCCGTGCTTCGTACTGATATCCGACAGCACGACATTGGCAGAAGCACCGATCTGGGTTCCGTTTCCGCCCAGGCAGGCACCCAGCGAGATAGCCCACCAGAAGGAAGTCACGTCCACTCCGTCGGCTTGCATGGCCAGAATCAAAGGTATCAGCGTTGCCACAAACGGGATGTTGTCCAGAATGGAGGACAGCAATGCCGATGCCCACAACAGAACCAACATGGTCATCATCTGGTGTCCGTTGGTTGCGTTAATGATCACGGATGCGAGCTCGCTGATGATACCCGTCTCCGTCAGACCACCAACCACCACGAACAGCGACATGAAGAACAGAATCGTCGTCCACTCAACATCCCGAATCGCCGTATCTACATCTTCCCTGCCGATGATGAGCATCACAGCTGCCGCGGTCAGAGCGACGATAGACGATTCCAAGCCCAGCTTGTCGTGGAAAACAAATCCGAAAATGACCAACGCGAGCACCACAAGCGCCTTCTTCATCAGTCCCGGATTGGTAATGGATTTCGACGGATCCAGCTTCTCCACAGCAGAGGTATCCACTCCGTCCGCATGCAGCTGTTTCCCGTAGTAAATCCACATCATTGCAATTTCGAGAATCAATACGCACAGAACCGCCACGCCCGTGTTTTCCAGGAAGTCCAGGAAAGACAGTCCAGCCGCACTACCAATCATGATATTTGGTGGGTCACCGATGAGAGTGGCCGTACCTCCGACGTTCGATGCCAGTACTTGTGCCATCAGGAACGGCACCGGATCAATCTTGAGCATTCGCGCGATGGCGATGGACATTGGTCCCACCAGCAAGACGGTGGTAACGTTGTCCAGAAGTCCGGACAGCACGGCGGTAATCAGGATAAAAGAAACCATTATCCTCCACGGGTTTCCGTGACAGATCTTTGCTGCTTTTACCGCAATGTACTCGAACATGCCCGATTGACGGACGACGGCAACGAACACCATCATTCCGACCAGTACGCCGATCGTGTTAAAATCAATGTACGAAAGCGCTGTGTCTGCCGACATGACGCCGGCCAGAATCAATACCACAGCTCCTGCCAGCGCTGCTGCGGTACGGTGTACGCGCTCCGTGATAATCAGCAGTATTACGACAATAAACACTGCTACTGCAATTGCTTTCATCGCATTCCTCCTTCTGAGCCATATCAACTTTCTTACAACTAGAATTATTTTACATCCCATTATTATAGTCATCGAATTCGATTAATCAACAGATTAAATAAGTTTTAACGGTCGATTTCCTGCACTAAAAAAAGTGCGTCAGCACCGCTGACGCACCCTCGCTTCGTTATTCGTCTAACGCATTGTTTTCAACGGTTTCCCGTGGTTTCAGAGTGCGTTGACATCGTGTTTCGAAAAATATCCAACAGCTGTCTTAGGGCTTACTTCTTACTGAAAAACCCGCTGATTTTCTCCGGCAATCCGTCTACAAACGCCTTAAGGTAGTTTGTCACAAATTCCTTGAATTCCTGGCTCATGATGAACTCCCGCAGACCGGTCACATCTCCGACCAGCCGCCAGAATACGGAAAGGAGAAACCCTGTCACCAGGAGCAGCACAATGGTGGTCGCCGGAATATCGATTCGCCCCTCTTTCTCGCGATAGCGGCCTTTCTTCCAGCCGATGAGATAGATGAGTTCCATCAATAGCGTGAAGACGAGGATAAAAGCTGCACACATCACGATGTCAACAGAAATAGTCTGGATTTCTTCCATGTTCAGGAAATCCATGCTGAGACTTCCCACCATGACACCGATAATCAGCAATACGCACCCGAAAAAATATTCACTCCTTGCCGGTCTCTTCATTCGTCCCCTCTTGTGTCTGTTTTTTACACTAAATCCCCATAAAATACTTGTAAATTCTACCACGGAAACACATTTCTTTCAACGAAAAACCGCACCGCATTCGTATTTATGACGGATTTATCTTTATCTGGGGCCTCTATCTTCTGATACCGGTCTATTTGGGGATCTAAAACAAAGCACGCCCCCGCCCTAGATCTCGAGGATATAAATGATTCCGGTATCCCCGATCGGGATACTGGGCTTACAGGATATCGATGTACTCTCCGGCCAGGGCTTTATTCATGCTGCGAACTGCGCAGAATTTGCCACACATACTGCAGGTATCGCTGTGGTCCTCCTCCGGACTTCTGCTGTCCCGAATAGCTCTGGCCGTCGCCGGATCCAGCGCACACTGATACTGTGCCTCCCAATCCAGTTTCTGTCTGGCTTCTGCCATACGATCATCAATGTCCCGGGCTCCCGGAACACCCTTCGCTATATCGGCTGCATGAGCGGCAATCTTTGAGGCGATGATTCCTTGTTTTACATCATCCACATTAGGCAGTGCCAAATGCTCCGCCGGCGTTACGTAACACAGGAATGCGGCGCCACTCATGGCTGCGACCGCACCGCCGATGGCGCTGGTGATGTGGTCATATCCCGGTGCGATATCGGTGACGATCGGTCCCAGCACATAGAAAGGCGCGCCCATGCAAATTCCCTGCTGCACCTTCATGTTGGCGGCTACCTGATCCAGCGGAACGTGTCCCGGGCCCTCTACCATCACTTGTACATTGTGATCCCAGGCCCGCTTAGTCAGCTCTCCCAGGCGAACCAGTTCCTCGATCTGACACACATCGGTTGCATCTGCCAGGCACCCCGGTCTGCAGGCGTCACCCAGAGAAATGGTCACATCGTACTCTTCACAGATGTCCAGAATTTCATCGTAATATTCATAGAAAGGATTCTCCTCTCCGGTCATACTCATCCAGGCGAACACCAGACTGCCGCCTCGGCTGACGATGTTCATTTTGCGCTTGTGCTTCTTGATCTGTTCGATGGTCTTTCGCGTAATTCCGCAGTGCAGCGTGACAAAGTCCACCCCGTCCTCCGCATGCATCCGGATCACGTCGATGAAATCCTTTGCGGTTAACGTTGCCAGGTCTCGCTGGTAATGAATGACGCTGTCATACACCGGAACTGTACCGATCATGGCCGGACATTCACCGGTGAGCTTCCGGCGGAAAGGCTGAGTATTTCCATGGCTGGATAAATCCATGATTGCTTCTGCCCCCATCTCCACCGCACTCATAACCTTCTGCATCTCAATGTCGTAATCCTTGCAGTCCCGGGAGACACCCAGGTTCACATTGATCTTCGTGCGCAGCATGCTGCCGACACCCTCCGGGTTCAAGCAGGTGTGATTCTTGTTCGCGCAGATGGCAACCTTTCCCTCTGCTACGAGCTTCATCAGCGCCTCGGACGTCATGTGTTCCTTCTCTGCTACCACTTCCATCTGGGGTGTCAGAATACCCTTTCGGGCCGCGTCCATCTGTGTTGTGTAATTTCTCATCGAAATCTCCTTTCTGCCTCATGGCCTGTGTATTCGAACAACACTTTTCTATTGCGACAGAAGGTGGTGCTCCCAATCTGCCGCCTCCCGCCCTGAATAGGCGGGATCGATTGTACGGTTGGTTTCATCGGAGTTGGGGATGCCCCGTGCCGCTGCAACGAAAAAAGCGGATGTACCAGCTCGGTATATCCGCTTCCTATACAATGTAAAAACATTGCGTTCGCTATATCCCTACGTTGGCATTATCCAAATCAGGTCACGGGTCCAGACGTCCAGTCTGTTCTCAGCCTGCTTTCTGCAAGCTCCCCTCTTTTCATTTAATTTCGTTTCATTCACTCTGAATCTGCTAACCGATGCTATTGTAGCACTATCGGATGAGGAAAACAAGGATCCTCGTTATCGGACTTTCATCTATTAGCTTAACACCTTCATTACAGACATAATAACAGTCATCAAACGTTCTTTTCGGGATAAGCGAAAATAGAAAAAGCAGGAAAGCGGCTTACCTTTCCTGCTGATTCTATTGAGAGAGCACCATTTCGGCAATGCTGACTTGATACCATTGCCAGACCTGCAGGTTCTCCTCAACAATTGGAATAACTTAATATTTAAAACCCTTTTTATTTGCCATCACATTCTTCCTTGAGAAGGTCTCCCAGGATCTTGATTCCTTCGTAGATCTTCTCTTTGGAAGCGTTGGTGTAATTGAGACGCATTGTGTTGGTGTCCTTCTCATCCACATAGAAAGGATCGCCCGGCACGTATGCAACTCCTCTGTTTGCAGCTTCCGGGAACAGCTTTGCGGCGCTGACACCTTCCGGCAGTGTTGCCCAGATGAACATTCCGCCTTCCGGCTTCGTGTACTTCACGTTCTTCGGGAAGTATTCCTCCATCGCATCGAGCATGTACTGACACTGCTGCTTATACAATGCCTGAATTTCTTTCTCATGCGGTTCCTGCTCGTTATTCACGGTATAATCATAGAGAACATACTGCGAGAAAATATTCGTGTGCAGCGTTGAAGCTTCTAATGCCTTCGTCAGATATCCAGCAAGTTCTTTGTTCTCCGTAACAACGTATCCGACACGCATCCCCGGTGTAGCTACCTTGGAGAAGGTTCCGAGCAGCGCTGCATTCGGCAGCTTGCCCAGTCCGATGTAGGATGGCTTCACGCCCTCAAAACGGAGCTTACCATACGGATCATCCTCAATCAGAACGACATTGTATTTCTTCAACACCTCCGTAACCTTCGCACGATTCTCTTCGGTGTACGTCAGGCCGGTTGGATTCTGAAATTCCGGAACCAGGTATACCATCTTAATCTTGTCGCCGTACTTCTTCAGCGTTGCTTCCAGCTCCTCCACGTCCAGGCCGTCTTCATTCAGGGTAACCGGATAATAAGTCGGCGAGAACTGATCAAATGCATTCAATGCACCCAGATAACTCGGTTTCTCCACCAGAATGCCATCGCCGTCATCGATGAACAATTTGGCGAACAGATCGAGCGCCTGCTGCGAACCTGTCGTGATGACAATATTCTCTTCATCCATATCCGTTCCGTATTTCTGGTTAAAATCTTCCGCCAGATACTGTCTCAATGCCGGCAGTCCCTGTGCAGCGGAATACTGGAACGCTCTGGATCTGTACTTCTCAATTACTCGGTTGCAGGATTCCTGCAATGCATCCATCGGGAACGATAACGGGTTCGGCAGTCCTCCCGCAAATGATATGATATTCGGGTCTGCAGCTGCAGTCAGAATAACGCCCAGAAAACCCTCTTCCAGATTCGCATACGGTTTCGATAATAACTCTTTCATGATGTAACCCCTCTACTCTCCTTTAATATATGACACATACGCGTAATTTCTACTCGACATGACGATTATACTCTGTCGGCAAATGCATTTCAAGATAATTTTTGTACTAAATATCGAAATTCCATCCATCAAATTGTGCCATGTTACAATTTATTCGTGACGGTAAAAAAAGAACCGGAGATGTCTTCCACCTCCGATTCCGTCTTGGAGCTACTGGCGAGAATCGAACTCGCAACCCCTTCATTACGAGTGAAGTGCTCTACCATTGAGCCACAGTAGCACGTCTTCTTTCAAGTCGCTAGATAATTATACAGTAGAGATTCATCAATTGCAAGCAAATAATCAGTTGCAAACAGCTGCTCATGTCGTTAAGATAGGAGATGGTGCGTCAGGAATCACCAACAAACAGAAGACGGGACAAATTGACGGCACTGACGGCACTGACGACACTGACGACACTGACGACACTGACGACACTGACGACACTGACGACACGAGAATATCAGAGAACATTAAGGAATATCAAGGGGAAATCGCAAGACATAAGATGAAGAAAAAAATCTGTATTATATACACCGGCGGCACCATCGGCATGGTTCCGACGCAAGACGGATATCAGCCACAGGAGGGGTATTTTGCCAGCGAGCTGGAAAAAATTCAAGATCTCTATTCCGACAGAATGCCGGAATGGGATCTTCTGGAGTATCAACCTCTTCTGGACTCCTCCAATATGACCTATTTGCAATGGAATCAGATAGCGGATACCATTCAGGAGAATTATGAGAAGTACGATGGTTTCGTGGTACTACACGGTACGGACACCATGGCATACACGGCATCCGCACTTTCCTTCATGCTGGAGGCTCTGCAAAAACCGGTTATTCTAACCGGCTCTCAAATTCCGCTCTGTGAAATTCGCTCAGACGGCAAAGACAACCTGATCACATCACTGCTGATTGCGGCTGACGGTCGGGTTCATGAGGTGTGTCTATACTTCGGGAACTGTCTGCTTCGAGGGAACCGATCGACCAAGTCCTCCGCGGACGGCCTGATTGCATTCTCCGCACCGAACTACCCCGTCCTGGCACGAGCCGGAATTTCCATCGAATACTTCCCGAATCGCTTCCTGCCAACCCCCAAGGAACCGTTTCGTGTGACAAAGATGAAACCCGCGTCCATTGGCGTTATCAAGCTCTTCCCCGGAATTCAGTTCGATCTCTTTGCACCGATTGTGAACAGCGATCTTCAGGGATTAGTGTTGGAGACCTTCGGAACCGGCAACATTCCGAACTACGATGCAGCACTTCCCCCGCTGATTGGAAAAGCGATTGAGAACGGCACCACCGTTGTCGTCTGCACGCAATGCATGCAGGGTACAGTGCGGTTGGGCGCCTACGAGACCAGTTCCGAGCTGGCGAAGACCGGTGCTGCCAGCGGCAGTAACATGACGACGGAGGCAACCGTCACGAAGCTGCAATACCTCTTCAGCAAAGGATTAAGCTCTCGGGATATTCGCGCCTGGATGGAATCCGACCTCCGTGGCGAACTGACACGCAGTTCATCCGAAACGAAGAAGTAAGCATCCGGGTATTCGCCGTTTCAAATTGACGAATACCGTTAGGCAATGCATTTCAAATATCATAAAAAACATTTCAATACAGGGAGGTACTTCATGGAGAAAGAAAAAGCGATTGTCACCGTAACCGGCAGAGATGCCGTGGGAATACTGTCTGCCACATCCGCATGCTGTGCAAATTCGCGTGCCAACATCATTGAGGTGACGCAAGCGGTTAAGGCCGGATTCTTTACGATGATGATGATTATCGAGGTAGATGGCATGACTCAGACAATTGACGAATTGCAGAGTGATATTCGTCATTCTCTTCCGGCGATGGATGTGCATGTCATGCACGAGAACATTTTCAACTGCATGCATCACATCTAGAAATTCATTAGGGAGGAAATACTGACAATGAATACCAATAACAGCCACGACATTATGGAGACCATCTCCATGATTCGCGATCAGAATCTGGATGTTCGCACAACGACGATGGGAATCTCGTTAATGGACTGTGCGGACAGCGACATCGATCGGTCATGCGGGAAAATATATGACAAAATTTGCCGAAGGGCGGAGAAGCTGGTGGAGACCGGCGAAGGCTTGACTAAGAAGTACGGCATTCCTATCGTGAACAAGCGTGTATCGGTCACCCCGATTTCCATGCTGGCCGGAGTATCCGGCGGAGACCCGGTGAAATATGCCCGTACGCTGGATCGGGCGGCTCATACAATCGGAATTAATTTTATCGGAGGATATTCAGCACTGGTTCACAAGGGCTTTAGTGCCGGGGACCGAAAACTCATCGAATCCATTCCGGAAGCACTGGCCGAGACCGAACTGGTCTGCTCGTCGGTTAATATCGGTTCGACGAGAGCCGGAATCAATATGGACGCAGTCGCACTCATGGGCAGGCAGGTTCGACGCGCCGCTGAACTCACGCAGGAGAATCAATGCATGGGAGCGGCAAAACTGGTCGTATTCTGCAACGCGGTGGAAGACAACCCGTTCATGGCCGGTGCATTTCACGGTGTCGGCGAAGCAGATACCGTGCTCAGCGTAGGCGTATCCGGGCCGGGTGTGGTCCGTTCCGTCCTACACGATCTTCCGGACGATGCACCGCTGCATGAAGTTGCGGAGACCATTAAGAAGACCGCATTCAAAATTACGCGTGTCGGTCAGCTGGTCGGTTCCGAGGCTGCAGCCGCTCTGGGAGTGCCATTCGGCATTGTCGATCTCTCTCTTGCACCAACCCCGGCAATCGGAGATTCTGTGGCACGAATTCTGGAAGAAATCGGACTGGAGCAGTGCGGCACTCACGGCACGACCGCCGCACTCGCGATGCTGAATGACGCTGTCAAAAAGGGGGGTGTCATGGCATCTTCCAGCGTCGGAGGACTTTCCGGCGCATTCATTCCGGTCAGTGAAGACGAGGGAATGATCGCGGCCGCACGGAATGGCAACCTTGTGCTGGAGAAGCTGGAAGCCATGACAGCCGTCTGCTCCGTCGGCCTGGATATGATTGTCATTCCGGGAGAGACCTCTGCGGAGACGATTGCCGCCATTATTGCGGATGAGGCCGCCATCGGGATGGTGAATTCCAAGACCACAGCCGTTCGTGTCATCCCGGCTATCGGGCTTCAGAGCGGCGAGGAACTGAACTTCGGTGGCCTTCTGGGTTACGGCCCTGTGATGGCACTGAAGAATCCGTCTCCAGCCAAGATGATTCAGCGTGGCGGCAGGATTCCGGCGCCACTGCAAAGCTTGAAGAATTAACGAATTCCCATAGACAGGAAAGGCATCCGGTGTCATTGACGCCGGATGCCTTTCTCGTTCTAAGATTTACACGTTATTTCTTTCGGACAGCAAATACACCGTTCAGGATGAGGAGGAAGACCACCGTGATGACGATGAAATAATACTGGGACATCGGAATGGCCAGAATATTCAGTGCCTTCCCTATCAGACAGAATGCGAGAATTGCTGCCAAAAGAACTATATTTCCGATGCTTCTTTTCATCCTTCAAACCTCCCTACTCGATCTCCAATCCTTCCTTCACTTCCAATTCGGTTTCCTCGATTTCCGGCTCTTTCTTGCTCCAGGTGTCCTTGAGCGTGATAACCGATGCAAGAATCAACAGCACAATTCCCACGATGGTATTCCAGTACACATGTTCACCGAGAATCAGCACCGACAGCACCGGTGCAATCGCCGGTTTGATGAAGAAGGCAATCGAGCCCGTCGTCGCATCGGAATAACGGATCGCCAGGAAGTAGAACAGATATCCTACACCGGTAACCATAATTCCGCAGTACAACAGAATCAGCGGCTGCTCGGTGATGTGTGCGACGATGGGATGTCTCTTCACAAGCATAATAATCAGCAGGACGGACGACCCCAGGATAAAAGAAATGCTCGTCTGAGCGAAGGTCCCAATTCGACCGATTGTTTTTTTACCCATTACGGTGTACGCCGCAAAGGTAACCGAGGCAAACAGCATCGTCGCCATGCCGAATGCCGTATTTCCCGGCTGAACGTCCCACGGACGAATCATGAACACCGCGGCTACAATGCCAATGGCAAAGGCAAACCCTTTCGCCTTGTCCATCTTCTCGGATGTGAACAGATGCGCAATCACCATGGTGAACAGCGGATTCAGACAGATCAGTGCTGCTGCAGTCGCTGCGTTGCAATGTTGAACGCCGATCTGAAATGCATACATACTGATGGCAATTCCCATGATGCCGACCAGCAGAAGCCACAGCCAATCCTTTGCCTGAATCTGAATATGATCCTTCCGGATCTCTGCAATCCCGAACGGTGCCAGTACCAGACCACCAATCAGGAATCGCAGGAATGTCAGCTGAATTGAATCAAATGTGCTACCCGCAATCTTGAGGGCGATTTCCATCGTGCCGAACAGGAATGCGGTCAGAATAATGTACGTAACTACTTTCTTCATTTCCGTCCTTCTTTCACTAGCTATTCATGTTCTTTCGGTGAGTCCGGGAGCTTTCCTCGCTTGGTGTTGGATCCCCTATGATTCTCTCAGGACACGAATGCGACAGAAGTTCTCAAAACCCACAAATTTTACTGTACGCTTTTTGCCTCCCGTGTTCAAGGGAATTATAGAATAAAAAACAAGATTTTATTTCGTAATCTTTGGGAGTGTGACATCCGCCAGAGGATTTGGAATTTTCGGCAGCGCCGCACCGGCGAATGCCATCAGCACATCCACAATGATTTTCCGGTCTTCTTCATCAAGATTGCGGAGAGATGCCGCCATCTTTGCCATCTCTGTTACGCTAAGTTCCTTGAGATCATTCAATGTCTCGATGCCATTCTCCTCCAATATATCAAACAATGCATTGATGAAGCGTTGGCGATGCTCATCGTCCAGCCCTTTGAGCCATTCCCGGACCGTCCGGTTCAGGTAACGGCCGCCGGCGTTGATTTTATCCAAATACACAAAGTCGGCCTCCCCATCATCGAGGAGATACACCTGCCAGGTGAACGCCATGTGCTGCATGATGCCCATCGCGTCGCTTCGAACGACGGAATACCGGTCGTTGTTCTGCATCAGCATGCCCACTACGGAACTCTGCGGTACGAGCTTCACCATCGGTATGTGACTCGTCTCTTCAATGGTGTCAAGCTTCTCCTGAACCTCATCCCGGAATCCCGGCCCATCCAAGCTGTACACGCCAAGGATCCGCTCGTGAATATTCGGATCACACATCAGTGCCCCGTACACGGCAAGATTGCCCCCTTTGGAGTGTCCGCCCACAATGATGTTGCGTTTCCGCCCACTGAAGCTGCCGCTTCCGTAATTCCGTTCGATGTACTCCACGGCCTCTGTTTGGGAGGGCACTTCGTCCATGTAGCTTAAGTTGAAGTCCTCTTTCCACCCCATCATAGATCCATCCGTTCCGCGAAACGCTACGAAATCCGTGTCGGAATCCAATTGGAATATCATGGCGCCGAACTGCTTCGCGCTGTCGCTGTCCCATTCTCCCACAATGTCCCGAATCTTCATGTCACGAAAACGACGGCTCGCCGATACGTATGCCATTAGCTCCATATTCCAGTCATCCGTGATTCCGTCAAAGAACATCGATTCGAAACATTCGTTCCGGAAGAAATCTTTGACCGTGTAACCGGCATGAAGCCAATCCAGCACCCGGCGGTTTTTCGGCATGGCAAATTCGATTCGGCAATAGGACATCTGGCTCAAGACCAGACTGTCCACCGGATTGAATGGCACCTCATCAAAGGTGTACTTCATTTTTTTAACATAATCGGTAATATTCATGCAGGCACCTCCTATTTCTGTACTGTCTTTCGTACCGTGTCTGTGCGATGCAACGCGCATCCGGGTCACCATCAGAATACCGTCGGTCTCGTGCATCCCCGAAACCTTGCATTTTCCATTCGCTTGGCTTTGCCCATCTGTTCTCAGCAATGAGTGTTGTGCGACACGCGTTCCGGCATCCGGACAGCTTTCTCTAAAGCTTCACCTCTTTGCCGTGTGTCTGAATCAGCGTCTCAACTTCGGCAATGTCTTCTTCCCGAAGCAGAATCTCCAAGATGTCGTTTCCTCGCAGGATGGTGTGGCCATCCGGAATAAATTCCTCCTCATCACGGATGACCGAAATAATCAGTGCACCGATCGGCAAGCCCAGATCCATCACTCGCATTCCTTCCATATCGCAGCCCGGTACAATTCGGTCGTCGATAATCGTTTTCTTCTGACCGGAAATCCGGTACCTGGAACCATTTCCCCGATTTGCCCGCTTCATCAGCTGCGTGTAGATCGGTTCCGTTCCCAAGCTTTCCGACACCACATACGCAATCAGCGAAACCAGCACCATCGGAAGCAGGGTCCGGAAATCCCCCGTCATCTCTGTAATCAGCACTACGCCGGTCACCGGTGCGTGGACAATCGCCGCGAAATATCCCGCCATCGCCAGCACAACGAAGGCCTCCACATACCTACCGTCCAGACCTGTCAGGGCTTCCATTGCCTCCGAGAAGACGCCTCCGGTCACTGCCCCCAGCACCAGAAGCGGCAGGAAAATTCCACCCGGAGCCGTCGTACCGAAGCTTGCCGTCGAGAATATAAATTTGACCAGCAGAAGCACTGCCAGCGCCTTCAGCGCAAAGTGCCCCTGTGCAATCTCTCCAACCAGATTGTTCCCGCTCCCCAGCGTTACCGGGTAGAGGAAGAAGCATATGTACGAAAGGGTCAGCCCTGCCAGCACCTTCGCGAACGTGCCCACATCCCACGTTCCTTTCACCCATTCAGAGTTCTGCCTTGTCATTCTTCCGGCTGTTATCCGTCTCATCAGGTTGTTCGCCCATTCGGCAATTCGGTCAAAAATATCCTGCATTCGCGCAATCGTCCGATTATACAGACATCCGAACACGCCAAGGGTCAGGCCCAGCAGAATTGCCGCCCAGTAATACCGAAGCGGTAAGGAATGATTGATCTGAAACCCGAACACCGGATCCAATCCGATGATATACGCCGTGACAAAATCCGCCGTTGTCGCTGCTGCCATGGTCGAAAGCAGCACTTCCGATGCAAAATTATGGTACAGTTCTTCCAGGCAGAATATCGTTCCCGCAAGCGGAGCGCCGAAAGCTGCCGAAAGCCCGGCTCCCGCACCGCAGCTCATGAGATATCGCTCCTCGGTCAGCACTCTGTGACGACTTCGGGCGAAACCCTTTCCCACCATCGCACCAATCTGGATGCTCGGACCCTCTCGGCCAAGCGACAGACCTCCTCCGATAGAGAGCGCACATCCCAGAATCTTGGTCACCAGTACGCGAAGCCAGTTCATGTCCTTTCGTCCCAACAGTTCGGCTTCCACCTGCGGGATCCCGGATCCTGTCGCCTCCGGTTCCTTCTTTAGAAGAAAAGTAATCAACACTGCGAGCATCAGCATCACCAAAGCGGCAATTAGTGCTTGTCCCGTCCCTCGGTTTGCATATTCTACCAATTTGCTGCGGCTGCTGTCAGCATAGATTAACAGAATGCGGAACAAAGAAATGATTAACCCCGTCGCCGCACCAATCAGCACCCCTTGTCGGATTAACGCATAGCGAAAGCTCCGCTTCCTCGCAAGATTCCGGATAACCGAACTTCTGTTTTTACCCTCTAATGACGTCATCTCATTTCCTTTACTTCCATCGCTATATTGACCCGTTATAAAAGGGAGGGCTTCGCACACCCTCCCCGACTTCCTAGTTAGAATATAAGTTTTTCGTTGAAAACTCAGGGTTGCATGTCATGTCAATTCCCAAGGATTTCATGGTCTGCTCGTCTCGATCGCTGAGAATCGCCGTGCAGTGCGCCACGCAGCCGCGCAGTCTCGGAAGCTGCTTCAGCGCCATTTCCGCTATCGGATTGGTCGGTTCGCTCATGGTCAATGCCATCAGGATCTCCTCACAGTTGAGGCTGGATCCGTCGTGGAAGAGGCTCACGCGCATGTCCTGGATGCTTTCCAGAATCTGCGCCGAAATCACCGGGATGGAATCGTCGATTCCTGCCAATGTCTTGATGGCGTTCAGCATCATGGCGGCAGAAGAGACCATGCGATCAGAATTCTTCCCGGTCACAATGGTGCCGTCCGGCAGTCGAATGGCGCTGATGATGATGTTCTCATCGCCCTCGGACTTGCGCTTCTCTTCCGCATATTCTTCGGCCGGCGTAACGACTGGGCGATCGTTACGGTTCGCCTGCACTTCCTCCATCAGGAGCTTCGTGCGCTCGAGGATGCTCTCGTCAATCTTCCCCTTCTTGTAAGAACATTCCGCCAGCAGATAGCGACGGATAATCTCCTGACGCGCTGCCTCGCGGCACACCTCATCATCGGTGATGCAGAATCCGACGCGGTTCACGCCCATATCCGTCGGCGACTGATAGCCCGAGTCGTCACCGGTAATCTTCGCCAGAATTCTTTTCAGCACCGGGAATGCGTCGATGTCACGGTTGTAATTCACCGCCGTCTCCCCGTAGGCTTCCAGATGGAAGGAGTCGATCATATTGACATCTTTGAGGTCCGCTGTCGCTGCCTCGTAAGCAATGTTAACCGGATGTTTCAGCGGCATGTTCCATACCGGGAAGGTCTCGAATTTGGCGTAACGCGCGCGATTTCCGCGGCGGAATTCATGATACACCTGGGAGAGCGAAGTCGCCAGCTTTCCGGAACCGCCACCCGGGCCCGTCACAACGACCAGTGGCTTGGTCACTTCGATGTACGGGTTTGCGCCGTAGCCTTCATCGCTGACAATCGTATCCACATCCGTCGGATATCCTTTGGTAAAATAATGCTTATACGTCCGAATTCCCCGACGTTCCAGCTTATTGATGAACATATTGACGGATGGCACATCCTGATAGCGGGTCACGACAACCGAGTTAATTTGGAGGTCGTAGTCGCGAAGCGAGTCGATCAGTCTCATCACCTCCAGATCGTAAGTGATGCCGAAGTCCTGGCGTGTCTTGTTCGTGGTGATATCCCCTGCGTAGATACAGATGATAATCTCCGTCTGATCCTTCAGGCGCTGAAGCAGGTTGATTTTCGCATGTTCATCATATCCCGGCAGGACACGGGCCGCATGCTTATCCTCTACCAGTTTGCCGCCGAATTCCAGGTACAGTCGCCCCTCACCGCCGGAAATTCGCTCCCGAATGTAACGGGACTGCTCCTCTAGATACTTCTCCGCATCAAAACCAATCTTGTTCATTTTTCTCGTTTCCTAACTCCTTTACTCTGATTCCTTCTCGTAGTTTTCCTCGTGCTCCTCCGTACTGGCGGCACGGTCCGGTCGGATGGTCAATTCCAATTTGTTTCGCTTGTCCATGTACTCCCCCATCTGGAACGAATACTCCGCGTAGACCGTACCGAGGCCTTCCTCGTCCAGATCGACGCGAAGCTCATGGGTAAAAATCTGAATCTTCAGCTTTCCGTACGGAAACACATAGCAAACTTCTGTCTCCTTATCGCTCCGCAATCGAAGTTCCATGCCATTGCTGACATCCCCTTCGTAACGATGCACCTCAAGCAAACGATCTCCGGTAATTCGTATGATCGTTCGTCTTTGCGGCGTGTCCTTCCGAGGAGCTTCCTGATACACAATAAAGACCGAGCCCTGCTTGATGTAGACTGTGGCCTCGGTCATCAGTTCCATTTCATCGCTCTGCGTCAGTTCGCGGACATAGGTGTCCCCTTTCGGCACCAGCTGCTCGTCGTACTGCCGGTTGATCATGCGTAAAATTACGTTTTTTTTGCCCAAAACTGCCCTCGTTATTCCGTCTATTATGATTTTAAGCTATAATTACAAACTCAGAGTTATTATACACTTATAAAAGTATCGTTATCAACATTTTTTGTGTACGTTAAAAACAAGCTCACCGGCCGTCGGACACTTCCGACCGCGCCTCAAAAACCGCGAATTCTCACGGAATCTCTCACATGAGATACATATTCCGCGGTTACAATGGATTAAGCATATAACAATACTGGGAGGATGGCATGAATGAAATAAACCCTTACGATAAGACGAACAACACAGCGGACGAAACTGCCCGGAACGGCAACGACAGCACCCCGAAACAAGGGGCATCAACCGAACCGAATTTCACGTTAATCAACCCGGACGAGCCGTATTTAAATCCGGAAGCTTGGGCGGAAACCAAAGGCGGTACGGAAGGAATTTACACCGGAGAGAAGAAAGACGATCCGAAGTCACAAAGATTCTGGATTCCCGGCAAGAGAGACAAGGATGTGATAGATCCGAATTTCATTGATCCTACGTGGCCGGACGATTTTGGACCGGAAAACGAAACAAGTGAAGATACGGAGGCGGCAGGAAATACCGGCAAGAATTGCCTCGGCGGTAACGGAAGACACGACGGTTCCGGTGCACACAATGGCAACGGATCACCTTATGTCACGAAGAAATTTCTGGCAGTTGCACTGGCAGTTACAGTCGTGATAAGCTCGGCAATCGGTGCGGGGGCGGGCGTCCTTCTCACTAAGAAAACGACAAGCTACACCAACCTGTCCTCCAGCTCACAAGAAGTGTCCACGGGCAGTACGATGACGGTACAGCAAATCTATAAGAAGAACGCCGACGCAGTGGTGGAAATCACCACGGAAGTGACCTCCGCCAGCGTACTCGGAAGCTCTACGAGTGAGGGCGCCGGCAGTGGTGTGATCGTCCAGAAGAACGGATATATTGCCACCAATTATCACGTTATCGAGGGTGCAAGTAAGATTTCGGTTCGCCTTCGTAACGAAAAAACCTATCGCGCAACGGTCGTCGGATATGATGAGAGCAACGATGTTGCAGTCCTTAAGATTAACGCGAAAAACCTGACGACCGCAACCATTGGCAAGAGTGCGAACGTGCAGGTCGGCGATCTCGCAGTGGCCATCGGCAACCCGCTCGGCACGTTGGGTGGAACGACAACATCCGGCATCATCAGTGCACTCGATCGAAAGCTGGAGATCAACAATAAGCGACTATCGCTATTGCAGACAGACTCCGCGATTAACCCGGGCAATTCGGGCGGCGGACTTTTCAACGACAAGGGCGAACTGATTGGTCTTGTTGTCGCCAAAGGTTCCGGCACCGACATCGAAGGGCTGGGCTTTGCGATTCCGATTGACACCGCTGCACCGATCATCGACGATATCATTGACAACGGCACCATTACGGAGAAGCCGGCAGCTGGTATGAGTATTTTCACCGCGACGGAAGAGAACATGTCGCAGTACAACGTGGATCAGACCGGCGTATATATCTACGAAGTGTATGGATCCAATGCCATTAAGGCGGGTCTTAAAGCAGGAGACCGCATCACGAAATTCAACGGCAAGACGGTTTCGGATTCCGACAAACTGATTGCGGCCATTCAGAAGAAGAAGGTTGGCGAGGAGATCTCGCTGACGGTGGAACGAAGCGGCAAGGAAATCACCGTGAAATTCAAGCTGGAGAAGGCGTCTCAATTCGAGAACCGGCAGAGCTCCGGTAGCAGCAATGGCGGAAATTTCGGAAACAACGACAATTAGCGTTATTCTCTTAAAGAAAACCATCCTCGCGATTCCCTAAAAAAAGACCATCCTCACGATTACCGCGAGGATGGCTTTTTCATGAGTTCAATTACTTCCTTCGATTGCAGGCGCCCGCCTTCCGAGTGTTCTGTGTGTTTTGCGCAATGGGGATACGTATTCAGAACAATCATGCAATTCCGTTTATCGGCGGACGGTCACGCGAATCGAGGCAATTCCTACAGGATACTACGGTCTCAGGCCCATTCCACCTTCCAGCGTGATGGTTTCACCGTTCATGTACTTGAAGTCCGGTGAAGCCAGCTGAACACAGGCACGACCGATCTCGGTCTCCACATTGCCGTAATGACCTGCCGGCGGCATCTTTACATTGGCCTTGAATGCCTCCGGATATGCCTGTTCGAACTTCTCCAGCTGTGCGGTCCATGCCAGTGGGCACACGATATTCACGTTAATGCCATCGCCGCCCCACTCCGTTGCGGCAACACGGCTTAGTCCGCGGATTCCTTCCTTCGTAGCGGCATAAGCACACTGACCGAAGTTGCCGAAGAGTCCCGCACCGGAAGCGAAGTTGATTACAGAGCCCTTCGTCTCCTTGAGGTATGGGTAGCAAGTCTTCATGTAATAGAATGCGGCATACAGACCGGAATACATTGCCAGATTGAATTGCTCTGTAGTGTGTTCTGCCAGCGGAACACCGGAAGCCGAAGCCTGCGCGTTGTTAATCAACACGTCGATTCTTCCGAATTTCTCGATTGCCTGCTTTACAACGTTCTGAACCGTTGCTTCATTGTCTGCACCTGCACAGACATCTGCCTGCACCGGGAGAACCTGAATACCGTACAATCTTTCCAGCTCTTCCTTCGCATCCTGCAGCTTCTTAACATTACGGCCGGTGATCACCAGGTTTGCACCTTCTTTCGCATACGCCGTTGCAATACCATAACCAATTGAACCGCAGCTGCCGTCGCTCAATACTGCACGGCCGCCACCTGTAATAATTGCAGTCTTACCTTCTAAGAAACCCATATCAATACTCCTTTCCGGACGAATTAACGCCTACGAAATACTTTATGTCCACAGTATAGTTCAATTCGCTTCATTCTTCCATGCTCTAATTCCCATTATTCAATGTTTTCAAAACATTGCGATTACCGTTTAGATAATTTAATTATATATCTATTAAGTTTGAAAATAATTTAACATTATACCTCGCTCTATGCCCTCCCCCTTTATGCGAAATTTTCTTTTATATAACAAAATACCTCTCCGGCGAATGCGAAGAGGTATTTCGTGTACCTACATCTTGTTTTGCAGTATTAAATCCGATTTCTCTCGTAGCAGTGGTTTTTCGGCTAAAAGCAAGCTTCTTAATACCAGAATTTTCCGCTGAATGCGAAGGAAACTTCGCCGTTCAGAGTAATTTGCGTCTCGCTGCAGACGATCGCAATATTGCCGCCTGGCGTCTCTACTGTGATTTCTTTGTCACGATCACAATATCCCATTTCTACCGCCATGCGCGCCGCACAGAATGCTGCGCTGGCACTGGACAGAACCGCACCATTCGCGCCATCCCAGATTCTCATCCGGAGTGTATTGCGATCCACAATCTTCAAGAATTCGAAGCACGTCGACTGAGTGAACAAATCCGAGTACTCCAGGGTCTGCCCAATCTTCTCAATGTCAATAGCATCGATGGTATCACAGAAAAGCTGACAGTGAAGTCCACCGCCGGCAATGGAGCAGGTCCGGAAATCAGTGGCAGTCGCTTCAATTAGCGTCTTTGCCATCAGCGGGTTGCCCGAAGCTGCTTTCTGCATCTCGCCTTCGTAGCGGAATTGATTCTCCGGAACCATCAGTGCAACAGAGCTTACGCGGCCGTCTCTCATAAAGAGCTTCAGCTTCTGAACGCCGTTCTTCGTCTCAACGGTCATGACGTTCCGGCCTACCAGGCCTTCCTCATAAGCAAATTTCGCACCGCAGCGGATTCCGTTTCCACAAGAATCCCCCTCTGTTCCGTCGCTGTAGAATACTCTCATGCGAACATCCGCCTTGCGGGACTTCTCCAGCAACACAATGCCGTCTCCACCGATGGAACGGTTCCGGTCGCACAGGCTGACACAGAGGGATTCCGGTCCCTCGATTCGACCGTCAAAGTTATTGACGATGATGTAGTCATTACCACAACTATGAAGCTTCGTGAAGTAGACGTTTCGATGCTTCGTTCTCATGTGGTTAATGTCTACCAGCTCGGTGTTCTGCGCCGAGAATCTCGACTCAATCATGTTCACCAATGCGCCTGCGGTATCGACGCTGGTGAGGCACGGAATTCCGAGCTGCATCGCTCTCATATGCACTGCAGTGTAATCACCCAACGCCGCGTCGTTCGCCTGACCGGTGAAAATAATATAGCTTGTCTTGCCGCTTTCCATCAGGTCAATAATGTCCGAATTCTTCTGCGCCTTCTGAACCTGCGTTACTTCAATTCCAAGCGTACGAATGGCCTCCGCAGTTCCACGGGTTGCGTAAATCTTCATGCCGAGGTTATGCAGCTTCATGGCAATCGGCAGAATTTCCGGATAATCCCGCTTCTGTACAGAGATCATCACGCCGTACTCTTCGCCGAACTTGCGGTGCGGAACGGTAAAACCGGCAGCCGTCAGGCCTTTATACAGCGCCTCGGTCATCGTTCTTCCGAGTCCCAACACCTCACCGGTGGATTTCATTTCCGGTCCCAGAATGGAATTCGCATCCGTCAATTTCTCGAAGGAGAATACCGGAACCTTGACAGCCACGTACGGCGGCGTTCTGTAAAGTCCTGTTCCGTAACCCAGATCATCCAGTTTCGCACCCAGCATGACGCGGGACGCCAGATCCACCATCGGAACCCCCGATACCTTGCTGATGTATGGAATAGTACGGGATGCTCTCGGGTTGACTTCGATGACGTACAGTTCGCCCTTGTACTGCAGATACTGGATGTTGACCAGACCCTTGGTGCCGAGCGCCAAAGCCAGCTTCTCCGAAATATCCACGATTCGGCGAAGCTGTCTGTCCGACAGGTTGAACGGCGGGTACACGGCGATAGAGTCTCCGGAGTGAATGCCCGCCTTCTCGATGTGCTCCATAATTCCCGGAATCAACACATCCTCGCCATCCGAAATAACATCGACTTCCAGCTCGATTCCCGGCATATACTTGTCAACCAGCACGGTATTGTCGTCGGAATTCGCCAGGATTCGCTTCATGTACTTCCGGGTGTCCTCTTCGTCACCGGAGATTGTCATGTTCTGTCCGCCGATAACGTACGACGGTCTCAGGAGAACCGGATACCCGATTTCCTCTGCAGCTCTCAGTGCACCTTCCATCGTGGTTACGCTCTGACCCTTCGGGCGGCTGATGCCGAACTGCTCGAGAAGCGCATCAAATTTGCCGCGGTCTTCCGCCAGGTCAATTCCCTCCGCGGAAGTTCCCAGAATCTGAATGCCCTGATCGCTCAGGAACTGAGTCAGCTTGATCGCTGTCTGTCCACCGAAGGCCACAACAACGCCTATCGGTTTCTCGACCTTGATGATGTTCATCACATCTTCCGGATGCAGAGGTTCGAAGTAGAGTCGATTCGCCGTGTCGTAGTCCGTCGATACCGTCTCCGGATTGTTGTTCACGATCACCACATCAAAGCCCATCTCCCGCAGCGTCCACACGCAATGTACGGATGAGTAGTCGAATTCGATACCCTGACCGATTCGAATCGGTCCGGATCCCAGTACCATGATGACCGGCTTTCCGCTCCGTCGGAAGCTTCTCGCCTCACACTCCGAATCCAGGGTGGAATAGAAGTACGGCGTCATGGCATCGAATTCCGCTGCGCAGGTGTCTACCATCTTGTAGCTAAAATCAACCCCCGGCACATTCTCCACGTTTCCGATTCTGCAGATCGCATCATCCGTATAACCCAGTTTCTTCGCTTCTTTGTATACATCCTCCGGAAGCATGCCTCCCTTGCCGGCTTCTGCCAGTTCCAGTTCAAAGTCTGCCAGATTCTGTATGCGATAGAGGAACCAACGGTCAATCTTCGTGATCTCGTGCACCTCTTCTACCGTCACCTGCTTCGTCTTGAAGCCTTCAAAGATGGCAAAAATGCGGTGATCATCCTGCGTGTCGATTCTCTCGCGAATGGTCTTCTCTCCGGTATATTCGAAGTTCAGCGTATCCAGGGAGATCTCCGCGCCGCGAATTGCCTTCATCAGCGCCGCCTCGAAAGAGTTTGCGATGGACATAACCTCGCCGGTTGCTTTCATTCGGGTTCCAAGCTTTCGGCTGGATCCCGCGAACTTGTCGAACGGCCACTTCGGCACCTTGAGTGCGACATAGTCTACGGTCGGTTCGAAGCAGGCACAAGTCTTGCCGGTTACGTCATTGACGATTTCATCCAGAGTATATCCCAGTGCAATCTTCGTGGTTACTTTTGCAATCGGATACCCCGTTGCCTTCGAAGCCAGCGCCGAGGATCTCGACACACGCGGGTTAACCTCGATAACCGCATATTCGAAGCTGTCCGGATTCAGTGCAAACTGACAGTTACAGCCGCCTTCAATACCCAGCGCCGAGATGATCCTCAGTGCTGCCGAACGAAGCATCTGGAATTCTTTATCCGCCAGTGTTAATGTCGGTGCAACAACGATAGAGTCTCCGGTATGCACACCGACAGGATCGAGGTTCTCCATCGGGCAGATCTGAATCACATTGCCAATGGAGTCCCGCATCGTTTCAAATTCGATTTCCTTCCATCCGGCGATGCTCTTCTCAACCAGAATCTGTGTAATCGGGGACTGATCCAATCCATTCTGCGCGATGACGCGGAGCTCCTCTTCCGTCTCCGCAATACCGCCGCCGCTGCCGCCTAAGGTAAATGCCGGGCGAACAATTACCGGATAGCCTATTTCATTTGCGATTTGAAGTGATGTCTCGAGATCCTCTGCGATTCCGGACGGAACACAAGGCTCCCCGATGGATTCCATGGTGTCACGGAAAAGTTCCCGGTCTTCCGCCTTGTCAATCGCATCGATATTGGAACCGAGAAGGCGTACGTTATGCTCTTCCAGCCAGTTATCGGCGGAAAGCTGCATCGCAATCGTCAGCCCCGTCTGCCCGCCGAGTCCGGCAAGCAGGCCGTCCGGTTTCTCCTTCTCAATGATTCTCTTGACCGTCTCCACATTCAGCGGTTCCAGATAGATTTCGTCCGCCAGGTGTTTATCCGTCATAATGGTCGCCGGGTTCGAGTTCACCAGAACCGTGTCGATTCCCTCGTCCTTGAGCACTCGGCAGGCCTGTGCACCGGCGTAGTCGAACTCCGCCGCCTGACCGATAATGATTGGCCCGGAACCGATCACCAGCACCTTCTTAATACTTTTATCTCTAGGCATTCTTATTATCCTCCATCAACTTAATAAAACGCGCGAACAGAAAACCGGTATCATGCGGACCCGCATGTGCTTCCGGATGGAATTGCACGGAGAATGCATTTTTGTCCGGGTAATTCATTCCCTCACAGGTCTGATCGTTCGCATTAATGAAGCTGACTTCGCCCACCCCGTCCAGGCTTTCCGGGCGAACCGCATAACCGTGGTTCTGGGTGGTGATGAACGTATGTCCGGCAAATTCTCCGGTCGTGGATGTCGCCGGCTGGTTTCCGCCACGGTGACCGTACTTCAGCTTGTATGTCTTACCGCCCTGTGCCAGCGCAAGAAGCTGGTGTCCTAGGCAGATGCCAAAGATCGGGGTCTGATTCAACACCTTACGAATCTCAGCAATCGGACCCACGTTCTCCGCCGGATCTCCCGGGCCGTTAGAGAGCATAATGCCGTCCGGGTGGTCCGCAAGAATTTCCTCCGCCGTTGCGGTGCTCGGCATGACCTTCACCTCACAGCCGTATCGGTTGAGCTTGCGGATGATATTTCTTTTAGCACCGTAATCCATCAACGTGACGTGGTATTTCACTTCGCCTTCCGGCTTTACGATATATGGTTCGCTGCAAGTAACACTCTTCACGGCATCCGTGATGGTATATTCCTGAACCTCCCGAAGGTCTTCCGGAATTTCAGAGCAAATAATCGCGTTCATGACACCGTGTTCGCGGATTTTGCGGGTCAGCGCACGGGTATCGATGCCCCAGATTCCCGGAACGTCGTTGTTCTTTAGGAATGTGTCGAGGTCGTATTCCGATCGGAAATTGGACGGAGTCTCACAATACTCACGAACCACATATCCTTTCACGGCACATTTTCCTTCAAAATCCTCTTCCATCATGCCATAGTTTCCGATGAGCGGAAATGTCTGCATGACAATCTGCCCGTAATAGCTCGGGTCAGTCAGCGTTTCCACATAACCTTCTACTCCGGTCGTGAAAACCAGTTCGCCTACAGAATCCCGTTCTGCGCCGAAACGCTTTCCTTCCAGAACCGTTCCATCCGCAAGTACCAGATAGCCCGTTTTACTCTGTTTCTTTCCCAAAGTCCTCTCCTTTCAGTCTGTTCCTATGCGATTTCTCTATGTTGATGCCGCCGCGCACTGCTTCCTGTGCATCGCACAGCGGTTTTTGGCTGATTGATTGTGGTGATCTTTATTTCTCGGACCGAAGCTCGAGAATGAACTGCTTCAGATCCTTAATATGCGCATCCGCTGCTTGGCGCGCCTTGTCCGCATCGCCGGAAATAATGGCTTCCATGATGTCCTTGTGTTCTTTTGGAATCCGATCAAAGGCATTCGAATCATCATAGTAGAGATAGCGGAATCGCAGCGACAGCTCCTGCACCTGATTGACCATATAGATAAGCGTCTGATTTCGGCTGCAGCTGACAATCTGGTTGTGGAATTTCTCGTCGAATTCCACGATTTCGGCCTTATTTCGGTTCTCTACGGCCTGCTCGTACTGCTGGTGAATTTTCGTCAGTGTCAGTTTCTCTTCTTCTGTGATTCGCTGCGTTGCCAGGTAGGAGGCCAGTCCTTCCAGATCCTCGCGCACCTCAAACACATCTAACATGCTTTTGACCGAAATATCCGAGACATAAGCTCCCCGTCTCGGTTCAATTGTAACCAGTCCATCTGCGGCAAGCTCGCGAATCGCCTCGCGGATCGGCGTTCTTGAGACATTCATTTTCTCCGCCAGATCGATCTCCATCAGCCGCGTGCGCGTCTTGATCTCCCCGGTCAGAATTTTATGCTTCAATTCCAGATATACCAGTTCCCTCAGAGGCTTTTGAATTTGCAAGTCGATGTTCATCTTTCATTTCCCCGCTTTCTGTTAACCATACTTTCCATTTCCTTTTCATCCAGTCTGCTTGCGAGACGTCGCAGTAATCCTGCATCGCCTGCGCTTTGGAACTATAGTAAGCAACCATGGTGGGACCGCTGCCGCTCATCAGAACACAGTCTGCATGAAGGCGCTGCACCATTGCTTGCTTGAGTGCTCTCGCCTCCTCGTAATGAGCCAGCGTGTATTCTTCCATGCGATTAAAGAAGAGATCTTTGATCACGTGGTGAGTTTGTTCCGAATCGATGGCTTCGTATGCTTCTTTCGTTGATACGGCAATTCCCGGATTCATGAGAAGTACCGCGTAGGGTTTCGGCTTCGCCGGCGAGACGATTTCCCCGATACCGCCAATCTCCGCTGCGACGCTGGCCTCTTTGATGCCCGGCAAATTCGGAAGCCATTGTTCATTCTTCTTCGCGTTCATCATCAGCGAGAACGGAACATCTGCGCCGACCTTTGCCCCCAGCGCCATCAGCTCCCGAAGAGAGAACGGATTGCCGCAAAGCGCATTTAGCGCCAGCATCGTACCCGCCGCATTGCCGCTTCCGCCGGCAATACCGGCTGCTACCGGGAGCCGTTTATCGATTGCAAGATACAAGCGTTCCGGTTTCTTCCCGTTGGTCGGCAGTGCCTGCAGCACCGCCTTTGCGCCTCGCAGCGCCAGGTTGTCCGCACCCAAAGAAATTGCACTATAATTCATACAGAATTTTACCCTAAGGCCTTCCACAATGCAATCTTTTGCATAATATTCTTGTACTTCCCCGGAGAGGCAGTCCGCTGTAGTGCCCATCGTTATTACATCATAGAGTCCTAGATCTTGCATGACTGAATATATGTCATGATAGCCGTCAGATCTTTTCCCAAGAATTTCAAGGGAAAGATTGATCTTGGCATAAGCTTTGATTGTAATGGAGGAATCAGGTAAAGAATTCATCGGATGCTCCTTGTTATGTTCGATGCCCGTAAAAAAGGAATGCCGAAGGCATTCCTTTCAAAAAATATTGTTTCTTATTACTTCGTTCCTTTATCGGATTTATTCGATGCCAAACCCCGAGAGGATTTGTACTTGCCTCCCGCTGCGGAAATTGGCTTCGGCGCCGCCACACTGTATACGTTTGGAAGAATCTCGCTGAGTTTCAGCTGGTAATCCTTGACATAGTCGGATTCTTCTTTATTCTTCTTACTCTTCTTTTTTGCGGCTTTCTCTTCCTTCTTCTTGTGCTCTTCGATGACTTCCTCGACAGTCTTGCCGGATTTCTTCGCTTCATGATACGGATTGAAGGACGCGGATGCATTCTTATCCGTCTTCTTCTCCTTGTCATCCCGAGCCTGGTTTGCATTTCGGATCGTCATCACGGTGATACCACCGAAGATAATGATCATCATACCCATGTTAATCATGGTGTTGAGCTGCTGATTGAACGTCTGGAAAGTGATGGTGGTGTCCTTACCGAGCTTGTCACCGTTATCATCCATCAGATCTCCGGAAATAATCAATTCGTATTCCGCATTGTTCTCTACGTTAAAATTCTCATCGTTGTTGTCGCCCAGAACCAGAAGAAGACCTTTCTCGTTCTTGCTCGCCATAACCTTGATCGGAATTTCCTTACCCTGTTTGTCAACAATCTTCACACAGTTCTCGTTGTTCTTCTGTGCCGCATCACCGGAAAGGGAACGGTTGAAGCGAAGCTTCACGCCGACGTTTTCGATGGATGTGTTCTTCTGTCCATCCTCCGGGTAAGAGTTAACCAGCTTGAAATCACCGGTATCTGCGGAAACCATCACCGTTCCGAGCATTACCATCAGTGCTGCCGCAACGGCAATCAGGCTTTTCTTCTTCATGAATTACTTCCTCCATCTGTATTATCCTGCGGCAACCCCGTATTACGGAGCTTCCGCTTCAATGCCTTCACTGCGCGCATGTTTCGGAAGAATCCGGAGAGGATTTCGGAACACTCTTCGGAGAGAATTCCGGTTTCCACCGCAACCCAATGGTTGAGTCTGGATTCCTGTACCACATTGAATACGGAGCCGCAAGCTCCGTTCTTCGGATCCATGGCCCCGATGCAGAGCCTGTCCAGCCGCGCCAGCACCATTGCTCCGGCACACATTGCACAGGGCTCCAGCGTCACATAGAGACTACAGCCGGTCAGCCACTTGCTTCCGATTGCCTTCTCCGCAGCTTCAATCGCCAGCATCTCGGCATGTCCCGAGGAGCTATGATCCGTCTCCACTCGGTTATATGCGCTTGCGACAATCTCTCCGTCTCGAACGACAATCGCACCCACCGGCACTTCGCCGATCGAGGCCGCGTATTCGGCTTGCCGAAGAGCTTCTCGCATATACTTCTTATTTGTATCCATAGCCGAATAATTCTATCACAGCGATGAAGTCAATACAAGGTTTTTTGCGGATTCATCGCGGCGAGCCTTGCAATCTGAGTCGCCATGTAACCGGCGCCATAGCCGTTGTCGATATTCACCACAGCAACCCCGTTGGCGCAAGAATTAATCATGGTAAGAAGCGCCGAGACCCCATTCAGGTTCGCACCATAACCCACGGACGTCGGGACAGCAATGACGGGATTCTGAACCATCCCGCCAATCACGGTCGGCAAAGCGCCCTCCATTCCTGCCACCGCAATGATGCAATCGGCCTTTCGAATCTCCTCCATGTTGCCGAAAAGCCGATGGATTCCACTGACACCGACGTCATAGAAGCGGTCAACCCTCACGCCGAAGTATTCAGCCGTCTGGGCAGCCTCCTCCGCAACCGGGATATCCGCCGTTCCGCCGGTACATACGGCAATTCGGCCGATCCGAACCAGTGAGTCTTCGGATTTACCGGCAGCAGTATTTCCGGAGCCCTCCGTCGGTGTCACCTTCAGAATGCGGGACACCGGATCATACGTTGCCGTCGGCACCGCCTCCTGTACCAGCTCCGCCTGTCTTGGCGTTGCCCTCGTACCGAATGCACTGCCTTCCAGTTCTACCATCCGCCGGTAGATGGATACCAGATAATCATCCGGCTTTCCGCTGCAATAGATTACCTCCGGGAAGCCGGATCTCGTGCGCCTTTCCGTATCGAGCTTGGCAAATCCCAGATTCTCATAGCCACCGCTTCCGGCATTCTGTTCTTCTTGATTCTTCTCGTTCTTCATGAAATCCTCTCTATCCTGATTTCTATCGATTTTCTGTCCCCAATTTGCGTTCCGCCGCCATCTGAATTTCCCGATAGAGATCGCGATACGGTATTTCAGTCTGGCCTGCGATTTCTGCCACATCATCGTATTCCGGGTAAAACCAGCGACGGGCTTCGCCCTCGCACACCTTCACGCGGACACTTCCGAATCCAGTCTCTACGGTTTCAATGTGTCGGTTCAGGATTGTTCTCTCTATCCGAATTCGGCGAATGCCGATGGTCGTCGTCTCCCGGAAGATGATATCTTCCAGATTCAGGCGATGCGACTCGTCACAGATGACCTGAAGCTGATAAGCCGGACGGTTCTTCTTCATATAACACGGGAGATAATGAGCGTCCCTTGCACCCGCCTCCATCAGGCGTTCCAGGGTATATCCGAGAGCCTCTCCCGTGGAATCATCAATGTCCGCTTCCAGTTTCCAGAGCGACGGTGTCTCGGAATCCTCTCTCGCATCTCCCAAGAGGAATCCTCGGAGAATGTTGGCGCGGGGCGTTTTTCTTTTACCGGCACCAAGTCCGATGCGCTCAATCGTAAACCCGGCAGGAGGATTGCCGGCGGTACGAACACTCTTGACGATAGCGGCTCCGGTCGGGGTGACATATTCACCTGGGTACGGAATGATCTCAAGCGGGATATCCGTTCCCGCCAGGATGTTCGTAACTGCCGGCACCGGTACCGGAAGGAGGCCGTGCTGACAGCGAACCACACCGGTCCCCTCGCAGAGTTTCGGGACGAACACGGAATCGATCCCCAGGTTGTCGAAGCACACGGCGAAAGCCGCAATGTCCACGATGGAATCCACGGCTCCAACCTCATGGAATCCGACCTTCTCAATCGGCAGGTTGTGAGCCTTCGACTCCGCTTCCGCAATAGTGCGGAAAATTCTTACAGCCAGAGCGTTCGCAGCCGGTGTCAGGCTTCCTGCACCGAGGATGGCCTCGATTTCCGACAAGTGGCGATGGGAATGATCGTGAGGATGATCGTGATGATGATGGTTATGTCGATGATCCTGTTTGCAAGAGTGTTCATGTTCATGCCCGCGATCATGGTCGTGATCGCGCTCAGGATGGTCATGGTGATGTTCGCAATCCAAACAGTCAGGCGCAGAATGATGGCCGTGTGAATGAGCATGGTCATGGGGATGCACATCCTCGCCCTCCGCATACAGGTACACCTCATCATGATCGTGATTGTCCTCATCCAGCACGACTTCGAAGTCACAGCAATCGATTCCATTCTGTTCCCGGCGAGAGATTCGCACTTCATAACCATCCAGCGGCAGAGAAGACAGTGCCTCGCGAAGAACCGCTTCATCCGCCCCCAGATCCAGCAGCATGGCGACCGCCATATCGCCGCTGATGCCGCTATTGCATTCCAAATATATACTTCTTCCCATTGCTTTCCTCTTTTCTGCTTCACCTCAGTCTACACATTCCCCGTTTTTTCGTCCAGCACCTCATTCATGCTTCCCAGGCGATACCCACGGAGGTCCATGGTCACGTACGTGAATCCAATGTCACAAAGCGCTGCTGTCACGCGGTCTCTCTGTGAGAACAACCGCTCCAGCTGCGATTCTCCGACCTCGATTCGCGCCAGTGCGTCTCCGTGCATCCGCACCCGAAGCTGCCGAAATCCCATGTCCGTCAGTACATTCTCGGCATGCTCCACCATGCCCAGCTTCTTCCGGGTAATCTTCTCGCCATACGCAAAACGCGATGCCAGGCATGCAGCCGACGGTTGATTCCATGTGAGAAGTCCCATCGCCGCCGAGAGTGCCCGAATTTCAGGCTTGTAGAGCTCCGCCGTCTGAAGCGGGCTAAGGATGCCGAGCTCCCGAATCGCTCGCAGCCCTGGCCGATAATCGCCCTGATCCGACATGTTCGTTCCCTCGGCAATGGCGTCAAATCCCTCCGCCGATGCCACTTCCATCATCCGTCCGAAGATGCCTTTTTTGCAAATGTAACAGCGATCCGGCGGGTTCTCCGCAAAGCCCGGAATTCCCAGTTCATCAACATCCACCACGATGTGCGAAATGCCCTCCTTCTCGCAGAATTCTGCTGCTGCCGCTAAATCTCGTCCGCTAAAAGAAGCGGCTTTCGCCGTCACCGCCACGGCAGCATCCCCGAGCTCTTCGTGAGCTATTTTGAGCAAATATGTCGAATCTACCCCTCCGGAAAAAGCCACCGCCACGCTTCCCAGCACCCGCAAATTTGCCCTCAGGCGCTCTTCCTTCGCGCGGACGGCATCCGTAATCTGTGCCGTCACCGGCGTGCCCGCGGAGTTATCGACACCCTCTTTCTTCGTCTTCTCAGTAGAATTCTCTATTGTCTTTCCTGTCGTATTCTCCATTATCTCGTCCCCTTATCTCCCTTATCTTGTCCGGTCTCAGTTCCAGAACGCGATCGCAGGCGCGCTGAAGCTGAGGAACATTGTGCCCGATGATCAGAATGGTCAGCATGTGGTCCGCTCGTTCTTCGCACAAAGCTTGGCTGCCTTCCCCCTCCCGGATTCGTCTTCCGGATCTAATACTCCGCAGAAGCTGCAGGATTTCCGCTTGCACCGGTGCATCCAACGAGGATACCGGTTCATCCGCGATCAGAAAATCCGGATCCTGAATCAGCGCCCGGGCGAGAGAAGCCCGTTGCCGCTGTCCGCCGGAAAGTTCATACGGATGCCTTTCTAGAAGTTCCGGTGCAAGTCCGACCCTCGCCGCAACTTCCTCCACCCGGCTCGCTTTCTCCGAGGCAGGTCTCCTCCGAATGGTAAGTGGTTCTGCAATGATCTCCCTCACCTTCATTCGTTCATTAAAAGCCGCTGCAGAGTCCTGAAAAATCATTTGCACGTTCACGCTATCCTTGCGGGAAGTATTGCCGAGAGGCTTCCACCCGTAAATTCTCCCGTCCGACGGTCTCAGCAGCCCGCAAAGCAGCTTTGCCAACGTGGTTTTTCCGCAGCCGGATTCTCCGACCAGGCCGAGGATTTCTCCTCGTCGTATGGAGAATCCGATGTGGCGAAAAACACATTGACCTTGCCCCGGATACTGAAAAGTGAGGTTTTCCGCCTGCATAAGGATTTCCGGTTCGCGAGTCTTCCCTTCGAACACTCCGTTGCCGCATCTCATGGGTTCGGAAGCACTCTTGAATTCCTGACTGAAATCGGAACTCCGAAGCAACCGCTTCGTATATTCATGCTTCGGCTTTTGCAGAACTTCGTCCCGGGTTCCGGATTCCACAATCTGTCCTCGGTACATCACAAAGATGCGATCCGCAATTCTCTTCGCCAGTGAAATGTCGTGCGTTACGAAGAGGACCCCTTTGTCACGCGTCTTCGCAAGAGACCGGAGAGCGTCCATCACTCGCCACCCCGCATCCGCATCCAGTGCGGTCGTAGGTTCATCGGCGATAATCAGTCTCGGATCGCAGGCCAGCGCCAGCGCAAGCGTCACGCGCTGGCGCTGGCCGCCGGAGAGTTCCCCCGGATATTTCCCCAGCAATTCGGACTCTCCCAGCAGGTTCTCCGATCGCAGGCGAAGTTCTGCCTTATCGTGGATACCATAATGTTGCCGCAGAGGTAGCGCCAGCTGTTCCCCGACCGTATAAACCGGATTCAATGAGCTAAGCGGATCCTGAAACACCATCGCTGCAACACTTCCTCTGATTTGCTGCATTTCCGATTCATCACAGGAGAGCACATCTCGTCCCATCAGTAGGATCTGTCCAGACAGATACCGCGCGTGACCGGTATGCAGCGCGAGAACCGCACGGCAAAGTGCTGTCTTTCCACTCCCGGATTCACCTACCAGTGCGACCACTTCACCGCTGCGGACGCAAAGATTCACATCCCGCACGGCGTGCACCGGACCATCCGGACCGTTGAAGCACATGCGAAAATCTTCAATTTGCAGAATCGGAGTTCCTTGCATCCCGGTATCCTTCTTTTAACCTTTCTTCTTTCTATTCCTTATGCCGTCTTCATTTTCCAATCTGCGATATTCCAGAACACGCCGACTCCGTGGTGTCCCAGTACCGTGCCCGTGCTCAGACCGCTGATGCCCTTTCGTACCGCGTAATCCGCATGAACATACGTCAGGAACGTGTAAGGCATCTTGTCTGTCATGGCCGAGAGAAACTCTGCGTAACTCATCTTCCGCTTGCTTTCATCCTTTCCGGATGCGGCCGCCTCCAGTGCACGATCCACCGCCACACTCGAATACCCCGTGTAATTGTCGTCAGCGCCTGTGCCGAACACCTTCCGCGTGTGAAGGTCGGCGTCGAACGGGCTTCCCCAACCGATGATGCAGGCATCCTGACCCTCCCAGTCGAGTTCTTTGAAGCTCTCCGCACTCGCGCGCACGCCCAGCTTCCGAAGCTGCTCCGCGCACATGTTAGCCATGTCCACCCGGACTTGATCATCCGCCATCGCAGATATGGCAAAAGCAAGTTCGGTTCCGTCTTTCTCATACCAACCATCCGAGTTTTTTGACCATCCATCCGCTTCCAGACGAGATGCTACCTCCGCGGGATTATACTCGAATCGCTCGATGGAATCATCGTTATACGCATTCTTCTGAATCGGAGAATATGCCGCTTCGCCCTGTCCGAGCAGTACGCTTCTTAGGATGGCTTCGCGATCAATGCCGTAGCTCAAGATGTTCGAGAGCTCCGGATACTTCTTGAAGATGCCGCGTCCGAAATTGTATGCGAGCGCGCGGTAATCCGCCGTCTCCATCTCATAGACGTTGTACGCATCGCTCTTCGCCTTGAGTGTCTCCGCATCCTGCGGCGTCAGCTGTGCCATGTCGATATCGCCCGATTCCAGCTGCAACAGACGCGATGCACTGTCCGGAATGATTCGAAATATAACCGTTTCGATATTCGCCTCCCCGGCATAATATCCTTCAAATCTCTCAAGCGTGATACTCTGTCCTTCGTCCCATTCTGTCAGCTTGTATGGGCCGGCTCCCACCGGGTGCTGATTAAATTCGTCGGTAGTCAGATCCTTGCCGTCCAGCAGGTGCTTAGGCAGAATGCCGATGGTCATATAATCCAGGAAAGCCGCATTGTACTGCTTCAGGCGGAACTTTACGGTTCGCTCGTCCGGGCAGGTTATTGCCTCGATGTCTCGGTAATCGGACTGAATCTCGGATCCGTTCTCCGGATCTTGAATCGCTTCGACGGTGAATTTCACATCCTCGGAGGTCAGCGGCTCGCCGTCATGGAAGGTCAAACCGTCCCGAAGACGGAATGTCCAGGTCTGCGCGTCTTCATCATAGCTCCAGGATTCCGCCAGCCCCGGCACGACATTATTGTCGCCGTCATGCGCAGTCAGCCCGGCAAAAATCAATAAGTTAATCTCGCCGTGCTCGTAGAGTGCCGGGTTAACCGCCGTGTAATCCTGGCTTCCGTAGATTAAGGTGTTGCTTCTGTCAACAGTGCCGCCGCAGGCTGTAAGGCCAAGCAGCAGTCCGAGCAGCAGTCCGAGCATGTACCGCCGACTTTGATGAATTCTCCTGATATCTGTCATTTTTCTCATTATCCCAATCCTGTAATTCTTTTAAGTTTGCCAATATTGCATCCTTCTACAAGTTGCTATGTCGCCTCGTGTTACGCAGACGGAAATGCTCTCCCACCTCCGTGACTGCAATCAGCGTCAGCACCAGCACTCCCCCCGGGAAGACGAGGTTCCACCACTGCCCGGATAGAAGACTTTTCTGCGCTTCCGACAGGAGGCTTCCCCACGACGCACTATCGAGCGGCAGTCCGAGTCCCAGGAAACTCAGCGTCGATTCCGACACAATGGCTGTCCCAATACTGCTGATGGCCGGATAGAGAATGACCGGAAATACATTCGGGAGAATATGCGTCTTGAGAACGTACCCCCGAGATGCACCCATCATCCGCGATGCCGTAATGAAGTCGCTGCTGCGCAGTTTCCGAACTTCGTTTCGCACAATGCGCGCCAGGCCCATCCAGCCGGTTACCCCAATGACGAAGGCCAGCGATCCCCAGGTGGCCTTCCCCAGCATCGCCTGCAGGAATATTACCATCAGAACTTGAGGCAAGCTCAGCAATAGATCGCAAGTACGCATAAGCACTCGGTCCATTTTCGCTGAACCAAGGCCGCTGAGCGCTCCGCACAGAATCGCCAGAAGGGTCGACAAGGCTGCCGCCGCTATACCGATAAAAAGGCTGGCCCTTCCGCCGCAGATTACCCGGCTAAAAACATCTCTTCCCAAGCTGTCTGTCCCGAACCAATGAAGAAGAGACGGTGCTTCGTTGATTGCGCTCGTCATTTCGTTTACATCGTAAGGTGCAAGCACGGACGAAAAAATAGAAATCAGCACCACCATCGAAAGAAAAGCGATGGAAAGTCGAAAGACGAAGCGGTCCGGGTTATTGCGTCCGAGGCAATGTTTCCCGTATTCTCTCATCGCCGCACCTCCCCCGAAGGGAACTTGTCGGATGCACTCTCGGGTTCAGACGAATCGACCTGAAGCGATATTTCGCATGATGTCGCGTTTCGCCGCAGATCTCCCGTTGAAAGTTTGCCGGGCTCTTTTTCGGATTGATACAAATCCAGCTGCATCGACGTTCCGGTAGATGCATCACCTCGGTTTTCCCGAAGTCTCGGGTCCATCCGTGCACTCAGCAATTCTCCCAGGAAATTAAAGAAAACGACAACAACCCCGGTCAGCAGCGTGATCGCCATCAGAAGGTTGTAATCCTTGTACAATGCACTTTCAAATGTCAGGGTGCCAAGGCCGGGATAGCCGAAAACCATCTCCACGACATAAGTTCCGCCCAGCAGATGCGGAACAGCCATAGCCATGGCCGGAATCATCGCACTCAAGATATTCCGCGTACAGCAATGATTGACGATGTATTCCTTCGGGATCCCCTGGGCTTTGAGAAGCAGGACGTAGTCTTTACGCGTCTCCTCGGCCAGAAGGTTTCGAACCATAAGTCCGTAGTAACCCATATGTCCAAGGATAATGACAGTCGCCGGTAGCACAAGATGCCATAGGCGATCCGGCAAATTGTATCTCATGCCGTAAGAATATGCACCGCCGGCCGGGAAGAGAGGCAGCTTCACGGCGAAGAGAAGAATCAGCAAGAGTGCCACAAAGAATGACGGAATGCTGCCTGAGATGATGCCGAACCGGGAAAGCCGACGGTCGCGGAGAGAGCCCTCGGAGAGGGCGCATTTTTGACCCAGACGAAAAGCCAAGAGGAATGTCATCCCATACGACAGTACGCCGAGCACCGCCGTATTCAGAAACACATTCCTCATCACTGTCGTTACCGGTTGTTTGTACTTTAAAGAGATACCGAGGTCGCCGGACAAAACACCTCGAAGCCAGATTCCGTACTGCACCGGGATGGATCGATTCAGTCCCAGCTTACGAGACATTGCCGTCTTCTCTGCCTGGCTCATGCGATCTACGCCATCGCCGTACCAGGATCGAAGGGGATCCCCCGGGCTCAGCCGTGCCATCAGAAATACCAGGAATGACAGCACCAGCAGCATCAGCAGGAGACGAATCAAGCGTCTGAAAACAGAATATTTAGTTGTCCTTCCCCGTTCTTTTACGATGACGTTCTCCCTCCGAACTTGTCCTGTTTCGATTCTCTTCTATAAAGGTTTCTTCTTCATGCTCGTCTTGCATAGGGTTTCTCCCCTTCATCGCAAACTGCGTACAAGCGCGAACATTCCGTTCGCTTGCCGTTACTCCTCCTGCTGCGATTTTCCTGCCAGATAAGACAGCGACTTCGGCACATATGCCTTGATGTGAATCCCGTCCCCCTCGTACTTCTCCTCCAGAAGCTGTCCGTATTTGCGAATCTGCTCCAGCACGCCCATATCAGAGTACGCCAGCACCGTCTCCGCGTAGATTCTCATCTCACGGACCATCTGTCCCAGCGACTCAAAGAATTGATCCAGCCCCTGTCCGGTCCGCGCCGAGACCATCACCGACGCATCCGCACGAAAGTCCTGCCTCAGCTCGCCTTCCGGCAGTAAATCGCTCTTGTTCCAGAGAGTGATGACAGGTTTTCCCACCACACCCAAATCGCGAAGTGTGTCTTCCACCACTCGATGATGGAGCTGCCACTGCGGATTCGCACCGTCAATTACGTGAATAATGATATCGGCGTACTTCGCCTCTTCCAGCGTGCTTCGGAATGCATCGATCAGATGATGGGGTAATTTGTTGATAAAACCAACCGTATCCGTCAGCAGTACCGACTGCCCGTCCGGCAGCACGGCCGTCCTCGTCGTCGGATCCAGCGTTGCAAAAAGCTTATCCTCTGCCAGAATATCCGCCTCCGTAATGCGGTTCAGCAGTGTGGATTTCCCGGCATTGGTATACCCGACAATCGCGGCTGTCGGTATCGCACTCTCCGCACGCTTCTTTCTCGTTGTTGCCCGCACCTGCTTCATGCTCTCGATCTCATCGCTCAGCACCTTGATGCGTTTCTGAATCACCCGTCGATCCGTCTCCAGCTTTGTCTCTCCGGGTCCTCTCGTTCCGATGCCGCCGCCCAAGCGGGACATCGTCTCGCCCATGCCACGAAGCCGGGAGGCCCGGTACTTCTGCTGTGCAATCTCGACTTGAATTTTTCCTTCCTTCGTCTTTGCGTGCGCCGCAAAAATATCCAGAATCAGAAGCGTCCGATCCAGCACTTTGGCGTCGATCAAATCCGACAGGTTGCGAAACTGGGAGGGCGTCAACTCATCATCGCAGATGATTCCGTCCGCTTCCTGTACTGTCAGTATCTCCTTGATTTCCAGTGCCTTTCCGCTTCCCACATACGTCGCACGATCCGGGTGATCGAGGTTCTGCACCACAAGGCATGCCACTTCCGCGCCGTCTGTCCGAACCAGTTCGCCCAGTTCCTCCAGCGATGCCCACGCCTTCTCTTCTGCCTCGGTGGACACAGCCACCAGGATATATTTCTCCACTTTCTCAATCTGTTCCATATATGCTCTCTGTATATGCTCTCTGTTACTCCGATTGCCACCGCTCCTTACGTCGCTGATTTTTCCCGCCATCTGGGAATATCACGCTTGTCTTGTATCGCCTTCGATTTCTCGTAGCGACAGCGAACCGATATTTGATCTTCTCTACAGAATATTCTCAATACGCTCGGCTCAAAATGCCTTTCTCAGCTCACCTTCTTACGATCCCGCATCGCCGCCACCGCCGCCTTGGCTGCGGCTGTCGCATCCGGCGTGTAGATGTCCGCACCGATGCTGTCGCAGAACTCCTGCGTTACCGGTGCACCACCGATCATGATCACTACGTCGTCTCGAATACCCGCTTCTCGGCATCGATCCACAACGCAGCGCATCTCCTCAATCGTTGTGGTGAGAAGCGCGGAGCAGCATATGATATCGCAATGCTCCCTCTGCGCCGTCTCCACGAATGTTTCCGCCGATACGTCGCTTCCCAGGTCGATCACGTCAAACCCGTTTCCTTCCAGCATGATTTTGACCAGGTTCTTCCCGATATCATGAAGGTCTCCCTTGACCGTTCCGATGCACACCTTTCCCGGTGCGGTTCCGGCGGATGCAATCAGCTTCGGTTTCAAGATATCCAGTGCTGCAGTCATGCATTTGGCCGACATCAGCATTTCCGGCACGAACAGTTTTCCCTCCGAGAACGCATTCCCGACCGCTGTCATACCTGCAATCAGCCCGTCATTCAGAATTTCCTGCGGCTCATACCCTTGTTCCAGTGCTTCATTGCAGGCTTTCTCGATGCGGCTTCGATTGCCTTTCATCAACTGATCTGCAATCCGGCGAACCGGTGAAGTTTCCGCGCCGCTTCCGGATGTGCCGTCCAGGTTAACCGCATGTCCCGCGGTATCGGATCCTGCTCCGCTGCCGGACGCGTTCCTGCCTGCGGTCTCTTTCAAAGACAAGCTGTACTGCTTCCTCGTCACCGGGAAGTTGTAATGCGGCAGGTGCACACGACTATTATACCGTGCAATTTCATCGTCAATAATCGGATCCACGTGCTTAAAAATCGTGCCCCGCACGCCGTACGTAATCGACGGGATGAAGTGTCCCAGCGTACCGTTTCGGCGTAGCATTGTCCGCATGTACTGCCGGATTTCTTCTTCCGTAGAATCCGCACGGTCAATCTCCGCACCGACTCCACCCATCACAATCATGCGTCCGTCCAAATGCCGAATCACTTCCGGAATGTTGTTCTCCGGCAGGATTCCCTGCCAGCACTGAATGCCAATTTCCGTCATATCATCCAGAATCGGCACCAGATAGGAATCCGAGTGATGAATCGCAATCGCACCCGCCCGGCGAATTTCACCGTAGAACTTCCGGTACGGTTCTTTGAAGAATTCCCGCCACACATCCGGTTTCATGAAAAGCTGCGTCTTGGTGCCCCAGTCATCGTGCGAGAAAATCGCATCCGGCTGAAGGCCTTTCAGCAACATTCGCGCGAATGTAAGCCGGTACTGCAGGATGTAATCAATCAGCTCGTGCATTTCCTTCGGATGCTCGTACAGATTAATCATCGTGTCCTCAAAGCCCATTAGAAAATGAAGCTGTTCAAAAATTCCCGTGCCCATAAAGCCCGCGAGAATCCGCTTCTCCCCTGCCTTCTCGCGCTGTCTCAGGCGAAACTCCTCCCAGCCATCACTGCAATTCGCCGCCAGATCCGGCGCATGCACCACATCCTTCCAGCGCGTAATGTCCTGCAGTACCGTCGCCTCCGGGGAATGATAAGGGATCGCACCCGGCGCGTCCTCCGGAAAGAGCATCGTAACGCCCCAGCGGTCCACCGACTTGCTCCCGCGTTCACGACCCGCCCGCAAATAATCATTCACCGGATCCGTGAACACCAGCTGCAGTGCTTCATACTGATCCAGCAGCCGATCCGGTTTTCCGTCTTTCTTCAGTAACTCCAGAAAAATCTCTTTTGGTGTCATCATTCTACTCCTTGTACCCCTGTATTGATGTCTTTTCTGTTTGCAAAATTGGTGTTTGCGGCATTTGTGCTTTCGTATGCCGTAAGGATCCATTCGGTAAAAACACCTTACGCCCCGTCGGAAACCTCCGGCAGGAAAAGCTTCTTTTGGCTAATCTACCAATATGAGTGCCGTGTACGTAATAGTCAGCGGTCCGTAATCGTACTCCAGCCCGGATTTACTTGCCACGTCATTCACCATAAGCCCGTAGGCCTCCATGGAGATGAACATTCGCTCCGGGTAGCGACACGGGCGGCTCGGATATGTACACTTCCGACAAATCGTGCAGGCACCGGTGCCCATCGGCAAGCAGCCCGGATAAGAGTGGCGAACCTGTCGCACCAGCGTCTCAAAGCGTTCTTTCTGGCGGTGTTCTGCGTCAAAGATCCCCTTTGCGTCGAAATCATGTGCCATCTGTCCGGTGGTCTGCACGACCACGCCGCGACGGTACTTCTCCGTTCGCCGCCGAATCTGCGTCAAATCTCCGACCGCCGGCGGACAGCTCCAACGCGTGCCGTACGCATGGCAGCGTCCGCTCGCGCACATCTCACGCACCTCCGGGCGAAAAACGAGTGCTGCCATATTCAGTTCCGCGGCGTGGTCAAAACCCACGTCACACGCCAGCCGCAGTATCTCTTCCGTCGTCATTCTTTTCTCTCTTTCGACGTCATTCTTTAGGTATAATTCTCATCATTATAGCATTTTATGGAATTTCTTGACACCTCCAAAAAATCCTGACTATAATGGAGCAATGTACATTCTCGAGAAAAGCTGTTAAAGAGGGGGACTTCATGGAACTTCATTTCCCAATTATATTAGATGGCGCCACGGGCACTGAGCTTCAGAAGAAAGGTTACACCGGCGGAATCAGCGCCGAGCAATGGGTTCTGGAAAACCCGGACGCCCTTCGGGACCTTCATTCCGCATACATCGAGGCCGGGAGTCAGGTTGTCTATGCGCCGACCTTCGGGGCTAACCGCGTCAAGCTGGAAGAGTACGGTATTTTCAACCAGGTCACGGATTACAACCATCGCCTGGCGAAAATCGCACTGGATAACGCCGCCGGCCGCGCACTGGTAGCCGGGGACATCTCCCAGACCGGGAAATTTCTCAAACCGATCGGAAATACGAGTTTCCGCGAAATGATGGACATATACCGGGAACAGGCACTGGCTCTGGAGGAATCCGGCGTGGACCTCTTCGTGGTCGAAACCATGACTACGGTCTCCGAGACCCGTGCGGCCGTTCTCGCCATTCGAAGTGTATCCGACCGCCCGATTGTCGTATCCATGACCTGCGAGGACAACGGCCGAACTGTGATGGGTTCCGATGTCGCTGCGGCGCTTGTCATTTTCCAGAGCATGGGCGTGGATGCCTTCGGACTGAACTGCTCTACCGGCCCGGACAAAATGCTCCCGCACATTCGCAGACTTCGCAAATACGCCACCGTTCCGCTTCTGGCAAAACCAAATGCCGGCATGCCGAAAACCATCAACGGAATTACCTATTACGACTGCTCGCCGGAAGATCTCGCTTCTTATGCTTCGGATTTTGCCGCTGCCGGCGTAGGAATTTTCGGCAGCTGCTGCGGTTCTACCGCAGAACACATTGCCGCCATCAAGGCTGCTCTTCGCACTGTGGAATTCCTTCCTCCGAATCCGGATTTCGGGGACAAGCTCCCGATCGCCACAGAGAAGGATCTCTTCCTGCTTCCGAAGAACCTGCAACCGGGCAGAATCTTCCCTTGCGACGAGCATTTGGAGGATTACTGCGAGCAAGCCGAAGATGATGATGAAGCACTCTTCATGACCATCCGCATCGAGAAGGAAGAGGAACTCGATAACCTGGAAGATTTCCAGTATGCCATCACACTGCCACTCTGCATCCTCTGTAATGACGCCACACTGCTGGAGGAAGCGCTTAAGCTCTATCAGGGCCGGGCGCTCTATGCCGGAGAGATTGAAGAAGATGTGTTGGTACCCCTCGCAAATCGCTATGGGCTGATTATCTGAACGTTGCATGATGGACGCCCTTTCCGCCACATCCCCGTTCCCGGAACGAAATATATTTTTTACAAAAAGCAAATTGACGCATTCCGATGGGAGTGCTAGAATAGTTAACTATAAAACGATGACGAGGACAGTACGCTTGCCGAAAGGGCTTACCAGAGAGGGATAGCCGGTGGAATTATCTCAAGCCCGGGTTTGCGGAACACCACCTCCGAGTGGCACTAATCCTGCCCGCTGGCCGCGTTACAGCCTGAATGAGTGCCGGACGATATCAGGTCTCCGGAAGATGGGTGGAACCACGAATACGTAATGTATGCGTCCCTTCTGACAGTATTGCTGCGGAGGGGATTTTTTGATGCCTTCCGTGATAGAAGGAGGAAACCGAAAATGATTATTACTTTGAAAGACGGAAGCACCCGCGAGTATGCGGAAGCGATGTCGATTTACGACATCGCCAAGGACATCAGCGACGGCCTGGCTCGTGCAGCCTGTGTCGGCGAGGTGAACGGCAAGGTCAAGGACCTGCGCACCATCATCGACAGCGACTGCACCCTCAGCATCCTGACTTTCGACGCTGACGCAGGCAAACATGCCTACCGGCACACCTGTTCTCATGTGCTGGCAGAAGCGGTAAAGCATCTGTATCCGGAGGCAAAATTAGCAATCGGTCCGTCGATTGATGCCGGCTATTACTACGACTTCGACATGCCGCCTCTAACGCGCGAAGATCTCGATAACATCGAGAAGGAAATGAAGAAAATCATAAAGAAGGGTGACAAGCTCGAGTATTTCACGCTGCCGAGAGAAGAAGCCATTCAAATGATGAAGGAACGAGACGAACCTTATAAGGTCGAGCTTATTGAAGATCTGCCGGAAGATGAGACAATTTCTTTCTACCGCCAGGGTGACTTCATCGAGCTCTGCGCAGGTCCGCACCTGATGAGCACGAAGCCGATCAAGGCGTTCAAGCTGACTTCATCCTCCGGTGCCTACTGGAGAGGCGACGAACACAATAAGATGCTGACTCGTATTTACGGCACGGCATACACCAAGAAATCGGATCTGGAAGAATATCTCGAATACCTCGCAGATATCAAGAATCGCGATCACAATCGTCTCGGCCGTGAGATGGATCTCTTTACGACCGTTGATGTTATCGGTCAGGGTCTGCCCCTCTTCATGCCGAACGGCACGAAGATCATCCAGAAGCTCCAGCGCTGGATCGAGGATCTGGAAGATTACGAGTGGGGTTATGTTCGCACGCGCACGCCATTGATGGCCAAGTCCACGCTCTACAAAATTTCGGACCACTGGTACCACTACAAGGACGGCATGTTCCTGCTGGGATATGACAGCCTCGCAGATCTCGAAAACACCGATGATGCCGCTCGCGAGATTCACGGTGTTCAGGACATCAACATGATCGAGAACGACGCAGACAGCGACGTATATGCACTTCGCCCGATGACCTGCCCGTTCCAGTATTACGTATACAAAGCCCGTCAAAAGAGTTACAGAGATCTCCCATATCGCATGGCAGAAACCTCCACCCTCTTCCGCAACGAGGATTCCGGCGAGATGCACGGATTGACCCGTGTGCGTCAATTCACCATCTCTGAGGGACATCTGGTCTGCACACCGGAGCAGATCGCCGACGAATTCAAGGGTTGCGTCAAACTCGCTAAGTACTGCCTCACCACGCTCGGACTGGAAGAGGATGTAACCTATCGAATGTCCAAGTGGGATCCGGAAAATCCGGGTAAATATCTGGGCACCGCGAAGGACTGGGAACACGTGGAAAGCGCTATGAGAACTATTCTGGACGAAATCGGCCTCAACTACACCGAAGCAGTCGGCGAGGCCGCCTTCTACGGACCGAAGCTAGACATTCAGGCCAAGAATGTCTACGGCAAGGAAGACACCATGATCACCATCCAGCTGGATATGTTCCTGGCAGAGCGCTATGACATGTACTACATCGACAAAGACGGGGCAAAGAAGCGTCCGTACATCATCCACCGAACTTCTATGGGCTGCTACGAGAGAACGTTGGCATGGCTGATTGAGAAGCATGCCGGCAATTTCCCGACCTGGCTCTGCCCGGAACAGGTTCGCATCCTGCCAATTTCGGACAAATACGATGAATATGCGAACGCGGTGTTTACCGAACTTCGCCGAAACAACGTGGATGTCAAGATCGATCACAGCACAGAACGCATCGGTTACAAGATCCGCAAAGCCCAGATGGAGAAGATTCCTTACATGCTGGTCCTCGGTGCGAAGGAGGAAGAGGATAAAACAGTATCTGTTCGTTCGAGATTTGCCGGGGATGAAGGCAGCAAGGCCCTTGCCGAGTTCACCGAGCAGATTTGCGAAGAAATCCGAACCAAGGCCATCCGAAAGAAAATGACGGACGACAGTCACAAGGATGCATAAATACCCTTCTTGCTTGAAACAAGGATGTACGTGCGTGCACTGACGTCCGCGCAACAGGCGGCCTCACGGACATTTCCATCCTGAGAATGACATAATCCCAACTGCATGAGAAGAACGCACAGGAAGTTCTTCCTGTCGCCAGAACCGCTCCGGCTTGTCCGGAGCGGTTCTCTTTTACCTTCTTCCGAAAGTCGCGGGAAATGGAACCTGGAGGTGAAATGAGGATGATGGATCAGGGATGAAACGCCTGCACCTCGCCTGATGCACGGTTTCATCGGAACAATCCGGGTTACCGCCATTTGTTTTTAGCCCCTAATTGCAATGCCTTGAATGCAAAAAACACAAACGCCCGAGTCCGAAGACCCGAGCGCCTGTGCGTTCTTTATATTTGTCTTAGCTAAAACTTTGTCTAAGTGACTAACGAAACGATTAGCTCCAGAAGGATGTGATCTGACCGTATACGATCATAGCCATGAAGATCGGTCCGATGTACTTAATGCATACATTGTAGAGACCCTTCGTCTTGAACTGTCTGGTTCCGCCATTGGTGATTTCATCATCCAAGTAGCCAGGTACAACCCAACCAAGCATGATAGCCATGATCAGACCTGTCAGCGGCATCAGGATACCTTCTGCCAAGCAGTCCCATACGTCCAGTACATCCGGCTGTCTGAACAGTCCACGGAATGCAACCAGGAAGCTGTTGGTGCTGGTGCCCAGACCGTCAGCGGTTGTCAGGAAGTTACCGAACCAACCAACAACAGCCATAACTGCGGTAACCGCAACTCTGTTTGCACTCTTGCCGGCCTTGATTCTAGCATCGAGGATTGCAGAGATACCAGCCTCCATCATTCCTACGGAAGATGTCAGTGCTGCGAAGAATACCAGCAACCAGAACAGGAGCTGGAAGACCTTACCAACGGTACCCATTGCGGTGAATACGGTTGTCATGGAGATGAACAGCAGGGACGGTCCTGCAGCCGGTTCCAGACCGAATGCGAATACAGCTGGCATGATAGCTACGCCGGCGAGGATAGCAACAGTGGAGTCTCCGATAGTGATGATTGCTGCATTGGATTCAACGTTCTCTTTCTTATCCAGATAGGAACCATAAGCGATGATGGATCCAGAGGAGAGGGACAGCGAGAAGAACATCTGTCCACCTGCGGTAGAAAGCACATTGAAGAATCCGCTTGCGGAATTCCAGCTACTTAGGTCAGGCTTGAACAGGAATGCAAGTCCAGGGCCTGCGCCTTCCAGCGTGCAGGATCTTACAACGATGATCAGCAGCATGAAGAACAGCAGTGGCATAGCGAACTTACAGAACTTCTCAATACCGCCGGATACGCCGCCAAATACGATAATCATGGTTACAACCAGGAATCCGGTCATCCAAGCAACGGAGTTGCCGATGTTAACCAGCATACCGCCGAACTGTGCACCCGCATCTGCCGTGTTCAGTTCGCCGGCACCGAAGAGGGACATAATCGATCCACCCAGGTATTTGGTGATGAATCCGCCGAATGTGCAGTAGAAGCAAAGGAGCAGCCAAGGAACGATGGTCTGCAGAACACCGTTGAAGGTGAATCTGTGATCTGCTTCCTTGTAAGCCTCGATTGCGGCTTTCTGTGTCTTACGACCAAGTGCAATTTCGGAAAGCATCAACGGATAACCTGCAACAACTGCCAGGATTACGTAGATAATTAAGAATCCGAAACCACCGCTAACGCCCAACTTATAAGGGAAGGACCACAGGTTACCCAGACCTACGGCCGAACCCAGCGCGGACATCAAGAAGCCAAAGTTAGAATTAAATTGACCTTTTTGGTTTTCTTGTTCCATTTCAATACCTCCATACAAAAATGAAAATGACACATATAAGAACTATGTTGGATTGTATAAGACTTACCCGATTTCCGATAATAGCGATTAAGGATATATGATTATGAAGGATAATCATCTGCCTTATACAACTGTAAGGGGATTATATCACCCAGTTTTCACATTGGCAACACATGTTCTGTAAAATTAGACCAAAGTAGAAAATATTTTACAAATTTTTATATTTCTGAAACCCTATTGACCAATAGGGTTTCGGAAAATATTTACAGATTTGGTTCAAATTCTGTTATTTAGTTATCAGTTTTTTATTTTAGTTCTATATATTGTGTCTTGTAGTTGAGTTTTAGCACAATATCCACGCTCTTCCTTTTGGCTTGGTATTTTTTTGTCAGCATGAGGGTTTTTTGCTCCTTCTATGAGACGATTTTTCTTGAATTTCAGCCATTTTCCGATTCCCGCCGGAATGCCCGGCAAGAGCAATGGTAAGATTGAATATTTTTTCACGCGTCTTATCGATATCATAAAAAAAGAGCACGCCGGAATTGAGGGCGTGCTCTTGGGGGGGTTATTTAGGAGAGAAATTGTACATTCCTCTGGATTAACGTATTAGTGGAATTAGTCGAGTTCCAGATTGGAGTTCTTTACGCCCTCCGGCTTTTTGCCGCCAAAGAGCTGCTTGTCCTTCTTCCAGAAAGCGCCGATTCCGCAGCCAATGAGTGCCGGTACAACCCAGCCGAGACCCATCTGTGCAAACGGCAGGTTTTCGATAAAGTCGATGGTGCAGATCGTTCCGCTGATTGTATCCAGGATGCTGGCAGCAAGTGCGAAGTAAGTTCCCACGCAGATGATGTGATCGTTGTCGGTGAGCTTTTCAGCGTATGCACCCAGTACCAGGACGATGAGCGGCGGATACAGGATATTCAGAATCGGTGCCGCGATTGCGATAATCTGCTCCAGACCGAAGTTCGACATTGCGTAGCTGACGATGATCAGGGTAATAACGATTTTCTCATACTTGAGCTTTCCACCGGAGAGCTCCTCGAAGAAGATTCCTACCTCCGAGCTGAGACCCAGGGCAGTCGTGAGGCATGCCAGCACGACGATGACAGCCAATGCATAGACGCCCATTTTGCCGAGAATCTTGTATGTGATTGCAACCAGAAGCGCTGCCTGATCCAGTCCGGCGAATTCCGGGATAGCGGATGCGGTAGATCCCAGATAGGTCAAGCCGCCGTATACAAGTGCCAGCAGGATGGTGGAGATGATGTCTGCGCCGATGATCAGCTTCTTGATGTCCTTCTGGTCTTTGTATCCGTAGCTGTTGCTTGCCATGGTGACCAGCATCAGGGTAATCAGCACGCCGCCGATACCGTCGAGCGTCTGGTAGCCGTTTTCTACACCGGAGGCGAATGCCACGATTTCCTTCGTGGTTGCGGTACCAACCGGGTTCATGATGCCCAGGATAATTAAGAGAATCATGACTGCGAGCAATACCGGGGTGAGGATGTTTCCGATAATGTCCACGACTTTGGACGGACGGATAACCATCGCCAGAACCAGAATGAAGAACACGAGACCGAAGAGCCAGAGCGGAACGCCCGGGATCAGCGACTTCAGACCCAGTTCATAGCTGGTTGCAGCTGTTCTCGGGATGCAGACGCATGGTCCGAGACACAGCATGATAACTGCCAGGAGCACCTTGCCCGGCACATCACCGATCTTGTTGACAACGCCGTCGTATGTGCCCTTTCTGTTGAACACGACCGAGGCGATGGCGATACCTGCCAGTCCAACGTCCATGATGAAGAATCCCAGGAATCCGATTCCCCAGTCGGATCCGGTCTCTCTACCGAGGAACGGCGGGAAAATCAGATTTCCTGCGCCGAACTGCGTCGCGAAGAGTGCCAATCCCATGGAAATTGTGACTGACAGAATGCTTCTTTTCTTTTCCATATTGTTCACCTTTTTCCTAACAATACCTTAATATACCTTTCTGTGCTAAAAAAATAACACTCTGGTTCTACTTTGAAAAATGAAAAGTTGTGCTCTTGCAAGCACTTTTTTTCATATCTGAAGAAATCTTCATGATTTTATCGTTGTCGGCGACTATAATAGGGAGGTGATTGAAGATACGTTTCGTTCGGTGATTCGCTCGTGATTCTGCGGAAGTTTTCCAACCTACAGAACGAACAACAGCGAGCGCAGAAGAAATCACAATAAAATAAAGAAAGCAGATGAATTGTGGACATACAGAAGCTCGATTATTTCCTAACGGCGGCCAAGCTTGAAAATTTCACGCAAGCAGCCGATCGCTGCGGCATTGCCCAGACAACCATGAGCAAATACATTCAACAGCTGGAAGATGAGTTCGATTGCACTCTTTTCAGCCGGACCAACAAGGGCTGCGAGCTCACCTCGCAAGGATGTATTTTCTATGAAAAAGCACTTGTTCTGAAGAAAAGCTATTCCGACCTTACCCGTGCCCTTCACCAGGACGCCGCGCAGGATTTGAATCTTGCCCTGGACGGTGCTCATTTCTTCATGAACAATTTCAAAGATTTCCAGAAGGCGTATCCGATGATTCGCCTGAACGTCAGCTTCGATACAGAACAAGGGTTGATCGACAGCCTAATTCACGAGCGGGTACACGCAATCGTGCTGCCGAATATTATCAATGAGAGAATCAGAGAAATTGCGGATTTGAAAAGCTTCGATTTCCTGCGGGCACAGGATTATCTCGTATTCCCGGCAGGAACGACAGAGAAGTACGGGTCGGTTACGGAGGCGCTGAAAAACCTTCCTTTTACCACAAAATCACCGGACTCGGAGTATTACAATTATTGCCGGGACAAGCTGCGTGAGCAGTACGGGGCAACCTTCCGCGAGGTGCGCTATGTGCAGAATCAGAATGACCAGAACATGATGCTGGAGCTTGCGCAGGGATTCGCAATTCTGCCGATGACGGAGCTGAATGAGCACCTGGATCTGGAACACTATTGGCTGGGAGAGGATTTTCTGGAACTGCTGCAGCTGTTCTATAACCCGAAGAACATGAACGATGCCCTGCGGCTTCTTCTGCAGTTCCTGGAGGAACGCGGGATTATTGAGTATTAAGATGTCGGACTTCCTGTTTGTTAATGCAAGTGCTCCCGCACCGGATGCTGCTGTCGCAATCGACAGCTGGCACCCGATGCGGGAGCTATTATCTTACGTAATTCTTCATTGAAATTTCAATTGAAGCACGACGAGACGGGCTATTCCTCGTCGTCCGGTTCCTCCTCATCCAGATACAGCACGCTGTCCAGGAATTCTACAATCCCCTCTTCCACCTCGAACTTGATCTCCTCGTAGTTGTGGATTTCATGGCGGTAACCGGAATACAGCTGCGTCGTTACGTCGTGACCGGTGTCAATCAGCCAATTGCTGACCTGATATACGCCGGTTCCGTACTGACCTACCGGGTCTTGGTCGCCAGCGATATTATAGATTGGCAGATCGGTCGGAACCTTCTTCGCCCACTCCTCGCCGGTTATGCCGGTCATCATCCGGCAGAAATACAGGAACGCCTGATTGCTTGTCGGTTTCGTGAATGCATCGAACGGGTCATGGGCGTGGTCGTACTGCACTGCCGGGTCATCGCAAATCCACTCGTTGCCGAGCTCCGCACCTTCCGGGCAGCGTCCGAACATCCATCCGAGAACAACGCCAACCGCTTCGCCTGCAGGCTCGGTGCCTTTGCCCGCTGCAACTTCTTTTTCCAGAAGGGCAATGCCCTCTTCTACGTGCGGGAACACGCCGCTGGTACCGCACAGAATCACGCCGGCCAGCTCATCGCCGTACTTGGTAATGTAATCTCTTGCGATAAAAGACCCCATGCTATGCCCGAACATGAAATACGGCAGATCCGGATACATTTCCTTCACCAGCCCGGTCAATGTATGTTCGTCCTCCATCATGGTATGCCAGCCCTTGTCACCCCAGTCGCCCCAGGTATCGTTCATCATCGCGGTCTTGCCGTGGCCAACGTGGTCATCCGCCGCAACGATGTAGCCCGCATCCATCAGGCTCACGATCATGTGCAGATATCTTCTGGAGTGCTCGCCAAAGCCGTGCACCAGCTGCACGATTCCCAGCGGTTCAGCTGCCGGCACGTATACCCAGCCCTGCACGTCGTCTCTCTCGTTATACGATCTAAAGCTTACTTCGTGTAACATTCTGTAACCTCTCTTTCTCCGGATTGCTCCGGAAACCACATTGCCTTACGCTCCTATTATCTCAGACTTTGCTGCTCTTGTAAAAGCAAATTTCACCGGCATAGGTAACCGATTAGGCGGGCATTTGAGTCTACTCCGGAATATCCGATGGTAGCGGAAGAATTAGTACCGTATGGAGAAAGTAATATGTCCTGACCTTATATGATTCCGGATACAAGAATCAACACGCAGGAATCCGGTTCTTTCGCCGCCTCGGAAACCCCGGGGTTCAAAAAAACAGATACGATGCACCTTCGCGGTGCATCGTATCTGTTTTTTTAAGGAAAAGAATTCAGATGTTCTTGTTTACTTATTTGTGTGAGTGCTGCTCTCTACAGCGTCTCTGCAATCGCGATGTTCGCGCGAATGGTATCGCAGCTTGTCTGGAACTTCGCGAGTTCTTCCTCGCTGAGCGGGAATTCAACCACGCGCTCCACGCCGTTCTTTCCAATGATGCACGGCACTCCGGCGTATACGTCGTGCTGACCGTATTCTCCGTTGAGCTCCGTGCTGGCCGGCATCAGCAGGCGTTCATCGTGCAAGATGGCCTTGACCATGCGTGCCGCGGTGGTACCGATGGAGTATTCCGTCGCGTGCTTCCAGGAGAACGTCACCCAACCGCCATGGCGTCCCAGCTGCTCGACTTCATCGCGGTCGAAAGCCCAGGCCTCATCCTGTTCCGCCATCTTGTCAATCGGCAGACCATTCACCGTCGCGCAAGACCACGCTGCAAACATCGAATTACCGTGCTCACCGAACATGAACGCCTGGATGGAATTCGGATCGACGTTCGTCTTCTTCACAATCTGCGTTACCAGCCGAGCGGAATCCAGACCGGTCCCGGTGCCGAGCACGCGGCCTTTCGGAAGCTTGAGACCCTTGGCAATCTCTCTTGTAACAACGTCACATGGGTTGCTGATGCTTAAAACAACGCCATCAAAGCCCGCTTCACGCACCCGATCTACCCAGGTGTGAACGGCAGGCACCGTATATTTCAATTCTCTGGAGCGATCTTCCGATCCGAGCAGAAGCCCGATCTGTCCTGCGGAGTTCACAATGACATCACAGTCCGCCAGATCCTCGTACGTCCCGGCAGACACACGGGTGCGGTGCGGCATGTGCGGCAGTGCATCGAGAAGATCCTGACACTCACTCTCTAATCTCGCCTCGTCCGAATCCACCAGAACCAGCTCATCCGCAATTCCCTGAATAATCAAGGCGTACGCTACATGTGCACCTACGTGACCGACTCCGATGATTCCGACTTTACGATTGTTCATTTCTTCTTCCTCCCATTTATACCTTTTGTGTTTTTCATACAATATTATACTCTTAAAATATTGCTTTGCAACAATAAGTGCACATTGTTCACAAAATTATTCATGATTTTTATAGGTTAAAAACAAACTCTATATGTCGCAGCCAGCAATTCTCAACCGTGACGCTATTCTGCAGGTCTTCCAAATATTTGTGAGTTTTTCCGCAGGATAATACATGGGATAATAAAACTGTTCGTATCACGGTGTGCGATACGAACAACTTTATTTATTGCGATTACGCAGGCAGATCCGCAATAGATTGCTCTAAGAGTTTTAATAGCAGCGGCATATTTTCTTCTTGCGGAAGCATAACTCTGACCGCTTCTTTGCCAAATCCGACATAAGTGCCACAACTAACGGTCAGGAGCCCGTTTTTCATAAAATGCTGTTGCAGGTCAAAATCCTCGTCTCCGTGCTCGTAGTAAACGAGCATGATGGGGGTCTCCTCATAAGTTTTTGCAATCTCGAGATGACGGTCGTATTTCAGATTGAATGTTGCAACTGACTCCAGCACAATTCGCTTATTTCTTGCGGTGTCCTTCACGCCAAAGGGATCATCCGCGTTTTCCAACTCGCTTTCGAGTGCAGTAAGCACCAGAGTTCTAGCCAGAGCGTTGCTGTTGAACGGAAGCACCAGCTTTTGCAATTCCTTCATCAGTACGCCGTCGGCATCCATGACCGCATAACCCAACCTGATCCCTGCCATGCCCCATCCCTTGGACAAGCTTCGAGTGACGATAAGGTTGGGAAACTCGGCGACAAGGTTGACAGCGCTGTTGACAAAAGGCATATACTCCGCGTAAGCTTCATCGATGACCAGAACCTTTCCCAGGGAATATGCCCGCTCCGCGATTTTTCGTATGCCTTCGAGAGGGATGATTTGTCCTGTAGGATTATTGGGGTTTTCCACGATGAACATCTCGTAGCCATCCGACATCTGTTCTAAGTACTCTTCTACAGAGAAAGTATATCCGGTTTCTTTTTTCAGATAATAGGCCGCATACCGCGAGCCGGAACAATTGACGTGATCAATATAGGCTGTAAACTGGGGCGCATGTCCCAGCACCGCCCGGTCTCGGGTCAGGCACATCAAATTGATATTGCAGAGAATATCATAGGAACCATTTCCTAAGATAAAATTATCTGCGGTAAGCCAATGGATGCCCACGCCATGCTCATGATACCATTTGGCCAACGCCATTTTGAGGGTTTCATCGTGGGGATAGTACTTAATGTCATTGAAGTCTCCCTCGTTGATCACTTGGGGAACATTTCCTGTGTAAAGTACGGTTTTTTGCTGAAAATCATGCAGACGCCGGAAAACACAGTTCCCTAACAAATTTGCGTTAACACCGAGTGAACAGTCCAGCTTTACCTCGCCAGATGGCATGTTTCCGGCATAATCTTTAGGCACGTAATCCAAAAGATAGGGGTTGACAGAAAATGATTGCTCCATTTTTTCTCCTTCTTCCTTGCCCTGAACTGCTTGGGAGCACATTCAGAGATCGTTATTGATCGTGCTTTATGCAGATCACTTGTTCTTTTTACGCAGTACTCGCCCTGAAGTGATCCCCGTCTGCACGCCATCGCGAAGTGCGAATTGCCCGTTGACGATAACGGTGCTGATACCTTTGGTATACTGCTTCGGATTCGTATAGGTCGCCATATCCTGCACTGTATCCGGGTTGAATACTGTGATGTCGGCATAATAACCACTCTGGAGACTGCCGCGCTGCTCTAGACGCATCCGGTGTGCCGGATATACGGTCATCTTTTTAATCGCATCCTCCAGTGTCAATACCTTACGCTTGCGAACGTAATCGGCAAGCACGTAACCGTGCGTACCGAAGGCGCGGGGATGCGGATTTCCGGCGGAGAGAATTCCTTCCGTCGAAAGGCTCATGCTGTCCGAAATGATCATGGCGCCCGGTTGAGAAATAATTGTATCCACATCGTCCTGATTCATCATCGCGCAGAGGATCTGCACGCGGCCATGCTCGCGCACCAACGTATCAAAGACGAATTCAAATGGGTCTTGTTTTGACTCTTCACTGAGCTCGGCAATCGTCCGTCCGAGCATCGACTTGCCCTCTTCCGTAAAGCATGTGGCGACTGTGATGCGGTCCCACGCACCGACCGTCTTGATCGGATCCTGCCAGCCCGGAAGGCCGTCTTTGATCTCCCGAATAATGCGTTCACGGTTGGCCGGTACTTGGATGCGCTCCAGCATTTTTTCCGTACCGCCTTCGAACGTCCATGGCGGCATGCAGGTGCCAAGAGAGGTGCACCCCCGAGCGTAAGGGTACATATCGAAAGTCACATCTAAGCCTTCTGCCCGCGCCGCATCAAACTTTGCGAAGATTTCATCTGTCCTTCCCCAAACATTGGCACCCGCCAGCTTCAGATGAGACACGTGCAGCGCTGTGCGGGCTTTTTTCGCAATCTCGATGGCTTCATCCAGAGCCTCAAAAATGTAGTCTCCTTCACTCCGGATATGCGAAACATAAAAACTCTCGTAAGGAGCCACTTCTGCCGAGAGAGCCGCTAGCTCATCGATATCGCTGTACTCACCCGGCATATACATCAGGCCGCTGGAAAGGCCGGCGCAGCCAGCTTCCATTGCCAGTTTTACCTCGTGTCTCATTCGGGTCAGCTGTTCCTTCGATGGCTTTCCCTTGTCAAATCCCATTTCATTGATTCGAATCGCACCATGCGCCACCAGCGGAACTACATTCACCGCCGGGCTGTATTGCTCTACCGTATTCAAATACTCTTCCATGCTGTTCCATGGCAGCTCCAGCGTTACAGGGATTGCTCCAATAAGACGCGTTCCCAGGTAGGCAATGAGTTCCTCTTTCTTCTCGTCGCAAATGGGAGCAACGCCGATGCCACAATTTCCAATGACTTCGGTGGTAACGCCATCGTAAATTCTGCTGCTGCTCAGGTGGTTGTAGATCAGGCTCATATCTGAATGAGTGTGGCCATCCACAAAGCCGGGACAAACAATCTGTCCTGCCGCATCGACAACCTCCTTTGCTGGCGTTTCCTTTAGGTCGCCGATCTCGGCGATACGGTCGCCGATGATACCCACATCCGCCCGATATCGTGTATCGGAGACGCCATCGATAACTGTGCCGTTCATGATTTTAATATCAAACATAATATACTCCTTCTAAAAAAGCATTACGCAACACGAGTTTATTCTGCAGCCTGCTTACCACTGTCCTGAGCCACTTTCTTTCGTCCGAACAGGACACTGATGATCATGCCGGCAATCACAATCGTAAGAGTCTGCCACGCAGATCCGAGTCCCATCTTATTCATTCCGAAGCAGCATGCCATGCCGAAAAGCAATGTCACCATGCCGGGCTTCAAGTTCTTAACTGCCATGTTTACGAATACTGCAGCGAAAAGTGCCGCCTGCATGTAGGCAAAGGATTCGGTGATAGGCGCAGGGAGCAACGGAATGATCTGACTGCCGACAATGGCAAACAAGCTAATAATGCCGACCGTGGTGAAAACCGAAGCCGAAAGGGCCATTGCGCCAATCGCGTCTCCTTCTGGAGTGTTCGCTTCTGTGTTTGTGACACGCTGTGCCATGTTGATGGCTGGCAGACGAATATCTGCAGCCGACCCGGAAATCCACGCGATGTAGGTTCCAACCATGCCCAATCCGCCATAGTAGGATAACGGCTGAACGATCCAGCTTACCGCCGATGCTGCGAAGATCATGCTGAAAATGCTCGTCAGCTGACTTATCGTAGGAATCTCGCCATACACAATCCAGAAATACAGGACAGGAAGAAAATTGGCAATAATTGCGCAGCTTACGGTGATGGTACCAATCTTAACGACCTTTTGATTGAAATCGCTCATTTTATTCACAACTCCTTTCTTCTTTTACGCAACGAATCCGTTTGCAACACTGGCCGCAATCATCCCCAGAATCATTGCAATGCCGAGCGAAAACTCCTGAAGTCGTTGCTGTTTCTTGAAAACCTTGTTGATGAGTAGAATAGACGCTCCGGAAACAATTGCAGCAATCCAGTAAGGACTGACCTTTCCGATCAGATTATTCGGAACCAGATAGGCGAAGAGGCCGATCGCCGCGCCGGACATAGCCGCCTTTACCAGAACGGGATTAAACTTTTCGTTCATTTTAGAAACCGCCCAACCCATGCGCTTGGTTGCGAACAGTGCAACAATCATCCAGCCAACGTTATTGAAAGCCTGTCCCCATGCTGCAAAAGTGATGGTGGTGATTTCGGAGGATCCATCGGGAATGATGGATTGAATCATGGACACGATCGCCATCTCCGTTCGCGCGGCTCCCACGTCATTAAGGCGCATCCATGCCATCGGGCCGCCAATCATAACTACCAGAGACAGCAACACAATCGCAGAGGAAAGCGTAGGTCCGATGGCAGTGATAACTGCTGCACGAACGCCTTGATTTACTTGCTTCTGCGGAATTTCCAGCTTCTTTGCTTCACGGCGTCCCAGGCAGAAATACAGGACACTCTGTGCGAGAATGACGATGACCATCACACTACAGACTATCCAAAGCCCCCAGCCGTTGGTGATTTTCTGAATGTTCATAACTTTTACCTCCTAAAATGGGTTTCCGTTTCTTCTGGTTTACACCGCTATTGTAAGAATGATTAAAGGACTGTAAAATACCTTAAATTTGTCTTTAATTTCTTGATGTCCCAAAATATCGCGGCATGTTCTATGTTGGGGATTCTTTCCCATATCATCTGTTTCTTACGGGTATTTATCCCATGCTCAAACAAAAAACCATCGGCAATGTACCGATGGTTTCCAGTCCTTAGTATTTGAGTACTTGGTTATTGATTTATGTGTGGCAGACGCAAACGGATAATACGCGCAGGTCGCCCACGTGTTCCTGTCATCTGAGCATCACTGAGTACTGCCAGATTCGCGTCCAGCAATTTTTCCAAAAGACGATCGGCATTTCGTTTGCTCATTTTCATCCCATCCGCCAACTCCTTAGATGTGGTGAATTCAATGTTGTTCTTTTGCGCCCAAACACATAAGCGTTGAAGAGTGTTTTTACTGATATTTACGCGCCCTGTTAAATCCGGAAAGGAAACTCCGGAACAGTCCGTGCTCTCCGAAACTCTAGTGGCTAAATAAGGGCCCTCTGGTTCTCCGTTATTTAAGATGACAAAGGCCGCATTTTCGTGGTAGCGTTTCGCCTTCAGCATTGCGCGAAAAGCACTGTTTCGTGCTGCGACAGCTGTTCCTCCGTTTCCAACGCCAACAGAGATTGAATACCCGGTAACGTCCCGCAGCCAATCAAGTAATTCAAATCTGCGAAAATGATCGGTTTCCAGCTCCAGCGGCTCTCGAGTAGAAAACAGAATAAAGTTATATATGGATTCTTCTGCCACAGACGCAGAAATGCGGTCGGCATATTTATAGATTTCCTTCGCGATACTCATCTTTTGAAGCATAAAACTGTATTCGTCGCTCAAAAGCAAAGAGTGTTCCGGCGGGAAATTGATGTTGATGTATATGACCGCGATTTGTGCAAGTGCATTGCGCTGAGCCTGATGATATTGGATTACACCTGAAATGGTATTACGTATCGTGTCTACTGTCGGGATGATTGAAACATACGGCAATCGTCTTTTTTGAAGTTCATTGACGATGTAGGTCGAGGCTGTGATACAGCAACTGGCATTCCCATCGGCCAGCTGCTTCAAATGGTGCTGCAGTGCCTTCTGCAGAAACAGATCCTCGTACACATCGCCACAAAGCTGGAGCCGCAATTTTTCGGGTGGAATACCAATCTCTCGGTAAGCCTCCAGAATTACATCTTCCGGATACGAGTCGATGGATAATTTAGTGATATCCAGACCTCGTAAAGCCGCTTCGGTAACAGCGCGCAGAATATTATTACTGGATCGGGGGATAGTGGCCCAATGGGCTGATTGGCGCACTCTTGTTCGTACATAGTTATATATCGTCGGGCCGGCAAAAATAATACTGTCATACGATGATTGCTTCTGCTCCAAAGGTTCGATAACATCGTTAAAATCACCATAGATTAAGAATTGCTCCCGAATGGTTGGAAAGTCCTGTGCGATCATCTCCTTGATCTCAGGGAGCATTGAGTGAAACCCCGAAGACAGAACAAAAAGCAAAGACAACATGCTGCACCTCCCGCAAGTAGTAATTCGTGTATAGTGTCCTCCTTGGAAGTGAAGGTTTTGACGGAATTTCTGCGTTCTTCCTGCATCTATATTATAGCAGAGAACACCTGTGATCGCAGTAATATCAAGGCTTTTAAAAGAATTATATCTTATTCCCATAAGGCTCCGTTCGCTGTGCTGTCTAGCATCCGCAAAATGTACTGTGACAAGCAGGCGAGGGTCTCTCTCGGGTATGTCAAGGACACGCCCTCGGGCAGCTTCAAGAACATTACCACAGATAATGGCTCAGAGTTTGCCTCTCTGTCAGAGCTTGAAAAGCTGGCTGAAACTTTGGTGTACTTCGCGCATCCGTATA
>CAVKJB010000008.1:0-80196 GCA_963656785.1 Acutalibacteraceae bacterium | reverse complement strand
AGAAGTACGGACTCAAGAAGGCAAGAAGAGCAAGCCAGTTCTCGAAGCGTTAATCGCGAATCGAGGAATGCTTTGCGAATCCCGCGAAGTCTCGCCCCCTGCGCGTGCAGGGGGTTTTCTTGTTCCTGGAACACGGTGGACCATATACACTGGAATACAGCCTGGACTTTGATCGGCTCTTGTCAAGTGGACACTGTCTTGTCAAGTGGACACTGGAAAAATCCAAAGCTAATATTCTGACCTTGTTCGGAAGATGATCAAGGTGCTTATTTATGTATTGCCTGTATCGCCTAGTATGCCCATATCGCCTCCTATGCATGGCTGAATAGTTTTACGTAATGTGAGTTTGGGAAGAACCTATGAGCCGAGGAACAAAAGACCGCTAAAAAGAGGCTTGTAAAACTTCGGGGAAACCGTTAGGACCATTGCATTTCCCTCAAATTTACGCTAAAATTACAAGAAACAAACACATGTGAGACTGGGGGTCTACCTCTCTCAATGATTTATTCTGTCCCGCTGGAATGGCACTGAGGCAGGATGAGTTCATTCCCCGGATGGGGAGATTGGAGGAATTTAAGATGAAGAAACATTACAAGAAGTCGCGACAGATGCTGAGCTTCCTGCTCTGCTTCCTGATGACATTCACAATGCTTCCGACCATGGCCTTCGCCGAATCTTCGGTGCCGGCGGAAGAGAACGCCGCTGTTGCTGCGGACGTGGCGACATCGGAAGCATCGGAGGAGACTTCTTCGGACAAGGCCGTTGCTGTAGCGAGCAGTAGCGCTGAAGAGGCAGCAGTTGTGACGGAGGAAACACAAGAGGACGTAACAGAAGAGTCTTCTGAGGTAACCGAGGATGTGCAGGATGAAGAGCAAACAACGGAATCGGCAGCAGAAGAGAAGAGCGTTTCCCTTGCCATGAATGGTCAGGGGCAGAATAATAAGTATAGCAACCTTGATCACATCGACGTTCGCGTGGACGCAACATTAACTCTGATTACCAAGGTGAACGATAAGGTAATCAAGAGCGAAGACATCCGTGTGACTACATCGAATGTCTACGGCAATTTAAACGGTAGTGGCATAAGTTTTTATCCGAAATCCGGTCAAGGAACAGAGAATGAATGGCGCTGCGACCACCTTAACCTGAATCCTCGGACAGATACTGTTACGATTAACTGTACTCTGAGCGGGAAAACCAAAGATGGCAAGACTGTGACTGTAAATACGGCGAACACATATACAGGATACTCCACGCTCCAGAAATTCATTAATAATTGCCCGGCGCACAATGGATACGATATCGATTATGCAGCAGAAGATGTGACTGCTAGTTTTACTGTGGATAAGACGGTGACAAAGGACTGGATCGACAACAATAACGCTGGCGGGACAAGACCGGAGAGCGTGCAGATTCAGCTCTACGCAGACGGGGTGGCTTACGGAGACCCGGTAACCCTGTCGGCAAGCAACTACTGGACGGCACGTTATGAAGGGCTGCCGAAGTATTCCTCCGGAGAGGAAGAGATCAATTACACCGTCGATGAGGTAAGTGTTCCAGAAGGATATACCAAGTCTATCAATGGCATGACCATCACCAACAAGCTTGCGACCAAGGATATCGATGTCCAGAAGGCCTGGAAAGATGAAGGCTGGGAATCCTATCGCCCGGAAAGCGTAGTGGTTAACCTGCTGGCAAATGGCAAGAAGGTAGACAGCCTGACACTGACAGCAGCTAACAACTGGAAAGACACATTCAAGGATGTTCCGGTTGTGGATTCGAAAGGAAACATCAAATATACCGTGGTAGAAGAGACTTCTTCGGATTCGAATTATAAGGCGGAGTACACCCACAAAGGCGACTCTTGGACTGTTACCAATACCTGGTCCTATGAGTCGAAGCCGGCAAGCGTAACTATCAAGGCAGCGAAGACGATGGACGGCAAGGCTGCAACCGGTAATAGCTTCCGCTTCCAGCTAAAGGATTCGAATGATGAAGTAGTTCAGACCGTAAACAACGAAGACGGGAACATCGAGTTCGATGCACTGACATTCAAGAAAACCGGAACCTACACGTACACCGTGTCTGAAGTTGCCGGAAACGAAGCGGGCGTTAATTATGACGATACGGTATACACCGTAAAGATTGACGTAGAGCGGGACGGCAAGGATTACGCTGCCAAAGTTACCTATCTCAACGGAGATACGGCATGTAGCGACCTTACCTTTGCAAACACTACCAAGACCAAGGATATCCATGTTCAGAAGGCTTGGGATGACAAGGGCTGGGAATCTTATCGTCCGGAAAGCGTAGTGGTTAACCTGCTGGCAAATCGCGAGAAGGTAGCTAGCCTGACACTGACAGCTGACGCTGACTGGGCGGGCACATTCAAGGATATGCCGGTTGTGGATGCACGAGGAAGCGAAATTTATTATACCGTTGTAGAAGAGGTCGCTTCAGACTCGAAGTATACCCCAAGCTACAATAACGACGGAGACTCTTGGATTGTTACCAATACCTGGTCCTATGTGGCAAAGCCGGGCACCTTGGTTGTAAGCAAGACCGTATCCGGAGACGGTGCAGACAAGACCCAGGAGTTCACCTTCAAGGTTACATTGGTCGCACCGATTACCGGATCCGATATCGACAACACCTCCGGCAATATCCTCCTTCCGGGTTCCGGGAAACTGCCAGAACTGACGGTAGATGACGAGACGAAGAAGTTCGGAGATGTGGAATTTGTAAATGGTGTAGCTACTTTCAAGCTCAAACACGGCGAGAGCAAGATCATCTCGGATATTCCGGCGGGATACACATACACCGTCGAGGAGCTCGATAGCGATGGATACACCGTAACGGTGAACGGCACCGACGCAACTTCTGCAACAGGTACTATTGAGGATGGCGCTGTGGTTAAGGCAGCCTTCAACAACTACAAGGCTGCGGATACTGCAGATGACACGGACGATGAAGAGGAAGTTACCGAGACGAAGACACCGGCAACAGGTGACAATTCGAACACCGTTCTCTGGATTATCGTAGCAATCGTTGCTATTGCTGCTCTTGGTGGAGTTTTCTACAGCAGAAAGCGCATGAATAAGCGTTAGTCGAAGAAGTATGTATTTGCAGGCGACAGAGGGGAGTACGGTCGAAGAATGAAGGGATGCGTGAATTGATCGGATTACGCAATTCGAGAAGACTTCCACTTCATTCGCACTTAACTTCCGATTCCAACCAATTGAATGCAAACTAAATACGAGACAGACAGAAACACGAAGAGCCAGGCGAATCGCCTGGCTCTGTTTTCATTGGAGAAATTCCTGGAGTATTCCAGGACATACGGGACATGCCTGTAAGTCTTGGGAGGATTATTTTTGTGCCTTGTTCGATGAGACGGGAGCACGGTGTGATTATACATTCTATGCCTGGGAGGATATCAGGTCTATGAGCCTGCTCCCTGTCTTGCAAGTATTCTAGCTGTAATAACGCTGCTTCGAACTCTTTGGTTTGGCTGGAATGGTTAGCTTGAGGAGCCCTGCTTTTACCAGTTCATTTACAATATGTGACATTACATAATTCTGGGATTTTCCGACAAAGGAGACGATTTCTGAACGGGATCTTGGGACGGCACAATAGTCAAGGAGGCTTGTCGGGCCCCGGTCTTCGTCTTGGAATATACCGTTTTTCATCGTTACTTTGAATTCTCCGTGCTTGACGGAAAAAAGCGGAGCAGACGGACTTTGTAAAGCGGAAAAGGCTCTTTATCTGATCAATTTACACTTATTTTACATCAAATTGGTGTCAGGGAAGGACGGAGTCTGGCTATAATCTTCCCGAAGGAGTGACACAGCTATGCAGAAGAAAGTCGCCGAACTTGCGGCATTGGTACTTGGAATCGTCTTCATTCTGGCGGTTCTCCTGTTCGACTGGGACAGCATCAACAGTTACGAGAAGTACAACTCGGAGGCGCTGCATTACGTCAAGGCCAGAGTTGTCAGCATCACCAGTGAACGGCTGGAACAGGATTCCGCCGATTCATCATTGTATCTGGGAGAACAGGAACTTCAGGTCGAAATCCTGGAGGGAGAGCTTGAAGGACAGACGGTGTCCATTCATAACTACTTGTCGCAGGTTCACAATATCCGCGTTTCGAATAATCAGCGAGTCATCGTCTGTGTCGATATGCCGGAAGGGTCGACGCCGTATTACACGGTCTTCAACTACGATAGAACGGTGCCATTGTGTTCCCTGATTGGGGTCTTCGCACTGGCGGTCATATTCGTAGGAAGGCGTAAAGGTGTGCGGGCTTTGCTGGGGGTGGCGTTCTCGTTGCTTGCAGTGGTACTGTTCATGGCACAGGCGATTTTCCATGGATTCCATCCGGTCGCAGTTGCCCTGTTGACGGTACTGATGTCCATCGGTGTGACATTGCTGCTTCTGAACGGCTTTAGCCGACGGACGGCAGTAGGCGCACTAGCTACTCTGGCGGGCGTGTGTGCCGCCGGTATCATCTTTGCCATCTCGGCATGGACGCTGCACCTTTCCGGGTACAACAGCGATACGGCAGAGGATCTCCTGCTGGTGAGAAGCGCCACAGGTCTTTCCATCCGTCCATTATTGCTGGCCGGGGTGCTGATTTCGTCGCTGGGAGCCGTCATGGATGTGGCGGTATCGTTGGCCGCTTCCTTGGAGGAGCTGGTTCGGGTTAATCCGGCGCTATGCAGACGGGAATTGTTTCAGTCCGGGATGAATATCGGCAAGGATATGATTGGCACCATGAGCAACACGCTGATTCTTGCTTTTGCCGGAAGTGCACTGAATACCATGATCAGCCTGCTGGCATACGGGTATCAGTTCCATCAGCTGTTCTCCTCAGACTATCTGTCTGTGGAGTTAACTCAGGGGCTGTGTTCCACGATCGGCGTTGTGCTGACAGTGCCGATTGCAACAGCGATTTCTGCAATACTGTTCATTCATTCACCTTACAACAATGGGAAGATTAATGAGAAGAAAGGTAGACTAAAGAAAGGCGAGTTATTTGAAAATGGAAGTAAGACGAACGAGCTGGTCTAGAATCATCGCCATGGTGACGACGCTGACAATTATTGTCGGTCTCTTCGTGGGCATGACTTTCCAGACCAATGCGGACAACTCAACCGCTGAAGTTAACGAAAATACCACATGGATCTATACCGACGCCGGGACCGATCCGGCCGGAGATTCTTCGGCATCCGGATATGACCGTACATCCTGGGCCAGAGCAGGTTATGATACCACCGGATGGAAGACGGCAACGGGTTCTTTCGGTGCGAAGAACGGTGAGATTAAGGATCTGGGCGGGGGATTCACCCCGAAAACGTTACTGACACAGTACAAGGAAGACGGAACCACCGATATCGAGGCCTTCTTCTTCCGCACAACAGTGAACGTCACAGATCCGTCTGCAGTTACCGAGATTACAGGAAGCGTTATTTACGATGATGCAGCAACTGTGTATATCAATGGGAACAAGATTGCCGGATATGATGATAGCAGTATCAATGCGAATCTCCAATATGGCGGATCCAATGCGGGATCGCCGAAAACCGGAACGATTGCGGTAACGGAGAATCTCCAGAAATATCTGGTAAAGGGTGAGAATATCGTTGCTGTTGAAATTCATCAGGGACGTGCCGAAAGCTCCGACATCTATTTCGCAATGCCGTCGCTGAAATTCTCCACGGAGAAGGCTTCCGGTGGTGATTCCGGCAGTGATTCCGGCTCGGACACATCTTCGGATACAAAGATCGGAAGCATCTCCATCTCCATGGGTGCGGACGAGACACAGCGCAATTTCACCTGGTACAGCACACAGGCCGGAGAGGGCACGCTGCTGATTGCCAAGGCAAGTGAGGTGAAGAACGACACCATGCCGGAGAGCGCAATCAAGATCGCCGTCAAAGGCGAAACTGCAACGAACAAGTCCGGCTACTACAGCTATCAGACTACCGCAAGCAGCCTGGCAAAGAATACCAAGTATGCTTATCAGGTTGTAAACGGAGATGCGAAGAGTGATATTAACCACTTCACGACAGGATCGGGAGATGGATTCTCCTTTGCCTTTGCCGGAGACCCTCAGATTGGAGCAAGCCGCAACACAACCAGCGATTCCCAGGGATGGGAGAAGACACTGAAGCTGATCAACAATTCTCAGGAGCTGAACGGTGTGGACTTCATGCTCTCTGCCGGAGACCAGGTCAACATAGCAGACGATGAGGATCAGTACGATGCCTATCTGGAGCACAGCACATTGCAGGATCTGCCGGTGGCAACCATTATCGGAAACCACGACAGCAGCTCCGCAGCATATGACGAGCACTTCAACGTGCCGAACGAGAGCACGAAGGGAGCCACCACGGCCGGTGGAGATTACTACTTCGTCTACAATCATGTGCTCTTCCTGGCGCTGAACAGCAACAACCGTTCCACTGCGGATCATCAGGAATTCATGAAGCAGGCGATTGCCGCAACTGCCGATCAGGATATTACCTGGAAGGTTGTAACGTTCCACCATTCCATCTACTCCGTTGCAAACCACGCATCCGAGCAGGATATCCTGGAGCGTCGCACCCAGCTCTCCGCTGTATTTAAAGACCTCGATATCGACGTTGTTCTCATGGGACATGACCACGTATATTGCCGTACGTATATGATGGATGGCGAGACACCGATGACTGATGCATCCATCTACGATGATGACAACTACAGTTCCATCACCAATCCGACAGGAATCCTGTATGTCACCGCCAACTCCGCATCCGGATCGAAGTTCTACAGCATTCAGAATCAGAGCTTCCCGTATTCACGCGTGATGAACCAGGAGAAGGTCCCGAACATTTCCCGCGTAGACGTGTCGGACAGCAAATTCACCGTCACGACTTACCGCACCAGTGACATGAGCGTTGTGGATACATTCACCATCAACCGCAAGGTTGCGCACAGCGTGACTGTTACCACATCCGAGAACGGTACCGCCACCGCCGATGTAACCGAAGCTTATGAAGGCGACACCGTGAAACTGACCGCAACACCGGATGACGGTTACAAATTCACCGGATGGACTGTTGTAAGCGGAGATGTCACCATCGAAAATGACGCATTCACCATGCCGAACAGCAGCGTGGAAATCAAAGCCGCATTTGAGAAGATCGACAGCGGAGATGCAGACGACACGGACGATGAGGATACCGACGATACAGACATCGATGATACCGAGGATGAAGAAACCACCGACGCACCGTCGACCGGCGACAACGCGGATCTCTACCTTGCACTGCTGGGATTGGTCGTTGCATGCTCGGGCCTTACCGGCATCGCAATGTACCGCCGCAAGCGTCAGTAAGCGATGAATCCAAGCAGTAATACCCTGGTAAAAACAAATTCGCGCCCCACCGCCACTTCCGGCGCAGCGCGCCCAAACAATCAATAACGAAGAACGTGCCGACCCTCCGTCACCAGATTTGATTCTGGCAGCGGGTGGTCGGTATTTTATTAAGGCGGATGCACCGACCGAACCGATCGGTAATCTAAGATGAGAGAAATCTAATTTTACTCTCATGCTAATCTCATTTTCGGAGGCTAACATAATACTAGGTTATCGGGAATCGAAGAAGCCCGAAGTATAGGATTTTCCACCGGCAACAGTCCGGGAAACAAATAATCCTGAGAACAAGGAAGGAGAAGCAGAATAATTACAACTTGTACGGATGGGCGAGCGCGATGCTTCTATCCGTACTTTCCGAAATCATTATTCTGCATACAGAACGAATGAAAATTCTGATTACAACAGATTGGTATAAACCGGCCATCAATGGCGTGGTAACATCCGTGGAAAATCTGAGAAGCGGATTGGAGAGAGCAGGACACGACGTTCGAATTGTCACGCTGTCCGGAAATATACATTCCCGGCGAGAAGATAACGTATACTATATCGCCTCGGTGAACATGAGTATCGTGTATGAGAAGGCTCGGCTTAAACTGAAGGTGCCGAGAAGCATGATGCGGGAAATTCTGGATTGGAATCCGGATGTGGTGCACAGCCAGTGCGAATTTTCGACTTTTCGCATTGCGAGAGAAGTCTCGGCTGCGTGTCATGTGCCGATCGTTCATACGTATCATACCGTGTATGAGAATTACACGCATTATTTTAGTCCGAACTGCCGGATGGGAAAGAAAATTGCGGAGGTATTCACGCGGAGAACGCTGTCTCGGACCGGGGCCGTGGTTGTGCCCTCCTCGAAGATGGAGGCGATGCTCCATCGATATAAGGTGAACCGGCCAATCCATGTAGTTCCTTCCGGAATTGATGTAGAAATGTATGCAAGAGACAAACGCGCCGTGCGGGACCGAATCCGGCATGAATACGGGATTGCTGCAGAGGAAACCGTAATCCTGTCCATCGGGCGATTAGCGAGGGAGAAGAACATCGACGAACTGCTTCGTTATTTGCAAAGATCCGAAAGGAGACATCGGATGCTGATTGTCGGGGACGGACCTTATCGACAGAACCTCGAACAGCTCGCTGAGGAGCTCGGCATCCGGGATCAGCTCATTTTCACCGGGATGGTACCGCCGGAACAAGCAGCGGATTACTATGCGGCAGGCGATATTTTCGTCAGCGCTTCCCGAAGCGAGACGCAGGGGCTGACATACATGGAGGCGATGGCATCCGGCTTGCCGCTTCTGTGCCATGCGGACGATTGCCTGGACGGCGTTGTTCTGGACGGTCAGAATGGTTATCTGTATCGGACGGAAGCGGAATTCGAGAGGAAGCTGAATGCATTGCTGCAGGATGCGGCGATGCGGAGAAAGATGGGTGTGAAGGCAAAGAATCACATGCGAAAGCTGTATTCCATCGATAGATTTGCGAAATCGTGCTTGAATGTCTACAGCAGGGCAATCGAAGCTTACAATATTCCGGAGAGTGACATGATCGGAACACGCGAAGAAATCCGAGATTACAGGGAAGCACAGAATCACAGCGCAATCGCGGCCTACAAAGCCGCCAGGGATTACGAAAAAATGGCAGATAAGGAGTGTTTCTATGAACGTCGCAAAGTGCTGTAACATCATCTCCGTGGTCGGAATCCTGGGAATGGCGGTGTATTTCTTTTACCTGTGGAATAAGGGTGTGCTGACATCTCAGGAAGAATTGCAACTGTATATTGCCGGTTTTGGCATGCTGGGCGGACTCGTGTTCACACTTATTCAGGTCGTGCAGGTGGTCGTTCCGATTATTCCGGGCGGGATCAGCTGTCTGGCGGGGGTGATTCTGTTCGGCCCGGGCATGGGATTTGTATACAATTACGTGGGGATTTGCATCGGATCGGTTATCGCGTTTCTGATTGCGAAGGCGCATGGCAGGCCGCTGCTGAATCAGATGTTTCGCCCGAAGACGATTGCAAAGTATGACGATTGGACGGAGTCGAACCATCGGTTCACGAAGCTGTTTGCGATGGCGATTTTCTTCCCGTGCGCACCGGACGATTTCCTGTGCTATCTGGCGGGGACGACGACGATGAATCTGAAGACTTTCTCGACAATTATTCTGCTGGGGAAGCCGGGGTCAATCGCACTATACAGCCTCGGGCTGACGGTGATTTTCAATTGGATCAGCAGCCTGGCTTAACGGAGACGCAGCGTGCGAAACAGTGGGGAAGAAACGTCAGAATGATCCTGTCAGGACACGCTGACCTCAACAGAGCCTGGGCAGACACGAGAACCACAAGGATTGAAGGAATTCCGGCTCGTCTGATGTTCCTAAAATATATGTCCGAAAAATCCGATGTTCCGATATGTAATGTAGAAATGAGGTAGAAGAAATGAAAGTGTGCGTATATAACGGCGCGATGCGGCTGATTGAGAAGAGCGGCGTGGGAAGTGCGATGCGGCACCAGAAACGAGTGTTGGCAGCCGGAGGCAATGAAGCAACGGATCGAATGAACACGGAGACGGAGGTTGTCCATCTGAATACGGTATTCCCGGACAGCGTGGTGACGGCGGTATCCGCCAAGCTTCATCGCAAGACTGTGGTGTACTACGGACATTCAACCATGGAGGATTTCCGTAATTCCTTCAAAGGCTCCAATTTACTGGCACCGATGTTTCGCACATGGATTAAATTCTGTTATAATCTGGGTGACGTCATCGTGACGCCGACCGAATATTCCCGTGGCCTGCTGGAGGGTTACGGCATCCGAAAACCCGTGATTGCGGTCTCCAACGGCATTGATACGAAGAAGTACAAGCCGGACCGAGCACAGCGCCGGATGTTCTGTGCGAAATATGACATCCCGGAAGACAAGAAATTGGTAATCTCCGTGGGGCACTACATCGAGCGCAAAGGGATCCTGGAATTTGTAGAACTGGCGCGGAAGCTGCCGGAAATACAATTCATGTGGTTTGGTTACACCGATCCGAAGCTGATTCCGCTAGCGGTCCGGAATGCGATTGCGTCCGCGCCGGAGAACCTCATCTTTCCGGGTTATGTGGAGCCGGGGGAACTCCTGCATGCCTATCAGGCGTGCGATCTCTTCTGTTTCATGAGTCACGAGGAAACAGAGGGCATCGTGGTTCTGGAGGCGTTGGCTTGTGACACCCCGACCCTTGTGCGGAACATTCCGGTGTATCAGGGTTGGCTTCGGGATCGAGAAACTGTCTACATGGCGGAGAATACGGATGAATTTGCAGATCTTGCGGTTAAAATAATGAATAACGAGCTGCCGGATCTAACGGGGAACGGGCACAAGGTTGCGGAGCAAAGGGATTTCCATTGCATTGCAAAGCAGATGAATCGGATCTACGACAGCTACTGCCGGGAGAGGAAGTCAGTGAATCCGAGAATTTCGAATCGATCGGATTCATCCGCGGGAACATCGGCCTTGAAGGGATCATCCCAATCCACGAAGGCAAAGAAACCAAAGAACAGGTATGCGGTGTAGAAGCTTGCCGATGAATAGATCCTGGGAGCCGAATATCAGAACAGATGTCGGAATCAGAATCGATGACCGGACAGGCGTCGGAAGCCGGTAGCGCCTGGACGATCCGAATGGAGCGGGAAATCGACGCGATTCCAGAAGAACGGAAGCTTGATACGCCGAAGCAGCAGAAGACATAGAGACCGGGAGAAACGAACAGAAGCATGAGAATACTAGTAGTGGAAGATGACCAGTCCCTGCATAGAATTATCCAGCGAAGACTGAAAGAAGAAGGATATGCTGTGGATGGCTGTTACGATGGCGAGGACGCCTTGATGTACATGACAAGCGGAATCTACGACTGCATCATCCTAGACTGGATGCTGCCGAAGAAAGACGGCGTGATCGTCCTTCGAGAATTCCGAAGCCAGGGCGGGGAGACGCCGGTTCTGATGCTCACAGCCAAGGATGCTATCAGTGACCGCGTGTCGGGGCTGGATGCAGGGGCGGACGACTATTTGACCAAGCCTTTTGCTTTTGACGAATTATTAGCTCGCGTGCGTGCTCTGATGCGAAGAAATACCGGTGTGAAGGAGAACACGCTGCAGCTTGCGGATCTGGTGATGGATCTGCCGAAGCACACGGTTCGGCGTGGAGAGAAGGAAATCTCCCTCACTTCCCGAGAGTATGCGCTATTGGAGTATTTCCTCCGCAATCAGGGGCAGGTGCTGACGCGAAGCCAGATTGCCGATCACGTGTGGAATTACGACTTCGATTACGATTCGAACGTGGTGGATGTCTATATCCGATATCTGCGAAATAAGATCGACCGAGGTTTCGACGTGCCGCTGATTCATACTGTCCGCGGCTGCGGATACGTGTTGAAACAGGAGAACGAGGACTAGACAGCATGATGAAGAGGCTCAAGATCAGCACCAAGATTACAATCGCGTATTTCATTCTATCGGCTGTAATGCTCGCGATTCTGATCCCGACGGTGTATTTTCTGGTGGAAAATTCGCTCCGGGACAGCCTGTCCGGGAACATGCAGCTTTCCGCGAGTGCGATTGAGCGCGCCATGATAGAGAAGGATGGCGAAATCCGCGTGAACGAATCACTGATCGATGAAAATGACATTAAACAAGGTGTCTATGTGATGGTTACAGACAGCGAAGGGAATGTCCTCTATCAGAGTACGAATGCGGATATACTCTTCGACATTGCGGGCTATCAGAATGGTACGGTGATAGAGGATGAAGACTGGTCCTTCTTCCGAAAGACCGAGACGTTCGGGAATCAGAAGATTAATATCAATGTGCTGGGAAGCATCTATTTCAATGATTTCCTGTCGGACTTCATCTGGAGCCTTCTGTTCCTTGTTCCCGGCTATCTGCTGCTTGCTGTCATCGGCGCGAAGCTTTTGGCAAGACGCGCGCTGAAGCCGTTGCGGCAGATTACGGAGACGGCAAAGGACATCAGAGGGGGTGATCTCTCCCGGCGCATCGAAGGGATCAACTCTCGGGATGAGGTCGGCGAGCTCGCGGGCATGTTCAACCGAATGGTTGCGGCACTGGAACATTCCTTCCAGCGAGAGCGCCAGTTCACGTCGGATGCCTCACACGAACTCCGCACACCGATGACCGTCATTAATGCGTGCACCGAGGATGCACTTCGTACAGATGATGCGGACATTCGGGAAGAGAATCTGCGGATGATTCAGAAGGAGAACGAGCGGATGACCAGGATGCTCTCGCAGCTGCTGATGCTCTCCCGGGGTTACGAGGGTCGCTATCATTTCCAGCCGGAAGACCTGAATTTGTACGATACCGCTGATTCTGTCAAGGAATCGATGTCCGTTATGGCGGAATCCCGCAGCATCCAAATCCACAATCAGATTCCGAACGATATGCAAATCGAGGCGGATCAAAGCCTGTTGACGCAGCTGCTGGTGAACCTGGTTGAGAATGCCATTAAATATGGCAAGGAAGGCGGTAACATCTGGATCTACACGAAGAAATGCGGGAATAACGCCGACAGCTGTAATGGTAGAAAAGAGAAAAACTGCGAGAATAGGGGAAAAAGTTGGGCGCTCTGCGTTCAGGACGATGGCATCGGCATTAGTGCCGAAGACCTCCCGCTCTTGTTCGAACGGTTCTATCGCGCAGACAAGGCGCGAAACCGCAGCGGTTCAGGACTGGGACTGTCCATTGCGAAGTGGATCGTAACCCTTCACGGCTGGCAGATTGAGGCCAAAAGCCGACCGGGCGAGGGTACGACGATGGTGATCAGCGGGTTCCGGCGCGACGAGGGCGGGCGTTAGGGAATTCTGTGGTCCGGCGGCCCGGAATAAAACGGACGACGGAGAGCCGCGAGCGACCAGCTCGGGAGCGCCCGCATTATGAATAAATGCTTTTGAATGAAACGGATGGCAGCGCAGCATTAGAACTGCAGGCTGTCATCCGTTCTGTTTGCATCGAAAAACATCACGTAGTATATAGGTATGTAGGTGATTTTTCCGGCAGTTTTGATGAGTCTTTCGTTGGAGACAACAAAGGACTTCTGAACGCCGTAGTCTTCGTTGGTAACAAATGTATTCAAGGCACTGTGCACGGTGTAGTCTTTGCCGGATTTCACCTCGATTGGAATGACGGAAAGGGTACTGTAATCATCAATCAGATAGTCGACTTCGCCGTGTCTTCTATTGTCGTAGTAGAAGAGGCGGTGACCGTGAGCAACCAGTTCGCTGGCCACGACGGTCTCGTAGACAGAGCCGAGATTAATGCTCCGTTCATCGTAGAGAATGGCACGAATGTTATTCCCGTATAGAATACCAGTGAGGATGCCGACATCGTTAAGATAGAGTTTTAGCAGGTTCTTGTTGCCGGATTCCAACAGCGGGAAGATTGGATTCGAGATTGCCTGAGCCTGGAGTGCGATACCGGCACCGGAGAGATATTCGAATTCATCGACGTAATCACGGAACACCTTTCCCCGCTTATTTTCAATCTTTTGAGCGACTACTCGCTTCTTCTTGTTCTCCATATTGGATGGAATCATGTCGTAAATCCGACGAATTTTCAAGCGGTTCTCCGCATCATATTTCGAGGCATCTGCGGCGTAATATTCGTGGATTTCCCGTTGAATATTGCGAACAGATTGGATGTTCTTCTCACGAAGGTAGGTGTTGACTGCGTCCGGTAAGCCGCCCACCAACAGATATTTGCGAAATAGGTCCATAATCTTCTCATGCATTTTCTCGTCGAGTGGCTCCAGGTGCTCGAACTTGCGTCGCATAGAAGAAATGACGATCTCATTCATCCCGTTTGCGTACAGAAATTCTTCAAAGTCCAGCGGAAACATTTGGATTCTGCGAATGCTGCCCATCGGAATCGAGGAAGTCTGAGAAAGCGTTACACCCAGGAGGGAGCCGCTGGCAACGTATGTGAAACGGTTATCCTGTGACAGAAATTTGAGAAGTGTCATAAGATCCGGATAGACCTGAATTTCATCCAGGAAAATCAGGGTGTTCTCCTTCTCTTTCATCTTCGCACCGGCCATCATGCTTACCCGGAGGTAGAAATCTTCCACGGAATGAATATTCTCGAAGAGACGATTTCCCATCCAGTCCTCAATCATGTTGATTTCAATATAATTTTCAAAGTGAGTGGTTCCAACATGACGAATGATATAAGTCTTGCCAACCTGACGTGCCCCATCCACCAGCAGCACTTTCGGTGAATTGGAGCACAAATGTTCTTCAATTAGTGATTCTATCTTGCGAAAAAGCATAAAAACACCCTCCCATGATCTGACTTTTCAATAGAATTATAAGCTTCAGATTATGACAATTCAATACAAATCCAACATAAAAACAATGACATTTCAAAACACACACCGTTTTGCGTTTCCAAACTCCACAAAATGGCCGAAATCGTTGAGGTGCGCTGCAGTAAACTATCATTTATAGTATTTAATTATGGTAAACACATAATTAAATAGAATTAAATTTTAGCAAAAAATCGTTGCACACAAAAACATAACATGTTATATAAAAAGCATAACGCGTTATGTTTTGCTCATTCATTAAAGAAAGGCGGTCGTTATGGAAAAGAACAAGAAAGGTGCAGTTCGGTTTTTTGCTTGCTGTATGGCAATACTGATTATTTGCACAATTTTTATCTGGGGATTTCAGAGCTCATGGGGACAGGTTAAGATTGAACGAATATATCTGGAGGGCGAGGACGGAACGACTATCAGCAGTCTGATTTATATTCCGAGCAATGCATCCGATGAAACACCTGCGCCGGTAGCAGTGATACTTCACGGACGGTCGAATCATGCGCATTCGAATGATACCTGGAGCCTGGAACTGGCAAGAAGAGGATTCGTTGTATTATCACCGGATCTGCAGGGCGGCGGAGAGTCTGATCCGGACATTGACAGAGGCTCCCAGGCGATAACGGTAACAAAGTATGCCAATGAGCTCTCGTTTGTTGAGAAGGATTCCATCAATTTGATTGGTTATTCTGCCGGAACAGCGACGACGCTGCAGACTTATGCTGCAATGCCGGATTCAGTCAACAGTATTTGCGAGGTCTTCGGACCGTTCATGATGCAGCTGGCTGGCGGAATTGACAATGTCAATACCAATTATTGCATGATCAAATCAACGGCTGACCAGTACGACGGACATTTTATCGGAGATATCGAGCAGTGTCGCGCGTATATGGCGAAGATTTCGGGCATCGATAATCTTCAGGCAGATACAGATTATGAATGGAGAGGATCTGTCTTCCGCTATTCCGTTATTTCAGGAACATTGCACCAGACAGGTAATATCAGCGGTTCCACAATTACTGCGATTGTAGACTATGAAATGACGGTAAATCAGAGTCCGAATGCACTGGATGCTTCGAATCAGGTATGGTTATGGCAGCAGTTATTCTCTGCAATCGCTTGTGTAACCATGATGTTTTTACTGGCTTCCATTATCAACCTGCTTATGCAACTGGATTTCTTCGCGAAGGCAGCAAATGCGGTTCCGGTTAAGCCGGCGAGAGCATCTAAGGGGTGGTCATGTGCGAAGGCTTGGATTGTGGATTTCCTTTTCGCCCTTGTGATCCCTGCGCTTATATTCGTTCATGTATCTGCTTATATAATGAAGTGGACCGGTGCAGGTACCGGATGGGATAAAGTGCTTACATCGACGAACCTTAACGGAATTATGGGCTGGCTTATCATTATTGCACTCATCGGCATAGTGAGAATGATTATCCGTTCAAAAAGTGCGAAGAAAGAAGGTGTCAGCCTCAAATTGTCGGATTATTCACTGGGCGGAGAATCCGAAACTAGAATCGACTGGAGCAAACCTGCGAAGGGGTTACTGATCGGCATCGTTGCAATTGTATTTGTAGCCGCATGGTTATGGATTATCGAAGGATTTGCGGGCATCAATTATCAGGTTTGGAATCTTGCGACTTATCTGAAGATATCTCCGATGCGCATTGTAAGATCTATACCGTATATGCTGATTATCTTCTTTGTAATGTTCGTGGGAAATATGAATCAGAGAATTCTTCCTTCGACAGGAAATGAAAGAAAAGATATGTGGATTGCGGTTGCTGTGAATACATGCATGACCGCCAGCGCGCTCTTTGTATTGTTGCTGCTGCAATATGGCGGAAGCATGATCATGGGAGATGGATCGACCATTATTCCTCAGATCGACGTCTATGGAACAGGTCAAAATACGAGCTGTGGTGCACTGGATTACGCATTTGGATATTGTTACATGATGGGAGGAACGACAGGAGTTGTGACCTACATTTACAGAAAATATGGCAATATCTGGCTGGGCGTGATTCCTGCAGCAATCTTTGCTGGACTCGTTACATTGTCCGGGTTTACAATCGTTGCATAACATGACGAATAATGCGCCGGCAAACGCGCAGGGATAACAGGAGTATACTTGGCATGGACAAAGAACGTGTATTGGGGAAACAAGAACTGAAGGCGATGCGTTCCAAGCAAGCCTTGATAGATGCAGCAGCAAAGCTCTTTCGTGAAAAGGACATAAATAGTGTCGGGGTCAGAGAGATTTCGGCGATGGCGGGCGTCACGACTGGTACATTCTATCACTATTTCGACAGCAAGGATTCTATTCTCGATGCGATATATCTGAATCGAGATGAGGAATTTGAGATAGTTCTGAACAAATATAGCGAAAAAGGTCCTTTTTGCCAAGGTCTGATAGGCTTTTTCAAAGACTATATGGCATCCCGAGTGAAAGAGGATGGCGTGGATTATACCATGCATAGAATGTTTGTTATGAGGAAAAAGAGCCCGGCTCAGTTCAAGTTGACGCAAGGTGTCGTGAAACTGATAGAATTAGCACAAAGCAATGAGGAGTTAGGCTCTCAGTATAACAGCGCTGATATTGCAGAGTATATATTTGTAGTTTTTAGAGGTGTGGTATACGACTGGTGCATAACGGAAAACGGCAGTCAGGATCTGTCTGAAATGCTCGAGAAAGCACTAACCTACACGATAAAAGCCTTTGTTTAAACGGCAATCTAGTGTGCCGTTTTCGCCACCGGAACGTTCGTCTTGAGGAAGTCAAGACGACTTCGGTGGCGAAACAGCATAAGACTTCTCCTTAGGCATATCCATCCGAAAGGAATGGGAAATCCTATTTCCCATTTCGGGATGTGCCGTAGAAGAGAAGGGTTCTTATAAAGTAGAGAGAATTATATGTAGAACAGGTTAATTTTGGGAGGGAAAATGAAAATTGTAAGTACAGTTCCCGCAAGCAGATTCGAAAAATATGATGTGGAATGGCCGAAAGATTGGGAGATTGTCTATTTGAAATTTCCGTATACCGATGAGGAAATGATAGAAGTTGCCGCTGATGCAGATGTGATTTTCGCGGATTCGATTCACGTCGTTTCGGCAAATGTCATCGCGGCATGCAAGAACCTTAAGATGATTCATACAGAAGGCGTCAGTTTCAATAAAGTAGATGTTGAGGCGGCGAAAAATGCCGGCGTTTTAGTTTGCAATAATCGCGCAGTTAATGCTGCGGCGGTGGCAGAACATTGTATCGGGCTAATGCTGTCGGGACTTCGCCACACGGCAAGAAACGATCACATGATTAAGACTCGTGGATATGTTGCAACCAAGGCACAGACAACGGCGGAGGGTGTTCCTGAACTGGCAGGCAAGGAAATTGGTCTGATCGGTATGGGCGTAATCGGACGTGAGGTTGTGAAACGTCTGATTCCATGGGACTGCAAACTAAGGTACTATGACGTGGTTCGAATGAACGAGGAAGTGGAGAAAGAGCTGCAGCTGGAATATATGCCGTTTGAAGAATTAATCTCCTATAGCGACATCATCTCTATCCACGTTCCGGTTACGCCGGGAACACTTCGAATGCTTGGGGCAGACCAGTTCAAACTCATGCGCCCTAATACGCTTCTTATCAATAATTCGCGTGGAGAAATAGTGGATAACATGGCACTGGCAGAAGCACTTGAAAAGGGAGAAATTTTCGGTGCAGCATTGGATACCGTGGATCCGGAGCCGATGCCGGAATGGCATCCGTTTCTGCATCTTTCTCCAGAGGCGGAGGATCGGTTAACGTTGACTCCGCACATTGCCGGTATGACGGACGGAGCATTCCGCCGTATGCTGGAATGGACCATTCGGGATATTCGCCTTCTGGAGCAGGGCGAAGTACCAGCCAATGTAATCCGATAATAATCGGCAAGGTTCTCCTTAATTCAATACCATAGATGAGGGAGCAGCCGGTTGGCTGCTCCCTTTCTGTACGCAAATGGGAACTTTGCAAAAGCGTTACACTAAAACCTTTCCGGAAATCCGATGTTCACGAAAAAGAGGAATAAAGATACCTCTCGGTCGACACAGAGGATTGTCGACACGGAGGAATGCGATAGGGGTGCGTTTGAAATGTTGAAATTTCATTCAATGTTTGGCGACAAAGGATTCCGTTCGCAGGACCCGGTGATTATAATGATGGTATGGAAAAGCTTGCGATCGCTCGTAGACAGAAACGGAAGAATTAACAATCAGGAAAGGAGCAATGATGAATAAGGTTAAAGAAGATCTCCTTACGCGGGATTACGATTTACACTCAATAGAAGATGATCCCCGCTTTGTTCGCGCATTTAAAGAATTCTGGATTGTTACCATTTGGTGCGGTGTGGTCTTGTTCGCAATGTGCTTCATTATCTATGGAATCGACTGGAGTTCGCCCGCGAACTATTCTTACATCTTAGGTTTTCCGGCATGGTTTGCATGGGCAATGTTTAGCACAGTAATTGGCTGCGTAGGGGTTGTTGTCATTGCGCAGAAAGTCATCAAGGACTGTTCACTCGAGGATATTGCCCCGGAGAGCGTCAATGAGGAGGCAGCGAACAAGGGGGTGTAGCTTTATGGGAATCGAAGTATCTGGTTCTTATCGTATAATCGTTTTAATGACATTTGTACTATACATTCTTGTTATTCTAGGCATCGTCTTTTCCTCGGAAAGAGCACAGAAGAAATCCGCTTCTTCCGGAAGCTTTGAGAAAACTTTTTTTAACGGTGGACGCGGAATCGGAGGAATCACTCTTGGTTTGATGATGATGGCTACCATGCTTTCCTCCGGAACATTCGTGGGAACGCCGGGATCTGCTTATAAATACGGATTCTGCTTCGCTTGTACGGGCCTGGCCGCGTCCTTTGGCTTTTTCTTTGTACTTGGTGGTATCGGTAAGAAAGCGGGTATTGTTAGTAGAAGAATTGAATCGGTGTCTCTGATCGGTTTGATTAAGAATCGATTCAACAACTCCAATGTACTGGCCGTATTACTGGCGGTAACGTTCCTGCTGTTCCTGTCCAGCTATAGTGCAACTCAGATTGTATCCGGAGCACGTGTCTTCGAGGTTATGACCGGGAAAACATATATTATTGGTTTGCTCTTGTTCGGTTTGGTTGTAGGCTTATATTCCTTCTTTGGTGGAATGAAGAGCGTTGCCTCTGCATCCATCTTCCAGGGACTTGTCATGATTGGTGCTGTAATTGCACTCGTTTGGGGATATGTAATGTATGCAAACGTTCACTTTGGGAGTCTTGAAGCTGCTTTGCAAAGCGTCGCGAATTCCAAAGAAGGAATGGAATTGCTGGCTACGTATTCGCCGGTATGGTCTCCAAGGGAAATAGTTTCTATGATTATTATGGGCGCCTTCAGCGCTATGGGTCTCCCACATGTTGTACAGGGGGCAACAACATACAAGAATACGAAGGCGCTGCGGACCGCGATTTGCGTTGGCATTGTAGTAACAGCGTTGGTTAATGTATTCATGACGGGCGTAGGGCCGATTATCAGAGTATTCAACCCGAAGCTGGAAGTTTCAGATTACGCGACCCCGTTCCTGACATTTCTGACGCTTCCGGCACCGGTCGCAGGTGTCATTCTCTCCGGCGTTGCTGCTGCAATTCAGTCCACTATCGCTGGAATGCTGTTGATTCTGTCGGCAACTATCGCGAAAGATATGGTGAAGGATGTTTTTAAGCCGGACATCAGTGACAGGGCGCTAAAGAAGGTGTCTCTCGTTTCTCTGGCGCTGTGCGTCATCGTGGTTATTGTCCTATCGATTAATCCGCCGGAATTGGTTCAGATTATGGTCCTGTTTGCAATGGGCGGAATGGGATCATCCATTGCAATGCCGCTGGTATTTGGATTCTATTGGAGACGAATGAATGAATATGGTGCTATTGCCGGTATTTCAGGGGGATTGATTTATTACATTTTCGCCAGTAAATGCATCCCGGCGTTGGCACTGGGAATGAATGCGTATATTATGTCCACGTTAGTATCCGTCCTTTGCTTGATTGTAGGAAGTTTACTGACTCCACCATGTCCGAAGGGAGTTATTCAGATATGGTTCGGGAAAGAGTATGATAAGGAATTTGCACTTCGCAAATAGTTAGAGATTGAATATACTTTAGATGATTTAAGGGTAATGAGGAGTAATTTTATGAATATTAGGACAAAATATATCCCGCCGAAGGAGACCAATGTCCCGGGCGTGATTTATCTGCCGGATGGTGCGGTAATGGACGATGAGCTTTTCGAACCAACCCCTCTGTTCGATGACCTGTATTTCTTTGGCACCAAATTTATTGGTGCACTGGTTATCAAAACGGGCGAAGGCCTGGTAATGATCGATTCGATGCAGTGCCGTCAGGACGTGGAGGATGTTGTAATCCCAAGCATGAAGAAAATGGGCCTTGATCCTGCTGACATTAAGACCGTCATCATAACCCATGGACATTTCGACCATTTCGGTGGAGCGAAATACCTTCAGGACAAGTTCGGCTGCAAGGTAATGATGACAAAGATGGATGAAGACTTCATGACGACTTCTTGGGCTCCGGATCAGTACCTTCCGATGGAATTCCCGAGGGTAGACGAATATCTGGAGGATGGCAGCGTTGTCAGACTCGGCCAGACCGAGATTAAGATTATGATTACACCAGGACATACACCGGGGTGCATTTCACTGGTGTTCCCTGTTCATGAGAACGGCAAAGAGCATAAGGTCGCCGTATGGGGTGGAATCGGGCTTCCGGAATCGGACGAGGACAACGCTGTCTTCTTGGAATCCGCCAAGAGATTCATGGCTTTCTGCCAGGAAGAACATGCGGATGTAGAATTCAGCATGCATCCATTTGTAGACTATTCCATCGAAAAGATGGAAGCATTGCGGGAACGCAAAGAAAGCGAACCGAATCCGCTCGTTACCGGGGAAACATATGTCCGCCTGTTTATGGAATGCTGCATCATTAATATTGAGAACAGGCTCAAGTCGGGTAAATAATTTGGTGCAAATGCCGATACCATCCTTGTCTGAATGGTAGAATCGCCTACTATGACAATTTCCGGTCTGAATCCGGTGCCCGCTGCCGATTACCTGCGAACTTGCTTATTTATCTGCCAAAAGTACGAAAGGAGCCGCCTTGGATGTCCGAGCGCACATACATTGCCATTGATCTGAAATCATTTTACGCCTCTGTCGAATGCCGAGAGCGCGGATTAGATCCGCTGGATACCAACTTGGTCGTTGCCGACGAGAGTCGGACCGACAAGACCATATGCCTTGCCGTTACACCGTCTCTTAAGAGTTACGGTGTCAGCGGGCGGGCGCGACTTTTCGAGGTGCGGCAGCGCGTGCGTGAGGTGAATGCACGTAGAAAACGTCTCGCACCATCGGGGAAGCTGACGGGTGAATCTTGTTTTTACCGGGAGTTACAGAACGATCCGAATCTTGCCCTGGACTTTCTCGTCGCATCGCCGAGGATGGCGTATTACATGGAGTACAGCACCCGCATCTATTCCATCTACATGAAGTACGTCTCGCCGGAGGACATGGTGGTGTATTCGATTGACGAGGTCTTCATGGACGTGACACCGTACCTTCGGACGTATGGAATGTCCGCGCACGATCTCGCGATGAAGATCATCCTGGACGTGCTGGAGACCACGGGCATTACGGCGACAGCAGGAATTGGCACAAATCTGTTCCTGTGCAAGATTGCCATGGATATCGGCGCGAAGCATATTCCGGCGGATGAGAACGGCGTTCGAATCGCGGAACTGGACGAGATGAAGTTTCGGCACGAACTGTGGGAACATCGGCCGATTACGGATTTCTGGCGTGTTGGGCGAGGTACCGCACGAAAACTCGAAAAGTACGGCATGTTCACGATGGGCGATGTCGCACTTTGCTCGGAGCGGAGCGAGGATCTGCTCTACCGCCTGTTTGGCAAGAACGCGGAACTTCTCATCGACCACGCGTGGGGGTGGGAGCCGTGCACTATCGCGGACATCAAGGCGTATAAGCCGAGCACGAACAGCATAAGCTCGGGTCAGGTGCTGCACTGCCCGTATGACGCAGAGAAAGCACGGCTGATTGTTCGGGAGATGACGGATCTATTGGTGCTCGACCTTGTGGAGAAACGGCTGGTGACAGATCAGATGGTGCTGACCGTCGGATATGATATCGAGAACCTGACGGATCCGGCGCGAGAAGCCGCGTACCGGGGCGAGATTGAGACAGACCCATACGGACGCCGTGTGCCGAAGAAGGCGCACGGTTCCATCAATCTGGGCGGACACACATCTTCAACGAAGAAGATTATGGATGCTGTGACGGAGCTCTATGACCGCATTGTGGATCCGTCACTGCTGGTGCGGCGCATGTATGTCGTGGCAAATCATGTTCTGTCGGAGGAAGATGCGCCAAAGAAGAGCACGGAGGGCGAGCAACTGAACCTTTTCACCGACTACAGGGCGGAGGAGAAGAAGCAGCAGGAAGAGGAGGAAGCGCTTGCGCGCGAACGCCGTATTCAGGAAGCTGCGCTTGCCATCAAGAAAAAGTATGGGAAAAACGCACTTCTCAAAGGGATGAACCTCGAAGAGGGAGCGACGGCGAAAGACCGCAATGCCCAGATTGGCGGACATAAGGCGTAGTAGGGTGTAACAATTGTAATTAATGGAATGGAGGAATGAGGTCATGAAATGCGTGAATGGCAAGTACGATGAGATTATGAATCTTCCGCACCACGTCTCGAAGACAAGGCCGCAGATGCCGATGTCCGACCGTGCGGCTCAGTTCGCGCCGTTTGCCGCACTAACCGGCTACGACGACGCCATCCGAGAGACCGGACGCATCACCGAAGCACGACTGGTGCGGGAAGGGGAACTGAAGGATGAAGATGCTGTTATATTGGCCGATACGGACGGGACAGCATAATAGATGTGAGATTAATGGTGCGCATGGTCATATGCGGCACGAACATCCTCCGAAAGACTGTCCGGCGTCAGAGGATTTCATCACCGCTTTGGGTAACCTGATGACAGATTGCGGCGTAGACAGAATGAAAATGAGCGGCTATGGTGTTCGTCTGAAAAAATTCCGCCGCTTTTGTATGATTGTCCTGCTTATGCCGTCTATTTTCCCGGCGTGCAAGAAAACAGGCCGCTTCTGTTGCAGTAGAAATAGATCCGTTTGATGCTGTTAAGCTTGAATCTCGCCTGAGCTTCCCACTCGGGATACATCTTGACCATTTGCATGTTGTCAGAAGAAGCGGCTGCGATAAAAGAGATATAGTGATTCTTCGTCATCTCATGCTCTATCCGCACGTAGTATTCATCTTCCGTCCGTTCGACGATAATCTTATGATCTTCATCTGCGATCTCCGCTTCTGCCGGCTGCAGCAATACGCCGTGGCAGTGAATAACGGATTCTCCCATGGCATGAATGACATTTCCGCACACCGGGCACACGTAGAACTTGGAACGAAGCATATTCGCAGAAACATTCGAATTATAGACCATATTTCCGGATATAAGCTCCGTAACCGACACGGAAAGAGCATCCGCTATCGGCTCTAACAGCGTGATGTCGGGATAACCCTTTCCGGTCTCCCATTTCGAGATTGTCTTATCTGTGACTCCTATTTTTCTCGCCAGCTGCAGCTGAGTGACGTTATTCTTTTCTCGCAGCTCCTTAATCGCTGCACCTGTTACATATTGATTCATTTCTTTAATACCTCCATGGGCAAATTCTATATCACAAATTATATTAGTACTACCTACGAAAAGTAGAGTTGCTCTGACTTTACAAGATTAGCATTGGGTAAAAATATTTTCAATACGACCGAATCCTCCGATGGCGCGTTGGTGTGGGTTGTGCGTTGGTGCGGATGCGCTATTATTGTTTTAAGTCAAGATTTTTACGAAAACTTTGAGTACGCATATGTTGATGATGGGGTTGAGATTGTATTGAATCCGTTGTATATTGAAGTTTCAGAGTTAGACGAAATGCCACAAGCTAATGAATAGGCAGTTACTGACAACTACCTTGACAACGAGCGAGGGTTTCAATTGAATAAATAGGAGAGATTATGAAAAGATATTTTCTGTGTTTTAGTATTTGCTTTGCAATATTATTTGGCATCTTATTTATAAATCTTGCTGATATATCATTTGAGAGACTCGCAGCGACATTTGTTGCAGTAATTATAGCAAGTCTGATTATAACTTTCATATATGCTTTGATACTCAAGGTGTTTAGGAAGTAGTGTGGTGCGAACACCCTCAAATGGAGCAGTAGTTAAAAAAATAAATATCAAAGTCTCCAGTAAGTGATGGTGCCGATTTCGTTCCCGTCACTTACTGGAGACTTTTTAATTGAAGGTCGGATTATTTACCTTTTACACACCAGCCTTCAAAAGATCCGAATTGGGTAAAAATATTTTCAATACGCTTGAATCAACCGATTGTGCGTTGGTGCATGTGTGCTATGGATGATATAATACGGATGGGTGCAAAAGGAAACACCAACGGAGGAATAATGTGATTACAGGATGGTGATCAGGATAAGAATCAATATGTTAACTTAAGGAGGAGTAATGACTAACAAAGCTGAAGTGAAAGAAAAGAAGGCACTGCTGACGCAGGAACAGATACAAGCTATCTTGGACGCATGCTACCAGAAGACAGTTTCAGGAATTCCACATGTAAGTCCGTCAATATCCGAATTGTCAGAGGAATATCTTCAACGGTATAGCACCCCGGAAGAAGCCGCCAAACGTATGATGAAAAATCAAATCAAGAAATGTACGACGTCGGGTTTCATTGCTGGTCTTGGAGGGGCAATTACCTTACCGGTTGCCATTCCTGCAAATATTAGCAGCGTGATTTACGTGCAAATGAGAATGATTGCAGCAACTGCGTATATGGTTGGCTTGGATCTTAAGAGCGACCATGTTCAAACCCTTATTTATGCCTGCCTGGCTGGCGTATCTGTAAATAATGTCGTGAAGAATGCCGGTATAAAAGCTGGGGAAAAGATGGCTAATAACATGATCAAAAAAATTCCGGGTTCGGTGTGTGTCAAAATCAATCAAAAGGTTGGCTTCCGTTTCATGACAAAATTCGGTCAAAAGGGAATTGTCAACCTTGGCAAAATGGTGCCGGTGGTAGGAGGCGTTATTGGCGGTGGGTTTGATTTTGCGGAGACTAAAGCGGTTGCCTGGAGAGCATATAAAATGTTTTTCGAAAGTGATTTTACCAGCGGCTTTACTGCTGAATCAGCTGATGATGAATGTATTGATGTGGATTGGGAGGACGTGGACAATATAGAGATTAATCGATAGAATGAATTCCCTAAGAATGGAAGATATGCTTTTTCTCGAGGAATTTTTTTTAAATATGTGTGCTTCCAGGGAATGATCTGAGGTGACCGTATGAAAGTAAAAAGAAACACATTGCTACTGCTGGCCTGCCTTGTATGGAGCGCGGCGGGCTTTAATATTCTACGCATCGGACTGATGGCGTATTCACCGCATCTGGAGCCACAAAATTTCCTGCTGTCCGTGTTGGTGTTCGTCATCTTTCAGGTATTTATCTTCGGGAGGCTGGTCAGGAAACACACAACCCGAATTACCAATTACCGGGAAGAACGACATTGCTTCCTCAAGTTCTTCGACGGGAAATCCTTCGCGATTATGGCGGTGATGATGACCGGCGGTATCGGCCTTCGCATGAGCGGGCTCGCACCGGAAGTGTTCATTGCCTTCTTCTATACCGGACTGGGGGCAGCACTTCTGGTCGCCGGGTTGCTTTTTGGACACAATTTCTGCAAGCAGGTACGGTGATGCTGATGGACAGAAAATGAGGTAATTTAGCATATGGATATCCAACACTTTTACATCGAGAAGGGGCAAGGAATGCCGATCATCCTGCTCCACGGCAACGGGGAGAACTGTGAGTATTTTAAGGAACAGGTCGATGTGTTCGCCGAAAAGTATCATGTATACGCTATTGATACGAGGGGTCATGGCAAGACGCCGGGAGGAGTTATGCCATTCACAATACGTCAATTTGCAGAAGATCTGCGGCACTTCATGGATGAGCATGAAATTGAAAAAACTCATCTGCTCGGATTTTCAGATGGCGGAAACATTGCGATGATCTTTGCGATGCGGCATCCGGATCGAGTCGAGCGGCTGATTTTAAACGGAGCAAACCTCAACGCAAAGGGTGTAAAACGAACCGTGCAGGTACCCATTGAAATAGGATATCGAATAGCGCGGACGCTTCCCAAAGTGAGCAAGTGGGTCGGGCTAAATGCGGAGTTACTGGGCCTGATGGTCAACGATCCTAACGTCGAATCGAAAGAACTTGCATCGATACAGGCGAAAACGCTGGTCATCGCAGGAACGAAAGACATGATACGGGAATCCCACACTCGGCTGATTGCGGAGAGTATTCCGGACAGTGAACTGATATTCCTTGAAGGAAATCACTTCATTGCAAGCAAAAATTCTGCGGAATTCAATCGGGCGGTACTCGATTTCTTGAGCCGGTGAGGAAGCTTATATACACGGACAGAGGAATACAGATAGAAATATCCCGGAAGAACAGCGCTTTGGGATGAGCTTCGGGGATATAAAGAATTATTGAAACATGCTTATATAAGAAAATGCGAAAGGCGGTGCTACCCATGAAAATTGCGATTGGAATAATGATCCCTTTCCTGGGAACAACGCTGGGCTCGGCGTGCGTCTTCTTCATGAAGAAATCGCTGGGTGATCTGGTGCAGCGATCCTTGGCGGGCTTTGCGGCTGGAGTGATGGTAGCGGCCTCTATTTGGAGTCTGCTGATTCCGGCAATCGAACAATCCGAAGGAATGGGGGCACTATCCTTCCTTCCGGCGTTCGTGGGTTTGTGGATCGGCGTGGTGTTTCTGCTGACGTTGGATCACTTGATCCCCCACATGCACATAGGCTGCGATCAGGATGAAGGCCCGAAATGCAAGCTGGGGCGCACGACCAAGCTAATCTTGGCCGTGACTCTGCACAACATCCCGGAAGGCATGGCGGTCGGCGTGATGTATGCGGGATTTATTTCCGGGAATACGCCGATCACGGCGGCGAGTGCGCTGGCACTCTCTCTGGGCATCGCCATTCAGAATTTTCCGGAAGGAGCCATCCTATCCATGCCACTCCGTGCGGAGGGAGAGACTACGGGTCGGGCGTTCCTCGGCGGTGCCCTTTCGGGCGTCGTCGAGCCGATCGGCGCGGCAGTTACGATTGCTGCTGCACAGCTGGTGATTCCGGCACTGCCTTATCTTCTGAGCCTTGCTGCAGGCGCGATGCTCTACGTCGTGGTGGAGGAATTGATTCCGGAGATGTCGCAGGGGAGACATTCGAATGTTGGCACCATATTCTTCGCTGCCGGATTCAGCGTGATGATGGTGCTGGATGTTGCGCTGGGCTGATGCCCTATGTAGCTTGTTTCTAGCAAGGGTAGACAAGAGTGTTGAAAGGTGTCCGCAAGAGAAGAATAGACAAGAGAGGACGGAGAGAAGAAAATGCTATTGATGATATTGATTCTGGCGTTGAGCCTGATGCCGATGATACTGATATTTCTCTGGCTGCGGAGACGCAAAGCGGGGGATGCAGAATATCGTAGTATTTGCAATCAGGCATTGGTGCGTGGCGCCTTCCTAAGTGCGGTACTCGTGCTGGTGGTATCGACCGTGCTGTACGGGATTCAACGGATCTTGGCACTGCTGGGAGCGGGAACGGTGATTCTGACGGTCTATCATAATTTTATCGTACTGGCACTTTCAGAGGAACTGGTGAAAAACCACGTGATGCGGGGCGTGATGAAGAAGTGGTCGTATCCGTATTCGTGGTTGGATGTGGTATCACTGATGATGATTGTCGGACTCGGCTTTGGCCTGCTGGAATCCCTGGGCTACGCGATTGGGGCGAATGCCGGAATGATGCTTGTAAGAGGTTTTACGGCCATGCACTGCGGATATGGGTTCATCATGGGATATTTTGTAGGTAAAGGCATGAAAACGGGGAAGCAGAAGTACACGCGGATCGGAATTCTGATTCCGGTCTTATTGCATGGGGCATATGACTGCTGCCTAAGTGAGGAGCTTGCGAAGATTAGCGATAACTTCGGTCTTGTGTCGCTGGCACTGGCGGCAGTGGCAGTTGTGACACTGATTGTCGCGATTGTGTATGTTCGCCGCGTAGAGAAGCGGGACGAATCGTTGCGTGAGCTTTAAAACCATTTAATATTTTACCGGCGCCCATAAAACATGAAATCCAGGCACAAATGAATTGAGATCCTTTGGTGAGACACTGGAGTACGCAAGTTAGTGCGCAAGTTAATTCGTTGATTCCCCATAGGCAGTTTTGCGAGAATAAGAAAGGAAAGGGCGGACTTTTGCCCGGGTGTACGTGATGGAAAACAGGAAAGACGAAATGTTGATCGACGCTGAAGAGGACAGGAAGGATACCGCTTTCGAGGTAGAAATGGCAGACTCCGAAGGATTGCAATCGAAGAGTGCAGAAGCCGTATCCGGTGAGAGCGAAAATGAATTCGAGGATGACAGGAAATCGAGTGATGCTTTCGACGAGAGGACAGCTGAGGTTGACGCTGCTTCGGAGGGTGAAGACGATGAAAACGGATGTAATGAGGGTGAATCAGATATCGATGATGCTGACGAACTCCCGGCGGAGCTAACTGAACCGGGTGCGGGATCACGCTTCATGGACGCAGCCATGAAAGCCATGGGCTCCGGCGCACGGAGTCTCAAGCGTGCTGCCTCGGAAGTGTCCAAGGAGCAGAACTTCAAAGCCAGCGAGCTGGCTTTTATCAAAGACACCGTACTGACGCTAAGCCCGGAGAATTTCGGAAAGCTCCGTGACTCCCTGCTTACAGATTGCCTCAAAGTCTGGTTCATCCCGAAAGAAGATGTCACTCCGGAGGTGTTGGCGGAGAAGCTGTATGATCATTTCTATAAGACTTTTGCTGTGACGGGCGTTCCGTTCGAGAAGCAGGTGTTCCAGTACATCAAGAGCATTTCCGATCTTGTGGACATGCACATCGAGCAGGCAAGGCAGACGGAGGACGGAACCGGGGAAGATGCACCGCGTGCGCGCCGCTTCTACGAGAAGGCCCAAGAGATCAAGGAGAGCCGTTCTGCCTCCACCAACGATATTCTCGAGTTCTCGCGCCTCATGTTCTGTCTCTATGAGGCAACATTACGCGATCGCCTTAACAAGATTCAGGATTTCGATTACTCGGTTGATGTGATTGAACCGGCCAGAATTTTAGATGCCATGAAGAAGGAAACCATCGACGGCATGCTCGGCATGAAGCGCAAGGTCTTCAGCCTCGAGGGAACCTGCACGCAGGATATCAGCACGATGATCATCGCATCGATCGCGCTCTACAAGATTGCGGAAGACCGGGTGTAAGCGCAGTTGCATTTATTCGCCTCAAAAATGCAGTACGATTACGCATATTCGCACGAAAAACGCAGCACGATAACATTTATTCGCCCGAAAAATGCAACTGAATCACGCTGAAATTCAGGATTGCCCGCGTGCGATACAATCACTGAAGTATTTCTGCGAAGATATGCCTGACTTACATGTGATTGCCGCGGGCTCCCTTCTGAGTGTGGCTTTACGCGAAGAAGGAATCTCATTTCCGGTCGGCAAAGTGAATCGAATCGACATGTATCCGATGAGCTTCGAAGAATTTGTATCGGCTGAAGTTAGTTGCAAATCCGGAAATTCCGTTATCAGGAATGGCGGACAACACCTATTTTAAAGTGTACATGTCAGATGTTGGCCTGCTTCAACGAAAATCGAACGTCAATTATCGTACCATCCTGACGGGAGATGATTCCTATATTCATTTCAAAGGTGCGTTAACAGAAAACTATATTATGACACAGCTGAAGTGTATGGGCATCGAGAGCTATTTCTGGCGGACACCATCATCTGCGGAGGTTGATTTCCTAACCGATTATGAAGGCGTGCTGCTCCCAATTGAGGTGAAATCTGCGGATAATACGAAGGCGAAGAGCTTGCATAATTTCTCAACCGCTATAAGCCGAAGCTCGCAATCAAAACCTCTCTTCGTAACGTAGGAGATAGTATGGAAGGCACCACCCATGTCTGGAGCCTTCCGTTATATGCCTTCTTCCGGCTAAAAGTATATATCATGGAAGAAATGGGGTGGACCGAGGAAGCCAACGAATAATGTATAATGACAACAACGTCTTTCTTGCAGAAATCGCAGGAAAGACGTTGTTCATTTTCATCGAGAGGATCTTCCATTTGATCGTTTGACAAAGGTTTTGTCCTAGTTAATTACCAAAGTCTGCCAACGCGTCAATGATGCCCCCGCCCTAAATTGCTTTGCCTGTCGCAAGCGTGCACGCAAATGAGTGACACTCTACCCTATGTAGTCATCCATGGTATAGAATCCGGCCGGCTGATTAACCAGCCAGCGCGCTACGTCTACGGCGCCATCCGCGAAGAGTGCTCTGTCGTGCGCTTCGTGCTGAATGGTGATGGTCTGGTTGTTCGTACCGAACATGATTTCGTGCGTGCCAACCACGTTGCCGCGGCGAACGGCCTGGATGCCGATTTCGTTCGGTTCGCGTTTGGCGTGACCGCTGCGTCCGCAATTAACGGTGAGTTCCGGACGAACCTCCTGAATCTTGCGAGCAAGGAGCAGAGCGGTTCCGCTCGGGGCATCCACCTTGCGGTTGTGGTGAGTCTCCACAATTTCGATATCGCAGCCTCCGAATGCCTTGGTAACTTCCTGGGCGATTTTTCCCACCAGCGCAACGCCAACAGACATGTTGGCACTGTGGAAAACCGGAATCTGGTGGGCGGCTTCAACGATCATCGCATGTTCTTCTTCTGTCTGGCCTGTGGTGGCGACGATGACTGGAAGTTTTCGGGATACGCAGTAGTCCATCAATTCCCGGGTTCCCAGGTGATGGGAGAAGTCGATGACGATATCGGCTTCTGCACTGCATTCTGCCAGCGGTGCCATGCCAGCCGGAGCGGATACGTCCGCCAATTCGGCAATCTCCATATCGTCGGTATTCTCGATTATATCGGTGAGGATGCGGCCCATATGGCCGGAGGCACCGTTTACAATTACTTTCATTTTCTTAAGGCTCCTTTGTTCTTGGGTGACGTGCTATGCGTTCCTGCGGGGTAGTCTGTCTCGCTGCGGATACGTTCTTCCGATCGAACGCCTTTGCAAGACCGGGTGTCCTCGCAAAGCGAGTTTATTTTTAGCCGATTATACGTCCAATCCGACTTCTCTCATCGCATTCAGCAGCCTCTGGTGGTTGGCCTCTTCCATGCCGTAGAGCGGCGAGCGGATGATTCTATCGCAGAAGCCGAGATCTGCCAAGGCTTCTTTGACCGGAATCGGGTTAACCTCACAGAACAGAGCGGAGACGAGTTCGCTGTACTTGCATTGCAGCGCTGCGGCACCGGCTACATCGCCGGAGAGCATACGCTGTGCCAGTTCGACGGTTTCCGCCGGAATGACGTTGGATAATACGGAGATGCATCCCTTCGCTCCCATGGCCATGATCGGAACAATCTGGTCGTCGTTTCCGGAATACATGGTAAGCTGATCGCCAACGAGCGCCTGCGTCTGCACAATTTTGGAAATATTGCTGTTTGCCTCCTTGATAGCGGCGATGTTCGGAATCTTCGCCAGTTCCACATAGGTGGATGGTTCGATGTTCACACCGGTTCTGGACGGCACGTTGTAGACGATGATCGGAACGGTGCTGACAGCGGCGTATTCCGCGTACATCTTTACCAGACCCTTCTGTGTTGCCTTATTGTAGTAAGGAGTTACAACCAGGCACGCATCGGCACCGACCTCACAGGCGTAGCGGGTGAGCTGCAGACCGTAAGCGGTGTCATTGCTTCCGGTTCCGGCAATAACCGGAACGCGGTGATTCACTCTTTCCACTGCGTAGCGGATGCATTCCTTGTGCTCCGCGTCGGTCAGCGTTGAACCCTCTCCGGTGGTCCCGCAGATAACCAGCGCATTGATGCCCTGCTCAATCTGCCAGTCAATCAGTCTTCCGAACTGTTCGTAGTTGACGCCGTCCTCGGTCATCGGGGTAATCAGCGCAGTTGCAATTCCTTCAAAAATAGGTGTAGTCATTTTGTTTGTCCTCCTAATATAACTATGTGATACAGATATATTTGAGAAGAGAGCCTTGAACCGATAAAAAAAGCAGTGAACTCCGGAGTTCACTGCTTGATAATCGCAACTCATGAACTTCCGATTCTCCGTGACGTAGCGGATTGCTCGCGGATGACTGACGGATATCTCACAAGCCGAGATTCAACGAATTCTCAGTCGAATCGTTCTCGCCGGCTTCACGCAGCGCCTCGCGTATCGGAACACATGACTCATATCAAGGATAGCACTCCGCATATGATCTATGCGACAGTCGGTAGAATCTTATTTCCATCGCCCGGCTTACCGTTCATGCAGAAACGGCCACCTCGGCGCCGGTGCCTTTCCTCGCCTCTGCCCTGCACGGCATCGGAGGCGGTTACTAATCACATAGCGCGTCCTCTATCTCAATTGTGTAACCATGATACATGTTCGTTGGAGATATGTCAACAATAAATGAGACAAAATGCCAAAATATTTCGTAAAGTTTGGAATTTTGTACAAAAAATCGAAGGGCGGAGCCTGTTTTCCGGAGGATGCCGAGGATGATACCGAAGAGAAAACCGAATCGACCGGAGATCTGCAAGGAAGCTGCGTCTCTGAGACGGCCGCCTGGGTCGGAGGAAATGAGTCGGAGGAAACGAAGATCGCACCCAACCGGAGGTCCCGGCGTGGTGAATTGTAATTTTAGCGGAATATCTGCTATAATTTTTCCGAAAGAGTGAGAGAACGTACGCGCGTACAGATGCGCGCAGAAAGGATAGATACAGTGGAGAAGAGTCTGGAAGAAGTCCTGGGAACCCTGCTGTCGAAACACATGGTGGTCAGCGCGGTATATGTTATCATTACCATCATCCTGATGGCGGTGCTGAACAAGGCGTCGAAGAGATATCAGAACAAGATCGATCCGACGGACCTGAAGTTGCGGGCTTTCGTGCGGAGCATGTTCAACGGAGCGCGGATTGTGGTCGTGATAATCTGCATTTTTGCAGTGCTTCAGGCGAATGAGATCAACATCAGCTCGATGGTCACCGGCGTCGGGCTGGTCAGTGCCATTGCCGGCCTGGCGATGCAGGATTTGTTCAAGGATGTTATCATGGGCGTTCATATCGTGAATGATAATTCCATCGTCGTGGGCGAAGTGGTGGAGATTAACGGAATAGAGGGAATCGTTCTCAGCTTCTCCCTGATGACAACAAGGCTTAAGGATCTGGCAACGGGAGATATCGTGACGATGTGCAACCGGAACATCACGCAGGTGGCGAAGAAGGGAGGAATCTATTCCATCAAGCTCTCGCTGTCTTATGATGAAGATCCGGAGAGGATTCGGGAAGTGATGACGCGAACTGCGGCGGAAATTGCCGGGGTGAAGGGAATCAGCCGGGCAGAATATATCGGCATTCAGGATTACGCGGACTCGGCGGTAGTCTATGCGATTCTCTACTACTGTTCCCCGAAGATTCATTACCGGATGCATCGCGCTGCACTGGCGATTGTGCAAAGACACGTGATCGAGAATCACCTGGAAATTCCTTATCCGCAGATGGAGGTGCACGAGAAGAAGGCTCGCCCGTAGAAACGGATGCGGGGAAGTTTATCACCACGCAGGCGCTGTTGGATGTGCTGTATGGTGTGGGATATGGGAACACCACGCAGGCGCTGTTGGATGAGCTGTACGGTGTAGGATATGGGAACACCACGCAGGCACAGATTTCAGGATAGCAGGAGGATGTGAACGAAAAAACGCATACAGTCCTGCACTGGACCGAAGTCCATACTTTAGACTGGTTTGCGACTTTTAATTGTGCTAGAATAAATATTGCAAAATCATTTGTGTTTTTTGTGATATTAAGGAGGATTACTGTAATGAATGAGAAACTCACTGCAAAGCAGAACGAGAGAATCGGACGTGTTCTGGAGCAGATGAAGAAGAAGGGTCTCAACCAGCTTTTCATCACCGACTCCAAGAGCATTGCTTTCCTGACCGGATTCTACGTAGAACCGATGGAGAGACTGTGGGCGCTCCTTCTCAAAGAGAACGGCGAGCACGTATTCTTCATGAACACCCTGTTCTTCGTGTCGGATACCGGATTCAAAGAGGTATGGTTCACCGATATGGATGACCAGATCGGTCTCATTGCCGAGAACATTGATACCGAGGGAACTCTGGGCGTTGACAAGTCCATGACCGTTCGTTACCTGGTTCCGCTGCAGGAACGCTGCCCGAACCTGAAGACCGTATGGGGTTCTGACTGTGTGGATAACGTTCGCGCTGCGAAGGACGATGAAGAAATCGCCCTGATGAAGAAGGCTTCCGAGATCAACGATCTGGTTATGGAGAGAGTTACCGGTTTCATCAAAGAGGGAATGACGGAGAAGGAAATTGCAGACTACATCGATGCAGAATACCTCAAGGAAGGTGCAAGCGGCAACAGCTTCCCGACCATCGTGTGCTTCGGAGATAACGCTGCGGATCAGCATCACGAACCGAGCGAGACTAGAAGACTCAAGGCCGGCGAATGCATCCTGATCGATATGGGCTGCGTATGGCAGGGTTATTGCTCCGATATGACCAGAACATTCTACTGCAAGAGCGTTGACGACGAGCAGGCGAAGATTCACGATATCGTTCGCACCGCAGTTCTCAAGGCAGAAGCAGTTATCAAGCCGGGCGTTCCGATTTGCGATATCGACGCGCAGGCCAGAGATTATGTGGACGAGCAGGGATACACCAAGTACTGGGGCGTTCGACTGGGTCACTTCATCGGCCAGGACGACCACGAGTACGGCGATGTCAGCCCGATCAACAAGAACGTTGCTGTTCCGGGCAACATCTTCTCCATTGAGCCGGGCATCTACATCCCGGGCAAGTACGGCGTTCGTGTCGAGGATCTGGTTCTCGTTACCGAGGACGGCTGCGAACTCCTGAATCACGTTGAGAAGAAGTACCAGATTGTCGGTTAATTTCCCGATCACTGGGTAAAAACACCCGCGGAGTGCCTGTAGGCACTCCGCTTTTCTCATGCCCGGATTCCGATAAAACATACGTTCGCCTTTCGGCGAGTTATGCTATACTGTTAGCAGTAAATCCTTGCATCTCAATCGTATTCTCATGGAGGTTTCTTATGCTGGATCGCATATTGCTCGTTATCCTGATTCTTCTGACAGCGGGAATTATATTCCTGCTTCTTGTGGTGCTCTCCGGACTCAAAAGAACCGGATCGAAGACTAATGAATATTTTAGACTCTACAGCCAGAGCTCAGTGGAGACGCAGAAGGCCATTGCCCAGCAGCAGGAAGCACTCCAGAGTGCGGTGGCCCGCCAGCAGGATGCCAGACTCAAGGCTCTGGATGAGAATTTTAGCCGTCTTCGTCAGGAAAATGCCCAGCAGATTGAGAACATCCGCCACACGGTGGATGAAAGGCTTCAGAAATCACTGGAGACGAAGCTGACGCAATCCTTTAGCCTGGTCAATGAGCGCCTGGAGCAGGTCTACAAGGGTCTGGGGGAGATGCAGAATATCGCCGGAAGCGTGGGAGATCTCAAGAAAATTCTTTCGAACGTAAAGACTCGGGGAATCCTGGGAGAGATTCAGCTGGGTGCGATTCTCGAGCAGATTCTGAGCCCGGAGCAATATGCCGAGAACGTGGCAACAAGGCCGGGAAGCCGCGAACGGGTCGAATTCGCCATCTGCCTGCCGGGATCCGGTGAGGGGAGCACGGTGTATCTTCCAATTGATGCGAAGTTCCCGGCGGATACGTACAGCGCACTTCAGGATGCTTACGATACCGGGGACAAGTCGGAGGTTGCGGCCGCGAAGAAAAGACTTTTAACCCGAATAGCGGCAGAGGCGAAGGATATCCATGACAAATACATCGAGGTTCCGTACACGACGGATTTTGCGGTGATGTTCCTTCCTTTTGAGGGCCTCTATGCCGAGGTGGTGCGAAGCAATATGCTGGAGATGCTGCAGCGGAAGTACAAGGTGACGGTGGCGGGGCCGACAACCATCTCGGCGTTGCTGAATTCTCTGCAGATGGGATTCAATACACTGGCCATCGAGAAACGATCGAACGAAGTGTGGGAATTGCTGGCTGCAGTGCGGACGGAGTTCGATGCCTTCGCCGATGTTCTGGAGAGTACACAGCACCGGTTGGTGCAGGCGAACGATGATCTCGACAAGTTGGTGGGCGTTCGGACCAGGCAGATTCAGCGGCGGCTTCGGAGTGTGGGAAGCCTGAATGGAGAGAATGCCGGCACAATGAATGACAGCGAAGATGGACAGGAATGAGAGGCTTCCAATCGCTAAAGATTCGGTACGGAGTCGAGGAGAGACGGTGCCGAAGAGAAACGAGGAACGGGGATCAGGGGAGTCATGAGGGTGAGGAATTCTGGGGCAATTCGGTATGGAAAGAAATGTGCATCTTGACGAAACTGGTTAACTATGATAAAAAATCTTCATAAGCCATATCATATTCTAGAATAGGGGAACGAATACAAATGCTGATAACCAGAGAGACTGATTATGCATTTCGTCTGATTCGTAATTTGGGGACTACGGAGCAGAAGAGTATCAGCACCATCATTGAGAAGGAGCTGATCTCTTCTGCTATCGCGTATAAGGTTGCTCGTAAGCTGGAGCGAGGCGGCCTGATCGTCAGCGTACGCGGAAACGTGGGCGGATACAAGCTCACGCGGGAGCCAGACCGGATTACGCTCTTCGATGTGTATAACATTATGAATCCGGACACTGCAGTAAACGAATGCCTGCGGGAGGGGGCGGAGTGCCCGCTCAACACAGAAGGCTCACCTTGTGCCGTGCACTATGAGCTGGAACGAATCCAGGAAGCTCTGTATGCGGAGATGAAGCGATATTCGCTGGCGGAAATCTACGACAAAGCACCGAAGTCGGTTCAGACAGAGCCGGAATCACCGGACGCGTAACAAGGGAGCTTTCCTTCACGGTTCGCGAGATTAATCTTCTGTATTGCCGGGAATTTCACCTGCTAACCTACTTGTTGGATGTCGGGATGTATTTTGCGACAGCATCTGCCAACGAGTGTACGTTTCGGGTCTGGATGATAACCTTGCCGTTTCCGTGGAATTCATTGACGAAGCCCTCGCCGGACATGAATCCGATGGTGCCGGAGGCAACTCGGATTTCGTAGGACAAAGATGCATCCCATGCGACGACATTCTCGTTGTCGATGGAAATCGGGGCATCATCTGTTACATCCAGGACCATCAGATCTCCGAAGGCATTGATGAGCATCTGACCAGTGCCTTCTGTCTCCATGATGAATAGACCGCCAGTGCCTCCAAAGACAGCCTTGCCCACACTCTGGCTCTTAATGTTGTAGTACACGCTGTCGTCACAAGCGAGGAAGGCGCCGGTATTGAGACGGTACTGCTTGCCGCCGTCTACGTTGATGCAGGCAACCTTGCCCGGAACTGCCGGTGCAATGCCGAGTCTTGCGCCGTCTGTTCTTCCGGTCGCTTTGGTGATGAACATGCTCTCGCCACTGACGATGCTTCGCCCAATGGAACCCATCAGTCCGCCAAAACCACCCTTCTTGCTGTTGGTCTCCCCTTTGAGTTCTACATTCTGCATGTATACCATGGCGCCGCTCTCCAGCTTCAGCGTCTCACCCGCGCCCAGCGTGATGTCTACGATAGGGTTGTCGGAATCCCCGATAATCTGATATTTCATGTCTTTTCCTCCTGTTCTTTGAACGAGAACTGTATTTCACGGACATTATACCATGTCATGCTTATCCGAATCATTCAATGAGTAATAAAAATCCGTGATGAGACGCTCCAGAAAACCCGCAAACTTCGGACATGAACAGTACACGCAAGTGATATGAGAATTTGACATAACCAACACAATCGAATGCTATCATATAGTTGCTAAAGGGAAAGACCTCCTATTAGCAGTAACCATAATGCATTTTCTTTAATTGTTCTTTCTTAATTAATAATTTTGTAGTAGGCAGAGCCCGTTGCATTCCCCCAATAAAGCAACGGGTTTTTGCTTGTGTGGATCGGGACCGGCGTACGATGCTCGGTATGATTTCGCGGTGCATTCTGTCGGTATGATCCCCGAACGACATGGCCTCCGAACGATGTGGTCCCCGGACGATGTGGCCTTCAAATCGGAGATCGGGACAGCCGTCCCCTGAAACCTCTGCTTCCCGCATGCTTCTATTAGGTCGGCGAATTCGGGCCGTACGCAAATTCTTTTTTTCAATAAAAGAAGCAAGTACAAGGGTGTTAGAATAGTCGCAGTGAGTGTATTCAGATGAACTTTAGGAGGGTATTCATGGAAATTATCAAATCATTGCCGGACGTATTTGAAGAATTCGGTGAGGCAAGACGGAATGCGTTTCTTGCAGTAAAAGATATCAAGGAACAGGGAATTCCGGTTATTGGCGCATATTGTACGTATTTCCCGCAGGAAATCGCCATGGCAGGCGGTGCGACCAGTGTCAGCCTGTGCTCGATGTCGGACGAACCGATCCCGGATGCCGAGCAGGATCTGCCGGCAAACCTGTGCCCGTTGGTAAAATCCAGCTATGGATTTGCGAAGACTGACAAATGTCCGTTCTTTCACTTTTCCGATATCGTTGTGGGGGAGACCACATGTGACGGGAAGAAGAAGATGTACGAGCTCATGTCCGAGTTCAAGGAACTGTACCTTATGAAGCTGCCGAACAGCCAGGATGATTTCGCGAAAGAGCTGTGGCGGAAGGAAGTTCGGAAGTTCAAGGATTATATGGAGGAGAAGCTCGGCGTGGAGATCACTGAGGAGAAGCTCCGCGAGGCGGTTCGTGTACAGAACGATCTGAGAGAGGCACAGCGGCGCCTGTCCAACGTCATGATGAAAGATCCGGCACCGATTACCGGTCTCGAGCTTTTCAGCACCATCGAGGGCAGTGGATACAAATTCGATAAGAAGCAGGTTACTGCCGACGTGAATGCACTTGCGGAGAGAATCGAAGCAGATTACGAAGCTGGCAAGAACATCGGTAAGAAACCGCGCATTCTGATCACCGGTTGCCCGATGGGTGGTGGCAGCACCAAAGTCATCAAGGCTATCGAGGATAATGGCGGCGTTGCTGTCGCTTTCGAGAACTGTTCCGGCTACAAGAACTTTAACGAGCTCGTAGACCCGAATGCAGACGATATTCTGGACGCAATTGCGGATCGTTACCTCAATATCGGCTGTTCTGTAATGACTCCGAACCCGAATCGTCTCGTGCTTCTCGAGAAGCTGATGGACGAGTTCCACGTGGACGGCGTCATCGAGATGACGCTCTCGGCATGCCTCACCTACAACATCGAATCCAAGAGCATCGAACGTTTTGTGAATTCCAAGGGGAAGCCGTACCTCGGTGTGGAGACCGATTACTCGCAGGCGGACGTGGCACAGCTGAACACCCGCGTTACCGCATTCCTGGAAATGCTGTAGTTCCGTTATCTGGTAAAAAAAGGGCAGTGCACCGGATTTTCCGGCGGCACTGCCCTTTTCGGCTATGTTAAGACATCCGATTTCGAATGAGGAGAGAAATTGTGAATTATTAAGTCGTTGTCACAGCCCCGTCAGATCGGAATTCTCTTCCCGTACGGACTGATCGCTTTGACCGGACAGACAAGGACGCACAGGTGGCATCCCACACAGATGCGCGGATCCATTACCGGTTTTCCGTCCGACATGTGAAGCGCTTCGTGTCCTCCGTCTCTGCAGGAAATGTAGCAGCGTCCGCATCCCAGGCATTTACTTCTATCAAAGCGCGGAAGGAGCTTCGTCTGTCGATTCAGTTCATCCAGCTCCGCTACGTTTTCCATGCCGAGCCCTTGCAGATCTGACAGGTGGGTCAATGCCTTTTCTCGTAAATACCAGGTTAACCCATCGATCAAGTCGTCAATAATTCGTGCACCGAACTGCATAACTGCTGTGGTGATTTGGACGTGATTGGCACCGAGCAGCAGGAATTCCGTAGCGTCTTGCCAGGTTTCGATACCACCCATCGCGCTGAGAGGCATTTGATGGAGCTTCGGGTCAGATGCCATTTCCCAGATGAACCGAAGCGCAATGGGCTTTACTGCGCGACCGGAGTATCCGCCGACACCGGACAGTCCCTGTACGGAGGGGCCGGTAGCGTAGGTATCCAGATTCATGCCCATGAGGCTTTTGATCGTGTTGATGGCAGCGATGCCGTCAGCCCCGTTTTCTGCCGCTGCTCGTGCAAACGGACGCATATCCGCAACATTTGGGGTGAGCTTTACCAGTAACGGAACCGTACATCCTCGCCGTGCCGCCCGCGTGTATTGTGCGGTCGCCTCGATACTCTGACCGATATCCATGCCCAGTCCCCTCTCTTCCATGTTCGGACAGGAGAAGTTGCACTCGATAATATCGGCGCCCGCTTCCTCTGCGAGATGCGCCAGGCGTTCCCATTCCTCTTCGTTCCGGCCCATGATGGAGGCAAAAATCGCCTTGGAAGGATAATCGCGTTTAAGCCGACGAATGATGTCAAGGTCTTCTTCCATGCTGTTGCAGGAAAGCTGTTCGATGTTTTTAAATCCGCAGAAACCATGTTCTGCCGGGATGGCAGAGTAGCGCGGCGAAGTATCATGAGGGATGAAATTACAGATTGTCTTGAAGCATACGCCTGCCCATCCCATGTCGAGGGCGCGGGAGATTTTCTCGTACGTGCTGGATACGGCAGAGGAGGAGAGCAAAAACGGATTTTCCAGACGTACCCCAAGGAACATACAGGAAAGATCAACCGGAGTTTCCGGGAATGATTCCCATCCGAGGCTCTCCTCGTGCAAGGTTGTCAGCAGGTGGCGGATGCGGACCGGATGGACCTTGCGAACGCATGCACCCTCACAGGGAGCGCTGCAATCCGCGCAATGGTAATTCCCGTTGAGTTTTGCTGCTGCGCCAATCGGATTGGCGAAGCGAAGAGAACGCAGCAGAGCAGCCGGGTCTTGCTGATGCGGACAGGCTTGCGTGCAGGCTGCATGGTTGCAGAGCAGACAGCGAGAGACTTCTTCTGCCGGGATGTTTGTTTCATATTGCATGTTATCCTCCCCCTTAACGAATAATCTGGAATGAAAAACGGGCTGTGGAATCACATCGTTACCACAGCCCGGATAGATTTATTAGATTGGCAGGGCAGTGGCAGGCGAGATGACGTCCTTCCTTGTGTGTAAAGTGCGGTTCGGCTATCCCAGCAGCTGGAAATATCCGATTACTGCCAGCCCCAGCGCGATACGATACCAACCGAACGGTTTGAAGTTGTGCTTTCGGATGTAAGAAAGCAAGAATTTGATGATGATCAGCGATACGATGAATGCCGTGATCATGCCGACCGCCAGAATCGTGTATTCCGCAGATGTATACAGGAAACCGTTCTTCAACAGCTTCAGCAGGCTGGCTCCGGCCATGACCGGAATCGCCAGAATGAAGGTGAAATTCGCCGCCGCCGGACGAGAAACCCCAATCATCAGGCCGCCCAGAATGGTCGCACCGGATCGCGACGTCCCCGGGAACACCGCCGCGATGACCTGAAAGAGGCCGATGACGAACGCTTCCTTATACGAAATATCCTGCATCGTTAATGTCTTCGGTTTTCTTTTGGAATTGCGGTTTTCGATAATGATAAAAGCAATTCCCACAATGATGAGCATGGCCGACACGACCAGCCAGTTGTAGAAATGCTCATTCAGCCAATCATCCAGTGCCAGTCCGATGACGGCCGCCGGCAGGCAGGCAACGATGGTCTTAAGCCAGAGCGAGAGGACTTTCCGGTCAATGCAGAATCCCTTGACCGGATCGACGGCATGTTTACCCTCGATGATGTATCTCTTGATCGGCCAGATTTCATTCCAGTACAGGATGACAACCGCGAGGATGGCACCGAGCTGGATAACAACCAGGAATGTATCCCAGAATTCCGCAGACACATCCATCTTGACAAATTCTTCCAGCAGGATCATGTGGCCGGTGCTGCTGACCGGCAGCCATTCCGTAATGCCCTCGACAATACCGAATAATACTGCTTTGATAATTTCTAACATAGTCACCTCAGTTGCTTCTTGTAATAAATTGCTGTCATGTTAAATAAAAAATGACGGGAACTCAAGCTCCCGTCAGCGTCTGGTGCGCCCGGCGAGATTCGAACTCGCGACCTTCACATTCGGAGTGTGCTACTCTATCCCCTGAGCTACGGGCGCATGCGTGGTTCGGAACGACACTCCGTCCAAAACCACGGTAGTTATTCTAACAGATTTCAGCGGGAAAAACTACCCCTCAATCCCATTAATTCTGTCGAGTTCATCGGGATCCGGCATGGACTGCATTGCTTCCAGTACCGTCTGGAAGAGGTCTGTCAGCTCCCATCCCAGCATTTCTGCACCCTGCCTGATGATGTCTCTGGAGCATCCGGCGGCAAAGTGCTTGTCCTTAAATTTCTTTTTGACCGACTTAACATCCATATCCTTACAGCTGTGAGATGGACGAAGGATAATAGCGGCGCCGATCAGTCCGGTTAATTCATCGGCCGCGAATAGGAACTTCTCCATCTCACAGGATGGTTCTACGTCGACGCAGATTCCGTATCCGTGACTGCAAATGGCGTGGACCATCTCTTCCGGCGCGTCAATTTCCGCCAGAAGTTCCGGTGCCTTCTTGCAGTGTTCCTCCGGCCACCGACCGAAGTCCACGTCATGAAGAAGTCCGCAAATCCCCCAGAAATCTACATCCTCGCCGATCTTCTCGGCGTAGTATCGCATGACGCCTTCGACGGTTACCGCATGATGGCGGTGAAACGGTTCGTCATTGTATTTCTTTAACAGTTCCCATGCTTGCTCTCTTGTTACACTCATCTCTCGTCCTCCTTGTGAATCCATAGCTATGGCTGTGCGTCGAACGTACCATCGAATGGGTTCTTTCCAGCTGCCCGGCACTGCGCTGCTGCCCGGCTTTGAGTTCTGCCATCGTGTGATGCGACAATGCACAGTAACTTGGCAGGCGGAATTCTCGCACAACTTGAAAACATTATAGCACAAGAAGGGGAAGAGAGAACATTCGATAAGAAAGAGTAAAGAAAGAGTGCGGAGCCTTTCGGCGTCCGCACTCTTTCCTGTGTAAGTGCGCCTGGCGGCGCACGTTTCTAACGGGTGAAAGTCCCGAATCCGCCCGACAGTGGGAAGGATATAGCTGAACAGCAAGGGTGTCCATCGTGAGGTGGAATCTGAAGGAAGCTGTAGGCAAACCTCTGGTCTGACGAACAGAAATCACATCAGGCTATGCATGGGGGTAAGGTGGCCTAACACAACGAAGCCCGATAACTGTACGGAACTATGCATAGTAAATGTGGCAGATATGTGGAGGGAAAGAAATGTGTGGTACCCAGGGAGGTCTCGTCAGCGGTGGAAACAGAGTAAGAAGCCGTAGTAACAACGAATGGCGAGAAGTCAGCAGAAGCCATAGTACCGTGATGATTGCAAGCGTTACGGAAAGGGCTGAACTTTAGGAGATGTTAGGAAATGAATGTGACCGAGGACAAATTTAAGGACAGACAACTTCATAACGAGGGTCATCTGCAAATGGTATCTGCGGAACAGAAAGAGTATGCAGAGGCGTCCGCTTGTTCAAGGATTGCTGAAAACACCGACATCATCACAGACTTGCAGACGACTGGGCTGTTGGAAGAGATTTTACGGAAAGACAACCTTAACAAGGCATATAAGAAAGTAAAATCCAATAAAGGTTCGGGCGGTGTGGACGGAATGGGCGTAGATGAACTTCTATCGTACTTGCGAGAGCACGGCAGGGAACTTAACCAACAGATACGTGACGGAAAATATAAGCCAAATCCAGTCAGAAGGGTGGAAATACCCAAAGAAGAAAAGGGAAAGTTTAGGAAGTTGGGAATACCGACAGTAGTTGACCGTGTCTACCAACAGGCAATCGCGCAGGTATTATCACCGATTTTCGAGAAACAGTTTTCTGAAAACAGTTTCGGCTTTCGCCCAAACAGAGGGGCACACGACGCCTTGAAGCAATGCCAAAAGAACGCTAATGATGGCTACGTCTACGTGGTGGATATGGACTTAGAGAAGTTCTTTGACAACGTATGTCAGAGTAAGCTGATTGAGGTCATATCAAGAACCATTAAAGATGGTAGGGTGATCTCACTTATTCATAAATATATGAATGCCGGAGTAGTGACAAATGGGCTGTTTGAAAAGACAGAAGTCGGTGTGCCGCAAGGTGGACCACTTAGTCCGCTGTTAAGTAACATAATGTTGAATGAGCTAGATAAGGAGTTGGAACGCAGAGGTCACAGATTTGTGCGGTATGCAGATGATTGCATGATTTTTTGCAAAAGCCGAAAAAGTGCCGAGCGGACACTTCAAAATATCCTGCCGTATATCGAGAATAAATTATTTCTCAAGGTAAACAGGGACAAAACCTGTGTAGCGCATATCAGCAAAGTAAAGTATCTGGGATATACGTTTTACAACCACAAGGGACTGCGATTCCGAGTACATCCAAAGTCGGTGGAGAAGATGAAGCAGAAACTGCGGGAGTTGACGGATAGAAACAAAGCTTGGGGTAATGATTACCGTATTCTGAAATTGCAACAGTTTATAAGAGGATGGGTGAATTACTTCAAGTTGGCAGATATGAAACAACTGCTACGAGATACGGATGAATGGCTACGCCATAGGATAAGAGCTATCTATTGGAAGCAATGGAAGAAAGTGCGAACGAGAATAAGAAAACTGAGAAGTCTGAACTTGCCTGAATGGGTGGTGTTTGAGATTGCGAATTGCCGCAAAGGCATATGGCGCTCAGCGCTTGTAATAAATCAGGCACTCACCAACAAAGAATTAGCCAATCTCGGATATATGTCCTTGACTGGCTATTATCTGCAAGTATGTGAAAACTAAAGAACCGCCGTGTACCGAACGGTACGCACGGTGGTGTGAGAGGTCGGGGGATTATTCCAATCCCCCTCCTACTCGATTGTATTTTGTTGAGGGTTATTACATGGTGTGCCGAAGCAAATGTAATAATATTTGTGAACTTGTTATTACCGAGGGGTAGGACTAGCAGAGCGCCTTTCCGAGTTCCTGGCAAGCAGCCTTGGCATCATCGTCCGGCTCCTCGTTAGCCATGACACTCTCGCATGCCAGTGCAGCGCCGGCATCGTTGGCGCTGGACTCCCAGCTTCTCATCCATTCACCATCTCCCCAGCCGTAAGAACCGAACAGGGCGATCTTCTTGCCGCTCAGGCTGCCGGTGCAGTCGTTCCACATCGGCTCGAATTCTTCTTCTTCCAGAACCTCTGCTCCCATTGCCGGGCAGCCGAATGCGATGGCATCATATTCATCTACCTTGGATGCGGAGAAATCAGCGGCTTTGATTACTTCGACCTCTGCACCGGCGCCCTTTGCACCTGCAGCGACTTCTTCCGCCATAATTTCCGTGTTACCGGTACCGCTCCAATATACTACTGCTACTTTGCTCATTATTTTACCTCTTTCTTCTTCTTTACCTGTAAAGTAGATTTATATATGCTATGCAGCTACCGTCAGCTGCAGAACACTTCGTCCTTCCTGCCACAATCTCATGTAGATTCTCTGGCATTTCTTGAATTGTGCGAATTTTCTTCGGCATGTCATCTCGTCACAGTAGACCTTCCAGCATCCGGCGCATTTAAAGTTGCGTCCGCCGTTGTCGATAAAAGCAGCAACATCTCCTAGCGGGTATCCGAGGAAAATTCCGATTTCATGCGGAAAGTCGTCACTCTTGCTGATTCGTTCCCAAAGTCGGGTCAGTGCGTATTCGATGTCGCTGTATTCGTACCCGTACCTTGCCAGGAATTCCCGGATCTCCGAATCTTGGAGAATCGCTTCCAGATGGCTGGTTCGATAGACGTAGATGAGCGCTCTTGTCCCGTGAAAGCGCAAGAGTAGGAGTCGAATCCCCTTATGCTCGAAGCACTCGTTCCAGCGAGCAATCTGTTCTTCCGCAACCTCTTTGGAATCGAAAGATGCATTGAAAAGACTGGCGGATTTGAGTGATGCCAGTGTCGTAGAACAGAACTCGACGAGGCAGCGTTCCAGCATAGTAGACCTCCTTTGTGTAGGTTAGTTAACTTGAACTAACCTACACCCACATATTACCCGAACCTTAGGCGAATGTCAACCGGTTAAAGAAAGAATTTTTAAAGCGTTACGAAATTCTAAGCGAGCGCCATGACGGTCGAACGATAGAAGCCGGAGAGAAGGAAGATGCCACCAATGAAAAACCGCCTGCCATGCCGAGTCGGCGAAGGCAGACGGATGAAATATGTTTTTAGCAGATCCGGTAGAGCGCTGTCCGGATGATTTGAAATCTTCCGAATCCCATTCCGGTCAGAACCGTCGGAGGTTACTCTTCCAGCAGATTCTGCATGCTTTTGAGTCCGATCACGAGAGTGGACGTGTTGTGCAGGAGTGCTGATGTGGTCGGAACGATGACGCCCAGCACGCCCAGGGCGATGAGACCGGAGTTGAACGTGACGATGGTGCGGTAGTTCCAATTGATGCGTTTGATAAGTGCGGTGCTGAGGTGACGCAGAGTGACCAGTTCGCGCAAGCTGTCGGCACCAACGGTGACGTCGGCGACTTCTCGGGCGATTTCCGCCCCGTCGCTGATGGCGATACCCACGTTGGCTGCAGACAGTGCCGGGGAGTCGTTGATGCCATCTCCAATCATGATGACTTTATGGCCCGCGGCTTTGGCTTCCTCGCAGAAGCGGGCTTTATCCTCCGGCAGCACCTCGGAGAAATATTGATCTACGCCGACGCGCTTCGCAATGGATCGAGCCGTGCGTTCGCTGTCCCCGGTCATCATAACGATGTTCGTGAGACCGCAGGCGCGAAGTTCGCGGATGACATCCGCAGCCTCTTCACGGAGCGGATCTTCAATCAGGATCACCGCCTCCAGAAGACCGTCGATGGCCAGATATAGGTGGGATTGATCCACCGGAAGATTGTCGAATGCGGACTTTTTGCCTTCCGGAATCTGAATATGTTCATCCTCGAATACGAAGTGGTAGCTTCCGATCAGGACGCGTTTACCCTCAATCTTGCTGGAGATGCCGTGTGCCACGATGTATTCAACCTTGGAGTGCATTTCTTCGTGATCCAGATGGCGTGCCATGGCTGCATTGACAACGGCTTTCGCCATGGAATGCGGGAAGTGCTCTTCGAGGCAGGCGGCGATTCGCAGAAGCTCGTCTTCATTTCGGCCGTTAAAAGAAATGACGCGCGACACGGTTGGCTTTGCTTTCGTTAGGGTGCCGGTCTTGTCGAAGACGATCGTGTCGGCTTCGGCGATGGCTTCCATAAATTTGCCGCCTTTAACGGTGATGTCATGCTGGCTGGCTTCCCGAATCGCACTCAGCACGGAGATCGGCATAGCCAGTTTCAGCGCGCAGGAGAAGTCCACCATCAGGATGGACAGTGCTTTCGTTGCATTCCCGGTAATCAGATAGGTCAGCACCGTCCCGCCAAGCGAGTACGGAACCAGCTTGTCTGCCAGGTGAGAGGCCCGGCTCTCAAGACCGGATTTCAGCTTCTCCGATTCCTCTATCATGGTCGCAATCTTCTCGTAGCGGCTGGAGCCGCCGGTTGTCTTGACGAGCACGGTAATTTCGCCTTCTTCGATGACCGTTCCGGCATAGACGGAGTTTCCTGCCACACGGCGAACCGGAACGGATTCCCCCGTCAGAGAGGCTTGATTGATCATGGCCTCACCGCTTACAACCTCACCGTCGAATGGAATGACGTTACCGATATGGACGATGACACGATCACCGGCATTCACCTCGCCGGTGGAAATCAGTAACGGCTGACCGCTCTCCGTGCATACCCAGACCTTGCCCAGATTAAGGGACAAGGAGCGTGCGAGGTCATCCACGGATTTTTTGTGCGTCCACTCCTCCAACAGTTCGCCGATGCCAAGAAGGAACATGACGGATCCTGCCGTGCTAAAATCGCTTCTCAGGATGGAGACACCGATCGCGGCAGCATCCAGCACCGGCACCTCAATCTTGCGATCCATCAGCGTGCGGATGCCCTTTCGGATGTATTTGACCGATTTCAAAGTTGTATACACGGCACGGACGGAAGCCGGAAGGAGAATTCTCCGTCCGTAGTGGAAGATAATCCGATTCGCCAGCTTCTCCTGGTACTCTGCATTCATGGCACGTCCGGACGTCTCCAGGAGACCCTTCGGCAGATCCACGGATTCATAGCAGAAATTTCGAAGTGCGACAATGATATTCTCGCGTTCCCCGAAATAGTGAATCGTGGCATCACCCGTTCGTTCGTACACGTCAGCGCGCCGAACGAACGGAAGCGTCTGCAGATAGTATTGAAGGATATCCGCCTGATCGTGTGTCATGCGAACCTGGTGTGCATGTACGCGGATTCTCCCTCTCGCTTCATGTTTAATGGTAAATTTCAATGTTTTCACGCTCCCCAAATAGATTGGGGCACCCTTGAAGGCGCCCCAATCATTCGTTTCTTTAACGTATTCCGACTACGCCTCTGCGTCCGCTTCCTCGATGACTGCAGCGGCCGCTGCCTCCTCCGCAGCAACAATGCGGTCTTCATTAATCTGCTTTGCATCTTCCAGAATGTCATTTGCATTTTCCTGTACATTGGTTGCGGTCTTCATAACGCATTCCTTTGCACGAAGAACAGCAGCGGTGCAGCTTGTGTATACTTTCTTTGCGTCGTCGCTAGCCAGAATCTTGAGACCTGCGGTTCCGAAAGCAAGACCTGCAGCGAAGAGACCCGGCTTCTCCCAGTTGATATTCTTGATGGATTTGAACATATTGATACCTCCGTTTGTGATATTAAGGAAATAGAATTTTAGATAATCAGGTGCATTTCCCGAGGGTTTGGAAGCATTTCCTCACGGGGAAAAGCGAAGATCAAGGAAAGCATGCGTTCCTTGTAAACAAAGCATCCGCAAGAACTAGCGGATGCCCCATTGAATCAATAGATTATATAACATGTAGTTGTTTTTTACAATGCAGTTTCTGTGATGTTTTCGAAAGAACACATTCCCGCGCTTGCGGGTAAGCATCTTTACAGGTAGTCTGCCTTCAGCTTCGGTACCTTGATCGGCTCGTTTGCCGCAAGAATATCTTTCTGTTCCTCCCACTCTTCCTTGAGAATGGCGCGGAGCTGCAGGTCCGAGTAGTTATCTCCCTGCCTGCCGGCGCTCTTCATAATGCCTTCTTTGCGGAAGCCGATGTGGTTGTAGAGGTTTTCGCTGACGGCATCATCGAGGAAGTGATCGATGGCAACGCGGTGAAGTCCGAGGTCGAAGAATGCATACTCAAGGCAGGCGCGAATGGTTTCGATGCCGTAGCCCTTGCCGCGATATTTCATGTCACCGATGTAGATGATCTTGAGATTCATGGAATTGTTAATTTCATCGATATTGTTGATCCCAACGCGACCGATCGTTGTGCGGTTTTCTTTTAACATGATTGTCAGCCATCTTCGGGTCGGGTCGTGGGTTACCATGTGGAAATCCTTGGTAATGGTGTCCAGATCGCGCACATGATCCAGGCAGAAATGCTCGATGACATCTTCGTTAGATTCCCATTCTGCGAAGGTGTCAAGATCCGCAAAGGATGCGTTCCGTAGAATCAGATGTTCAGTTTCAACCATGGCTATATCTCCTTCTCTTTAAACATTGCCTCTCTATACATTTTAACCCGATCGGATCACATGCCTGGGATCAACAGATCTGTTGTCCCGGCCAATGCGCCTTGCATCAACGGATAACTCTTGCATGCGGCGATTCGGGCTTTCTTTTGGCTATATGTCCAAATTATATCAAAAAATCATATATCATTCCACATATTTCATGAATTAATCACGCATGAATCCAGTTCGGTAACTTAGAGTATATTCCCAGTTTCGTTATATTCGGGCGAGTACAGGCGAGGTTTCTGTCAGCGTCTCAAGTATCCCTGTAATAGATAAATCATAGACCATGAAAAATTACTGTAAATTCCACCGTGGCTGAATGGAATTTCTTTTAATGACCACAAATATATAGTATAATGCATGGATAATGCATAGATGCATATGAACTTGCACATTCAAATTTATTTAGGAGGATAACATGTCTAAATACATTGTTCCCATATTGTGCCTGCTGGCGTGTTCTGCCTTTTTCTCGGCGACGGAGACTGCATTCACTTCGCTCAACCGGATTAAGATGAAGAATATGGCGAACGACGACGTAGCGAATGCAAAACTCGTACTGGCATTGGAAGGCAAGTACGACAAGCTCTTATCTACTATTCTAATCGGAAACAACATTGCAAATATTGCGATGACCGCTGTTGCGACGGTGATGTTCACAGAACTCCTGGGCGGATCTTTGGGCCCCACAGTTTCCACCGTTGTAATGACAGCAATTGTCTTGATTTTCGGCGAAATCTCTCCGAAGAACCTGGGCAAAGAGAAATCGGAGAGCATAGCGCTGCTATCGGCACCGATTATGCGGATTATCATCTTGCTTTTCACACCACTGAATCTGTTCTTCTCCGCGTGGAAGAAACTTCTCGGGAAGATTTTCGGCATCAAAGAGGGCTCTTCCTTTACCGAGGACGAGCTGATTACCATTGTGGAAGAAGCACAGATCGGCGGAAACATCGGCAAGGAGCAACAGGAACTGATTACCAACGCCATTGAGTTTGATGACCTCGAAGCCATTGACATTATCACACCGCGCGTGGACGTGGAGGCCGTCGAGGTGGACAGCTCGCTGGAAGAAATCGCAGACATCTTTAAGAAGAGCGGATTCTCTCGTCTGCCGGTCTATGACGGGGATCTGGATAATATCGTGGGAGTTATTAACCAGAAGGATTTCCACAATTACGTGCTGGGAGACGGCCGCAAACTGGAGAACTACATCAAACCGGTTGCTTACGTGGCAGAATCCATGAAAGCCGCGGTTCTTCTCAAGAAGATGCAGGCTAAAAAGACACATATCGCTATTATTGTAGACGAATATGGCGGAACCACCGGTCTGGTCACCATGGAGGACATCATCGAGGAACTCGTGGGGAAGATTTATGACGAGCACGACGCCATCGAAATGCGCGACGTCACACAGCTCTATGACGGAACTTATTCCGTGTCCGGGGGTGCCAATGTTGAGAAATTCTTTGAGATGGTCGGTGAGGACATCGACGTGGATGCAACCACCGTTAACGGTTGGGTCATGATTGAACTTGATCGTCTGGCGAAGGTCGGCGACATGTTCGATTACCGTTCCAAACACAAGATTTTCCACGTGCGGGTTACCCGTGCGGATGAGCGTCGAGCCCTGATGGTTCACATCCGCATCGAGAACATCCCGGATGAAGATGAATAGACTGTTACTGTAAAGGAGAAGAAGATGGGATTTTTGGAAAAAATATTCGGCGACCTCAACGCGAAGGAAGTCCGCAAGGTCGAGAAGATTGTCGACCTGGTGGAGGCATACGATGAAGATATGCAGAAACTGACCGATGAGGAGCTAAAAGCAAAAACGCAAGAATTCAAAGACCGGCTCGCCGAAGGGGAGACGCTCGATGACATTCTTCCGGAAGCCTTTGCCGTGTGCCGCGAGGGGGCGTACCGTGCGGTTGGCATGAAGCACTTCCGTGTGCAGCTGATTGGCGGCGTGGTCCTGCATCAGGGGCGTATCGCCGAGATGAAGACCGGTGAAGGTAAGACACTGGTGGCAACGCTGGCTGCATATCTGAACGCACTGACGGGTAAAGGCGTTCATGTCGTTACCGTCAACGATTACCTGGCAAGCCGTGACGCCGAGTGGATGGGCAAGATATACAATTTCTTAGGGCTCACCGTTGGCTGTGTGACGCATGCCATTGAAGGGGAGGATCGCGTTGCGGCATACCGCTGCGATATCACCTACGGAACCAATAACGAGTTCGGCTTTGACTACCTTCGTGACAACATGGTCACCTACAAGGAAGAGCTGACCCAGAGAGAACTCAACTATGCCATCGTCGACGAGGTGGACTCCATCCTCATCGATGAAGCGAGAACCCCGTTGATTATTTCCGGGCGCGGCGTGGATTCCAGCGGTATGTACATCTCGGCCAACAGCTTCGTGAAGACGCTGCGCCAGGATGACGATTACAAGATTGAAGAGAAGGATAACCAGATCGCTCTCACCGACGAAGGCGTGGAGCTCTGCGAGAAGTACTTTGATATTTCCAACTTCTCGGATCCGGACAACATGGAACTCAACCACTACGTCAATCAGGCACTCCGGGCTAACTACCTGATGAAGAGAGACGTAGACTACATCGTGCAGGATGGCGAAATCCTGATTGTCGATGAGTTTACCGGACGACTGATGTACGGACGCCGCTTCAGCAACGGCCTCCACCAGGCCATTGAAGCGAAGGAAGGCGTGAACATCCGTGCCGAGTCCAAGACGCTCGCAACCATCACCCTTCAGAACTATTTCCGTATGTACGGGAAGTTATCCGGTATGACCGGTACGGCTAAGACCGAGGAAGACGAATTCCGAGACATCTATAACATGGACGTTGTTGTCATTCCGACCAACCTGCCGGTCGTTCGTAACGACAAAGAAGACGCTGTCTATGCACATGAAGCCGGCAAGTACAATGCGATCGTCAAGCGCGTTGCCGAAGTCCATGAGACCGGACAGCCGGTGCTGGTCGGCACGATTTCCGTTGAAATTTCTGAACTGATCAGCAAACAGCTCAAGAAAAGAGGCATCAGACACAACGTCTTGAATGCAAAATATCATGAACGCGAGGCCGAGATTGTTGCAGATGCCGGACGCCTGGGCGCAGTGACCATCGCGACCAACATGGCTGGACGTGGTACCGATATTATTCTGGGCGGCAATCCGGAATTCGAGGCCCGTAAGGAGATGAAACGCCTTGAGTATTCGCCGGAGCAGCTGGCTTACATGACCGGGATCAACAAATCCGACGATCCGGAACTGAATGAAGCGAGATCAAAGTACAAGGCGCTGTGTAAACAGTATGCCGAGGAACGCAGGGAAGAGCAGGAGAAGGTTCGCGAACTGGGCGGTCTTTGCATTATCGGTACCGAGAGACACGAATCTCGGCGTATCGACAATCAGCTGAGAGGTCGTGCCGGACGTCAGGGAGACCCGGGTGAATCGCAGTTCTTCATCTCGTTGGAGGACGATTTGATGCGCCTGTTTGGCGGCGAGAGAATGCAGCGCCTTGTGGAACGCGTAGGCCTGGAGGACGATGAAGCCATTGAAGCCGGCATGCTGTCGAAGTCGATCGAGAACGCACAGAAGAAGGTGGAAGGCAAGAACTTCGGCATCCGTAAGTACGTCCTGCAGTACGATAACGTCATGAACAAACAGCGTGAAATCATCTACGGACAGAGACGAATGGTTCTGGATGGCGAGAATCTGAGAGAATACATTCTGAACATGATGTCCGAGCTGGTGGACGGGATCGTCGATCCGGTTACAATGGAATCCAAATATGCCGAGGAATGGGATTTGGATCGAATTTTCGATTCGCTCGATAAGATTACGCCGGCATACCGGAAAGAATTTGAGGGTTACTCTGAGGAAGATAAGATGGATCTTCAGCCGGAGGATATCAAGGAAGACCTGAAGGCGGCTCTGGAGAAAGTATACGAGGCGAAGGAAGCGGAAGTCGGCGAAGAGCAGATGCGCGAAGTGGAACGCATGATTATGCTGAGGGTCGTAGACAACCGCTGGATGGATCACATTGATGCAATGGATCAGCTGAAAAATGGAATCGGTCTCCGTGCACTGGGACAGCAGGACCCGGCAATGGCATATGCTTCGGAAGGATTCGCGATGTTCGAAGAAATGGTGTCGGATATTCGGGAGGAAGTCGTAAGATTCTGCTTTAACGTGACGGTAACGACGCGGAGCGCGAGAACGAGCCGCATCCAGAGCCAGCAGACATCGAAGGAAGAATACCGCGAGGAATCGGTCGGCGGTGCGCCGGGCGAAGCTCCAGCTGAGGAGAAGCGACAGGAAACAGTACACCGTAATGCACCGAAAATCGGACGGAACGACCCATGCCCATGCGGAAGCGGCAAGAAATATAAGAACTGCTGCGGCCGCAATGCTTAATGCAGACACGGGAAGGACAGAATGCGAAGCGACAACAAGAAGAGAAGGAGTACAAGATGCTGCAACTGGAAGAAATTAAATCCGTTATTCCACAAGAGAGAGAGAAGCTCTTAGAGATCGGAGAGTATCTTTGACCTGGATGGTCTGAGAGAACAGCTGGAGAAATACAATAAAGAAATGAGCAAGGAGGGCTTCTGGGACGACCCGTCTGCCGCCCAGAAGCTGATGAAGCGCAAGAAATCCCTCGAGAACGAGTTGAACCGCTATGATAAGATCGAACAAGGCTTGACTGACACGGAGGAGCTGATTGATCTGGCGATGGAGCTTCACGATGAAGAAGAGGCCAAAGAAATTCAGAAGAACTTCCGAGAGCTTCAGGATGAGATGGAAGAACTCAAGCTCAACATGCTCTTGTCGGAGAAATATGATTCGAACGATGCGATCATTACCATCTACGCGGGAACAGGTGGCGTGGATGCGATGGATTGGGCAGAAATGCTGGAACGCATGTACTTAAGATACTGCGAACACAAGGGCTTTAAGACGGAGGTTGTGGATCTTCAGAATGACACGGTAGCAGGTATCAAGAGTGCCACTGTCATGGTGACAGGAGATAATGCCTACGGCTACCTCAAGGGTGAGACGGGCGTGCATCGACTGGTGCGCATCTCTCCTTTTAACTCGGCGGGTAAGCGGCAGACATCCTTCGCCGGTGTAGAAGTGGTGCCGGATTTGGGCGATGAGCTGGATGTGGTCATCAATCCGAATGACCTCAAGATTGACACGTATCGTTCCAGCGGCGCCGGCGGACAGCACGTCAACACTACGGATTCTGCGATTCGAATTACGCATCTGCCGACTAATATCGTGGTGACGTGCCAGAACGAACGGTCGCAGCTGCGAAATAAGGAAGTGGCGCTCAAGATTCTCACATCCAAGCTGACGAACCTGGCAGAGCAGGAACACAAGGAGAGCCTGAACGAGCTGAAGGGTGATATGAGCCAAGCCTCCTGGGGCGCACAGATTCGCAACTATGTGTTCCAGCCATACACGCTGGTCAAGGACACCCGAACCGGTGCGGAGACGGGAAACATCGACGCCGTTATGGATGGAGACCTGGATCTCTTCGTTCGTGCGAAATTGTCGCAGGATGCGAGAGAACGAAGCTTATAGAATAAGCCCGAAGCCGGAAATGCAGGACGCCTACAGGACCGGTAGTCGAAATGATTCCGCATTCGATGGGGCAGCGAGACTGCAGCGGTTGCTGTCAAACGGGATTTGGCGGCAGCATGACCATACCGAAAGCACAATTTGACGAAAGAAAGGAATCTGCACTTGAAGAAAAAACACATCGTTTTCGATTTTGACGGTACAATTTTCAACTCGAATCAGGTGATCCTGGAATCCTGGCAGGAAGTCTACCGCTATTATACGGGAGAAGAAGCGGATGAAGCGGTCATCTACCGCACCTTCGGAGAGACGCTTCGCTATTCGCTGAGCAAGGCTTTCCCACAGGCGAACCCGGATGAGGCGGTGCAAATCTACCGGGACTTCCAGGAAGAACACTATCAGGAGATGACCGGCCTCTTTGACGGCGTTCGGGAGATGATGGATCAGCTTCGGAGTACGGGACACACATTATCCATTGCGACATCCCGGGTGAAGGCAACAACGCTGGAGTATCTGGAGATGTTGGGCCTTTCAAACTACTTCGATGCACTGGTTACCTGTGATGATACCGATAAGCACAAGCCGGATCCGACACCGCTGCTGATGGTACTGGACAAGCTTCGTGCCAGACGCGAGGATTCCATCATGCTGGGAGATACCAAGTTCGATATCGGCTGCTGCAATAACGCCGGAGTAGACAGCATTCTGGTGGGCTGGAGTCACGAGATCGATGAAGCGGAGATGCAGGCAATGGGTTTTAGTCCGACCTACCGGGTGAAGACGCCGGCAGAGGTGCTATTGCTGGTCTGACATTCTCGCGAATCGAAGGCAAGACGCCTTGCTGCAGGAGAGAAATCGCGGAGGAGCCATGCTGAGAATATATCAGAGCCGAGAGAATATCGACAAAGAACAGTTTATTTATGAACAGGTGAAAGGGGAACGGGAGACTCTGGTCATCGTACCGGATCAGTACACCCTTGTTGCGGAAGAGCAGGCGATGAAGTATTTGAATACCGCCTGCCTTCTTCACGTGGAGATTCTCAGCATGAACCGACTGGGACTCAAGATGCTGGAGGAGCAGGGTACAGAGAACGTTCGGATGCTCGACCGATATGAACGTTTCATGATTCTCGGCCGCATTATTCGAAATCGGAAGGAACAGCTGGACGTGTTCCGACTGCCGGCGAACAAGAATGGATTTGTGGAGATGGTCAGTGACTTCATCTCGGACTTCAAGCAGCAGGAATGCACGATGGAGGATCTTCGTCAGATGGCGGAGGATCCGGAAGCCGACCCGCTTTTTTGTAAGAAAATCACAGAGCTTGCCGAAATCCTGGAAGAATATCGATCTCTGGTTGAAGATAAATACAAGGATGTGGCGGATTATGCCGATATGTACACAGAAGCGATGCGAAAGTCAGAAAGACTGCAGAACCGATCGGTGTGGATCTACGGCTATGACAGTATGCCTCCTAAATTCCTGGAATCGGTAATGGCGATTTCATCTGTAGCGAAGGATGTCTCCGTCATGGTGAATGCCTCGGATTTCGGTCTGGATCGAATTGTTGTGGATGCTCTTGCGCGTGCTGCAGAGGAACAGGGAATTACTTTTACCACAGAGTGGTTGGATGCGCCGGTAATGGAACGGTCGGAAACCATTCGAAGAATTGAAGCGGGCATTTTTGACGAGGGAAGAACCGAGACGAATGATGATTTCGAACCGAGGGGATTGACGGTAGTAGAGTGTGCCACGATGTACAGTGAGGCAGAAAACGCGGCAGTTTACATATACGAGCAGATTCGACGCGGTTACCGAATGAAGGATATCGCAATTATATGTAACGACCGCGATACGATGCAGCCGATTGTGGAGCGGACATTCCGCGAGTATGGACTGCCGCTCTTCCGCGACGAGCGTCGAATGGTACGGGATTCGCAAGCAGTGGGGTTTGTGATGAATCTGCTGGATATCTGCAGCAACGGATATCGCACCGGACAGGTGCTGGCTGTCCTCAAGAGCGAATTGACGGGGACGATGCAGGAGGACATCTGGAACCTCGAGAACTACGCACGGAACTACGGAATCAAGGGCAATATGTGGCAGAAGCCCTTTACCTACGGCTCATTTGAGTACTCGGAGGAGGCGTTTTCGAAGCTGGAGGAGACTCGAGCCCAACTCGTCTTGCGTATCGATTTGCTGTCGGAGCTGGCGCGTAACTCGTTAACTGTACGGGATTTTATCGATGGCTTTGTCCGTTATCTGGATAGCACGTGGGATTTTCGAAACAAGATTCAGGAAATTCAAGAGCACCAGACGAAGGATGGCATGTTAGACGAGGCGGAGTGGACTGCGCAGTGTTACAATGAGGTGATTCGGGTACTGGACTGCGTTCGAAACATTCTGGGAGACGATGATTTCAACATACAGGAATTCGCTGAGCTCTATTCCGTGGGTATTCTTCACGCAGAGGTGGGGATGATTCCGCCGACCAATGACGGGCTGTCCATCGGCACCATGATTCGGAGCCGAACTGCACCGCCGAAGGTGCTTGTGGTGCTCTCGGCGAACGAGGGAACGCTGCCGGCTGAACCGAGTACAGAGGGCCTCTTTTCTGTGGATGAAAAAAATATTTTTCAAAGCCGCCGGTTCCCGCTGGGGCATTTGGATGATCTGCAGCAGCTGGAGCAGAATGCAGCAATGTATCGGATGGTATCCCGCGCTTCGGATGAGTTGTATGTCAGCTATTCGCTGGCGGATGGCGACGGCAACGACAAGAAGCCGTCGATACTGGTGGAGTCGCTGCGCAATCTCTTTCCGAGACTTAAGATTCGTCGCGATGTGATGAGCCAAGGCTTTGGCGTAAGCCTGATTCAGAGTCCTCGGGAATCGATTCGCCACATGATGAACCATTATAAAGAACGGCCGATGGATCAGATGGCAGAGATGGTCGGATCTTCAGAGAAGCCCCTTGGGAACGAGGACGACTACCTGGCAGAAGGAATCCTACGCTGGTACGCGAAGCATGAGCCGACGCAGCTTCGGGAGCTGACGAGAGCAGGGCTGAATGAGAACGCAGTATCGGCATTGTCTCGAAACACGGCCGGTCGGCTGTACGGGAAAGATGGAGAATTCTCTTTTAGCGCCTCCAGATTGGAGAAGTTCAATCACTGCCCGTTCCGGCACTACGTGAATTACGGCCTTCGCGCAGAGGAACAGCGGGAATATTCCGGTGACCGCAGGGGCATCGGCGATGTGTACCACGAGTGCATGATGCGGATATCAAAGCGCCTGGTGAAAGACGGTATCCTTGATGCGGACAGCAGCGACATGATCTCGGACAGCAGGCTGGCGCAGATGATTGACGAAGAGCTGACGGCAATCTCCGAAAGCTATCAGGGCGGGCTTTTCCTGATTCGGGGAAGAGAGAAATATCATCTGCGCCGTATCCGGAGAATCTGCCTCGACGCAGTACGGGCACTGGCGGATCAGCTCGCCACGGGCAAGATCGAGATGGCCTTCTTCGAAGAACGCTTCGGCCGGGGCTGCCGGTTTCAGCCGATTGAATACACGCTTCACGGACAGAAGATCTACATCGAGGGTAAGATCGACCGTGTCGATGTGATGGAGGGCGGTAATATCCGTATAGTGGATTACAAGACCGGCAACGATAAGTTCGACATCGACAAGATGCGTGACGGTTACAAAATGCAGCTGATGGTCTACCTGGACGGTGCAAGCGGCAAAGAACAGGAACCGGTGGGCATGTTCTACTTCAACATTGCGGAGCAGGAGGTATCCGCCAAGGATATCCCGGCTGAGAAAATGTCAGAGAAGCTGGTATCGGAACTGGCGAAGGATTATAAGCTTCGGGGAGCCGTTATGGATGAACCGGCGGTGCTGGCGGAAATGCCGGTCGAACAGCTGTACAATCCGAAGAAGCTGAGTCGTGATGACTTTCGCGAGCTCCGTGACGTGGTCCACAAGAAAATCGAGAGCATCAGCGACGACATCCTGGAAGGGAGGATCGATATCTTCCCGGCGAAGGAAGGCTCCGCGTCCGGACCGTCGGAGTGCACATATTGCGATTACAAGTCGATTTGCCGCTTCGATCTGTCCTATCGGAATAACAACTACCGCGTTCTGAAGAAGACATCGAAGAGCAGCAAGTGACAATAAGCAAAGCAATACAGGTAAAGTAACGATCGGCAAAGAGAGCGCATCGAAGCAGAGAGCGGCAAAGAACGGGAAAAACTGCACAAGATCATCAGCATAAGAACGTAAGACACAAACGTAAGATACATAAGAACGTAAGACATAAGAGAACAAAACAGAAGAGAATAAAAACAAAAGGACATACACTAACACCTATGAACCTGGCCATTCAATCCATTGGGAGCAGCAGCTCCGGCAACTCCTATTTAATAACAGACGGAAAGACGAATCTTCTTCTAGACGTAGGGCTCAGCGGGAAGAAAATCCGTGAGGCTCTGGCAGCAGGCGGAATATCCGAGGACAGCATCCGAGGAATTCTGGTTACCCACGAACACGTTGATCATGTCAAAAGCATCCGTATGATGTCCCGTATCTGCGAGAATGCGGAGGTCATCGCCTCTCGTGGCACCGTGCAGAACTGCGAGAATTTCCAGTACGTGCCGGCAAGCCGTCTGACCTATTTCGCCTCTCAGAGCCGGAGAAAGATTGGAGATATCACGGTTCGTGCCTTTGCGCTCTCTCACGATGCAGCGGAACCGATCGGTTTCTCCTTCCGTAAGGGTGACACGAGTATTGCCGTAGTTACCGATACCGGTGTAGTCACGGACGAGATTTATGAGGAAATCCGGACAGCTGACGTGCTTGTGATGGAAGCCAATCACGAGGTCGAGATGCTCCAGATGGGTCCCTACCCTTACAGCGTCAAACGCCGCATTTTAAGTGATCAGGGACACCTCTCCAACATGGCCTGCGGCGAGGCGCTGAGCCGGATGCTTGCGGATCGCATCAGCCTAGATCCGCGGCTTCATCCTTGCCGGAACGGGGAACTGGTCCTGCCGAAAATACTTTTGGCCCACCTCAGTACCACCAACAACACGCCGTACAACGCATCACTGACGGTCCAGGATGTGCTGGACCGGAACGACTATCATCGAAATGTGAACTTCCGCATGGCTGTCGCCGCCAAAGCGGAGACAGGCGAACTCATTGGATTCTAAGGAAAGACTATGACTGTCAACATTATCTGTATTGGTAAGTTAAAAGAAAAATACTGGCAAGCCGCCGTGACCGAGTACACCAAGCGAATCGGCGGATATGCACGCATTCATGTTGTTGAGCTCAAGGAATCGAAACTGCCGAAGAACGCATCGCCCGCAGACGAACTGCAGGTGATGGAGAAGGAAGGCGAGAGCATTCTGGCGAAGGTTGCGGACGGTGATTACGTCATCGCGATGGAGGTCGAGGGGAAGATGCTGGATTCCGTGGAGCTGTCGCGACACCTGATGCGGACTTTCGATGGCGGACATTCTACTGTAGATTTCCTCATCGGGGGAAGCTTGGGACTTTCCGATGCGGTGAAGCGACGGGCGGATTTCGGGCTGTCTTTCAGCCGTATGACTTTTCCGCATCAGATGGCGAGGGTGCTCCTTCTGGAGCAGATCTACCGAAGTTTCAAGATCGCGAACAATGAGACGTATCACAAGTAACGCCATGAGACTTTCGAACGAACAATCAATATATAATCGTATAGAACGTCTGCTGCACGCAGGCGTTTTTGTATGCATGTAAGCGAATTCGGATTGGAGGTGAACGTATCGTTGTTTTGCACCGAATTTTAGACGTTAGTCGACACAAACTTTTTGCCCGCAATCCCTTGACAATGAAAGGTTCGTCATTATAATAGGAATGTAGTTAGTTCAACACAACTAATAGATGTAATATGAAACTAACAAAAATTTAATGAGGCTAACCATTATCCTTGCATGCGTGAATAAATGAAACGTCAGTTCGCTACCGTATAACGGGAATATGGATTCAGTCTCATAATAAAGCAGGAGGTGTACATATGCCGATTACAATGGCAAAGACCGGAGACGTTGTGCGCATTATCCGCATTACCGGAGACGATGCAATTCGCACGCACCTGGCAGAGCTGGGTTTCGCCATCGGAACAGAAGTCATGGTGGTCAAAGAGGTTAAGGGAAGCCTTATACTGCAGGTTCACGGTGCGAGACTCGCACTGGATGAAAGCATGGCAAAACGGCTGATTGTCGAATTCTAACCGTTTGGGGACGGAATGCAATCGGTCCGAGGTCATAACAGAATTATTATTAGGAGGTAGACATGGATACATTGAACAACCTTGCTGTTGGCGAATCCGCTATTGTCAAGAAAGTCGGAGGCGCAGGACAGACAAGAAGACGCATTATGGACATGGGCCTGACCAAGGGGGTTGAGGTATATGTTCGTAAAGTGGCACCGCTGGGGGATCCGATGGAGCTGACCGTAAGAGGTTATGAGCTCTCGGTAAGAAAAGGCGATGCAGAACTGGTTGAAATCGAGAAGAAGTAATCGAAAACGGTTTGTATTTTTAACCGGATAAGGATTTATTACAGAAACGGAATTTAAGAAAGGAGCATTCTGTGGCAATTAAGATCGCATTAGCGGGTAACCCGAACTGCGGAAAGACAACGCTGTTCAACGCGCTGACTGGAAGCAACCAGTACGTAGGTAACTGGCCGGGCGTAACCGTTGAAAAGAAAGACGGCAAACTCAAGACAGACAAAGATATCATTATTCAGGACCTTCCGGGTATTTATTCCCTGTCCCCATATACACTGGAGGAAGTGGTAACAAGACAGTACCTGGTTAGCGAGAGACCGGATGCCATCATTAACATCCTGGACGCAACCAACCTGGAACGCAACCTGTACCTGACAACCCAGCTCCTCGAGCTGCACATCCCAACCATCATTGCGCTCAACATGATGGACATTGTCAGCAAGAACGGAGACAGAATTGACGTTGCGGAGCTGAGCAAAGAACTGGGATGCCCAATCGTTCCGATCAGTGCTCTTAAGGGTGAGGGCAGTGATGAGCTGATTGCAAAGGCAATTGAAATTGCCCAGAAGAGAACGATGGGCGACACACCGCACGTATATTCCGGCAGTGTAGAGCATGCCATCGCACATATCGAGGAATCCATCGACAGCAAGGTATCCAAGGACAACCTGAGATGGTATTCCGTAAAGGTATTCGAGAAAGACGAGAAGGTTCTCGAAGAGCTGAATCTGGATGCGGCCGTACTCGAAGAAATCAACGGTCATATCGCAGATTGCGAGAAAGAGATGGATGACGATGCCGAGAGTATCATCATCAACCAGAGATATGAATACATCAACGAGATCGTGCCGAAGGCAATTGAGAGAACAAAGGCGCACGAGAAGCTGACGCTCTCCGATCGGATTGACCGCGTTGTTACCAACCGGGTTCTGGCACTGCCGATTTTCGCAGTGGTAATGTTCCTGGTATACTACGTATCCGTAACATGGCTGGGCACTATCGTAACGGATTGGACCAATGACGTGTTCGTTGCCGGCATTCAGGATGCCGTATCCGGTGCACTGGCAGGCGCAGGCGCTTCGGAGTGGGTTATCTCGCTGGTGTCTGACGGTATCATTGGCGGTATCGGCGCACCGGTTGGATTCGCACCGCAGATGGCAATCGTATTCTTCTTCCTGGCAATCCTGGAGGACTGCGGATACATGGCCAGAGTTGCATTCATCATGGATAGAATTTTCCGTCGCTTCGGACTGTCCGGAAAGAGCTTCATTCCTTTCCTGATTTCCTCCGGCTGCGGCGTTCCGGGAATCATGGCTACCCGTACGATTGAGAACGAGAAAGACCGTCGTATGACCATGATGACAACCACAACCATTCCTTGCGGCGCAAAGCTGCCTGTAATCGCAACCATTGCTGGTTACATGACCGGTGGTGTATGGTGGATGGCACCGGCAATGTACTTCCTGGGAATTGGTCTGGTTATCGTATATTGCATCATCCTGAAGAAGACCAAGATGTTTGCGGGAGATCCGGCTCCGTTCGTTATGGAGCTGCCGGCATACCACGCACCGTCCGCAAGAGGCGTACTGCTGAGCGTATGGGAGAGAGTATGGGCATTCCTGAAGAAGGCCGGAACCATCCTGTTCCTCTGCTGCGTAGTAATGTGGTTCCTCGGATCCTTCGGATTCCATGAAGGAACATTCGGCATGGTAGATTCTGCAGAGTCTCTGCTGGCTGTAATCGGTGGCGCAATCGCATGGATCTTCGCTCCACTCGGATTCGGAACATGGCAGGCAGTTGCATCTTCCCTGTCCGGATTCGTTGCAAAGGAAGGTATCGTATCCACAATGGGCGTGCTCTCCGGTCTCGGCGAAATCGAGGAGTATTCCGCAAGCATGCGTGCTCAGTTCGATGCGTTCTTCCCAAGCATGCTCGCTGCATTCTCGTTCATGGTATTTAACCTGTTCGACTCTCCGTGCCTGGCAGCACTGTCCACATCCGCGAAGGAACTGCACAGCCGTAAGTTCTTCTGGTATTCCGTATTGTTCCAGAACGTATCCGCTTACTGTGTGGCTCTGATCGTATATCAGATCGGTGGACTGATTCTGGGCGAGGTATCCTTCGGAATCGCAAGCGTATTTGCCATCGCAGTACTGGCGTTCGTTCTCTTCTTGCTCTTCCGTCCGGATCCTAACAAGAAGAAGGCGGCGGAGATGGAAGCTCAGCTTGCAAGATAATAATTGCAGAACGATAATCTACACAAATCAAGGGGTTAGAAATGGCATTGAACAATATTGACATCCTGGTACTTGCCGGTATTGCGGTACTGATGGTCATTGCAGTGAGAATCGTAATCAGCTTCTTCAAGTAGCGGAAGGAGGGAATCAAGATGAAAGGAATCGACATTCTTGTATGCGTCATCATCGCGGCGCTCTGTGTGCTCATTGCACGCTATCTGATTCGCGAGAAGAAGGCGGGCCACAAATCCTGCGGATTTGACTGTTCGTCCTGCTCATCCTGCTCGATGTGTTCCGGCGGTAAAGGGCATTGCCATCACAACTAGACATTGGTTCCCCGGCAGACACTGCCGGGGAATTCTGCTTACAGGAGGCGATGGATTTTTCTGAATTATACGGAGGACACGTCAGAGAAAACCGATGTCAAAGAACGTACCGATGCAGGAAAAGAAGGCGCACCTCATTTGCAGAGGAGCGGCCACAAAGCCTGCACGATATCGTTATCTTCAATTCTTTTCGGCTAAAAGGAGGAATCACTATGCGTAAGATCACGGCTAAGATTGAAGGAATGCACTGCGGCATGTGCGAAAGCCACGTGAACGATCTCATTCGTAAGAATTTCAAAGTCAAGAAGGTTAAATCCTCCCACGTCAAGGGCGAGAGCGTGATAATCGCACAGGATGATATCCCGCGCAGCGAGCTAAAGCATAAGCTCTCGCAGCTGGGATACAAGCTGGAAGATATGACGAGTGAGGAATATGAGAAGAAAGGCCTGTTCAGGTTATAGCACCCGGACGCAAAAAAGGAGGCGGATCGGAATCTGCCTCCTTTTTTCGTGCGGTAATCACGCCTGAGTGGGAGTGACATCGATCTTCATTTCATCCAATACCGTACGCCGCGTTAATTACAGGAAAATAATCCGTTCATACCGTTCTGTCAGGAAAAATGATACGCACGTTACCTGCGTGGTGGAATCGCGCAGGATGGGATCGACATGAAACGAAGAGGAAACATTCTCGGGAAATTCACCAAAAAATAGCGTGTTTTTTTACTCAAACATCTAATTATATTAATCACAAAGCAGAGAATAAATTCTGCGAATTCCGAGTGCTGAAATTATGACTCGCGCCCAATCCGCGGAAACAAGGAATTTTGGCAACAAAATACAGATGAAATGCAGAGTGGTCAACCGGATTTTATCATAAACGTTTTAAGGGAACGGTTAAAAACTTTTAGTGAATAAGAGACTTTAAGAGCGTTGAATTTCGGATTTGAAAAGGGGTATAATCTGAATCAAACTTGTGTTTTCAACGGTTCTCGGTTAATCGACGAAGCGTCGAAACTGTCCGAAACATTCGGACGAAAGACGTATATATAACTGACCACACAAAGCGTATAAATATGGGCAGTTGAAAGGATTAAAATTCTTTAGAAACTCGTGCGATGCAAGGGTTTCTAAAGACGTGAAGGGAATTGTTGTAAATGACAAGCAACACGCGTATAATTTAGTTAAATTATACAGAAAGGAGAAAATGGTTGGCTTCTAATCAACGAAAGAAGACAGGCGGACCGAGCAGCGGTCCAAAAGGCTTTGCCACCAACAGAGACCGAATCCGGCGGACAAGCCGTGTGATGGCGTTAATTCTGGTGGTGGTGATGGTTGTATTCATGCTTTTGTCATCCAGCATGTATCTCTTCAATTGATTTCGTTGCGTTATTTTTGTAGCAAAATCGGCGCAGCATTGATGCAAATCGTTGAAAGGGAATCTTTCACTCTGTTTGAGTTTGTAATACGCGGGTGATATAATCTTGAATACGAACTACGTCGGTTCGCCGGGACCGGCAGAAAGGAAGTGCTTATGTCGATAGCAGGTATTGAGAAAGTTCGAGAGACGGAGCTGGAAGCAGAACGCATTCGGAAATCTGCGGAAGAGCAGGCCTCTCAGATCGTTGCAGACGGTAAGCGGGAAGCAAAATCGATCCTGGAACAGGCATCGAAAGACGCAGAGAAGGCTTATCGCGAGGCGATGGAGAAAGCGGAGACGGAAGCCGAGGAAATCTATAACGCCAGGATTTCCGAGCAGCGGAAGCTCTGCGAGACAATTAAATCAGATGCACGAGCTGGTATGGACAGTATCGTGGACAAAATCGTCGGAAAGGTAGTGGAATCGTATGGCAATAGTTAAGATGAAGAAACTATCTGTTATAGGAATTAACGACGAGAAGCGTAAGCTGATGAAGGATCTCATGGATCTGGGTGTGGTGGAAATCACGGATGGATCCGCAAAGCTTCAGGACGAGGAGTGGAGTCGGCTGGTTGTTCGGGACGGCGACGAAGAGAGTGTGGCACAATTTGAATCATGGATTGCGAAAGCCACGAATGCGCGTAATATTCTGGCAGAACACTGCAAGCTGGATACTCCGATGTTCGGAAGACGAACGCCGGTTTCCGAAGGAACGTTTGAACAGAAACTTCAGAATGTACAGACGTACGAGAAGGAAGCGAAAGAGATCATTGCACTTTCGGGCAGGCTTCAGGATGCATACGCGGAAGAGAATGCAGCCGAATCGCGAAAGACTTCTCTGGAACCGTGGATGAATTACAAGCTTCCACTGGAATTGAAGGAGACGAATCGCTTGAAGCTGTGTCTCGGCGTCATTCCACCAACGGCGGATAGTAACGAATTGTCAGAGAAGCTGGCGGCCGAGGGATATGAATGTGAGATCGAGCTGTTGCGCGACCAACCGGGTGATCCGTTCAAGTATTTGAGCTTCTGGTACTTCAAGGAAGATGAAGGATCGGTTATGGAGATTGCCAAATCGTTCGGTTACAGCAACTTCCCGCTCGAAGATCTTACTGGTTCTGTGGAACACAACATCAGTGTTACCGAGGAGCACATCGCGGAACTGGCAAAGCAAAAGGAAAGTCTGATCGAAGCAATTCAAGATCAGAAGAAGAATCAGTATGACATGGAGTACCTTCACGACATCTACGTCATGCGGCGGGATGAAGCGAAGATACGAAGCCGGTTGCTTCAGACCGAGACGACATTTACTTTTGACGGATGGGCTCCGGAAGCCATGGTAGATAAGGTAACGGCACTTCTTCAGAAGTACACCTGCTACTATGAGGTAGCCGACCCAACCGAAGAAGATGACGTGCCGGTTCGGCTCGATAACGGCAAGTTCTTCTCGCCAATCGAGTTCATCACTAACATGTACTCGCTGCCGAGTTTTAATGAAGTAGATCCGACATCCATCTATGCGATTTTCTACATCATATTCTTCGGTATCATGTTTGGAGACGTGGGATACGGACTCCTTCTGGTAATCGGCACTCTGTTCGCACTTTACAAGGGCAAGCTCTATGAGGGAAGTGCGTACAAGTTAATGAAGGTTCTGCTCTACAGCGGATTCTCCAGCATTTTCTGGGGCATCATGTTCGGAAGTTTCTTCGGAGACCTGATTCAGGTTGTGGCGAGGACCTTCTTCGGAAAGACCATCACCATCAACCCGTTATGGCTGGATCCGGCAAAGGAACCGATGGTATTCCTGGTGTTCTCCTGCGGAATCGGTGTGGTTCACCTGTTCGTGGGAATGGGAATTAAGGCGTACGAGCAGATCAAGGCAAAACAGTATCTGGATGTTTGCAAGGACGTATTTGCATGGTATCTGATTGTCATTGGACTCATTCTCGTCCTGTTCGGAAGCAAGGTTTCCCCGTCTGCACCGGGAATCGGTAAGTGGATGGCTATCGTTGGTGTCGTTGCAGCATTCGTTCTGCCGTTCTTCACCAATCAGGGCATCAGCAAGGGCCTGGGAATTTGGGATCTGTACAGCGGAATTACCGGAAATCTGTCGGATATCCTGTCTTATTCCAGACTGCTGGGACTGGGACTTGCGTCCACCTCGATTGCACAGGTATTCAATTTCCTGGCGTCCATGGGCGGTAAGAGTTTTGTCGGCGTGGTCATGTTCCTGCTGGTAGCGCTCTTAGGACACACACTGAACTTTGCCATCAATGCGCTTGGGGCATTCGTTCACTCCTGCAGACTTCAGTATGTAGAGTTTTTCGGAAGATTTTATGAAGGCGGCGGCAGAGCATTCGAGCCGTTTGACAGAGAAACAAAGTATATCAACATTGTTGAGGAGGTTAAATAAAATGACATTAGGTTTGGCATTAGCAGTATTGGGCGCAGCAATTGCTACTTGCGCCGGCGTAGGAAGTGCTCTTGGTGTAGGTATTGCCGGTGAGGCAGCAGACGGTGTTATGTCCGGCGACGGCGTAAGTTTCGGTTCGACACTGGTACTTCAGGCTCTGCCTGGTACACAGGGTATCTACGGGATGGTAATCGCTATCATGATTCTGACCAAAATCGGAATCCTGGGCGGAACTCTTGCAAGCGTATCGTTCGAACAGGGGCTGGCATTCCTGTTTGCAGGTCTTCCAATCGGTATCGTGGGAATTCTCTCCGGCGTATCCCAGGGTAAAGCAGCCGCAGCCGGCATCATGCTCCTCTCCAAGAAGGACGGTAAGCTCGGTCAGGCGGTAATCTACGCCGTAATGGTAGAAACCTACGCCATTCTCGCATTCATCATGTCGTTCCTTATGTACAACGGAATCACAGTTGGCTAGACACCGATTGCTGAAGAACCTTAAGATACATAGAAAGGAACGATGACATATGAGTATAGAGTCCATCACTGAAAGAATCCTGAAGGAAGCAAATGCTTATTCAGAGGATCAGCGGACCCAGGCAGAAGCCGTCAGGAAGAATGCCCTTGACGAAGCGAAGCAGCAGGCAGATGAAGTCATCGCGAAATACATTGCAGATGCGGACAAAGCGGCGGAAACCCTTAAAGAAAGAAGAGCCTCCGTGGCTGCGCTCGAAGCCAGGAAGATGCAGCTCAGCGCCAAGCAGGAGCTGATTGACGAATGCTTCCAGGCAGCGAAAGACAAGCTTCAGAACCTGGATACCGCGGAATATGTTCGGTTCATTGTGGATCAGATCAAGGCTTTCAAGGATAAAGACGGTGAGATCCTACTGAACGCAGCGGACAAGGAACGAATCGGCAGTGCACTTAAGGATGCACTGACAGGCACCGCACTTACGCTCTCGGATGAGACTGCGAACATTGAGGGCGGTTGCATTCTCAAGGAAGGAAACATCTCCTACAACGCTTCTCTGGAAAGACTTCTGGATAATGCGAAGACGGAGTTGACCCCGGAGATTGCGAAGGAACTTTTCAAATAGCCGAATGTAACGAAAATAACCAGAAAGGAGGCGCATGTTTTGGGAACTGATTACATATTTGCGACAGGTCGCGTCCGCAGCATGGAGAAGAAACTCCTGACCGGAGAGCAACTGCGCACTATGACAGAATCTAAAAATGTTGACGATATTTTCAAAGTCTTGCAGGACGCTGGTTACGGTGCAGAAGGCAATGCAATCAAGGCAGATAATTACGAAGAGGTGCTGCGACGGGCGGAAACCGAACTCTTTGCGGAGATCAAGGATCTTTCCAAAGAGGCCGAACTCTTCCGCATCTTTGCATACCCGATGGATTATCACAACATGAAAGTCTTGTTAAAAGCAGAATCACTCGGTATCAACAGAGACGAAATCCTGATGGAGAACGGCACTATCCCGTCTTCCGAGATGGCCAAAATCATCAACCAACGGAATCGGACACTGCTGACCGAGAACATGGTAAAAGCTCTGGACGAAGCAATCGACACCCATGCAAGAACCAAGGATCCACAGGTTATCGATTTCATCTGTGACAAATACTGCTACAAAGAAATCTGTGACTGTGCGGCGCAATCCGGCAATCAATTCGTACAGGGTTACGTTGCGCTGTGGATGGATACAATCAACCTGAAGACTTTTGTCCGCGTCCGGAAGATGGGACAACCGTCGTCGTACTACAGCAAGGTATTCTTGCCAGGCGGAGACGTTGAACTGCATATCTTCCTGCAGGCCTATGAGGATGACATGAAGCAGGTGCCGGAACGTTTTCGGAGGTACGACATCCGCGAAGCGACGGAACGCGGGATTGAGTCGATGGAGAAGACAGGAACATTCACTTTGCTGGAAAAGCTCTGTGATGACACATTGATGAAGTATCTGCGGGAAGCAAAGAGCATCACCTTCGGTGTTGAACCGATGATGGCGTTCCTGGTTGCCAAGCAGATGGAAATCAAGTGCATTCGAATTCTTCTGGCCGGCAAGCTGGCAGACATGGATCCTTCCGTGATCCGGGAAAGAATGAGGGAGACTTATGAGTAAAATCGGTATTATCGGCGATGCGGATAGTGTTCTCGGTTTCAAAGTCTTCGGATTGGATGCGTATGCATGCCAGACTAAGGAAGAGGCATCGAAAACACTTCATCGCATTGTCAAGGATGAATATGGAATCATCTATATTACAGAAAAATATTTCAGAGAATTAGGATCAGAAATCGCGAAATACGACACACTCAGAATTCCGGCGATCGTTCCGATTCCGGGCATTGACGGAAGCTACGGCGTCGGCCAGCAGAACGTCAAGAGAGCGGTTGAGAAAGCGGTTGGCGCCGACATTCTGTTCGGCGATAAGTAATGGAGGTAGAAATTATGGAGCAAGGTAAAGTCGTTAAAATTTCCGGACCTCTTGTCGTAGCATCTGGCATGGGCGAAGCAAACATGTACGATGTAGTAAAGGTCGGACATTTAGGACTGACCGGAGAAATCATCGAAATGCGCGATGGCAATGCATCCATTCAGGTCTACGAGGAAACGGCAGGATTGCAGCCGGGCGAACCGGTGGTAACCACCGGCGCACCGCTGTCTGTAGAGCTCGGGCCGGGACTGATTGAGACCATTTATGATGGCATTCAGCGACCATTGTCGGTGCTATTGGAGAAGACCGGAACCAATATCGCCAGAGGCGTGTCGGAGCCGGCCTTGGATCACGAGAGGAAATGGGAGTTTGTACCGGTAGTGAAGGTGGGCGACCACGTATCGACCGGAGATACACTGGGCACTGTCGAGGAGACCGTTGTCGTTACCCAGAGAATCATGGTACCGCACCGCGTGAGCGGAACAGTGAAGAGCATCGAGAGCGGTTCTTTTACCATCGATGAAACCATCGCTGTCATCACGGACGAATCCGGCAAGGATGTTGAAGTGCAGATGCTGCAGAGATGGCCGGTTCGTGTCGAGAGACCGTACAAAGAGAAGCTGGCACCGAATGAACCGCTGATCACCGGTCAGCGCGTTATCGATACCATGTTCCCGATTGCCAAGGGTGGTGTTGCTGCAGTTCCGGGGCCGTTCGGATCCGGCAAGACAGTAGTACAGCACCAGCTGGCGAAGTGGGCAGAAGCTGATATCGTTGTCTACATCGGCTGCGGTGAGCGCGGTAACGAGATGACAGAGGTACTGATGGAGTTCCCGGAACTGGTTGACCCGAAGAGTGGCGAGTCTCTGATGAAGAGAACTGTTCTGATTGCCAATACATCCGACATGCCGGTAGCAGCCAGAGAGGCTTCGGTATATACCGGCATCACCATTGCAGAATACTTCAGAGACATGGGATATTCCGTAGCGCTGATGGCCGATTCCACGTCTCGTTGGGCAGAGGCTCTTCGTGAGATGTCCGGTCGTCTGGAAGAAATGCCGGGTGAAGAAGGATATCCGGCGTACCTGGCATCCCGCCTGGCACAGTTCTACGAGAGAGCCGGAAAGGTTGTCTGCCTTGGTAAGGACGGCAGAATCGGATCCCTCTCTGCAATCGGAGCCGTATCCCCTCCGGGCGGTGATATGTCCGAACCGGTAACGCAGGCAACACAGCGTATCGTCAAGGTATTCTGGGGACTGGATGCATCTTTGGCTCATGCGAGACACTTCCCGGCAATCAACTGGCTGAGCAGTTACTCCCTGTATTCGGATAGACTGTCGGCATGGTTTGCGGAACACGTGGACAAGGACTTCCCGGTTCACCGTGCACAGGCGCTTAGACTCTTGCAGGAAGAAGCCGAACTCAACGAGATTGTACAGCTGGTCGGTGTGGATGGTCTGTCTGAACCGGATCGCATGAAACTGGAAGCCTGCAAGATGATTCGTGAAGACTTCCTGCATCAGAATGCGTTCCACGACGTGGATACTTATTCCTCGACGGATAAGCAGTTCAAGATGCTTGACCTGATCCTGCGTTACTTCGAAGAAGGACTGCGCGGCCTGGAGGCTGGCGTTAAGTTCAACAGTCTGGCCGCACTTTCGGTCAAAGAAGATATCGGCCGCTTCAAGTACAACGAAGAGAAAGACGTCGAGAAGAGTTACAAAGAAGTCGTTGAGAAGCTGGAGACAGCAGTCAGCGAGCTGATAAAGGAAGCAGGTGAAGCCGATGATTAAAGAATATAAGACAATTTCGGAAGTAGCCGGCCCTTTGATGGTTGTCAAAGGCGTTGAAAATGTCGGTTATGATGAACTGGGCGAGATCGAACTGGCCAACGGAGACATTCGTAAGTGCAAGGTTCTGGAGCTGAACGGCACCAATGCTGTCGTTCAGCTGTTCGAGAACTCCGCCGGATTGAACCTCCAGCAGAGTAAGGTTCGATTCCTGGGACACGGAACTCAGCTGAACGTATCCATGGACATGCTGGGCAGAGTATTCGATGGAATGGGAAATCCGATTGACGGGGGTCCGGAAATTATTCCGGAAGAAAGCCTGGACATCAACGGCCAGGCGATGAACCCGGCTGCCAGAGAGTACCCGTCCGAGTTCATTCAGACTGGCGTGTCCGCTATTGATGGTCTGAACACGCTGGTACGTGGACAGAAGCTCCCGATTTTCTCCGGATCCGGTCTGCCGCATGCAAACCTTGCGGCGCAGATTGCCAGACAGGCCAAAGTACTGGGATCCGACAGCAATTTCGCGGTAGTTTTCGCGGCCGTAGGTATCACCTACGAAGAAGCGGACTTCTTCATTAACGACTTCCGTGAGAGCGGTGCAATCGACCGTACCGTTGTATTCATGAACCTGGCAAACGACCCGGCAGTAGAGCGTATTGCTACCCCGCGTATGGCCTTGACTGCCGCAGAGTATCTCGCATTCGAGAAGCACATGCACGTACTGGTTATCATTACGGATATTACCAACTACGCTGAATCGCTTCGTGAAATTTCCGCAGCTCGTAAGGAAGTACCGGGCCGCCGTGGTTATCCGGGCTACATGTATACAGACTTGGCGACAATGTATGAAAGAGCCGGCAAGAAGAAAGGCATCGATGGTTCTATTACCATGATTCCAATCATCTCCATGCCGGAAGATGATATCACGCACCCGATTCCGGACCTGACGGGATACATCACCGAGGGACAGATCATCCTGTCCCGTGAACTCTATCGTAAGGGAATCACACCACCGGTAGATGTACTGCCGTCCCTGTCCCGTCTGAAGGACAAGGGTATCGGCGAAGGCAAGACCCGTAAAGATCACGCAGATACCATGAACCAGCTCTTTGCGATCTATTCCAGAGGAAAGGAGTGCAAGGAACTGATGGCAATCCTGGGTGAGGCTGCACTGTCGGACATCGATAAGTTGTATGCCCAGTTTGCCGACGACTTCGAACAGGAGTACGTATCTCAGGGATATAACACCGACCGCTCGATTGAAGAGACTCTGGCAGTCGGCTGGAAAATGCTGCGCGAGATGCCGCGTTCCGAGCTCAAACGTATCAAGGACGCATATCTGGATGAATTCTATGAAGCATAAGGCTTTGAGAAGGGGATGATTATATGGCGAGATTAAATGTTAATCCGACTCGTATGGTCCTGTCGAAGCTGAAGGATCAGCTCAAGATTGCTATCAAAGGCCATAAGCTGATGAAAGACAAGCGGGATGAGCTGATGAAAATCTTTCTTGACCTGGCGCGTGAGATAAAGTCACTGCGGGAAGAAGTCGATCCGATGCTGACAGAAGTATACGGAAGCTTCAGCGTTGCCCGCGCTGTCATGACGCCGGAAATGCTGGAAGAAGCCCTGATGTATCCGAAGCAGAGCGTCAAACTGGTTGCAAAAGAAAAGAACGTCATGAGCGTCTCGGTTCCGGAGTTCGACTTCGAACGAATCCAGTCTGACGCCGGGGATGCCTATCCTTACGGATTTGCTTCTACTTCCGGCGAGCTGGACAAATCCATCGAGAAACTCACGGAGCTCTTTCCGAAGCTCCTTGAACTTGCCGCCATGGAGAAGCAGGCAATGCTCCTCGCGGACGAAATCGAGAAGACCCGCCGCAGAGTTAATGCTCTGGAATACGTGAAGATTCCGGATTATCAGGAAACCATCAAGTACATCAAGATGAAACTGGACGAAAACGAGAGAGGAAACCAGTCCCGCTTGATGAAGGTCAAGGACATGATGCTCCAGGAGAACATCGAGGCACAGCGGGCCAAAGACAAAGAAGCACTGGAGAATTACGCTTAGATCCCTCGGTCAAAAGCAAATGACTCCGTGCAGACATTCACGAGTCCACACACGAAGACGGTACACTGGATATAGTGTGCCGTCTTTTTCATTGTACATACAGATGGAATAGCGAAGCTGCTTGTGACAAAATCTCGAAGAATTCCATCCTAAACTCCGGAGGAATTCTGCTGCATATAGCAGCAAAAATCTATATTAATTATATTTTGTGCTGATGATAAGTGGTATAACATTGCTCGAAACTGCAGGTTTAAAAAAACAAGACTTGAGTATTAATAAAATTGGTTCTAAAAAAGGTTTAAGCCCGAAAATTAAAGAAAAAAACGATTGAAACACATCTTGGAATTTGCTACACTAATTTGACAAAAGGACGTCTTTTTGCGGGCGTACTTCTGAGAATAAAGAAGGAAAATTCCTCTCCTGGGAATGGGTGGAAATTTCTAGCGGATTGCCATTATTCTGAATGCAAATAGCGGCAATTACGTCTGGTAATGTAAGTTGAGAGAGCAAGGAGGAAGAAGCATGAAGTCTTTGAAGAAGGGGATTATCAGTCTCCTGGCGTTCGTGATGGCGTTGACGCTGACACCTAGCGTCTTTGCGGCGACGGACGAAGACGCATCCGGCAGCGGTACCGCGGCGAGCTACAAGGTCACCAACCCGGGTGCATCCAGTGAAGATGGCTTGTATTCGAACAAGACATTGTCGCTGAATGACGATGGAACAGGAACAATTACGTTGGAGACCTATGTCACAGGTTCCATCCAGCAGACCGGAACACCGACCGATATCGTGCTGGTGCTGGACGTGTCTCAGAGTATGAGCCAGTCCATGGGAAGCACAACGAGGTTGGCGGCGTTGAAGGCTGCAGTGAGCACGTTCATCGACACGACCGCGAAGAAGAACGAGGCGGCGAAGACGGAGGATTTGAAGAGTAGAATTTCCATCGTATCGTTCTCGGGAAGCGCAACCGTTGTCAGTGACTTCTCGACAGATGCGACGGCGCTGAAAAGCAAGGTGAACAGCCTTACGACAAGCCGGGGTACAGCTGCAGACTACGGAATGCAGAAGGCACAGTCTCAGGTTAGCAGCATCCCTGCCAGCAGAGAAAGCAACAAGGTTGTCATCTTCTTTACCGATGGTGAGCCGAACCACGGCAGTGGCAGCTTTGATACCAGCGTTGCAAATGATGCGATCTCTGCCGCAAAGACGATTAAGGCTTCCGGGGCTACTGTCTACTCCATCGGTGTTGTAAGTGGTGCAGATCCGTCGTTAGATCCGACACAGTCGAGCACATCGAACATCAATAAATTCCTGCACGGTATTTCCAGCAATTACCCGGATGCAACGACATATACAAATCTCGGAACCCGCGCGAAGGATTCAAAGGGGAATGACTTGACGTGCTACAAGTCTGCAACCAATGCCAGTGAGCTCGAGAAAATCTTCGATGACATCGGCGAGGAAGCTGTGCCGTCCGTTAAGCTGGACGCAAGCTCCGTTGTACAGGATGCAATGTCGGAGTATGTGGTTTCTGATGTCAGTGATGATAACCCGATTCAGCTGTACACCAGTAAGTATACCGGAAACGATACCTTTGCAGATCCGGTAGCTGCTCCGGATGCGGTAACAGCAGATGTTTCTGACGGTATCGTGAAGGTAACCGGATTTGATTTTGAACCGGTTATCGATAAGGAGGATGGCACCTGTCAGGGTCAGAAGCTTATCGTAGAAATTCCGGTGAAGCTTACCGATGAAGCGAAATCGATGAGTGGTGAGACATTGAATTCCAATGATGAGGATTCTTCCGCTATTTACGTCGAGGGTGAACAGACTCCGGTAAGAAAATTCGGCACTCCGACGGTAGGGATTCCGAAGACGAAGATTACCGTGACTGCAAATTCCGCAGAGAAGGTCTACGACGGAAAGGCTCTGACCGACAACGGATACACTATTGAAGGGACTCTCGCAAAAGGTGATGTCCTGACAGCAGTGGTAGAGGGCACTCAGACCAATGCCGGCTCTTCCCCTAATGAGGTTAAGAGTTACAAGGTAATGCGCGGCGACAAGGATGTCACCGACATGTACGATATTACCCCGAAGAATGGCACGTTAACCGTTACTCCGATCGAGGACAAGGTAACCGTCACCATTACGGGCAAAAGTGGTTCTTACGACTACGATGGTACGAAGAAGACCGTAACGGGATACACTGCAAGCAGCAGCAACGTCCTGTATAATGTTGACGGAGACAAGAAGGACTACGAATTCAACGGATCAGACAGCGTATCCGGAACGAATGTGGACACTTACGACATGGGGCTCCGGGCGGAAGACTTCAAGAATACCAATAAGAACTTCACGAACGTTGAATTTGTTATCGAGAAAGACGGCCAGCTGACGATTACCCCGAAGGAAGTTACCTTTGAGGGTGAGACAGCAAACAAGATCTACAACGGCGAGGAACAGACGATCACCGGAATTACTGCAGATGGCTTGGTTCAAGGTCACGAATACTCCGGTTTGGCTTACGCTGCAAAGGGAACGAATGTTGGTGATTACAACGGCAAATTCAGCGGCACCCTGGTCATTACAGACAAGGAGGGTAACGACGTTACCAAGAACTATAAGGTAACGAAGACTCCGGGTACCCTGACGATCACACCGTTCACGGATGAAGTGGTTGTAACCATCAAAGAGAATAGCGGTACTTACGAGTACGACGGCACCGAGAAGAAGGTGACAGGTTACACCGTAAGCATCAATAATGCGAAGTACACCAAGGACGACTTTACATTCAGCGGCGATGCAACGGTAACCAGAACAGATGCCGGCACCTCTAACATGGAGCTGAAGGAATCGGACTTCAAGAACAAGAACGATAACTTCGAGAACGTGAAGTTCGTCATCGAAGACGGCCAGCTGAAGATTACCAAGAAGGAGGTCACCTTCACGGGTGAAACAGCAAGCAAGGTCTACAACCGTCAGGAGCAGGAAATCAATGGAATCACTCAGAGTGGGCTGGTTGACGGACACGAACTCACCGGGCTGAAATACGCTGCGAAGGGTACAGAAGTCGGCGAATATGACGGTGAATTCACCGGCGAGGAAGTTATCAAGGACGCTAAGGGTAATGATGTTACCAAGAATTACAAAGTAACGAAGAAGCCGGGCAAGCTGACGATTACATCAGTAACCGACGAAGTGATTGTAACCATCAGGGGGAACAGCGCTACCTACGAGTACGACGGCACGGAGAAGAAAGCGACGGGATACTCTGTCGTAAGCATTAACAACACGAATTACACGAAGGATGACTTTACATTCAGCGGCGATGCAACGGTAACCAGAACAGATGCCGGCACCTCTAACATGGAGCTGAAGGAATCGGACTTCGAGAACAAGAACGATAACTTCGAGAACGTGAAGTTCGTCATCGAAGACGGCCGGCTGAAGATCACCAAGAAGGCAGTGACCTTCAAGGGTGAGACGGCAAGCAAGGTCTATAACCGCAAAGAACAGAAAATCACAAAGATTACCGATACCGGTCTGATTGACGGACATAAGTATTCTGGGTTGGAGTACGTTGCCAAGGGTACTGACGTTGGTGAATACGACGGAGAATTCAGTGGTGACGTTCTAATCACGGATGCCGAAGGCAACGATGTTACCAAGAACTATAAGGTAACGAAGAATCAAGGCAAACTGACGATTACGCCGGTAGAAGAGGAAATCGTTGTAACAATTACAGAACACAGCGGTAAAGAAACCTATGACGGCACCGAAAAGAAGGTAACCGGATACGATGCAAGCAGCAGCAATGATCTTTACATTGTTGAAGGGGTTAGTAAAGACTTTGAATTTACCGGCGATGCAACGGTAACCGGAACGGATGTCGACACCTATAATATGGAGCTGAAGGAATCGGACTTCGATAACAAGAACGAGAACTTCAGCAAGGTGAAGTTTGTTATTGTGGACGGCCAGCTGGAGATTACCAAGAAGGCAGTGACCTTCACGGGAGAGACTGCAAGTAAGGTCTATACCGGCGAAGAGCAGGAAATTAACGGAATTGCTGTAGACGGTTTGATTGAAGGCCACGAATACTCTGATCTGACATATTCCGCAAAGCGGAAGACCGTTGGAACGACAGATGGCACGTTCAGCGGGGAAGCAACTATCAAAGATGCCAAGGGCAACGACGTTACCAAGAACTATGATGTAACGAAGACTCCGGGCAAGCTGACCATCACGGAATACACTGATGAGATCATTGTAACCATCACGGAGAACAGTGGGACCTACGAGTACGACGGCACCGAGAAGAAGGTGACAGGTTACACCGTCAGCATCAATAACGACAAGTACACCGAGGACGACTTCACATTCAGCGGCGATGCAACGGTAACCAGAACAGATGCCGGCACCTCTAACATGGAGCTGAAGGAATCGGACTTCGA
>CAVKJB010000007.1:63533-81487 GCA_963656785.1 Acutalibacteraceae bacterium | reverse complement strand
GGAATGGAATGAGGATTAACAAATATATTGCAAGCTGCGGCGTCGCCAGTCGGCGTGTAGCGGATGAACTCATCGGCAAAGGAAAGGTTTCGGTCAACGGAAAGATTCTCCGTGAGCCCGGATACGATGTCCGGGAGGACGACGTTGTTCGCGTTTTCGGCAGAATAATCCAGCCGGAGAACCGCAAGGCATATTACCTTTTAAATAAGCCGATCGGGTATGTCACGACCACGATGGATAAAGAGGGGCGGCCGACGGTGATGGATCTGGTACAAGAAGACGTTCGCCTTTTTCCGGTTGGAAGATTGGATTATAACACTTCAGGTCTTCTGATTCTCACCAATGATGGCGATCTTTCCAATCGGTTGATGCACCCTTCTCGGGAATTTCCGAAAACTTATCGCGTGCGCGTGACCGGAACCGTTACCCTGAAAGACATTCACCAGCTGGAACGCGGCATTGACATTGGCGGTTTTGTCACTTCGCCGGCCGAAGCAAGATTGATTCGACACGATCGAAATTCGTCTGTTGTAGAACTGACCATTCACGAAGGAAAGAACCGTCAGGTTCGCCGTATGTTCAAGGCACTTGGATACCCGGTCCAGGAATTGGAACGGATTGGACTCGGCAATCTGGTTATTGGACGATTGGCAAGAGGTTCTTACCGCAAGCTTAGCCGAGAAGAGATAGAGTATCTGAAGAACAGGTAAGCGTTATTGTGAGGATATAGTTCGTCATCTTAGAGAATAGCGGGAGTAGTGGAGTCGTACCGTTCAATATCCTCATCCAAGTTTCCTCAGCGAGGGTCATTGCGCAAGAAATATCTGGAATTAAGGAAAAAATAAATGGTTGGTAATGAAAAGTGAGGCATTTCAGTCAGAATGCCTCACAACAATATTATTATATCACAGTAAAAATCCTAATTTAAGACTGTTTTTTAAATCCATTCCGGTCTATTATGTAGACAAGATAAGAGAGGTCAGAAGAGAAGGGAATCCGAAGAAGGGAGACCCGCGGCGGCTCAGGCGAGCCGAGGTAGATATATAAAGTTATATCTCAACTCTTCAGAAATGGAGGAAGGACCGATGGGTATCGTTATCAGATGAGCTGATCTGTAAAACAGCAAATCGCAGCAATGCAGAAAGAAGGAGGACGGACCGACAAAACATCTTAGCAGGTAGCTAGCCTGAGATAGCAAATTTAAATGAAAGAGAGGATAGACCACCATAGAAGCAGAGCGGAAGCTAGTCCGAAATAGCAAATAGCAAATGCAGAACAAGGGGGATAGTCCAAAGAAAACATTTAACAGATCGACTAATCTGAAACATAGTCAATCGCAGTAATTGCAGAAGATGGAGGGCAGTCCAAAGGAAATTTGTTAACAGACAGAGGCTAGTCTGAAACGAAGCCAAAATCGCGAAGAGCAGAAGAAGGAGGATAGACCAATGGGCAGTGAGGTAATGAATATCCAGTGACAGAATCTGTAAATCGGGGCTGATTAAGTCGGATATACGAAAAGAACATAAAGAACGAAAATAAACCAAAAGTATATATAATTGAGACAGATTGAAGTTGCAAATGGATAGAATCTACAACTAATTCAGAAAGATAGGGTACAAGTTAATATGAAAGATTATTTCTAGAAGCCAGGTGATTTATTCGAAGATAATCGCCTGGCTTGTTTCATGCGCCATAAGGTTTTTTTGTTGCCATCGCCATGTGGCCGTTGCAACCAGATCACATGATTGTCATCATTACAGACGTGTGGCAATCATGCCATCATCAATCATGCAATCATTTAGAGAAAAATAATCGCCCGCACCGGGCATACGGGTGCACAGTATCCGCAATGAACGCATTTAGAGAGATCGATTTCAGCGAGTCCGTTTTGATTCCAGTATATCGCTTGGCTGACGCAACGGTCTTTGCAAGTGCCGCAGCCCTCGCAGTCCGATTGGTCAATCATCAGGTGCTTTCCAGAAGTGTCCGGCATGTAATTCTCAGGAAGTGCCTGCGCAAAGTAGCGAATCGCTGCATCCACCTGGTCCGTATCAGCCATTCCTATCATCACGGAAGCGTTACCCGGAATAGTGGACGCGTAATCTAAGCATTCCTTGTAATCATGAATCAGATTTCCGCCGCCGAAGGCTTTCATGGTGAAGACGCCAATGTCGGCATTGACGCAGGCATGAATGGAATCCTCCATTTCTCTTCGCGTACCCGGTTCCGATCCGTTCCGGATGCCGAGTCCCGCTTTGTTGATAAGCGGGAAAACCACGTCACATTCCGAAATCCGAGACATTTCTAAGCATGCGTCAACATGGTGAGTGGAAATCCCGATGGCATGAATCTTTCCCTGTTTCTTTAAGTCTATCAGTGCATTCCATGCCTTTTTTCGGAGATAAAAATCCTCCTTTCCACGAACCTCGTGGAGCAGGAATATATCGACGAAAGGTATATCCAGTTCCTGAAGGCATTCTTCAACGGCTTGGACTGCTCCGTTGTATCCGGATTCAAGTGTCTTGCTGCATATCACCGGAATTGCTCTCCCTTCGAGCTTGATTTTATCCAGAGCAGGGCGGAGGTAACGGTAGGTATCATAGTATTGCGCTGTGTCCAGAAAATTGATGCCGGATGTGACAGCATGATAGATAACAGCGGCACCATCCTCCAGGGAAAGATTTTTCTGAGAGAAACCCATAGTCAGGGTGCCCATACCGACAGGAGAGACTTCAATGCCGGTTTTTCCAAGAGTATTTTTTTTCATCAATCTGATAGGATTCATTGTTCTGTTTTTCCTTTATTTCGTGCTTGTTATTATTCTCTTGTCCTTTTCTGCAATTGATGACATCCTAACATAAAACCAAAGTTTTTTAAATAACAGGAACCGGTTTTGTGATATTGTTCAAGAATTCATACTGTGATAACATAAAAGAGTGTAGGAATATGGGTAAGGAAATAAATAATGCTTCAAGGGACAATGAAGGAGGTAAAATTGAACGAATTTTGGAAAGAATATAACGAGAAGCTGGTGACTGCGGAGGAAGCGGTCAAGGTTGTTAAAAGTGGAGATTGGGTGGATTACGGATGCCATCTTTCTTTTCCGGAGATTCTGGACCGAGCCCTGGCCGGACGCAAGGATGAGCTTCAGGATGTAAAGGTTCGGAGTCTTCTGATGTACAATCCCCTTGAGATTGTCGAATGTGACCCGAAACAGGAACATTTCGTCTACCATTCGTGGCACATGTCGAAATTAGAAAGACAGCTGTGCGATAAAGGTCAATGTTACTTTATTCCAATGCTGTTCCGAAATCTTCCGGGATATTACCGTCGCTTTCTCAATGTGAATGTGGCCATGATGGCTGTTCCGCCGATGGATGATAATGGATATTTCAATTTTTCAGTCAATAATGCCACCGCCAGAGCAGTCATGGATAAAGCAGACGTCGTTATTTTGGAAATTAATGAGAGACTGCCGAGACTCTACGGTGTGGAAAATCAGGTACATATTTCGGAAGTGGATTATATCGTTGAGGGTTCCCATCGCGAACTGAATGAGTTACCTTCCGCGAACGGCAGTGAAATTGATGAGATCATTGCAGATCTAATTGTCAGCCGCATGGAGGATGGTGCTTGCATTCAACTTGGTGTCGGCGGTATGCCGGATCTGATCGGCAAGAAGATTGCAGATTCTGACCTCAAGAATCTCGGAATCCACTCTGAACTGATTGTCAACGCAAACCTGGATATGTACAAAGCCGGCAAGATCACCAACCTCAACAAGCCGGGAGACATGAAAGGCAAGAGTATCGGTGGCCTGGTGTACGGAACGAAAGACCTTGTGGACTGGAGTGCGGAGAACCCGGATGTCCTCATGTATCCGATGAATTACGTGAACAGCGTGGATGTGGTTCGCAGCATCGACAAGTTCACTTCCATCAACAGCTGTGTCGCTGTGGATCTCTACGGACAGATCAGTTCGGAATCCGCGGGAACCCGTCACATCAGCGGCACCGGTGGTCAGCTGGATTTCTTGACCGGAGCGTACGATAACCCGACTTCCAGCAGCTACATCTGCATGCCGTCCTCTCGTGTGGACAAGAAGGGAATTCGACACTCGAACGTTCGGGCGACTTTTAATGGAGATATCATCACTGATCCAAGAAGTCAGGCATACATGATTGCAACCGAATACGGTATTGTTAATCTGGCAGGCCGTTCGACATGGGAGCGGGCAGAACTCCTGATCAGCATTGCACATCCCGATTTCCGCGACGAGCTGATTCGAGAGGCCGAGAAGATGAAGATCTGGAGACGCACCAATCGTCTGTAACTACCGTCTGTAACCATCAGGAAGGGATTCTCTTTTACAGAAGTTTTATAGAAAAAAGGGAAGTGCAACGCATCGGTTGCACTCCCTTTTTTTATTCCAGCATCTGCCGAGTGGTACATTCGATTCCGTCGAATGGGATTCGTCGGATAATGAATTAATCGTCGTCATCATCATTGCCGGTATTGTTATCGGTACCCTGATTCTTTTTTGCTTCTTCTGCAGCTTTCTGCTTAGCTTCTTCTGCAGCTTTTTTCTTTGCTTCTTCGGCTTTCCGTTTCTTTTCCGCTGCTTTTTCCGCATAGTAGGTGGATCGTCCCGTCTCTGTACCCTTGGTGTAATACTCACCGCTGACGTAGGTAACGTCACTCGGCTGAGACTTGTAAGATCCCTTCTTTGCCTTCGGAATCTGGTTCATAATTTTTCCCCAGAGTGCGGCAGCCGGACCGGACATGGATGTCAGCTGCATGTTCACGTCGTTACCGATCCAGAGAGCGGCTGCATAGGATGGGGTGAATCCATCAAACCAGATATCGTATTCGCTGGAAGTAGTTCCGGTCTTACCACCGGACTGAACGCCACTGATAGCGGCAGGATAACCAATTCCCTGGCTGACAACGGATTTAAGCATGTCTGTCATAATGAATGCAACACCTTCATCCAGAACCTTAGTGGATTCAGACTTGCTTTCCAGAATCACATTGCCGTTTCTATCCGTAACCTTAGTGTAAGCAATGGAGGACTGTCTGACACCTCCATTCGGGAATGCTGCATAAGCTTGTGCCATCTCCAGCGGAATAACCCCTTTCGTGAGTCCTCCTAATGCCAGTGCTGCAGGATTCAAATCATTCGTGTCACCGTCACGGACCAGAGTGGTAATACCGAATTTTTCAACTAAATCCGCAACATATTCGGCACCGACCTGAAGTTCCAGCTTGACTGCGCATACGTTGATGGATTGCTGCAACGCCTTTCTCATCGTGACCGCACCGCTAAAGCTATTGGTGGAGTTCCACGGCCATGTCTTGCCATTGAAGGTCATCTTTTCATCAATAATAACTGATGAAGCGGTGAGGTAATCTCCGTAATACTTTGTTCCTTGCTTATCGTGCCCGGTATCAGTGTAGGTGAATTTCTTTCCTTCCGCCGCAAGGTCGTAGCTCTTCTGAAGCGCTCCGGCGTATACCGAAATCGGCTTGATGGAGGAACCGGATTGTCTCGGATTCAGCGCTCTGTTATAGAGGTGTTCGCCAGACTGCTTGCGTCCGCCAACCATGGCCTTAACTTTTCCAGTTCCGACCTCGACAATAACCATGGCAGCCTGTGGCTGAATCGCCTTCTCCGGCAATGTATACGCATCGGATGTAATGGTCGCTGTATTCTTGCCCAGCTTAATCCAACCCGGATAATCCTCGAAGAACTGCGCTGAAATCGTCAGGTTTCCATCATCATCCATTGTCTCATAAGTGGATGGGATGTTGATATATCCGCCGCTGTACATGTACAGTTTGCCGTCTTCCTTCACGTAAGTTGGCTTGAATTCCAGGCTGTATCCCGACGAGGTCGTGTAGATGTTCAGGCGGTATCCCGACTTGATCGTGAGAGAACCATCCTCGTTGATAGTGCATCCTTTCTTTGAAATGACGAACTCTTTCTTTTTGTTGAAGAAATTGCTGTATTTATACAACATGATATTCCCGTAGGAATCGACGATGTTTCCGTTGCTGTCCGTGTTATACGTGTAGACGGAAGGGAAGTTCGAATCGTCCTTGAATTCCTTCACAATCGTCTTCTGCGCCTTCGAGTCGACGGTGGAGTAGATTTTAAGACCTCCGGTGTATACCAGATCCGTTGCTTTGCTTTCAGAATAATCATATTTATCCATCAAGTCCTGGATAACCTGATCAAGGAGATATTCGCGAAAATAAGCATAGACGGACGATTTATTGGTGAGCTCCGGATCCAAGAAATCTGTTAGCTTCTTTTTGACCGCTTTATTGTACTCATCCTCGGTAATATATCCCTGTTGTTTCATCAACGCTAGGCACGTCTCCCGACGATCTTTGGATGCATCGTTGGCTACGTATTTACCGGAGGAGGTTTTTAGCACAGTGTCATCCTCATCCGGCGACTCACCCGATTCGAGCCTCTGTACCAGTGCGTAAGTATCCGGTGCCTGCGGCAACGCGGCAAGGGCAGCACACTGTTCCAGGGACAGTTTCTTTGCACTCTTGCCAAAATAAGCTTCCGAAGCTGTCTCCACGCCGTATGTACCGAATCCCAGGTAGATGGAATTGAGATAGGCCTCAATGATCTCTTTTTTGGAAAGCTTACGCTCAATAATTGCAGCGTAGTACATCTCGATGATCTTTCGCTTAATGTTTCGGTCGCTCATGGTCTCCGGGAGGTAGACGTTACGTGCGAGCTGCTGCGTGATGGTACTGGTTCCGCTGATTTTGCCGGATCCCGTGAATGACTGCAGCACTGCACCAATCATACGCGTCCAGTTAAAGCCGTGATGCTTCCAGAAAGTTTTGTCCTCCAGAGCCACAAATGCGTTAACCAGGTTCTCCGGCATATCTTCATATTTGATGATTTTCCGATCCTGCGTGTAATAGGCCGCATCAACCGCCTTACCTTCGTCATTATAGATAACGGAGCTTTGCTGCACGTTATCGTAGATGTTCGTCGGATCAATTTTCGGTGCCCGGGTTATTACGACGAAAGCATAGGTGACGAAAATCAGAACACACAGGCATCCTGCCAATACGCAGTCCCGGAAGAAGTGGAAGAAACTGAATTTCTTAGGTTTATTCTTGTGTTGCTTACCATTCTTCACGATAATGTCTCCCTTGGAAGGATCATAATCCGGGTTTGGCACGAAGAAAGAGAGGCCGTCCCGAACGCGTCTCCTGCGATTCTTGTTCAAAGCCTTGTTCGCTTCCTTATTCTTCTTCTTATCCTTCTTGCCTTCTTTTGCCGTAGCTTTCGTCAATTTCTTTGCTGACGGCTTATCTGTCGATTCCACCGAGTCCTCCGAAAGGATGGTGGAGCTGTCTGTTGCATCCGCATGTCCATCCAGCCCGTACGTTGCCACATGTGCATTCCCGGAAAGAGGTCCACCGTCTGATTCGGATATGATACTTCTTGTTCCATCCGATTCTACCGCGTGTTCGGCAGGGGATAGTGCCTCCTCAGAATTCCCGGTGACAATCGCATCGGCGAAAGATGGCTTTTCTGTCTTCTTCTTCCGGAATCGGTCAAAAAAAGACTTCTTTTCTGCCAAGACTTCCGGCTTCTCGTCCAAATTCGGTGTGCTTTCGGCATCTGCTGCCGATGCATCTATAGAAGCATTCATCATCGCATCGGCAAAGGCCGCACCTTCCTTCGCCTCCTTGCTGTCGAGGGTACCCATTCCGGTATATCCTGCGTACAGGTCCTCGAGATCCATTGCTTGATTATCCGTGTTGCCATCTTCGAAAGCAATCAGATCGATTGCCTCTGAAGGACTGTTCCCGTCGATATCGTTTTCAATGCCGCTTGGATTGCTCTGAGAAGCAGGATTGGAAATCGCGGTTGACGGTTTGCCATCATTCGAAGAGACACTTGTATATTCCGTATTGGATTCTATTTCAGTTGTGGTCACATCCTCAAAGAAAAGAGGTATTTCTGTATTCTCCGATGAAGAAAGAGAATCCAGATTCTTATCCGGAGATGAAGTTACTGTGCGTGTGGTATCGCTCGTATTATCAGCGGTATCCGGATCTTCCATGAGAAAAGAAGTGATGTCGTTGTCATCATCTTGCAGGATTTCCTCCGAATCGAACTGAGAGAGATATTCTTCCACCTCTAACTCTTTGTCCGTTCGTTGATCTTTGTCATTTTGCATGTTCTTGCAACCTCCCATAAAGATATACAATTATATCATAGTTCAATGAGTTCTTGAAATTGTTTTACAATAAAGCCGCACTGATCTATACCTGTAGGTCAGCACGGCCGGATAGATATTGTTCTTTGAATTGCAGCTAGAATCCGAAGACATTTCGATCCATCACCGGGTAATTCAGAATCGCATTGACGGCCTTTACGTCCGTTTCTTCGGAGAGTCGGATGTGTACGGCATCTGTGTTTTTATTTTTGGCCGCAAGGAAAGTCATGGCGGTGAAGCCGGAATCACTTTTTTCCTTGATGGAGGAATCGACGGTTGAATTGTCGTTCACCTTGGCATAGGCCTTCTGAATCAAAGTCTGAAGCGTACTTTCTTTATTTGCATAGGAAGAGTAGGTGACATCTGTCTGGATCTGCACCTTGGAGAGCGTGGCCGCTTCTTGGTTCTCCTTCGTGATTCTTTTAAGGTAGTCGTTGTCTAGAGCAGAAGTACTCATACGAAGTTGGAATGAACCATCATCTGTCCACAGGTTCTCTAAGCAGTTCACGCCGTAAAGGTCCTTCTCTTTGTATTCGCTTCCTTCCGGCAGCGTTTCCTTGTCGAATCGATAAGTCCCGTTTTTAAAGGTGTAAAGGAAGGTAATCAGGCGATTCGTAGCCTTCTTGGAGTAAGCCTTCGTCGGGATGTTGTCGGTAATTTCATTATATTCGTAGTAGGAATCCGGATAATCGTCCTTATTGTCTTCCTCAAAGCTTTCAATCCGTTTGTCGAGGTAGCTCGATACGGATTCGAGGGAATAAGAATTGATCAGTATTTTTGCAGTGATGGCGGTCGGATACATGTCGCCATTGCTTTCCACTTTGACATCTGCTAGCTGGAAGGTGGTAGATTTCGTCTTGAGCCATGTCAGAACCGTCCCAAGCTGAGTAATCGGGTTGGTTTGATTGGAAATGGAATCCGACGGAATCCCGGTTCCCAATCCACCGATTCGAATTTCAATGGCGGAATCACAGCTGTTCGAGACGCTTGTGTACGGAATGGAGACCGTCTGCATCGCATTGGCGTAAGATGTGTTCGAAACATACGTAGATTTACCGCCGTTCAGCAGAACAATCCGAGAATGGTTCGGCACATATTTCTTGCTAATGTTTCGGGCTCCGGTATGATAGTTGCCATCGTTGTACAGGAAGATCACGTTAACGTCACCGCCGTTCAATCCGTGTTTCGCGACGTATTCAGCCGTTGCCAGTGCAGTAATGTCATCCGTCAGAGTTTTACTGTTGTATTCCACGGCGAGAACAGTAACCTCAATATCTTTTTTCGCATTTTCTGCCTTCTTCGCGATAATGATATTCTTGTTGCTGTCCTGCTTGTAAGAAATATTGTTGTCATCGCACCAGTCTGTCAGGAGCTTTCGAACATTATCGGTAGATTGAATATTCTCGGCGGAAAGCGTGAGATCTTTCGTCAGGGCAGAGAGCTCCTGCTTGTCCGCAATGGAGAAAATCTTCGAATTAATATAGAGGCTGTATGAGAAAAGGGAGAGAACAATCAGAGCAACTCCCGCGAGAAGAAAACGTCTTCTTTTTTTTGTCATGATAAGTACCGACTTTCTAATTAAATCACGATCTTACGTAAATCAACATCTTATTAAATCATTAACCCATTAATTATACCTTGCAAGTGTGTGTATTAAAAGTGAAATTATTTGAAAAGGCACTTGCAATGAATCTATATATTGTGTTACAATCTTTCTTGCGTCAAGAAACGATGCAAATTTTTGATTGATAAGGAGGTGCGGCAAATGTCCAGGAAATGTGAAGTTTGCGGTAAAGGACAGACTTCCGGAAACGCTGTTTCTCACTCGAATAGACACTCCAGAAGAAAATGGAATGCAAATATTCAGAGTGTAAGAGTCAACGAGAACGGTGCGGTCAGAAAGGCGAATGTTTGCACAAGTTGTCTGAGATCTGGCAAGGTTAACCGTGCCATCTAGTCCATACACGCAGTGTAAAAGTCTTAAACGGATTTCCGTTTAAGACTTTTTTTTATAAGAACAATCAAAAGGAAGACGGAGGTATAACCATGCCCCTGATTACACAGAACGAATACGGCATCATCTCGGTGGATGGCAGTGCGCTTTCGAAGATGATTATTCACAATCTGCTTTCCTTCGACGATGCGCTGATTCCTTGTACGCGAAAAGGAAAGATGATTCACAAAGGATTTCTGACCGGTTTCAATGAATACAATAATGCGATTGAAATTCATGAGATCAACGAACAGATTCATATACGAATCTATGCCATTGCGAAAATTCACGGTCGAATGACGGGGATCTCGAATCAGCTTTTCGATCTGATTGAGGATGATTTCCGAGCTCTTTGCATGAATCCTCCGACGTCTATCGAACTTTGCATTTGGGGCTTCCTGCCGGTTGACGCAAAGCAACCGATTGAGAACAACCGCTCCATACGAAGAGAGAATAACGAACATGTTGAAATTGACGGATGACGTATCAAAAATAAATGGCATTGGACCGCGAAAATCTGAGAAACTGAGAAAACTCGGTATTCGTACAGTGGAGGACCTCTTGGATCATCTTCCGGTTCGCTATCAGGATCGACGAACGGTAATAGAGTCCAGTCATCTCGTTGACGGACAGGATCACCTTGTCACAGGGACACTCCTTCGAAAGATAATTCGTTCATACGGACAAAACCGGACGCTTTTAACCTGCACCTTCGCGGATGCCAGGGGAGAGTTCCGTGCACTTTTCTTCAACATGCCTTTCCTGGCGCGAAGCCTGAAACAGGGTCAGCGTTATGCCATTTTCGGTAAGTGCCGTTATAACCGAGGGATGAAGACCTTTAATACGCCGGAAATTCATCCGGAAGGGGATGCGCAAGATCTCCGGGGAATTCTACCTGTCTACCGGCTTACTGCGGGCATAACATCCCGGGACATCAGCCGCTGGGTGCGAAATGCACTGGAATGCACGGACTTCGGGCAGGAATGGCTTCCGGAGTCTGTTCTGGTCAAAAGAAAAATATGCACCGCATCGTTTTCTTACCACAATCTGCATTTTCCCACTTCGGAAAAGGATTACCGGGTAGCCAGATCCCGGAACATCTACGTGAAATTGTTCCTGCATCAGCTGATTATCCGAGAGATGCGGCGTCGTCTGGCGGAACATGCCGGGAATTCTTCGGTTCCGACGGTAGATTTGTCTCCGTTTCTTCAAATCCTTCCGTTCGAGCTGACGGAGGGGCAGAAGCAGGCCATCCGTGAAATCCGAAGCGATCTGGCAGACCCAAAACCGATGAACCGTCTCGTTCAAGGCGATGTGGGATGCGGCAAGACCGTCGTTTCAGAATGTGCCATGTACCAGGTTGCCTCACAAGGCGGGCAATGCGTTCTGATGGTTCCGACTGAAATACTGGCGCGCCAACATTATCAGAAAATTTCGTCCGATTTTGAGAAACTCGGTATCTCCTGTACCATGCTGATCAGTGCACTGCGCATACCGGAGAAACGGCAAGTGCTCTCTCGGATCGAAGACGGATCCGCATCTGTCATCATCGGTACGCATGCGGTGATTCAGAATTCCGTTCGTTTTCATAACCTCGAACTGGTTGTCACAGATGAACAGCATCGATTCGGCGTACTACAGCGTCGGACGCTGGCGGAAAAATCCCGCATTCCGAATGTCCTTGTCATGTCTGCCACACCAATTCCTCGGACGCTCGCGGCGACCGTGTACGGCGATATGGATTTCTCCCTGATTCGCATGTCACCGGCTTCCCGCCGCAAGATCATCACCCGCACGGTTCCGAAATCCCTTCGAGCCAAAGCCTACGCGGATATTCGTCGCGAAGTGGAAAGCGGCAATCGCGCGTACATTGTGGCGCCGGCCATTGAAGAGGGAGCGACGGAAATGGCCTCTGCAGAGACGATTTTCCAAGATGTGCGTAAAGCATTCCGTTCTTACGACATATCGCTGATTCATGGCCGAATGGATCCTTCCGAGAAAGAAAGGATTATGACGCAGTTCGCCAATGGGGAAGTTCAGATTCTCGTTTCCACAGTAGTCATCGAGGTTGGCATAGATGTGCCGGAAGCGACGGTGATGGTCATCGAGAACGCGGACCGCTTCGGACTCGCGCAGCTTCATCAGTTACGCGGGCGTGTAGGTCGGAGCGACCGGCAGTCCTATTGCTGGCTCGTGAACTATAGCGATGCGGAGAGCGCCGCGGAGCGACTTCGCATTCTTCAAGACACTTCGGACGGATTTGTTATCAGCGAGGAGGATTATCGCCTCCGCGGCGCGGGTGACATCCATGGTACAGTACAGCATGGAGCTGCGAATATCTTCTCCGAGCTGTATCGATATGAGAATATTCTGAATTATGTAAAAGAAGACATATCCGAAGAAGATCCCTTTTCGATTTCACCGGAGATAGAACGCCAAATGAAACGTTTTCTCCAGGAGGATTACGAAAATACGATATAGAGATTATTTTAAGAATACTGCAGGGAGGAGACTTACCTATGAGAATTAATGCCGGGGAATACAAATTCCGCCGAATCATTTTGCCGGAGGATATTCGGCCGACTACCGAGAAGGTTCGTGAAGCAATTTTCAGCATGACAATGGCACACATTCAGAATGCCAACGTTTTGGATCTTTTTGCCGGATCCGGCGTGCTCGGATTAGAAGCCCTGTCCCGAGGCGCTTCCCATTGCTGGTTTAACGATTTGTCGAGAAGGCATATTGCGATCATTCGGGAAAACATCACCAACTGCAAGGCGGAAGCCGTATCCAGCGTTTCCAATAAGGATTTTCGAAAATGCCTGGCCTCATTGGAAGAACCGATGGATCTGATTCTGTTGGATCCTCCGTACCATGATGGATTCTATGAAGAAGCACTGGAGAAAATTATGGAGTACGACCTCCTTGCAGAAGGCGGGGTCATCGTTGCAGAACATCTTTACGAACTGTCACTGCCGGAGACAATTGCCGGTTTGAAACGAATCAAGGCAAAGAAATATGGCACGATTGGGGTGGATATCTACCAAAAGGCCATCCTGGATTCCTGATGCCGAATGTTAAAACCGGGTAAAACGGTTGCATACAAAGGCTGATTTTGTTAGAATTACTAGAAAAGGCAGGTGCTGAAATGATTCGAACAGCGTTATATGCAGGCTCTTTTGATCCGATTACCTGCGGCCATCTCGACATTATTCAACGCGCTTCGCACATGTTTGATGTCATTACCGTCGGTATTCTGGTCAACCAATCCAAGACGTCGTTACTCACGCTGGAAGAGCGAAAACACATTGTGGAGCAAGTTACTGCACCGCTGGGCAATGTCCAGGTGGAATTCTTTGAGGGATTGCTGGCGGATTATGTGAACCAAAAAAACTTTGGTGCAGTGATCCGAGGACTTCGCGCCACGACGGATTTCGAATACGAAATACAGATGGCACAGATGAATGCACGTTTGTACACAGGAAATACCGAGACGATTTTCCTGATGACGGATCCAAGATATTCCTTTATCAGTTCATCGCTTATCAAAGAAGTTGCCTCGTTAGGCGGTGATGTTACCGGCCTGCTTCCGGAGTACGCCAACGAAATTGTACAGAAGAAGCTCGTGCTGAAACGTTGAGGACCATTTTCCGAGGACACGGAGAGCCGAAGGCGATTGAGATTAATAACTTGTGTTATATATAGGAGGGGAAACACTATGAGTGATGCATCCATCAAAGTTATGCAATTACTAGATGAATTAGAAGATATTCTGGAAAATGCGTCCAAAGTTCCGTTTTCGGATAAAGCCATTGTGGATGGCGATGAAATTGCACAGATTATCCAAGACATTCGTCTAAGCATGCCGAAAGACATCCAGCAGGCTCAATGGGTGAAGGATGAGCAGGACCGCATCATCGGCGAAGCCAAGGAAGAATATGACAAAGTCATTGCAGCGGCAAAGAGACAGGCAGAATATCTGGTTGAATCCGATGTTGTAAAGAGAGAAGCGGAGAAACGTGCGGCAGCGATTCTGTCGGAGGCCGAAAGCCATGGACGATACATGAAGGTCCGCTCCTATGAGTATATCGACAAGATGCTCTATGACATGCAGAATGAAATTGCAAATCTGGCGACAGACTATCTCCAGCCGATGAATGATCATTTTACCGAAATGTTGAATGGTATCAATATCAAAGTGAACGGAAATCGTCAGGAAATGCGGGATATGGCAGAACGCATTCAGAGTCAGGAGGCGGATGCATCCAACACAAATCGTTATTCCTCGGGGTATCCGGAAGACGATGAATAACGTCATTGGAATTGTCGCCGAATTTAATCCGATCCATTATGGCCACTGTTATCTGATGGAAACGGCGAAGGAAGCCGTTTCCGCGGATGCTGTGGCCTGTGTTATGAGTGGGAATTTCGTTCAACGCGGCGCACCTGCAATCTATGACAAGTGGGAGAGAACGAGCATGGCATTGGAATGCGGAGTTGACCTTGTCATAGAAATACCGACAGTCTTTTGCCTGGGAAATGCATCCATCTATGCCAGAGCCGGTGTTCAACTCTTAGAAGCTCTGGGCGTCGTAACCCATCTGGCTTTCGGAAGCGAATCCGGCGATGGAGATACGCTTCTTGCGCTGGCAAACAGTATCAACGCCAGAAATAAAGAAATAGAAGCGAGCACCCGCGCTCGCATTGCAGGCGGATGGAGTTATCCGGCCGCTCGGCAGCAAGTAATCGAAGAAATGTTATCGGTTAACATGGCGGATTTTACATCTCCCAACGACATTCTTGCGTTGGAATACCTTCGAAACATCCGAACGCTGCATCCGCTTCCGATTCAAAGGGTGGGGGCCGATTATCATGATTCGGCTTTTTTCAGTGAAAAGCTGTACAGCAGCACATCAGTTCGTGAAGCACTTCGAAAGGATCAACTCCGGCCCAGTGCTGTACCCTGGAGTCCGATGAAACACGCGTTAAAACCCCAACTTCAACTCGCCTCAGGAAATTCCCGCTTACTTCCGGAGGAAACCACTGCAGATCTGTACGACCGGATGAATGCAAAGTGGTTCGATTTAATTCGCTACCGCATCCTTTCTTCTACACCGGAGGAACTGGACCGATCACCCGGCGGAGGAGAGGGACTGGGGAATAGAATTCGGGAGGCAGCGCGGTCTGCTACTTCTATAGAAGAGTTAATCCTGGCAACTAAATCCAAGAGATATACCTATACGCGAATTTCCAGATGGCTGTATCAAATTCTTCTCGGAATCCATCGTGAAGATCCGATGCACTCACCGGAATACCTTCGGATACTCGGTTTTACGGAAAAAGGCAGAGAACTGATTCGGGAGTCAAAAAAACGGAAACGCCATACCATTCCTTTTGTCGAAAACATTAACCGATGGCAGGAAAAATCCAAACAGCTGGATATGGACATTCACGCTTCTGACATGTATAATCTTGTGTGCGGCAACGATATTCGATTAAACTCTGATTATTGCCGGCAACTAATTGCTCATCCGAAATTTAATGGTTGACAACACTATATCTTGTAGTTATAATAAATTGTTGTAACGCGTAAATAAATTCATTATATACAGAACAATAAGGAGGTGTCGACAGTGGCAGTACCTAAGAGGAAAACATCAAAGGCAAAGACTGGAAGCAGAAAGTCTGCGAATATGAAGATGGGCGCTCCTGGACTTTCAACTTGTCCTCAGTGTCATGAGCCTAAGCTTCCGCACAGAGTTTGTCCAACATGTGGTTACTATGACGGTAAAGATGTTGTGAACGAGAACTAATTTGCGATTTGATTGAAAGTGATTCAAGGCATTTTCTTGAATCACTTTTTTATTGCGAAATAAGCGATTGCGCATGCGGGTTTACTATTTGAAAGCAGTGCATTTTCTGTTGCGAAGCTGCCTTTCTTCATGTTGTTTCCTTTTGCAGACGAATTGCAGACGAACGAGGGAAACCGATACTTTTTTATGCGGGTCACATGCACCGATACTCATGAATCGCTTGATTTCCGGTGTAAGCACCCGCTGCATTTTTGCAATCGATGTGAGATTGGAGTATAATTAAACGATAATTTTGCATATTTGTCTATATCCTTCTGGGGAAGACATATAGGAGGGATACACTGTGGCTCGATCCGATAAGAAAACCAACCGAAGCACCGGAAAACAGAAAACTTCCGGGAGGTCGGCATCTGCTGAAAATTCAGATAAGCAGCAACAAATCCGTGATTTGCAGGATCAGCGGAACCGAGATCGTCGTATTCTCGATACAATTTGGGGCGTTACATTGCTGGCAATCGGCATTTTTCTTGTTGTAACCACACAGCTCAACACCACCGGTACCTTTGGGGAAGCTATTCACAGCTTTGTCTTCGGAATGTTCGGCGTGATGGCATATGTTCTTCCTTATTATTTCGTGGTTTTTGCGCTCTGCCTGTTCTTTAGGAAGGTTCAGCATATCAGCGGAAGAACCGCTTTTTTCTCCGTTCTGATATTTCTGATGCTCTGCATTCTGAATTCTTATCGCTTCCTGGATCCGATCAATATTGATCTCTCGATTTCAGCGATGGGGGAATTCTATCAATCCGGACTGACGCTGAATAGCGGTGGCGTGGTTGGCATGTGGCTGGGCAGCCTGATCGTTCGTCTAATCGGTAAACCGGGACTCCTTATCCTGTCACTCAGTCTCATCGTCATTTCCATCCTTCTTGTAGCAGATACCCCGATTTCCCAGTATATTTCTGCACTTCGTGAGAAACGCGAGGAACAATCAATTCTCCGTGAGATGCTTGAAGAAGAAAGAAAGAAGCAAGAACGCGTGGTATCCCGGAATTCTACATTGGATATTCTGGACTCGGATCCGACTTTTGTGAATGCGAATGAGACGGGGGTCGCAATTCTAAGTCCGACCAAACCAGAGAATAGCATCGCCAACGTGATGAACGGAGGAGGGTTGGATCGCTCGGTTCAAAATCAATCCACCTCGGCTCGGAATTCCGGATCTTCCCCATTTCAAATCACGACGCCGGTTGAAAGCCGTGGTGATGATTTTATCCAATCCCTTCAGAGCCTGGGATTTGGCCAAGATGAACCCCGTGCAGAAATTAGACCTAATGTTGCGACAAGTTACGGACTGGATGGCACTTCCGCTTCCCGTTCCGTTGGATATGGACTGGATGGTGGCACTGATCCTTTGATGCCGACGTACTTCGGGGCCGACACCATTCCGAATCCCGCAGGATCGCCTTCTGCCGGACCGTTCTCGGATTCCGTTATCGGCGAATCATTTGGAGGAAATGCGGACTCGAATTCTTTCGCGGGAACAGGAAATGACTACATCGATTTGACAACCAGCGGCTTGGAGCTTGGTGCAGCCACCTATGGGGCGTCGGAAACGGATGGACACATAGAAAATGATATTTTTAAACAAGGAAATCAGACCGTTTCGGATACGGATGAGGTCGCAATAAGCAGCAGTGAGTTAAAAAAGAGAAATACACCAAACGCAGCGGATGACGAAGAGGTTCGGCGTCAAGTCGAAGCCGCAAGAGAAAGCACTTCCGGGCGTGCGTATCGATATCCGTCCGTGGAACTCCTAAAGAAACCGAAGGGGACGCAGATTCGGATGAGCGATCAACAGCTGGAAGAGCGTGCGTCGCTTCTGGAACGGAC
>CAVKJB010000007.1:55725-63523 GCA_963656785.1 Acutalibacteraceae bacterium | reverse complement strand
TTCAAAATTTCCATGTGGATGCCCGAGTGGTCAATGTGACCCAGGGTTCCTCGATTACAAGGTACGAGATTCAGCCGGCGATTGGTGTGAAGGTCAGCAGCATCACGAAGCTGGCAGATGATATTGCACTCAACATGCGAGCCAAAAGCATCCGTATCGAAGCGCCGATCCCGGGTAAGGCGGCTGTCGGTATTGAGGTGGAAAACGAGAAGCCGGCGATGGTTTCCATTCGGGAACTCATTGATTCCAAAGAGTTTCGGGACGCAAAGTCGAAGATTAGTTTCGTTGTCGGAAAAGATATTTCCGGCCGAAATATCATCGCGAATCTCAAGGAAATGCCACATCTGCTGATTGCGGGTGCTACCGGTTCCGGAAAGAGCGTCTGCATCAATACGATTATAACCAGCCTGCTCTACAAGGCTTCTCCCGACGAGGTGCGACTCATTCTGATCGACCCCAAGGTCGTGGAACTCGGAAATTACAACGGCATTCCTCATATGCTGATCCCGGTCGTCACTGATCCGAAGAAGGCCGCATCTGCACTGAACTGGGCAGTTAACGAGATGACGCAGCGATACAAGCTTTTTGCGGAGGAGGGCGTCAAGGATCTCGATTCCTACAATGAGTTGGTTCGTGCCAATCAGGAACCGGAGAAAGTGCTTCCGAAGGTGGTTATTATTATTGACGAGTTGGCAGATTTGATGATGGCAGCGCCGTCTCAGGTGGAAGAATCCATCTGCCGTCTGGCTCAGCTTGCACGAGCTGCGGGCATGCACTTGATTGTTGCAACCCAGAGACCGTCTGTGGATATTGTAACCGGACTGATTAAGGCGAATATTCCATCCAGAATCGCCTTTAGCGTTTCTTCGCAGTTTGACTCTCGGACCATTCTGGACGTTGGCGGGGCGGAGAAGCTCCTCGGAAAGGGGGACATGCTCTACTCCCCGGTCGGTGAGAATAAACCGATTCGAATTCAGGGACCCTATATTTCCGATTCTGAGATTTCAAAGGTGATCACGTTCGTCAAGACGCAGGGCGATGCTTGCTATGACGAGGATGTGATTCAGACCATTGAAACACCGGAGGGCGCTGGCACAAATGCTAACTCGGATGAGTTAACCGACGATGCCATTGCTTTTATCCTAAAACAGCAAAAGGCCTCCGTATCCATGTTGCAACGGCGATTTCGCATAGGCTACAATCGTGCTGCGAATATTGTGGATGAAATCGAACGCCGAGGCATCATCAGCCCGGCAGACGGCAGTAAGCCGCGGCAAGTGCTGTATACAGAGAACGATTACTATAACGCCATCGACCAGAGGGCGAATGAAACAGGAAAGGAATCAGATGAGTAAGAAGATCTACATCGATACACTCGGGTGCGCCAAGAATGAATACGATTCGCAAAACCTGGCGGCTGAGCTTCTGAAGCGCGGTTGCGGACTGGCAGATTCACCGGATGAGGCGGATATTCTGATTGTGAACACATGCGGCTTCATCGAAGCGGCGAAAATCGAGTCCATTGAACATATTTTCAATATGGCCGCAATGAAAGGCGAATCAAAAAAGCTAGTGGTGACCGGGTGCCTCTCCGAGCGCTACCACGAGGAGCTTGCGGAGGAACTACCGGAAGTGGATCTCTTTACGGGCGTAAACGATTACGACGATCTGCCGAGTCTTCTTCTGAATGAGACAGAAGGCGATCAGGTAAAAGGAAAAACCGAGAATGTCCTACCTTACCGAAAACGCGTATTTCCGGAAGGAACCTACACGGCCAGTCTTAAAATTGCGGAAGGCTGCAACAATACATGTTCGTTCTGTGCGATTCCGAAGATTCGTGGGCCGTATCGCAGCAAGCGAATCGAGGATTGCGTGCGAGAGGCGGAGGATATGGCCGCTGCCGGTATCCGGGAACTGATTGTAATCGCTCAGGATACGTCTTATTATGGCAAGGATTTGTACGGAGTGTCGAAATTGCCACAGCTTCTCCGAGAGCTGTGCAAAGTGGAAGGTATTCGCTGGATTCGCCTGATGTACGTGTATGACGACGGCATTACCGACGAATTGATTGAGGTGATGAAAGAGGAAGAGAAAATCTGCCATTACATCGATATTCCGATTCAGCACGTAGCCGATTCCATTCTTCGAAGGATGCATCGGAAATCCACCGGGGAATCGATTCGGGCGACCATGGAGAAGCTTCGCCTCGAGATTCCGGATATTCATATTCGAACCACACTTTTAATCGGTTTTCCAGGCGAGACGGAAGATGATTTTAACCAATTGATGGAATTCGTACGGGAGATGCGCATTCAGCGATTGGGTGCTTTTGCCTTCTCCGATGAAGAGGGCACGCCGGCGTCTAACATGGACGGCAAGGTGGATGAAGAAACCAAGAATCGTCGGGTCAGTGAGCTGATGCAGCTGCAGTCCGGCATCAGCCTGGAACTGAATGAGGCCAAAATCGGCCAGGTTCTGGAAATCATGGTCGATGAGGCAATTGATGAGAGTGATAACACGATACTAATGGATGCCGGTGATGAACCATTGACCGGAACGACTGAACCCATGCCACCGTTCGAAAACAACGCGGAGAAAAAGGGACCGCAAAAGTATCTCGGGCGGACGCGGTACGACTCGCCGGAAATTGATAATGCTGTTGAATTCACTGCATTGTGCGAACACCAGCCGGGAGATATTGTGTATGTTAAAGTAACGGAAGGATTGGAATACGATTTGTACGCAGAGGAGGTTAACAATGAACTTACCAAATAAATTAACAGTTCTTCGAATTATCGCCGTGCCTTTTTTCATTGCGGCATATATGATGCAGTGGTATTGGACGGCATTCATCCTATTCATTCTGGCATCACTTACCGATATGCTGGACGGTAAAATTGCGCGAGCGAGGAATCTGATTACGAATTTCGGCAAGATTATGGATCCGCTGGCGGACAAAATTCTTGTCTATTCTGCACTTTGCCTCTTTGTAGAGAACGACACGATTCCGGCTTGGTCCCTGATTATTATCCTGGCACGCGAATTCGTGGTTGCAGGCATGCGCACGGTTGCGGCCTCCGAAGGTATTGTCATTGCCGCCGGCATGAGCGGTAAAATTAAAACCGTTCTGCAGATGATTGCCGTCATTATTCTGATCATTGCTGTAGGACCGGTACCGCAGCTCTTTAAGGTTGGCATGCTGGTATTTTGGGCATCTTTGATTATGACTGTGTACTCCGGTACCGAATACGTATTGAAGAATAAAAATGTTTTTTCCATGTAGTTAGGAGTTGTTCGTGGATACATCTATTATTGCAGTGGGAACCGAGCTGCTCTTCGGGCAGGTCGTAAATTCCGATGCTGCTTATTTATCGGAAAACTTAAATCACCTGGGCTTCAACGTCATGTATCATTATACGGTTGGAGACAATGCCGGACGTCTGGAACAAATCCTGCGTCAGGCGCTTCACGATACGGATCTGGTTATCCTTACGGGTGGACTGGGTCCGACGCAGGACGATATGACCAAGGAAGTGGTGGCTAACGTTATGGAAGCACCTCTCTATCTGGATGAAACATGTCTTCACGATGTAAAGTCATATTTTGAACGACGGGGACGGAAGATGGCACCCAATAATGTTCGACAGGCGTATATGCCGAAGGATGCGATTATTTTCCGAAACGAATCCGGCACAGCACCGGCATGTGCGGTTCAGAAGAATGACAAATGCGTCATCTGTTATCCGGGACCACCGAGAGAACTGAAGTGGCTCTTTGAATCCTCCGGAAGAGATTTTCTTCGTCAATTCCGGGATAAACAGCTTTATTATCAGGTCATTCGTACCATCGGTATCGGAGAATCTGATTTGGAGACGGTCCTGATGCCACTGATTGATAAACAGACAGATCCGACCATCGCCACTTACGCGAAAGAAGGAGAATGCACAATTCGAGTAGCATCTCAAAGGGATACCATGGAGGAAGCGGAGAATGCAGTTCAGGAAACTATACATCAAATCAATGCTTTGGTGGGGTCTTACATCTATAGCTATGGAGATCATGAACTCAACGAAGTTGTTGTGCATAAACTCCGGAATAAAGGATTGATGCTTTCATCTGCAGAATCCTGTACCGGCGGTTTGTTCGCCGGATCCATTACCGATGTGGCAGGTGCATCCCATGTATTTGCACGCGGGTACATTACTTACGACGAGGAAGCAAAGATGTCCGTGCTCGGTGTTCATCAGAGCAGCATTGACCGATATAGCGTAGTCAGTGCCGAGGTGGCTGAAGAAATGGCAAAGGGTGCCCGACTGCAAGCCGGCAGCGATATCGCGGTATCCATCACCGGATATGCGGGACCGGAAGCGGATGAAGGTCGCGATGCAGGAAATGCTTTTATCGGATATGCGTATGACGATACGGTCGGAAGTATCGAATTGAATACGAAAAGGAGCGATCGAAAGTGGAACCGCAATTTTTTCCGGCTTCGTATGCTCAAAATTGTCAATGAAATACTGGATAAGATGGACTAAGTCTGAAATACTCGTCCGGGCGGCATATAATTCGACAGATAACACAGGTGATGTTACCAAAAATAACGCTTTATAAACCCTCGGAAATTGACGGCCGACTCTTCGGAATTCTATAATTGTCCCGAGAAGGCTCTTGAAAAGGCGTTGACAGATAACATGCGGCAGTGTAGTATTGTAAAAAGAACAAATGTTCTCATAGGAGGAAGTATGGCAGCAAAATCAACCAAATCTGCGGTAAATGCAAATGATAATAAAGAGAAGGCGTTAGAGCAGGCACTCGAACAAATTCAGAAGCAATATGGCAAGGGCGCCATCATGAAACTCGGCGACGAAGGGTTCTCCGGCATGGTGGATGTCATTTCCACCGGATCCATCAGCCTGGATCTCGCTACCGGTGTGGGTGGATATCCGAAGGGACGTATTATTGAAATATATGGACCGGAATCATCCGGTAAAACCACATTAACATTGCATGCGATTGCCGAGGCACAGAAGGTCGGCGGGAAAGCGGCATTTATCGACGCAGAACATGCCCTCGATCCGGTTTATGCCAAGAATTTGGGTGTGGATGTCGATGAACTCCTGGTATCTCAGCCGGATACAGGCGAGCAGGCCCTCGAAATCTGTGAGATGCTGGCTCGAAGCGGAGCAATCGACATCATCGTTATTGACTCCGTAGCAGCACTGGTACCTAAGGCCGAAATTCAAGGAGAAATGGGGGATTCTCACGTTGGCTTACAAGCCAGACTGATGTCCCAGGCACTTCGGAAGATCGCCGGAACGGTGAACAAGACGCATACTTGCGTGATCTTCATCAACCAGCTTCGCGAGAAGATCGGCGTTATGTTCGGCAGCCCGGAGACGACGACCGGCGGAAGAGCGCTGAAATTCTATGCCAGCATGAGATTAGATGTAAGGAAAATCGAATCGCTGAAACGTGGAGACGAGACGTTGGGGAACCGCACAAGGGTGAAAGTGGTGAAGAACAAGGTAGCACCGCCATTCAAAAAAGCTGAGTTTGATATCATGTACGGTGTCGGTATTTCCTTAGCCGGCGATGTACTCGATACTGCAACAGAAGCAAAGATTGTAGATAAGGCCGGCTCTTGGTACAGCTATAATGGGGAGCGTATTGGTCAGGGTAGAGAAAATGTGAAGGATTACCTGAATGAACACCCTGATATGTTGGAAGAAATCCGACGGAAGGTTATGGAAACCTTCCGTCCAAATCCAGACTCCGCAGATTCAGCTGATTCATCGGATGCAATCCGCGTGGATGAAGACGGTGTTGTTATCGAAGGGTAGAGAAAATCAGTGCCCCGATATCAAAGGGTATTTCGCGAAATCGATCCTCGTGAAATATGCGTGTTCTTGTTGACAATGATTGTAATTCGTGATATCATCTAATAGTTAGCCGCTCGGGCAGGGTTTTAAGCAAATGCACCCTTTCCCGGCGAGTCTGGATAGAGGAGGACAAGTATTATGTATGCAATTATTAAAGCTGGCGGAAAGCAGTACAGAGTTCAGAAGGACGACGTATTCAAGATTGAGAAGATCAATGCTGAAGCAGGAGACACTGTTACCTTTGATGAAGTGCTTGCTGTAGGTGGAGACTCCCTGACAGTAGGTACACCTTTCGTAGAGGGTTACGCTGTTCAGGCAGAAGTACTGGAGCAGGGTAAGAACGATAAAGTTATCATCTACAAGTACAAGGCAAAGAAGGATTACAGAAAGAAGAACGGCCACAGACAGCCATACACACTGGTGAAGATTACCGACATCGTATCCGGCGGAGCAAAGGCTGCAGAAGAAGCAGTTTCTGTTGATCATACTGAACCGAACATGTCTATGAAGAAGGATGAGCTTCTTGCGATTGCAGAAGCGAAAGGCATCAAGGTCAACAGCAAAGCTACCAAGGCAGAAATTCTGGAAGCAATCGAAGCAAAGTAATTCACTTTAATTAGGAGGTGTCACAATGTCAAGTAAAAAAGGAGTAGGTAGTTCCAAGAACGGTCGTGACTCTGAGGCGAAGCGTCTGGGACTGAAGATAGGTGCTGGTCAGTATGTAAGTGCGGGAAGCATTCTGGTTAGACAGAGAGGAACAAAATTCCATCCGGGAAACAATGTTGGTATCGGTGGAGATGACACTCTGTTTGCGAAGATCGACGGAAATGTTAAATTCGAGAGATTTGACAAAAAAAGAAAGAAGATCAGCGTTTACAGCAATGAAGCGTAGTTTTATGTATGGCCCCTATGATATAGGGGCCATATTTTATGGTTAGAAGTAGGTGAAACAAATGTTTGTAGATCGAGCAGAAATCAAGATAGTATCCGGGAAGGGCGGAAATGGTGCGGTAACTTTCCGGCGAGAACCATTCGTGCCGGAGGGAGGTCCGGATGGCGGAGATGGCGGAAATGGCGGAAGCGTCATTTTTGAAGCGGATTATAATCTGCGCACTTTGATGGACTTCAAATATAAGAAGGTCTACAAAGCAGAGGCCGGACAGGATGGCATGCGCCGCAAACGTTTCGGAAAGAAAGGCGAGGACTTGGTAATCAGGGTTCCGGTCGGAACACAGATTATTGACAAGGACACCGGACTTCTGATGAAAGATATGTGTAATCCGGGAGATACGCTGGTTGCGGCGAAAGGCGGCAAAGGTGGTAAGGGAAACGTCCATTTCAAAAATTCGGTTCGCCAGGCCCCAAACTTTGCGGAAGCAGGAGCATTGGCAAAGGAACGGACCGTTATTTTGGAGCTTAAATTAATTGCCGATGTCGGTTTGCTTGGATTTCCAAATGTTGGAAAATCAACCCTTTTGTCTGTGGCAACCAGTGCAAAGCCTAAGATTGCGAATTATCATTTCACGACAATCGACCCAAACCTTGGCGTTGTCAACATTCATGATAAGAGTTTTGTCATGGCCGATATCGCCGGAATTATTGAGGGTGCTCATATGGGCTTCGGGCTCGGCATTCGATTTTTGAAACATATCGAAAGAACGAAAGTGCTGATTCATGTGATCGATGTTTCCGGAAGCGAGGGGCGGAATCCTATCGAAGACTATCAGAAAATCAATGAAGAATTACGACAGTATGATCCGGCACTGCTAAAGAAACCCCAAATCATCGCTGCAAACAAGATGGACCTTGTCGACGCGGATGAGAAGTTACAGGAGTTCTTGGCATACATGGAATCTCAGGACCGGAAGGTATTTCCGATTTCTGCCGCAACCGGACAAGGCGTCGAATCATTGCTCAAC
>CAVKJB010000007.1:0-55715 GCA_963656785.1 Acutalibacteraceae bacterium | reverse complement strand
TGCTTAACGAAGCCCTTCAGTGCATCGAGAATTACGAAGCACCGGAGGAAACCGAAATTGAACTCTTCGACTTTGAGAAGGATGATTATGATGAGAATTATAAACAAATCTATGCTACGCAGGATGAGGAGGGAACTTATGTCCTCAGCGGTGGACAATTAGAGAAGATTTTCCGCTCTACGAACTTTAATGATGTCGGATCTATGCGTTATCTGTATCGCTACATCGTGGATAAGGGTGGTATCGATATGCTTAAGGAAATCGGTCTGGAAGAAGGCGATACTGTCCGCATAGAAGATTACGAATTCGAGTATTACGATGATTAAAGGATCGTGCATAAGTTAAGGATGAATCCTCTAACAATTAATATTTTATAATTGATTCCAGAAATAGTGCGAAACATATTAATGCTTTCGTACTATTTTTTTCGCGTTTATGGATTTAAAATCCTTCTTTTCGTTAAATAAAGTGTTGCAAACGACGAAAAAAAGGATGAAAGAATCGAAGAATCGATTCTTTGCGATTGGGGCGGGAATATTTTATTCTGTATGAAAAAAAGGGAGGACGCATCATGAAATTTAATTCTATTAAAGAATATATGAAAAACAATTCGAAAAATGTATCCAAATTCCTCTTGATTTTAGGCATAATATTAGTATCTGCGTTTGTGGGAATACAGCAAAATGCTTCCAATGAAATTGACTTAAGCGAGTCCTCGACATCGAATACGAACGAAGAATTGGAACAAAGCACCGCGAAATCCTACTATGTAGATATTAGTGGCGCGGTAAACAATCCCGGTGTTTACAAAGTAAACAAGGACACTCGATTGGTGAACTTGATCGACAAAGCAGGAGGGCTAAAAGAAAATGCGGATATAGATGCCATCAATCAAGCTGCATATGTGGAAGATGGCAGTAAAATAATTATTCCCGAACTTGGCAGCACAGAGAGTGAAACCACGGAAGCCACATCTTCCTCCTCTTCCAACGGAAAAGTTAATATCAATCAGGCCTCGCTGGATGAGTTGACATCATTGCCGGGAATCGGTGCAGTTATCGCACAGCACATCATTGATTACAGAAGCATCAGTCGGTTTGACAGTATTGAAGATATTAAAAATGTGAAAGGGATTGGTGATGCGACTTATGAGAAATTGAAGGATCAGATCACAGTCTAATCCTTCATTGAGAGAGGTATCCGGATGAAAGAATTCTTAGAAGAGAATCCGCCAACAGAAGAGATGACGGATGAGAATGAGAAAACAACACCAGTTATCACACAGGCAGCAATGATAAAAGTCAGTGAGGTTGAGAAAACAGACAAAAGACCATCCAGAATTCAAAGGGGGAGAGAAGAGAGGACAATCGAGGACATTCTGTCCCGAGGTCTTCCCGAAACGCAGTTTCCTGCGATTCCGGATGCCGCCAACAACCGCTTGATTGCAAACTTAAAGGATTATTTCGGAGAGACAGACAGCAATAGATTTGCTTTTACTCTGCACGATATCGCAGCACTTGATTTCTCTCATTTGGCAAAAATAAATGACGCTTCGCAGGAGAACCCAACATTCGAAAGGAGAGCCGCCGCAAATCTTCTGGCAGCAAAGAAGATTCTGTATGAATGTAATATTTCTTCCTCCAGGAAAGGCTTCTTCTATCTTTGCGAGTGCTTTCTGGTGATCACCGAAATTAATCAACGGTTTTTCTCGATCACAAAAGACCTTTATCCCGTCGTTGCCAAGAAATTCAACACTTCTTCTTCCGTAATCGAATCATCGATTCGCTCCTGCATCACGGCAACATGGAACAGTACCAAACCGACAGATGCAGGTATTCGCCGTTATTTCGATGAAAAACCAAGTAATTTGAAATTCATTCTCGAAATATGCCGAATAGCGAATTTTGTACACTTCGGAGAGAAATAGGCGAAAAAAGACTTATGTAAAAATACAATTCTACTTTAGAAATTTTGTGCAACTAATACAAAAATTTATCAAAAGTTATTGCTAGAACCCAATTATCATGTTATCATAAGCACATGTGAAAACTATGTTGAAAGGGGTTATACCATGGGTAAAAACAAAAGAAAGCTTAAAACCATGGATGGAAATACCGCGGCTGCCCACGTTGCGTATGCATTCTCAGAAGTAGCTGCGATCTATCCAATTACACCATCGTCCGTTATGGCGGAGAACATCGACGCATGGGCGAACAGTGAACGCAAAAATCTATTCGGACAGGAAGTCAAGGTTCTTGAAATGCAATCGGAAGGTGGCGCTGCCGGCGCCGTTCACGGTTCTCTGGTAACCGGATCCCTGACCAGCACATACACAGCCTCTCAAGGTCTGCTGCTGATGATTCCGAATATGTACAAGATTGCCGGTGAAAGACTGCCGGGCGTCTTCCACGTCGCTGCCAGAGCATTGACCACACAATCTCTGTCCATCTTCGGCGATCATTCCGACGTAATGGCAACGCGCCAGACCGGTTTCGCAATGATGGCATCCAATAGCCCACAGGAGGTTATGGATCTCGCTGCAGTAGCACATCTTGCCGCCATCAAAGCCAGTGTTCCGGTGCTTCACTTCTTCGATGGATTCCGCACTAGCCACGAACAGCAGAAGATTGAAGTGTGGGATTACGACACACTGGATCAGATGCTGGACAAGGACGCGGTTAAGCGCTTTAAGAAGCGTGCACAGAATCCGAACCACCCGCATCTGGTTGGATCCGCTGAGCAGCCGGAGACATTCTTCCAGCATAGCGAGTCTCGCAACAAGGCGTATAATGACGCCCTGGAAACTATCAAATCCGTAATGGATCAGGTGAACGCAGAAATCGGAACAAACTATCAGCCATTCAATTACTACGGTGCACCGGATGCCGAAGAAATCCTGATAGCAATGGGATCTGTCTGTGAAACCATTGAAGAAGTAGTAGACTACCTGAATGCTCAGGGTCGCAAGGTCGGTCTGGTAAAAGTACGTCTCTACCGTCCATTTTCTTCCAAGTACCTATCCGCTGCGATTCCTTCGACGGTGAAGAGAATTGCTGTCTTGGATCGCACGAAAGAACCGGGTTCTCAGGGCGAGCCGCTCTACCTGGACGTTGTCAGTGCACTCAAGGAAGAAGGCAGAAGCGATATCGATATTGCCCACGGCAGATACGGACTTGGATCCAAAGATACTCAGCCGGGAGATATCATTGCATCTTATGACAACATTAACGGTTCGATTGGCAAGATCGAATTCACGATTTCTATCAACGATGACGTAACGAATCTGTCACTCCCGCGTACCAGCAATCCGGTTGTAGCCTCCAAGACGACTGTTGCTTGTAAGTTCTGGGGACTGGGTGCAGATGGAACCGTCGGCGCAAACAAGAACAGTGTCAAAATTATCGGAGACAACACCGATAAATACGTACAGGCATATTTCCAATACGACTCCAAGAAGTCCGGTGGCGTAACGATTTCTCACCTGCGTTTTGGCGATGAACCGATTCGTTCCACCTATTATGTGAACAATGCCGACTTCGTGGCATGTCACAACTCTGCATATATGCAGAAATACCGCATCGTTCAGGATGTCAACCCGGGTGGAACTTTCCTGCTGAACTGTTCTTGGAACGATGAAGAACTGGACGAGCATCTTCCTGCGGATGCAAAGCAGTATATCGCAAATAATGACATTCATTTCTATACCTGTGATGCAGCCGCACTGGCGGTTGAAATCGGACTGGGTGCGAGAAGAACGAACTCCGTGCTTCAGGCTGCATTCTTCAAATTGGCAGGAATTATTCCGATTGATAAAGCTACGGAATACATGAAGGCAGCCATTCAGAAAACATACGGACGAAAGGGTGCGGAGATTGTCAACATGAACTGCAGCGCTGTAGATGCCGGAATCGAACATGTGCACAAGGTTGAAGTTCCGGAGTCCTGGAAGACGGCGACAGATGTGGAGAAAGAAACCGTTATCGACACCGATCGCCAGGATTTGAAAGAATATGTACAGAAGATTCTGATTCCTTCTACCGCGATGGCCGGAGACAGCATTCCGGTTTCTGACTTTGTGGAAACCGATGATGGCACAATTCCATCCGGAACCGCTGCCTTTGAGAAGAGAGGCGTTGCCATCACTGTACCAAAATGGTTGCCGGAGAACTGCATTCAGTGTAACATGTGTGCATTTGTATGCCCACATGGTGCAATTCGTCCATTCGCAGTAACAGAAGAAGAGCAGAAAGCCTCCGGCGCATCTGTAGCGGATTTCAAGGGCAATAAGGAATATCAATTCACGATGGCGATTTCGACATATGACTGTGCCGGCTGCGGTTCATGTGTACAGTGTTGCCCGGCAAAGACCAGTGCACTAGAAATGGTTCCGTTCGGCACCGATGAGACGGAAGATGCTCAGCAGGCATTCAATTACCTGGTCAAAAACGTCGACGAAGACCGCATTTCTCTGGAACCGAAATCAGTGAAAAATGTCGGATTCAGCAAGCCACTGCTTGAATTCTCCGGGGCATGCCCGGGATGCGGAGAATCACCATATGCAAAGCTTGTAACACAGCTCTTCGGTGATCGCATGATTCTGGCGAATGCAACCGGATGCAGCTCTATCTGGGGCGGAAGTGCACCTTCGACGCCTTACACAATTAACAGTAAGGGCAGAGGTCCGGCCTGGTCGAATTCGCTGTTTGAAGACAATGCGGAATTCGGTCTTGGTATGGCCATTTCGGTTAAGACAAGAAGAAATGAACTGCGTGCCTATGTTGAGAGGCTGGCACAGAAACCGGAATTCGCAGAAGTCTCTCAGGCATGGATTGACAACATGGAAGACGGAATTGAGTCCGACAGAAGGGGAGCTGCTCTTCTGGAGGCTATCGCAAAGGATAGCTCTGCTGATGCAGAATATGTTCGTGAGAACTCGGATATGCTGCTGAAACCATCCATGTGGATGTTTGGTGGAGACGGTTGGGCATACGATATTGGATATGGCGGTCTCGATCATGCATTGGCTTCCGGCGAGAATGTTAATATTCTTGTATTCGATACTGAGGTTTACTCCAATACCGGTGGACAGGCTTCGAAAGCTACTCCGACGGGTGCAGTTGCACAGTTCGCTGCGGGCGGTAAGTTAGTAGGCAAGAAGAATCTGGCACAGATGGCGATGTCCTATGGATATGTTTATGTCGCACAGATTGCAATGGGTGCTAACCCAAATCAGGCCATTAAAGCACTTCGGGAAGCAGAAGCTTATGACGGGCCATCCCTTATCATCGCATACGCTCCGTGCATCAATCATGGAATTCGTGCCGGCATGAATAATGCAATGCCGGAGATGAAGAAAGCGGTAGAATCCGGATATTGGAACCTGTTCCGCTTTAATCCGGCAAACATTGCGGCGAAGCAGAACCCGCTGACCATTGACAGCAAAGAACCATCTGTAGAGTACAAAGACTTCCTCATGGGAGAAGTTCGTTACAGATCCTTGCAGCAGGCAAACCCGGAAAAGGCAGAGATTCTCTTTGAGAAAGCATCGAAAAATGCAAAGGACCGTTATGAATCTCTCGTTCGTCAGCGCGACTCAATGGAGAATTAATACACATGGAACAATCTAAAATAGATCGTATCAATGAACTTGCAAGAATATCGAAGGAGCGCAATTTGACTTCGAAAGAAAAAGAAGAGCAACAGAAACTCCGAAAGGAATTCCTAGTCAATATTCGACGCGAAGTTCGAAGCCAGCTGGAAAGCATCGAATTTGTGGACTAGTCGGAACAATCGGGCAATGAAAACAAAGGTGGTGATTTTCACCACCTTTTTGCCTTGAATTCAATGACTTTTAGCGGTGAATATTGTATAATGAAATGAATATTTGTAAATAAATAGGAGAATCTTCAATGGAAAAATTGGGTCTGAATGAATTAAGAGATCTTTTTAGAGACTTTTTTGTCAGTAAGGGACATTATCCAGGGAAAAGCGCGTCGCTGATCCCTCAGAATGATAAGAGTCTTCTGATTATCAATTCCGGAATGGCACCGCTAAAGCCATATTTCGCGGGTGTGGAAACACCTCCGTCGCACCGCATGACAACTTGCCAGAAATGCATCCGTACCGGCGATATAGATAACGTCGGAAAGACTGCAAGACATGGTACGTTCTTTGAAATGCTTGGAAATTTCAGCTTCGGCGATTATTTCAAGGAACAAAGCCTTACCTGGGGATGGGAATTTATCACACAATACCTTAAGTTACCGGAAGACCGTGTCTGGGCGACCATCTACGAAGATGATGATGAAGCACATGACATTTGGATTAAGCTGGGCATGCCGGAGGAACGCATTGTTCGTTTGGGTAAAGATGATAACTTCTGGGAAATCGGACTCGGACCATGCGGTCCGTGCTCGGAAATCTTCTTTGACAGAGGCGAAAAATACGGATGCGGCAAACCGGATTGCAAACCGGGTTGCGACTGCGACCGTTATATCGAATTCTGGAACCACGTATTTACCCAATTCTCCCGCGAGGAAGACGGTTCTTATTCGGAACTCGCCAATAAGAATATCGATACTGGCATGGGACTGGAACGTCTTGCATGCATCATGCAGGGTGTTGATTCCATCTTTGATATCGACACCGTGCGTCACATTCTTAGTGCAGTGGAGTCGATGGCCGGTGTGAAATATGAGAGCGGAGACGAACAGGCAGACATCAGCCTGAGAATCATCACAGACCATCTTCGTTCAATGGTATTCATGATTTCCGACGGTATCCTTCCGAGCAACGAAGGACGCGGCTATGTATTAAGACGATTGATTCGTCGCGCTGCACGAAATGGCATGATTATCGGTATTGATCAGGAAGACTTTCTGGCTGCTCTCGCTGATAAGGTTATAGAAGTTTCCGGCGGAGCATATCCGGAGTTGGTCGAGAAACGAGATTACATCCGCAAAATTATCAGTAACGAAGAGTCTCAGTTCTCCAAAACATTATCCCATGGATTAAATATACTGAATGAATATATGACGGATATGGATGCCCGAAACGAGAGTGTCCTTTCCGGCGATTTGGCATTCAAGCTCTACGACACCTATGGTTTCCCAATTGAACTGACGGAAGAAATCCTGAACGAGAATGGAAAGACCCCCGATCTTGAGGGCTTTCGGAAAAGCATGGAACTTCAGAAAGAAACGGCAAGGGCCGGTCAACGGGACACGTCTGAGGATGCTTGGAAGGATGCCGGTGCATATTCCGAACTTCCGGCAACGGAATTCCTCGGCTATACCGAGACGACTTCCGAGGCAACCATTCAATTCAAAGGGCAGTATGACCAGAAACGCTGTTTCCTGATTTTCGACAAAACTCCGTTCTATGCAACAAGCGGCGGTCAGCTACATGACACCGGTGTCGTTAGAAATGGGGATATCGAACTTCACATTGTGGATGTGATAAAAGAAAATGGCATTTTTCTTCACGTCATCGATCCTGCGGATAGCAGCAAACTAACAGCCTTTGATATCAATTCTGTTGTTACTCTGGAAATTGATGCAATTCGCCGAAACCGAATTTCGCGTGGACACAGTGCTACCCACCTGTTACAGCAAGCACTCCGGGATGTTTTAGGAGATCACGTCATGCAGGCCGGATCTTACGTGGATGATCATTACCTGCGCTTTGATTTCAACCATTTTGAAGCGATGACGGATCAAGAAATCCAGCAAGTTGAGGATCTCGTGAACGAGAAGATCGATTCCTTCCTTCCGATTCAGATGCAGGAAATGCCGATTGAAGAGGCCAAAAAATTAGGCGCAATGGCTTTGTTTGGCGAGAAATACGGCGATATCGTTCGAGTTGTCAGCATGGGTGATTATAGTGTCGAATTCTGCGGCGGTACTCATCTGGATAACACCGGTAAAATTGGCGGTTGTAAGATCATATCGGAGACCGGTATTGCCTCCGGCGTTCGTCGCGTGGAAGCAGTAACGGGCTCTCAGGTTATCTCTTACTTAAATGATAAGATTGATTTAATTCACCATACCACAGCCATTCTCAAAACAATCGAGAAGGATCTTCCGAAAAGAGCAGAGCAGGTGCTTCAAGAAAACAGAAATCTTGAAAAGGAGATTAAGGCCTTAAAGACCAGCCAGATTGCGGATTCTCTGGAAGACATCCTTGCATCGGCAAAGGATGTAAACGGCGTGAAATTGATCACCAAGAAATTTACCGATACTGAAATGGCGCAACTGCGTGAAATGTCTGACTCCATCAAGCAAAGCACCGATTCGGTGGTGATGGTGTTTGCTACGGTACACGCAGACAAAGCGAATCTGATCGTATCAGTATCCGAAGATCTTGTATCCAAGGGATATCATGCCGGAAAAATCATTAAAGAGGTGGCAAAAGTTGCCGGTGGTGGTGGCGGCGGTAAAGCCAACATGGCACAAGCCGGTGCGAAAGACATTACAAAATTGGATGCTGCTTTTGCCAAAGCAGAAGAACTCATTGCAGTTCAGTAAGGAGGTATTGCTATGAGCAAAGACACAGTTGTTTTCGAAGGAATCAATGAAGCACCGATGACCAACCGTGAAGTTCTGGAAACTATCTATGCTGCCCTCGAGGAGCGCGGTTACAATGCGATTGATCAGATGGTTGGATACCTTACATCGGGTGATCCATCCTACATTACCAGCCACAATAACGCCAGAAGCCTGATTCTCAAGGTGGATCGCGATGATTTGCTGGAAGAAATTCTGAGAAGCTATCTAGGTGCAGAGAAGTAGGTGTGCGCAAGTACAATGAGAAAACTGGGATTGGATGTTGGCGATAAGACCATCGGTGTCGCCGTCAGCGACGAAATGAACATCATTGCGCAAGGCGTTACAACCATTGAGCGCATTGGAATTCGAAAGGACACCGGAAAAGTCATCGATTATGTTCGGGAATATGGCTGCGATGTGGTGGTTATTGGACTTCCTCTTAATCTAAACGGAACGGATAGTGTTCAGACCACGAAGGTTCGTGAATTTCGCACTATGCTGGAAAACAAGATGTGTAGCACCGGACTAGCCAAAGTCAAGGTGGAATGGCAAGACGAGAGGTTCACCACTGTGATCGCGGAACGAGTTCTGATCGAAGCAAACATGCGCCGAAAGGCTCGGAAAGAAGTAGTGGATCGACAGGCCGCAATTGTTATTTTGCAGAGTTATTTGGATAAGGAAAAAAATGAACAGTAAAATTAAAAACAATGATTTAGATTTTCTAGCCTCCAATGAGTATTGGGGCAGAGGTGTCATGATCGGCACCGTTAATCGCAAGATTGCCATCGCTTATTTTATCATGGGAAGAAGCGAGAACAGTCGTAACCGCTACTTCTATATGGAGAATAACAACGTTGCTATTGCACCATATGATCCGGATAAGCTAGAAGATCCGTCACTGATTATCTATTATCCGATTAAGCAAGTTCAGAATCAGCTCATTGTAACGAATGGAGATCAGACCGATACCATTGAGGACCATTTGCAGAAGGGTCAAACCTTTGAAGATGCGCTTCGTGTTCGGAAGTTTGAGCCGGATGCACCTCATTTTACCCCAAGAATCAGCGGCATTACGAATCTTGCTACCGGTGCTTACAAACTCAGCATTCTGAAGAACATCGATGGCAAAGGAGAAGAATGCGGACGCTACTTCTACGAATATACGCCGGTTTCCGGTACCGCACGGTTTATCCACACGTATGAAGGCAATGCGACGCCGCTGCCGACGTTCGAAGGAGAACCGTGGAAGGTGAACATTTCGGAGGATATTGATGAAATGACGCAGCAGATTTGGAAGAATCTGAATGAAGACAACAAGATTTCGCTGTGTACAATGATGATTGATCCGGATACTCAAGAACGAGAAATCCGAATTTTGAATAAAAGAATGGGAGACTGATGAATGGATAACAAGATGGAATATAAATCGCCACTTTCGTCCAGATATGCGAGCAAGGAAATGAAGTATATTTTCTCTGAGCAGAAGAAATTTACGACATGGCACGAATTATGGATTGCACTCGCAAAAGCCGAGAAGAAATTGGGCCTGAACATTTCGCAGGAACAGATTGACGAAATGGAAGCGAATAAGGATTTCGTCGACTTCGAGGCAGCGGAAGCTCGGGAGAAAGAAGTTCGTCACGACGTGATGAGTCATGTATACGCATACGGGAAGCATTGCCCGAAAGCGGAACCGATTATTCACCTGGGTGCCACATCGTGTTACGTTGGAGATAATACAGACGTGCTTCTGATGCGCGATGCACTCAATCTGATCCTCGAGAAGACCATTCAGGTTGAACTGAATCTGACGAAATTTGCAATTGAGTATAAGGATCTTCCTTGCCTGGGATACACGCATCTGCAGCCGGCACAACTGACCACGGTCGGCAAGAGAGCGACCCTTTGGATGTATGAGCTTTCGATGGACATCATTGAATTGGAAAGACGCCTTGCTGATCTTCGGATGCTTGGCTCTAAAGGTACAACGGGTACGCAGGCAAGCTTTATGGATCTCTTCGAAAACGATGAAGAGAAGGTCAAGAAGTTGGATCAATTAATTGCGGAAGAATTTGGTTTTGAAGGATGCGTTCCGGTATCCGGCCAGACTTATTCACGTAAAGTGGATTATAACGTTCTTTCCACACTTTCGGGAATCGCGCAGACAGCATCCAAATTCTCCAACGACCTGAGAATTCTTCAGTCTTTTGGCGAAATGGAAGAACCATTCGAAGAGCATCAGATTGGTTCATCGGCTATGCCGTACAAAAGAAATCCGATGCGTTCGGAAAGAATCACATCTCTGGCAAGATACGTGATGATCGATTCTTTGAATCCGGCTATCACCGCTGCAACGCAATGGTTCGAAAGAACGCTGGATGATTCCGCAAACAAAAGAATTTCGGTTCCGGAGGCATTCCTTGCGGTGGACGGTATTCTGAACCTCTTCATTAACATCAGCAGCGATATGGTGGTCTATCCGAAGGTGATCGAGGCCAGAATGATGGAGAAACTTCCTTTTATCGCTACAGAGAATATCATGATGGAGGCGGTGAAGAAGGGTGGCAATAGGCAGGAGCTGCATGAAAGGATCCGTGTTCACTCGCACGAGGCAACACTTCGCGTGAAGCGTGATGGCCTCAGCAATAACTTAATCGAATTGATTGCAAAAGACCCCGCTTTTGATTTGACGGAGGAGGAAATTCGTACCAGCTTAGATCCGTCACTCTATGTGGGCCGTTGTCCATCTCAGGTTACGGAATTTGTAAAGGACGTGATCGACCCGATTATTCGCCGTCATCCACACGACACGATCAGTACGGAAATCAACCTCTAATGCGAATACCGCCACTTTTCGCCTGCGGATGAAGGTCAAGCGACAGATATAAGTACAAGATATAGATATAAAGGAAAGAATTCAAATGAAACAAATTGAACTGAAATATGGATGCAATCCAAACCAGAAACCAGCTTATGTGTCCATGAAAGACGGTTCCGAGCTGCCATTTCAGGTGCTGAACGGCAGACCGGGGTATATCAACCTGCTGGATGCGCTAAACAGTTGGCAGCTGGTCCGAGAAGTCAAAGAGGCTACCGGAAAGGCCGCCGCAGCCTCCTTCAAGCATGTAAGTCCGACTTCCGCTTCCATTGGTCGCAAGATGAGTGAACGCTTGAAGAAAGCATGTTTTGTGGATGATATTCCCGGTCTGGATGACTCCGAGATCGCAACCGCATATGCCAGAGCCAGAGGTACGGATCGTATGAGCTCTTTCGGTGATTTTATCGCTCTCAGCGATGTTTGTGATGAAACATGCGCTAGATTGATCAAGCGAGAAGTTTCAGATGGTGTTATCGCACCCGGTTACACCGAAGATGCTATGGCACTTCTAATGCAGAAGAAGAAGGGAAATTATTTGATCCTCCAGATGGATCCGAATTACGAGCCGCCGGAACTGGAAGAGAAACAGGTATTCGGTGTTAACTTCACGCAATGCCATAACAACCTTAAAATCGACGATTCCTGCCTTAACAACATTGTGACCGATAACAAGGAACTTCCCGAAGAAGCGAAAGAGGATATGATCATCGCATTGATTGCACTCAAGTACACGCAGTCCAATTCTGTTGCGTTTGCCTATGATGGGCAAACCATCGGTATCGGTGCCGGCCAGCAGTCACGCGTACACTGCACCCGTCTTGCCGGAAGCAAGGCGGACAACTGGCAGCTTCGCCTCACGGATAAAGTATTGAATCTGCCGTGGAAATCCGGGACCAAGAGACCGAACAAGGATAACTTTATTGACCGATACATTGCTATGGAGGATACCCCGGAGGCGAATGTCGATATTGATTGGACAGAGCTTTTTGATTCCAAACCGGAACAATTCACATTGGCAGAGAAACGTGCTCTTCTGGATCAGGTGGACGGAGTGGTTCTGGCATCCGATGCGTTCTTCCCATTTGCAGACAATATCGATCGTGCAAAAGCCAGCGGTGCAAAATACATCGTACAACCAGGCGGATCTACCCGCGATGACCTGGTCCTGGATGCGTGCAACAAGTATGGCATGGTGATGTGCTACAACGGATTCCGCCTTTTCCACCACTAGTTTGAATTCCTGAAATCACATAAGCAGCCGGAAACGGCTGCTTATTATACTGTATTTCGAATCTCTTCATTCTGATAATAAAGTACGCAAAACAGGAGTATGCAATGAACGATCTACAGATAGACTACTTCATGGCCGTGGCGACTAATTTAAGCTTTACAAAAACCTCCGAGGAGCTCTTTGTATCGCAGCCTGCAATTTCAAAACAGATTTCCATGATGGAAAAGGAGCTAGGCGTGAAGCTCTTCATCCGCAACAACAAGAAAACCAAGCTGACACCGGCAGGAGAGGTTTTCTATGAGTTCTACCGGAATTACAAGAAAGAACTTCGGGAAACCATGCATAAAGCTGCAGAGCTTCAGGAACAGGATCCGGAAGTAATCCACATCGGTTTCGTCGAAGGATGGGATATGGCCCAGATTCTTCCCCAGATCACGAAGCGATTTCGCGAAAAGTATCCCCGGACGCGTCTCGCGATTGATTGCTGCGGAGTGAAAGAGTTATCCACACTGTTGCTGACGGACAACATTCAGGTCATACTGACCATGGATAATTCACTGGTGGGAATGGACGAATTATACCGAAAGACAGTAACGACGACTCGTAAGCTGATCCTTTACTCTTCGGAAAGCATTTATGCGAAGATGGCGCACCCGGAACCCATCGATTTCAAAAGAGAGAAGTTCTTCGCTCCATGGGAGATTGTGGATAAGATGATTAGTCGAATCCTTAATCTTTATTGTGAACCTTATGGTTTTACGCCAGAAATCGAGTTCGTCCACAACAACGAATCGATGATTACTTGTGTCAGAAACAATATGGGAGTTGCCATTGTGGATGATATGGTGTGGTGCATCGATTCGCCCAGCCTGAAATACATCACGCTCTCCGCACGTGACAATATTTGTGTCGCCAGAATGAAAGAGGGGATCACGGAGCAGACGAAGTATCTCTCCGATTTACTCGAAGAAGTGGTGGAGAAAGTTCGCTCTTAGTATCTGCATACTTTAGTCCGGGTAAAAGAAAATCGACCGCGGTTCGAATTGCCGATATCAAAAGCGTTGAAGGACCTGAAACCGAACCCCGAAAACGGGAAAACAGGCGAAAATATTGTCTTTCTGCTCGCGATGCATGCCATAAACATACGGTTATTCAGTTCATAAGTAAATAAGCATTATACAAGACGTATTATTATCGGTAGAATAAAACCGTGATAATACGTTTTGTTTTTAACAACCAAATAACAATGTTGGAGGGTAAGAAAATGGTACATAAGAGCAAAAAATTAACCGCTGTATACGCCCTGATTATGGATCTTCCGCTCAGTATTCTGATTACACTGATTTCGCTGGTACTTGCAGGAAACCTTTCTGCACCGATGTTTATTCGCATGGCAATTCTGGCATATGTCATTACCTTTGCCGTCAATTTCCTGCCGGCTCCAAAGTGGGGATTTGATTTTGCAATTAAACGTTCCGAGCCGGGGACCTTTAAGTTCGGCCTTCTGCTGAACATCATTGTTGCCGGAGTCTTTGTTGTCATCCTTGATCTGATCATGACTGCTGTTGGTGTACTCATCTTCGGTGGCGGAACTTTCCAGGCGTATCTGATTGCTGTTGCAGGCGGATTCATCCCTTGCTATATTCCAACACTGATCATTGCCATGCTGTGGAACGGCCCTGCGGATAAAATGTCCCGTGCCATTGTGGGTGAACCGCAACCAGCCATTCCGACAAGTTTCTAATGCTTTTTATCCTCCGGAAACCAAGGAATGCTTTTTCGGAGGATTTTTTCTAGTTATTCGGACATCTACTAGTTATTCGGACATCTACCGGACATCTATCGGTGAAAAGAAATTCTTTTTACCGGGAAAAGCTGCACCGAATCTATATCGAACGCAACTATTCTTGCGCCGATTATGATTATATATGATTATATATGTTACACTAAGCATAGTTGATACGAATTCCATCACTCGTGCTTGATTATTGAAAGAGAGGAATTTGAAAATGAAGAGACCTGATTTCTATCCAGTAAGAAGTATTATTTACGTCGATCTGGCAAAAGAAGATTACAGAATTCACCTGGAGAACTGGCTGTATAAGTATCACGTTCCGGACAGCATTTCCCAATTCGGACCGTATGTATCCAAATACGCGTTCTATCAGGCACTGCCGACACCGGAAGGCGGCGAACGATTCGGAACGATTCGAATGCAGATGACCGAACATTATTGGTTGGCAAACCCGAACGATATTCATGAATTCGTCCACCACAAAGCACTGACAGAGTACTTCCCGCCGGATGTTCTGGTATGGCAGAATAATATTCCGGATAATGTAGCAACATCCGTTAACATGGAAGGAGATGATGCCAGAGCGACCAAAGGGGATGAAGAGATGGGTACAGTTCCTTTCATCTTTGCATTCATTCCGGTATGGTGGGAAGATGATTTCAAGGGTGAGGGCAGAACCGTCGAAGATGGCCCGAACTACAGATGGCAGTTCATGGTACGTTATCCAGAGGGTGTTAGCCAGGAAGAAGGCGACAAATGGCTAAAGGAAGAATTTATCCCGGCTTACACGGAACAGGATTATGTAACTCGTTGCCTTTCCAGCAAGATCATTAAATCCATCAATGATTGCCAATTCGATCGCATTGTAGAGATGTGGTTCCCGAGTCCAAGTGCATGGACGAAGGCAACAAAGGAAGCAGCAAAGAAAGTTGCAAAGCCTACGTGGGCAGAAACAGATGATTTCCCGTATCTGAAGAAATCCTATGGATTTGCCGGCATTTTCCTGTCTGATATCGCACGCAGCGACAACATGACACAGTATCGCGGATACATTACAATGCGTTAATTGCACGCGTTATTGTTTCAAAGGCATTGAGTATGAACTCGAACAAGAAAGAAATAATCGCACTGGCCCTGCTGGTTGGAGTTCTTCCGCCGGCATGGGCCGTTGCTTCTCCTTATATGCACATCAGCGTTGGACCAATTGCACTGATTGCAGCCGGTATTTACGGTGCAAATGGGAATCGGTTTAGCGATGCTCGAAAGATCACACTCGGCTATCTTGCCGGTGATTTGTGGGGATATATCAGCACAGTGGGAATGGCACATACACCATACAATGCTGATTTTTCTCTCTTCATGATACTTTTCGTTATGGGCGTGCTGGTTGTTCTTATATCGAATGCTGTTCCGAATATCCTCTATATGCCGTCCTGGCTTGCCGGATGGGCAATAGCGATGCTCACATTCAACATGGATACCGGAACAAACAGGATTGATCTGCTGATCCAGATCGGCGTTGCCATGATTGTGGGAGTGTATTATGTCGGCGCATTTTTGGATAAGATGCATCGAATCATTTGCAAGAGCGGAAAAACGGAAACGGCAGATAATAACAATGCGAACGAATAAAAGAAGAGAAGTAACAACATACATACGTAATAGAACATAACAAATAATAAACTGACCTTAACAAACAAAAGGAAGCGAGGATACGGCATCAACCGATCTTCGCTTCCTTTTGTATAACTTGATAAATATAGGAATATTTATATAAGAGGGCAATGTTATAGAGATATCCAACTATTCCTAAAATCATAATTATGGGAATAGTTGAAACCTCATCCGGTGATGCGTCTGATGCGTCGACATCCTGTTATGCTTCAACCGGAACAATCAATGTATCGCCCGGCTGAAGATCACCCGGTTCGATATCATTTATTTCGCAAATTTCGTTAACACGAACAGTCATATCTTTACTGTCCGAGCAGTATTTCTCTGCGATCGTCCAAAGGGTCTCATTCTGATGAACAACTACCTGACGATATGTTTCTGTAGAAGCAGCTTCCGTAGATGATCCCAGAAGCGTTACTAACGAGAATGCCACTATTAATGTCAATATTAAAATGCAGATAAAAAACCGCACGGGTTTAACGACTCTATATCTTCTGGCTCTTTTCATAATAAAGCTCCTTTCAATCTTTCAAATCAATCCTATAAAACGGTGTTCGGTCGTTTCCGATACATCTGCACAACGCATGCGTTGGATTAAACATATTCATATCATTGTATGATGCTCAATGTATGATGCTCAATCGCGCTTAATTTATGAACGTATGTTCTTCTTTTCTGATATCTGTATTATACGGATGGAATGGAGCAAAGTCAATAAAAATATGAACAAATGTTCTCTTTTATTGGTAAATTATTCGTACAATTTAAACATACGAAAAAGGGACAACAGAATCAATTGTCTGTTGCCCCGCTCACTTGTTATGCGTATCATGACGAGTGGATCGTCAAACAGCTTGTGCCTTCTTCCTCCCTGCTTGTTTTCTGCTTGTTTTTCTATTCCCGGTTTCCCGTTCGGGTCTTATTCAAGTCTTATTTCAAGCATCTTATTCAGGCAGATATGCAGATATTAAGACAATAAAGCTCATTTCGTCAAATTCGCATATTCACCATTCACGACGGAAATCAGATCATCCGACGAGAGAATAATCTGATCTCCCCTTTTCCCTGCGGAAATATAGATTCGGTCGAAGAGCATGGCTGTTTCATCTATATATGTCGGAAACAGCTTCTTCATACCGATTGGCGAGCAGCCACCGCGCATATATCCCGTCAATCCAACCAACTCTTTGACGTGAATCATTTCAATTTTCTTCTGACCGGCTGTGACCGCCGCTTTCTTCAAATCGAGTTCTCCGGATACCGGAATCACGAACACGAAGAGTTCGTTGTCCGCCCCCCGTGTCACCAGCGTCTTGAATATTTCATCCTCAGAGATGCCGAGAACCTCGGCTGCGTGGTTTCCGGAAAGATCCGACTCGTCATAATCATATTCACCGGTGTCGTAAGTAACATTGCATTGGTCGAGTATTCGCATGGCGTTGGTTTTCGTCACCGATTTCTGTTTCTTCATTGTTGTAAACCTCGTATATTTGCTCGTATATTTCTTTATTCTATATTCTATTCTTTCGTATCATCCGTATCATCGCACGTTTCATTGCGCTGTTTGTGATGCGAATTTATATCCACTTGGTTCCGGTAATCAGGATGATCTTCCCGACAATTAGGACTATTATGACTATCCTCATACGATTCAATTCGAAGCATAATTCGCTTCCGATAATGTATGCACAGATAGAACATTATCAGGCACAGAGCCGCCGTCACGCCGATTCCCACGTAATTCCGGCTCGACCAGAAAGTACCGATCAATAGACTTCCGAGGACACCGGGAGATCGGCCGAGTGTGGATACAATCAAGAATGGTTTTAACTTCACATCAGAAATGCCGGCAATATAACTCACCAGATCCTTCGGAATTCCCGGAATTAGATAGATCAGAAAAACAATGGTTAATGCTTTCGCACTGTTAAGCTTGTACATGTAATCGCGGACGCGTTCCTCCCCGAAGAAGAGGTGCATCGCATCTCTTCCAAGGAAATGGGCTATCTGATACGTTATCAGGCATCCTAGGATTGCGCCGATAATGGCAATCGCATAACCGCCGATAATCCCATACATGTAACCGGAGGCCAACTGAATCGGTTGCCCCGGAATAACGCAAATGACAATCTGTACCGTCTGTAAAAGAATCAAGACCCAGAATGCCATCATCGGATGATGCGATATCTGTGCATAAAGGTCATTCCAAGCGCTGCTGTCCAGAATCGTATCCCGATAGAACAGCACAAGGATAAGCGGCACGCCGATCACAATGACAAGAAGCAGTGAAAGCTTAACCATAGCGAGAATTCGCTGATGACGCGGCGTATTTCGCAAGCCGTTTGAATTATCGCAGTTGTTATCGTCCTTCTTCGGTGACATCAACCAGTCCCTTCTTCACCATGGTATCCAGGCTTTTGATGATACCATAGCGAGCATGCTCATAAGTGAGTCCCCCTTGAAAATACGCAATGTAAGGCTCTCGCAGCGGTGCATCTGCACTGAGCTCGATGGAGGATCCCTGAACGAAAGCTCCCGCAGCCATAATCACCTGATCGTCGTATCCCGGCATATCCCAAGGAACAGGGGTAACATACGCATCAATCGGTGATGCCGACTGAATCGCCTGGCAGAAGGCAATTGTTTTCTCCGGATCTCGGAACTCGATGGCCTGCACGATGTCGCTTCGCTTTGCATGTGCCGGCGGCATCACATCAAAGCCCAGGCCGTCGTATGCCACACCGCACAGCATAGCGCCTTTCACCGCGGCGTTGACCACCTTCGGTGCAAGAAACATACCCTGCAGCACTGAGCGATTCTGGCCAAAAGTAAGTCCGCATTCCGCACCGATTCCCGGACAGGTCAGCCGATACGAAATCCGCTGAATCAAATCCTCTCGGCCTACAATGTACCCGCCGGACAGTGCAAGTCCGCCGCCCGGGTTTTTGATCAAAGAACCTGCCATCACGTCTACACCGAAATCGGTCGGTTCCTCCGTATCCACGAATTCTCCGTAACAATTGTCTACCATCACGACGATGTCCGGGCGCAGTCGGTGTACCGTCTCCGTGACACGCCTGATGCTGTCGAGAGGAATGGCCGGACGCCAGTCGTAACCCGTGGAACGCTGCAGTGCAACCACATGGGTATCCTCGTGAAGTGCCGCTACAATCGCATCGAGATCCACATCCATATCCGGACCCAGGGGAACCTTACGGTATTTGATTCCGTAGTCCTTTAATGTTCCGGTAAAAGTACCCTTCTCTCCCCCCTCTTTTCCGATAACCGTTTGGAGAGTATCATATGGCGTACCGGTCACCTCCAGAAGCTCCTCCCCCGGTTTTAGAATACCGAACAGCGTCGTCGCAATTGCATGGGTTCCGTTTACGATGTTCGGACGCACGAGCGCCGCTTCCGTGTGAAAAATCGAAGCATACACTCTCTCCACGGCCTCTCGGCCGGCGTCATCGTATCCGTATCCCGTGTTCCAGCCAAAATGCGTATCGTTGATATGATTCTCCTGGAATGCCTGCAGCACCTTGAGCTGATTGATGGCACAAATCTCATCCTGCAGATCAAACACATCCTTTAACGAATCCTCCGCCTTATCCAGATAATCCAGAATGTCCGCCCGAATACCGAAATTCTGGATCAAGTGTTCTTTGTATAGCTTCTCTGCCACGATTTATTTTTCCTCTCTTTCTATTTCCCATTCCATATCCTTCACCAGATCACGCTTCACATTCATCTTGTGCGAAGCGTAGAGCTGTGTCGTTGTCACCTGCTCGTGATCCAACAATGCCTGTACATCGTAGATGGAGTTGCCGCGTCCGATCAGGCTGGTGGCAGCCGTTGCCCGAAGCTTATGCGGGCTGTATCCCCCCTTCCGGGTCGTGTGAAGCGGGATGGAAGTATATTTTTTTACCAAATCCCGAATAGAGCGCTGAGTCATCCGCTTACCTTGTAATGACAGAAACAGCGCATCCTCATCCGATTCGTTCTGGATCACAATGTGACTCCGTTCGTTGTCCAGATAATCTCGCACTACCATCTCTACGGACTGGTTCAGCGGCATGACAGATTCCTTGTCCCGTTTGCGATAAATTTTGAATTCACCGCGGGAGAAGTTAAAAGAAGATACGTTCAGTTGCTGGAGTTCCGACAGACGCAGGCCATACGTCAGGAAGAGGATGAGAATCGCCTTATCCCGAAGTTTCGTTTTCTCCCAATACGTCCGCTCGTGTTCTGTCAAATGGGCGCCCGTGGTGACCGCGTCCAGCATTACCATGACTTCATCATCCTGAAGCGCTTTGATTTCCCGTTCTCCCGGCTTCGGGACGCGGATTGGATCGAAGCCATCCGTAATATTATGTTCAATCAGACCGTCCCGGTACAGATTCTTGAAAAGGACGGAGACGGAAGATTTCTTGCGTGACAACGTCTTACTGTTATTCTCGTAGATGGTAACGGTCTTGCCGTCATCCACCTTGTATTTCCGACAGAAATCCATATAGATGTTGATGTCCATGGCCGTGATCTGGTTCAATTCGTCCAGTGTAATCTGATCCGTCGAGTTCGCATCCGTCAGGGAGGTCTCGTGAATCAGGTATTGAAAGAAGAAGTGAACATCTCGGAGGTATGCCAGGCGGGTGTGAGGCAATACATTGCCCTTCAGGTAAATGAAATACGAACGAAGGGACTTCGGAAGCTTCGCCTCCAGCCCTTCGCATTCCAGAAAAATCTCATTCTCCCGCTCAATGATGTTGTCCGGTTTGTCGCTTTTGTTGTGAATCTTGTATTCTGTCATTTTTCCTAAAAATCCGTTTCCAGGATTCGATCGACGATGGTTCCAACGGAATCACGTCGTTCGATTTCAACCCAGTGAATCATATCTCCATAGCGCTTCAGCCACGTAAGCTGGCGCTTCGCATAGTGCCGTGTATCCTTCATCACTTCCAGAATGGCGTCCTTTAGCTCCGGAATTTCGCCGTTATAATAAGCGAAAAGCTCCTTATAACCGATAGCCTTAAGAGCCGGGGCTGACTTATCGAAACCCATTCGTTTGAGGTTCTGAATCTCATCAAGAAGACCGGATTTAATGAGCTTAATCACGCGTTTGTTAATCCTCTCGTACAACCATTCCCGTTCCATTGTAATGCCGAACAAGCGGAAATCATAACCGTCTCGAAGCTTGCATTGATCCAGATCCCGAACCTTCGACCCCTGTTCAAACGCCTCAATCGCTCGAATTACCTTTCGCGTGTTGTTCGGATGGATGCGAGATGCAGAGTCTGAATCCAACGCTGTCAAAAAGTCATACATGTATTGACCGCCTCGCTGCGCAGCCATTTCCTCGAGTTCCTTGCGGCGTGCGCCACCGTCACGCGGGACAGCAGCAAAATCCATATCATACAGAACCGAATTCAAATAAAGTCCGGTTCCGCCGCAGAGAATCGGCGTCTTGCCACGTGAAAGAATATTATCAATTACTTTCATTGCTAACTTCTGATAAGTGGCCACTGTCATTTGATTCCTCGGATCAATAATACCGTAGAGATGATGCGGAACCGCTTCCATGTCCGACTTGCTTGGCTTTGCACTGCCGATATCAAGGTATTTGTACAGCTGAATGGAGTCGCAGTTGACAATCTCTCCATCTATACGCTTTGCCAGATATTGTGCAATAAGGCTCTTTCCGACTGCGGTCGGACCGGCGATGATGTATACAGTATTGTTCTTCATAATCTGTTCCTCTCGTATGTTTCTTCTGTTTCTTCGTGTTTGACCCATATCGGTTGACGACGTTAATTATCCGCTTCTATTTCTATTTTCTTCGGAAAGCTCGTTCTATTTCATACTTCGAAATTCGGATGAAAGTCGGACGACCATGCGGACAGCTGAACGGGTTGATACATCGGGAAAGTGAATCCAGCAATTGTCGGATTTCTTCTTCCGAAAGGGCGTCATTCGCTTTGACTGCCGCCTTGCAGGATCTCATAATCAGCTTATCCACAACCGGTGTGTTTCGATGGAGATGTATTTCGTTTTCCTGAATCTGCATTGTCTCTCTGGCAAAAGTCTCTGCCTCAGTCAAATCCATGTATGCCGGAATTCCCCGAATGATAAATGTATTCGTCCCGAAATCCTCAATATCGTATCCGATACGTTCCAGAATTTCTATCCACTTCCGTTCCCCGCAGTATACATCACTTGAGGTGTTTAGCAGAATCGGCGTGAGTATCGGCTGCGGCAGATGTTCGCTGCTGTTGTACTGACGGACCAGTTTCTCATAAAGAACCCTTTCGTGTGCGGCATGCTGATCCAGTACGAAGAGGTTATCCCCCGCGCGTGTGATGATGTATGCACTGAAAACGTATCCACACACCGTCAAGTCTTCAAAATCAAAGAGCCTCATCGTTGGCGGTGCCAGTGAAAGGATCTCCGGAGAGGTTGATGGTGAATTTGGGAGAATCATCTCCAATCGTGATGGCGATGGATGTTCCGCTTCCGAAAGGTAATTCTCGGACTCAGGCGTCATATCCTCCCTCATCTTAGGCGAGTAATCCGTAGTGTTTTCGAATTTCGCTTCTGTTTCCCCGAGCAAACCGCTCTCTTCCTTCGTTTTTCTTTCATCATACAATACTTCTGTGTTCGTGGTGTGTAGCACAGAAACAGCAGCAGGATTTCCATCCGTCTTAGATTCATCAAGGAGTGATCGAGTTGCGGATTGGTTCGCAGGCAACGCATGTTCTTTGTTTCTCAGAAAATCACGAATGCCAAGTTGTTCCGTCTGCACTCCCGTTTCTTTCTCTGCGTCGTCTTTCCCCGAGGTTTTCCTGCCCGAAAGTAATGTTCCTCCGTCTGAAATTTCTGAGGATGCCATTGCATCGCTACGAGAACCGTTGTTCTCGGTCTGGTATTTGAAGGTACATGCAGAATCGAGAGATTGACCTCGTATCCGATTCGGCACATCATTCGAAGGTTGGTCCGAACCCGAAGTCCTGGTCTCAGGTATAGACGCTTCCGTAAAGAAAACGCTTTTGACCGCATTTGCGATATCCTGCTTGACAGACGCCGCATCTAAAAACTTGATCTCCTTCTTGTTCGGATGAATATTGACATCAATGGATTCCGGCGGCACGGTGATGAAAAGGACCGCAATCGGATGACCGGAGAAAATGCGGTCATCGTAGCCGTCCATTAGACCCTTCTCGATCACATCACTCTGGACGTATCTTCCGTTCACAAAGAAAATCTGACCACTTCGGTTGGTCCGGGTGGTCCCGGGATCGGAGATAAAGCCCCTTGTATACGCTCCCTGAATTTCGAGCAGATTATGGAAATCCCGAGCCGGGTAGATTCGAGTAATTGCGTTTCTCGGGTCACCATCTCCGGCAGTGGTCAATATATTTTTACCGTTGTTGATGAGCTGAAAGGAAATGCCGGCATAGTAAAGTGCCATCTTTTGTACAAAATCAATGATGGCTGAGGCTTCTGCGGCATCGCTTCTCATGAATTTACGCCTCGCGGGCGTGTTGTAGAAAACGTCCTCCACCAGCATGGTAGTGCCGGCATTGATCCCTGCCGGTTCCGGCGTAAGGTTCTGTCCGCCCTGAATTTCCATCTTTGTGCCGATGGCCTCATTCGCAGGGCGCGTGAATATCGTTACACGAGAAATCGCGCAGATGCTGGCCAGTGCTTCACCGCGAAAACCGAGTGTTGAAATATGCCCCAGATCTTCGAGTGTCCGGATTTTCCCTGTCGCATGGCGCTCGAACGCGAGCGGAACCTCCGCCGATGGAATGCCACAACCATTATCGGTAACGCGAATGTAGGATTTCCCGCCGCTTCGAATCTCCACAATGATACGGTTTGCACCGGCATCGATGGAATTCTCTACCAGTTCCTTCACGATGGAAAGCGGTCGTTCAATTACTTCGCCGGCAGCGATTTTATCCGCGATAAAACGGTCCAGTATTTGAATCATAATCTTTTTTCCTCATCGATTTGGTTGATTTCGTTCTGAAGGGTTTGAAGCTTAAGAAGCGCATCAATCGGAGAGATCCGATTGACATCCAGGTGACGGATTTCTTCTGCCACTTCGTCGTAGATATTACTCCCCTCGGATTCGGATGCAGAAACCTTCGGGTTTGCAATTACATCTGTTAAATTGTCGAAGTCCGAAGGTGATGGAGAATCGGACTCCCGGAAATCCTCCGGCGCATCGAAGAATGATATTTGGAGATTCTGTGGATTCCTCGCAGATTGTCGTTCCAATTCCTTCAGCTTACGTCCGGCATTTCGGCGAATCTCACCGGGAATGCCTGCAATTTTAGCGACGTGAAGGCCATAGCTCTTGCTTGCCGGTCCATCTACGATCTTATGCAGGAACACGACATTACTGCCGTTCTCGGAGACGGCCACCGAAAGATTTCGAACCGCCGGTACCCGGTCGCCCAGCACCGTCAATTCGTGATAGTGGGTGGCAAACATGGTACGTACGCGATGATCATCCTCACTGAGATATTCCGCAGTTGCCCAGGCGATGGAAAGTCCGTCAAATGTGCTCGTTCCCCGACCGATTTCGTCTAAAATAATGAGGCTTCGGCGCGTCGCATTCCGAAGGATGTTTGCAAGCTCGCTCATCTCGATGAAAAATGTCGACTGCCCGGAAGCCAGATTGTCGGAGGCACCGATTCTGGTGAAGACGCGGTCGCAAACACCGATGTGCGCACTGGCACATGGAACGAAGGATCCCATTTGTGCCATCAGCACGATGATTGCCGTTTGTCTCATATAAGTAGATTTACCGGACATGTTCGGTCCCGTAATCAAGAGAAGGCTCTTCCCTTCTGTATCAAGATCTGTGTCGTTAGACACAAAAAGTCCATTTCCGAGCATTTGCTCCACAGCAGGATGTCTGCCCTCGCGAATGTCCAGAATCCCAGAGTCGTCCACCTCCGGTTTAACATATCCCTGATTTACAGCGACATCGGCGAAGGAGACCAGTACATCCAGCAATGCCACTGCTGCAGAGGCCTTCTGAAGATGACTGACATGTGGCTCCATCGAGGTCCGAATCTCTCGGAAAATATCGTACTCCAGCGCATTAATCTTTGCTTCCGCACTCAGCACCAGACCTTCCTTTTCCTTGAGCTCCGGTGTGATATATCGCTCGTTATTCACCAGCGTCTGTTTGCGGACGTAATCCGCCGGCACCTGATTGGTGTACGACTTGCTTACATCGATATAGTAACCGAAGACCTTATTGAATCCAACCTTCAGCGTCTTAATCCCTGTTCTCGCCTTCTCCTGCTGCTCAAGTCCGGCAATCCATTCCTTGGCGTCGCGAATAGAATCCTTTAATGCATCCAATTCTTCCGAGTATCCGTCTCGAATCAGATTTCCTTCTGTAATGATAAAAGGAGGTTCGTCCACAATGGATTCATCGATTATGCGGTAGAGCTCACCGAAATCGTCGATTTTCTCACCGATATCCCGAAGAATAGAAGCTTCATTGAGTTGGCGAAGTGCCTCCTTGATTTCAGGCAAGGCGCCCAGTGTATTTTTCAATGCGACCAGATCTTTGCCATTCGCTCTTCCGCTGGCAATTCGCGCGCTGAGGCGTTCAAAATCATATATTCTTTTGAGACCCTCCACCAGAACCTTAGCGGCAGAAGGATGAGAAACGAGGGCTTCCACGCCGTCCAGACGCTCCCGAATTTGGACGGAATTATTCAGTGGTTCTTTGATAAATCGCTTAAGAAGTCGGCCACCCATGGCGGTGTGGGTGTGATTCAGGACGCCAAGCAGTGAGCCATCGGTTTTCTTGTCATATAACGTCTCGAGGAGTTCAAGAGTTCGAAGTGTTGAGCGATCCAGCTGCATGTAATCTTGATGTTTTCTGATCTGGAGTCGTTTGAATTGATCCGGCTCCTGTTTTTGGGTTTCTGCCAGATAGAGGAGTAATGCACCGATTGCTTGCACCAGCTCTGTCTTCCCGTCAAGATCCAGTGAAATGAGAGAGGCCGCATTAAAGCGCTTCAGCAAGGTCTTCTCGCAAAGGTTCCGCCGGAAGTAAGAGGAATCGACTCCGTTCAAATACGCCGAAAGCTGCGGGTCCGTAAGTGCCTTTGCCAGTTCTTCCGAAGCGGCAGAATTATCATAGATAATTTCACGCGGCGATATTTTAACCAGTTCGCTGATCATGGAGTCGTAATCATTTCGCTGCTCCACCTGAGTGCAGGACAGTTCACCCGTCGTGATATCTCCGTAGGCAATGGCAATCGTGCCCTTTGCGCCGAAAACGGAAGCGATGTAGACGTTCTCGTTGCGATCGGTGGCACCTAAGATATCCAACGTTCCCGGCGTAATGATGCGGATCACTTCCCTTCGAACCAAGCCCTTGGTTGTTGCCGGATCCTCCATCTGTTCACAGATAGCAACTTTGTATCCCTTTTCCACCAAACGCGGGATATAACTGTCCGCTGCATGATACGGAACACCACACATCGGTGCCCGCTCTTCCAGGCCGCAAGCTCTGCCGGTCAACGTCAGTTCCAGTTCACGAGATGTCGTAATTGCGTCGTCAAAGAACAGCTCGTAGAAATCGCCCAGACGAAAGAAAATCAGGCAATCCGGGTTCTCTTCTTTGATCTGTATATATTGCTGCATCATGGGTGATAATGCCATTCTTGACTCCTTCTATATTCAATTCGGTAAAAAATCATTCTTGGAAGCCGAGGTGTTCCGGCAGAGTGTATACATGACAATGCCGGAATCTTTACATCGAATGTCGCAGACGGATTCTAAATACCGAATCCATCGATTAATCCAAATTCTGATGAGCTTCCGCTACGATTTTGGCGATATCCGAAAGATGAGATTGATTCTTCTCCTGGCCGTCTGATTCATGACCTTCCCATGAATCGTTTAATTTGTTTCCGGCAAAAAGCAAATATTCAATATTCCCTTTGGAGCCCTTCACCGGCGAGAAGCTGATATCCAGCGGAACGAGGCCATTCTCTTCTGCATATCCAAGAACCTTCTCGATGACTTCACGATGAACGGCAGGATCCCGAACGATGCCATTCTTCCCGACCTGCTCGCGACCGGCTTCAAATTGCGGTTTAATCAGGCAGACCATGCATCCCTTTTCCTGAAGGACCTTTTTTACGACCGGAAACATGTGCTTAACGGAGATAAATGAAACATCAATGGATACGAAATCAATCGCATCCTCAATAAGCGAGGTGTCCAGATAGCGAATATTAGTTTTCTCCATGTTCACCACGCGTGGATCGACACGAAGTTTGTAATCAAGTTGTCCGTAGCCGACATCAATGGCGTAGACCTTCTTTGCACCGCTCTGAAGCATGCAATCCGTGAATCCGCCAGTCGACGCTCCCATATCCATGCAAACAGCATTTTCGAGTCGGATGGGAAATTCCGTCATTGCTTTCTCCAGTTTTAATCCGCCACGGCTGACATATGGACAAAGTTTCTGCTTGACCAGAAATTCCTGCTCCGGATCGAATTTCTGTCCGGCTTTATCTTCAATCTGACCATCTACGGTTACCAGCCCGGCCATAATGGTCCGTTTTGCTTTATCTCTGGATTCCGCTAGTCCTTTCTGTACCAGGATGACGTCAAGCCTTTCTTTCTTCAAAGTAGTCTACTACTCCTTTCACAATATCATCAGATGCAATGCCGCACTCCTTCTGGAGTTCGGAAATACTCCCCTGTTCCACGAAACGATCCGGGAGTGCGAAATTCAGAATGCCAAAGGTTGCACCCACGGAAAGACGATCGAATTCACTGGCAAAACCACCGATGATGGTGTTATCTTCCACGGTCACGACCAACTTGGTTTCGGGATGCAAGATTTCTGCAGGGAATGGTTTTACGACGTGGACGGCGATAACACCCACGCTTAATCCGATATTCCGCAGTTCTTCTGCAGCCACAATTGCGTTATCGAGCATGTTGCCAACAGCCAGAATCGTCACATCGGATCCGGTGGCAATTACGGTATTGGTTCCGTTGAATGGCTTCAGACGAAGATGATTGCCCCCGGACGAACCTCTCGGATATCGAATCGCAATAGGGCCCTCATAGGAGACTGCATATTCCAGCATCTCCTCAAGCTGTTTTCCGTCCGAGGGACAGAGTACCTTCATGTTCGGAATCATGCGAAGATACGAGAGATCGAACATGCCATGATGAGTCTCTCCGTCTGCGCCGACAAGTCCGGCGCGATCCACGGCAAAAATAACATGAAGATTTTGAAGGCATACATCCTCAATCAGCTGGTCGAAAGCGCGTTGTAAGAACGAGGAATAGATGGCAACAACCGGCAGCATACCCGCTTTTGCCATGCCGGCCGCAAAGGTAACGGCATGTGCTTCTGCAATTCCCACATCGAAAAATCGATTCTCAAATTCGTTATAAAACGGACCTAAGCCGGTGGCAGTACCCATCGCAGCGGAAATTGCGACAATTCGGGAATTCTCTTTTGCCAGATTCACCAGTTTGTCTCCGAATACCTTGGAGTAGCTCGGTGATGTGCTTGACGATAATATTTTACCGTCATCTATTTGAAAAGGACCCACACCGTGAAACTTTCGCGGGTATTTTTCAGCCCAATAATATCCTTTCCCCTTCTTGCTGATCACGTGAACCAACACCGGTCCGTTGTAAGCGTTTGCCGCCTCAAAAGCCTCCGTTAGCGCTTTAATGTCATATCCGTCAATCGGTCCAATGTACTTGATACCCATCTCTTCGAAAAGCACACCTTGATCATCCAGGAGAGAATACTTGATTTTCTTCTTCGTCTGGCTGATGGTATCCGACATCTTGGTACCGACCACCGGGATGTTGTCGATTGTCGTTCGGATATTATCCTTCATCCGATTGTAACCCTTGGATGTCCGGAGATTGTTAAGGTGTCGGGACATCGCTCCCACGTTCCGTGCAATCGACATACCGTTATCGTTCAGGATAATCTTTAGATTTGTCCCGGAGGCGCCGATGTTGTTCAAAGCTTCGTATACCAGTCCCCCGGTCATGGATCCGTCCCCGATAACCGCGACAACATTATAGTCCTCATGCTGCAGATCCCGCGCCGTTGCATAACCCATCGCAGCACTGATAGAAGTACTGCTGTGGCCGGTATCATACGCATCATGAATGCTTTCCCGGGATTTCGGAAAGCCGGAAAGGCCTTTAAATTGGCGAAGTGTATCAAAGTACTTACCTCTTCCGGTAATGATTTTGTGCACGTAGGATTGGTGCCCGACATCGAAAATGATCCGATCCACCGACGTATCGTAGATCCGATGGATCGCAATCGTTGTCTCTACAATTCCCAAATTCGATGCCAAATGTCCGCCGGTTTTAGAAACCTTATCTACGATAAAATCACGGATATCCACGGCTAAGGCATCCAACTCGTCATAATTTGATTTTTTTATGATGGATATCAGATCCTCGTTTTCGAGATCGTATAGCATTAAGAATTCCTTCCTTCCAGCTTAGCGGCGAGATTGACAAAGAATGCTGCGTTGTCGCCGTATTTCTTCACAATATCCTGCGCCGCTATCGTAAGGCGGTGCAGTTCTTTCTTTGCTTCCGTCAGTCCCAGCACCGCCACGTAATTGCACTTACCGAGCTTAGCGTCTTTCCCCGTCTTCTTGCCCACCAGATCTTCATCCCCGGTTGCATCCAGTATATCATCCGCAATCTGGAATGCGCGGCCGATCAGTTCGGAATAATGGAGAAAATCATTCAGCATTTCTGCAGGCGCTCCGGCGATATACATGCCAGCAACAATCGGGGCGGAGAGCAGTGCACCGGTCTTATTAGAATCGATAAAATCGAGCATTTCCCTCGAGCAGTCCGCATTCTCTCCTTCGATATCCGCTACCTGACCCGCAATCATCCCGTTAATACCGGCACTCTTGGAAATGTATAAAGCTGCTTTTACATGATTCTTCAGCTTCTCCGGATTATCGAAGTGATAGGTCAAGTTTCGGATCAGTAACTCATGGGCGGTATTCAGGAGTCCATCCCCGGCTAGAATTGCCATCGCCTCGCCATACACCTTATGGTTGGTTGGATTTCCGCGGCGGAGATCGTCGTTGTCCATTGCCGGAAGATCGTCGTGGATCAACGAATACGTGTGAATATATTCAATCGCACAGGCAAAAGGAAGTGCTTCGCGGATGTCGCCACCGGCAAAATCGCAGCTGGCCAAAAGAAGGACCGGCCGAATGCGTTTTCCGCCGCTTCGAACGCTGTATTGCATCGCCTCATAGAGCGTACATACGTTCGGGGATACGGCAGGAACATAATCCATCAGATGTTTTTCCACGATGTCTTTATAGAATTCGTAATTATTCATGGGAAATAACCTCCTTCTGTTCCATTATTTCAATCTTCTGTTCGGCTTCCTCGAGAATACGAGTCAGGTATTCCGATTCCTCAATACCCAGATCAAAGAGTCTCAGTGCTTCCTCCAGTGAGGTCGCCGGCTGACCGATTTTCTCCGCCGCTCCCTGAAGTGTCTTCAGAGATTCCGTAAAGGTCTTGCTGCTCATGAATTTCCTTCCTTTCTTATTCTCCCGTTTTCTCTTATTCTATTCTCTTTCTATTCTCTGATCATCGGATCGTACAGAACAGTTGAGTTATTCCTCTGTCTTCATAGTAACATTTGCCTGAAAGGAACCGTTTCGAAGACGAATCGTGTACTCTTCCTGTAACTGCACGGCGTCGATGTCTGCGATAATCTTGTCCTCGGCATCTGTTACCACGGCAAACCCACGATTCAAGATGCGAATCGGATTCCCTTCATTCAGATGGATCATCGCCTGTTCGATCTGATGCCGCGTTTTCTGGAGCTTGTTCTTCATGTTAGACTTCAGCAGGTCCTTGCATGATTCCGTGAGCTGTCGCTCATTCAAAACCTTCCAGCGAAGGGATTCCAGAAGAGAAATACGATAATCCTTTATCTGTCGCCTCAATTCAAAAGTGTCCGGAACTGCCATTTCTGCCGCTTCCGAGGGCGTTGCGGCTCTTCGATCTGCCACGAAATCCGAGATGGAGACATCCGGTTCGTGACCGACGGCAGAAATAACCGGAATCGCAGAGGCATAGATGCATCTCGCCACGGCTTCGTCGTTGAAAGCTTCAAGATCTTCCGGCGAACCTCCACCGCGGCCGACGATCAATACATCAATCTTCCGAACATTCCGATTCACCTGATTGGCCCACTCAATTGCGCGGCAGATGCTGGATGCTGCATAGATTCCCTGCACGTTACACGGAAAAATGAGAAGGTCCGTGTAATCATTCTTCTGTGTAATTATTTTCTTGATGTCACGAAGGGCATCCCCTTCTGTGGATGTGACAATGCCGACACATTTCGGAAATTCCGGCAGCGGCTTCTTATGCTCTGGCGAAAAAAGACCTTCCGCATACAGCTTCTGCTTTAGCTCTTCGAAGGATGCCTTGGCATTGCCGATACCGGCATCTTCCAGATAGTGAATTTGGAGAGAATACGTCCCGCCTTTCGCATAGAGGCGTACACTTCCCACCGCGATGACCTTGCGTCCGTTCTCCAGGAGTCCTTTCGGAATATTGATCAGCTGATTCTTCCAAATTACACTGTGAATGATGCATTGCTCATCTTTCAGAGAGAAATAGGCGTGACCCTTCACGGAAAGTCCTGAGATCTCCCCTTCTACAGCAATATTTCGGATATTGAAATCACTTTCGATTTTTTTTGCTAAGTATTCATTGATTTGTGTGACGCTAACAGGTTTCATGCAGTTTTCGCCCTCCTAACAGCGATATGCCTACCGCGTTATCTCCGGACAGCATTGGATCACCGAAAAGAATTCGGCAGCCGTCCGCTGTCTCAGACCACGATTCCGAATATCTTCGAAGCGTATTGCTCGCCGATAAACCGCCGGCCATGATGACAGTATTCACATTGTACTTCTTACTGAGAATTACCGCAGTGTCATGAAGGAGTGATTGAATTCGCACGAATATGCCGGGCACGATTCCTTCGCCTTGCTCTTCCGCTCGGCGAAGGATCTGCGTCTCCATGCCGGACAAGTTAAAATAACCGTCATTTATTTTTACCCGAGATGGAAGCTCGGTCACCGGTTGCGTCAGTGCGATATGATCCAAATACTTTCCTGCGGGAAAATCGAATCCCAGCCGGACGCCGGTACGATCTAAGAGCTGCCCAATACTGATATCTTTGGTGCCGCCAACAATTTCGGTCTGATAGCCGTCCGCTGTCTGGCGGCACAGGAGACACTCCGTTGTTCCTCCACTTAGATGAAACAGGAGAAACGGCTGATTGCGAAGTTCTGACTGCGGGTAGATGTTCGCAGGGGTTTTTACCGATTCATCGGTTTCGCTACCGAGTATCGTATGTTCCGCAGATGCCGCGCGAGGGGGCTTCGCATCGCCAGGGCTCAGCTTCGGATCGGAGGAAGATGCGGAAGGCAAACTCGAGAGAATGGCCTCGATATGGCCTTCCTGATGGGAGAATTCATACATCGGAACCTGAAGGGATGCCGCCAGAACACGACCGGTCTCAAGACCGGACAGAAAGACCGGCATATACGATCCTTCCACATTACGCGGGCGCGCAGATGCAGCAATTGCTGCGATTTCCTGCGGATTGATGACGGACATTGCCTCCTCAATAAATGAAGGCAGAACCTGGCAGTGCTGAAAAAAGGCAACTGATTGCCTTAACCCTCTTTCTCCCCGTTCTACCTTCAGAAACTCAGACCGCTGATATAGAATTTTGCCCGTTTCATTCGTCACCGCTACCGATGTCTTGTAGTTCGATGTATCAATTCCAAGCATCAATTCACTCATACTGTTGTCCTCCGCTATTTATCCTTTGCAATCTTACCGAGAATTGCATTGATGAACGCGTAGGATCGATCCTCGCCGTATTTCTTAGCCATGCGGACGGCCTCGTCAATGGAAACACTATCCGGAATGCTATCCATGTAGCAGATTTCTGCCGTCGCAATCCGCATAATGGCAAGATCTGTTTTCCCCATTCGACTGGTTGTCCACTTGTCCGTGTGCGCATTGATAGATTGATCGATTTCCGTCAGGTGGTCCCGGATCAGATCCAAAGTCTGAAGTGCCTGTTTGCTGTTCCGAACGCTTTCAATTTCGGGCACCAAAGAGAGATTTCGGTAGTCAAAATCCTTAACCATATCCATTTGAAACAGAACCTGCATGGTATTTTCTCTGATTTCTTCTCTTAACTTCATTGCAAATGCCTTGTCCTTCTTAGTTCTTTGTTCTTTCGACGCCCTCAATGCCCACGTTGACCGCATCGACCGTCAGTTTTGTTCGCTTCTCAACGAGTGTCTTGACGTCGTTCTGAATGTCATAAGAAACCTGCGGAATATTCGCACCGTAACGAACGACAATGTGGATATTCACGGTGACGCGATTCTTCTCGCGAACCAGCTTGATTCCTTGGGCATCATTTCCTTGGCCAAAAATATTTTTGGATAAAGTCTCAGTGATTCCGGCCATCAGACGAACCACATCGCTGTAACTGAGAACTTTTCGTGCAATCATCCGGATAAGTGCTTGTTCCTGTGCCGATGAACCGGACGGTTTGCTTCTGTTCGTATCGTTGCTCATTTCTGATATGTTTCTAATTCTTTCGATATATCCCTGCTGATTCTTTCGATATATCCCTGCTGAATAGAGGTTTCGGTCAATTATCCGTTCATCAGCGGATTTGGGGGAAGAGAATCTGACACAATAATCCCTTTACCGTTTATTCTCTATCCTTATCCTCTTCCGACAGAATTTCAATCTTCACCTTTTCAATCCGGCGATCCTTCACCTCCAGAATAGAGAATGCAAGATTTTCGTAGGAAATCGGTTTGTACTGCAAATCTTCCTTCGGAATTTCTCCCATCAGATCGATGAGAAATCCGCCAATTGTCTCGCTGTTCTCCGATTCCAGGTCGATATGTATCTCTTCCGCCAGATCATCCAGGTAGACATTGCCATCCACCACGTAGGTGGAATCATTTACTTTCTCGATGATTCGGTCATCCTCATCGAACTCGTCAGCGATATCGCCAACAATCTGTTCGATAATATCCTCCACGGAAACCAGACCGCTAAATCCGCCATACTCATCGATCAGCACCGCAATATGTCCCTTACTCTTCTGCAGTTCGACAAAGAGCGCATCAATGTTTTTGGTCTCCGGAACGAAATACGGATCTCGCAGCAGTTTTTCCAGGTTCACATTGTCAAATCCGTTCTGACTGGCCTTTAGAAGATAATCCTTGATGTGGAGAATGCCAATGATGTTATCCGGATCATCGCGATACACCGGAATGCGGGAGTAACGAAGCTCCATCAACTCATCGAAGTATTCCGAACGGTCATCATCGATATCGATCATGAAAACATCGGTTCTCGGCGTCATAATTTCATAAGCCAGGAGATCATCGAATTCAAAGATGCTGTCAATCATCTTATGTGCTTCTTCTTTAATGTCCCCGGATTCCTGTCCTCTGTCCAGCATGGACATTACCTTATCTTCCGAGAAGTAGATGTCATCCACATCTGTTTTCTTCCGCATAAGAACCAGGAAGAAGTTTGCAATCAATACGCATAACTTGACAAACGGCAGCGTAACGTAATAGATAAAACGCTGGAAACCAACGAAACGGATTCCGGAATTCGCTGCCTGAGAAGCCAGCTTCTTCGGTAAAATGTCGACAATACCGATGAAGAGAATAAAGAAAGCCGGATATCCCACATAAAGAAGATATCCATCTACTTCTCTTGTCCAAATTTTGTGGAAGAGCATGAAGGAACCAATCAATGTCAAGTAGCTGATGAACAGGTTCGCATAATGATACTCCGAAGGAGACTGGATGAAACGCAGCACCGATTTCACTCGGCCGTTGTCCGGGTTGTCTTCATTTAATTCCTTGATGGTATTTCTGTCTGTGTTGTCGAGCGAGCGCTTTGCCGCTGCCACAAAGGCGTAGATAACACAAAGTATAACAATTCCGGTTACGTACAGATATAAAGGTATATCGCTTGAATCTGATGACATAATTCTATTTCCTCTTTCTTAGTATTGAGTGTTTTGCGGGCGTTCTATCAAATGGAATGCGTAGAATCTGTTTCGGATGCGGTGCACTCTCCATACTGTTCCCTTCTTCGTCCAGAATAGATAGAATTCGCTCTTCATAATAGGACGCCCTTGGTTCCATGATTTCAATAACATCACCGACAGAGAACTTGTTCCGCTGTTCAACAATGGTCTCTCCGGTACTTGGATCGAAATCTTTCACCACACCGATAAAGCTATAATCTCTCACATAATCGCTGGTGATGTAATTCTGATCTTTGTCCGTCGGTTTGTGATAGAAGAAACCGTGCGTGAATTCGCGATGACTGGCCTTGCACAGTTCATCGAACCACGCCGGATCATATTCATAACTATCCGGATCTTCGAGGTAACGGTCCAGTGCCTTCCGATAGGCAGAGATTACCGTTGCCACGTAGTAGGCCGATTTCATGCGACCTTCGATTTTGAGAGACGTTACTCCAGCCCGAATCATATCCGGTAAAGAATCGAGCATGCACATGTCTCGGGAATTCATGATATAGCTTCCCCGCGCATCTTCTTCAATCGGGTAATACTCTCCCGGCCTTTTCTCCTCAACAAGCCGGTACTTCCAGCGGCAAGGATGGGTACATTGACCTCGGTTGGCATCTCTTCCGGCCATGAAATTGCTGAGAAGACATCGTCCGGAGTAGGAAATGCACATCGCTCCGTGAACAAAAGCCTCAATTTCAACATGATCCGGAAGATGAGTCCGCATGACTGCGAGCTCTTGAAGGCTCATTTCACGGGCAGCCACAATACGCTTCACTCCCTGTGATACCCAGAAATTTGCACTGAGATAACTGGTGGTATTTGCCTGCGTGCTTAGATGAATCTCTACGTCCGGAATGTATTCCCTGAGAAGCTGCATCACACCCGGATCCGAGACGATAAATGCGTCAATCGGAATATCCCGGATTGCGTCAATGTATTTCCGAAGCGGTTCAATATCTTCATTGTGCGGATAAATATTCAAGGTGAGATACCCGCGAACCCCGTTCTTGTGGAGAAAATCCATCGCCTCTCCTATCTCCGAGACAGAGAAGTTTCCGGCACCGGCTCGTAAGCTGAACATTTCACCGCCGAAGTAGACCGCATCTGCCCCGTAGCGAACCGCAGTTTGCAGCTTTTCCAAATCCCCCGCAGGGGCTAACAGTTCAATTTGATTCATTATTAGTGTTATGATCCTTTGATTTGAATTATAGCGCAGAATGCTTCTTCTTACTTCTACGAACAATGGATGACTTTGATCTGTATTTTCGCGCATTCCGATTCCGCATCTTAATGCTGTGTACATCGAGGCATCCCGCGATGACTACTCTTTATTTTCTTTAATAATCAAGAGTCCGTCCCCGCAACTAAGAAGTGAAGCCTCGAGATCCTTTCGTTCATAGATATAAGTCAGAAACTCATTCATCCGCTTCACACTCGTTCGATGTCTTTTCTTACGATCCAGCGAAAGGTCCACGAGAAATGCTTTCATCATGATATTGTCGCAAATAATGATTGCGTCCTTCGTGCAGATTTTCTCGGCACGATCGAAAAATTCGCGATAATGGCTTTTCGCCGCATCGATAAAAATAAGATCATACGGCTCGAAATTCCGACTCGTTGTCGCTTCTTCCACCATTTCATCCAGAACAGATATACCATCTCCGTGGATAATTTCAATCCGGTTCTGTAAACCTTGTTCCCAGACATTGTCCTTGGCCACCTGGAAATTGGTATCCTGAAGCTCGACAGTTGTAATCCTGGACTCCGGAATCAGATTCGCAAAGAAAATTGAAGAATAACCGTAAGCCGTACCAATCTCCAGAATCCGCCGAAACGGACGCACTGTGAGAATGGTACGGAATAGCATTTCAGTCTCTTTGAGGATCAGCGGAATGTCATCCGCTTCACTCTGATTTCGAAGAATCTCCAGGTTCGCATCGAGTGGTCGGTAGAAGGACACGATGTAGTCCGTCACTTTCTCATTGGTAATATTCATCGGAGTATCAGAACCTATTCCCCGCTGTCGCGCTTCTCAAGCGCTTTCTCGTAAGCTGCGGAATCCTTCTGGAACTGCGAATAGGATTTGCTGAAGTTGTGAGAACCGTCCAGTTTTTCGCTGACAACAAAGTAGAGATAATCCGTGTCATCCGGATACAACGCCGCTTTGATGGAGGCTTCGCCCGGCGAACAAATCGGTCCCTTCGGAAGCCCTGAGTTCTGGTAGGTATTATACGGAGAATCAATCTGCGTGTCTGCAATCGTGAGTACTTCCTTGGCTTCTCCCAAGATATACTGAATGGTGGAGCACATCTGGAGGTTCATGCCATCATCCAATCGGTTGTAGATAACGCTGGCAATCTTTGCTCGATCTTCATCTACCTGTGCTTCCTTCTCGATGATGGAAGCAATGATGATGATTTCGTTTTCCGAATATCCCAGTTTCTTGGCACGCTTCTTGTACTCGTCAGTGAAAACGGAATCAAATTGATTGAGCATCGTCGTAATGATCTCTTTCTCATCCGCATTCGTGGCAACCTGATAGGTGCTCGGGAAAAGATAACCTTCCAGATGATTTTTTCCCTTCTGCGCATCTTTCAGAAAATCGTACCCGTCATATGCGGAAGAATCCTTGGTCGCCTTAATGAATTTCTCTTTGTCGACCAGACCATTCTCTGCCAATGTTGAAGCAATTTGATTAATCGTATATCCCTCCGGTATGGTAAAAGTATTCGTTGTTTCTTGACCGGATACGATAATCTCCGAAATCTCACTGCACGTCATACTCTGAGAGAATGAATACACGCCTGCCTTGTACTTGCCGTCAAATCTCCAGATTTTCGAACAGATTTTGAAATTCCGGGCACTTCGAATGACACCTGCATCCTTCAGCGCGTTTGCGATGTCTGATGTAGAAGCACCTTGCTCTACAACGACACTCACCAGTGCGCTGTTGTCGCGGTCAAGCGGTTTATTCAGATAACTCAGCAGTGCGCTGGATCCGACAATAATGACGAACAGTATCCCCAGCACCAGCATTGCTCTTTTGATTGATTTCTTCATCACAATTCTTCACCAATTTATATAATAATCTGAATTACTTGGAACGTCCCAGGTATTCGCCGGTTCTGGTGTCAATCTGAATTCTTTCGCCTTCGTTGATGAAAATCGGCACCTGGATTACTGCTCCGGTTTCAACCGTTGCGGCCTTCGTTACATTCGTTGCGGTGTCACCCTTCACGCCCGGTTCGGTCTCCGTTACTTCCAGATCAACAAAGTTCGGGGCTTCCACGGTGAATGCGTTATCCTTGTAGAACTTAACTGTTGCGGTATCATTCTCGCGGATGTATTGAATCGCATCTTCTACAAGGTCATAGGTCAGCGGAATCTGATCGTAGGTTTCCTGGTCCATGAAGTAGTAAAGTTCTCCGTCGTTGTACAGGTACTGCATCTGCTTCGTTTCGATATGCGCCTTCGGGAACTTGTCGTTCGGGTTGAATGCTTCTTCACGAGTCGCACCGGTCAGGATGTTTTTGTATTTGGTACGAACGAAGGCCGCACCCTTACCCGGCTTTACGTGCTGGAAGTCCAGTACAACATGCGGCTCACCGTTCATTTCAAATGTAACACCTTTTCTGAAATCACCTGCAGTAATCATAGTCAATTCTCTCTTTCTCTTTTTTAATCTGATAAGTTATAACATGGATTTGAGGTTCATGGCGTCCGCCAGAATTTCGGTCACATCTTTCATCATGATAGAAAACCTGGCTTGTGCCTGAAGATATTGTGCGGCTTGCGGCTTGGCGGCAAGCATTGCGTACAGAGACTGAATCTGCCCCATAATAGACGGGTCTGTTTCTTCTCCGGACATCTGTTGGGTTTGGAGCTGAAGCTGTTTCATTTGAAAATCCTTCAGCATCGCGCTAAGCTGTTCATCCTGCTCAACTTCCTTTCGAAGTGCATCAAACTCCTTGAATTCATTGCTTTCTTTAATAGCACGGGCGAGATCATGCGCCTCCTCGTATACGTTCATCGCGTCTCCTTTCTAGACATACAGAATGACCGGAAGAATGACCGGACTTCTTCTCGTCTTCTTGTAGATATAACCCTTGAGGTCATCGCGAATCGCGGTTTTAAGTGCAGCCAGATCGGTGGTACCCTTCGCTTTACAGCGAGCCAGCGTCTCATAGACAACTTCCGTCGCATCGTCCAGCAGCGGGCCATTCTCCTTGACATAGATAAATCCTCGCGTAATAAGTTCCGGTTTTGTCGCGAGTTCCTTGGAATAGGAGTCGACCGCTACGCTGACCACAATGAGTCCGGATTCAGAGAGTTGTTTTCGGTCTCGAAGAACGACATTTCCCACATCTCCGACGCCATATCCGTCAACCAGTACGTCTTCCGCCTGTGTATAATTCTTCTCTACACGCGCTCTCCCCCCTTTGATCAAGAGGGAATCGCCATTAGCCAGTACAAAAATGTTGCTTCGATCCATGCCTAGACTGGCGGCGAGGTTCGCATGTTCGTTCAGGTGGCGGTATTCTCCGTGCGCCGGAATGAAGTATTTCGGTCGAATTAATGTGTGAATCAGCTTCAGTTCTTCCTGGCAGGCGTGTCCGGAAACGTGAATATCGACGAAATCCGAAAGGAATACTTTTACCTGCTTCTCATAGAGTTTATTCACCACGTTGGTGATGGTCTTCTCATTGCCCGGAATGGGAGAGGAGGAGAACACAACAACATCCCCTTTCTTCAGCTTTACGGCACGATGATTGTCGTTTGCCATCCGTGTGAGCGCGGACATTGGTTCTCCCTGACTTCCGGTTGTCACAATGGTCAATGCGCTGTCCGGCACGTTATTAATGCTCCGGATATCCACGAACGCAGTTTCCGGTAAATCAATGTATCCCAGGTCCTTCGCAATCTGCATAACGTTCTCCATCGATCGGCCAGATATTGCAATCTTTCTTCCATGTTCGATGGACGCTTCCATAAAATGCTTGATTCGATGGATATTGGATGAGAATGTTGCAATGATGATTCGCTTATCATTCTCTTCAAAGATTCGGTTCATGGACTCTGCCACAATGCGTTCGGACGGAGTGAATCCCTGTCGAAGCACGTTCGTGCTGTCACACAACAGAACATCAACACCTTCGTCTCCCAATCTTGCAAATCGTGCCAGGTCAATATGTTTCCCTTCCAACGGCGTGTAGTCAATCTTGAAGTCGCCGGTGTGAACGATATGACCGGCCGGGCACTTAATTGAGAAAGCAAAGGAGTCCGCGATGCTATGCGTTGTGTGAATCGCCTCTACCGTAAAGCTTCCTATATGAATTATATCACCCGGGGATATAACATGACAGTCAGCGGTAAGATTTTTCTCCTGGAGTTTGTGCTTAATCAATCCCGTTGCAAGACCGGAAGCGTAAACAGGAACCTTGATTTCTTTGAGCAAATAAGGAACTCCGCCGATGTGATCTTCGTGACCGTGCGTGATGATGAGACCTTTCACCTTCTCCATATTCTCTTTGAGGTAGGAGAAATCCGGAATGACAACATCAATGCCGAACATCTCGTCTTCCGGGAAGGACATTCCACAGTCGACGATGAGAATTTGATTGTCATATTCTATGAGCGTGATGTTCTTACCGATTTCTTTCATGCCACCAAGTGGTGTGATCCGAAGCGGTTCTCTATCTTTCGGGCGCGCCAGCAGAGGAATTTCTGAATTTTTATTCTTTCTGTCTTTCTTGTTTTCTCTCCGCTTCTCCTTTCCGTCCTTCTGGGTCGAGATCTGTGGAAGGAGGGGAAGATTCTTGGAACTGCTGCTCTTGGAACGGGTAGGTTCCTTTGCACTTTTCTTCGAATTCTTCGGATTAGAATCGTTTGCCACGCTTGCAAGATTAGTGTAATCCATTATAGATTTCGGAATTACCGTTCTTGCAACATCTTTTTTCAGTTTTGAATTCGACTGCTTTTGCGGCGATGTTTTCGCTTTCTTACGGGTGTTCTTGGAATTCTGATGAGATTCACCGGATGTCTTACCAGAAGGTTTCGACGACGATTTCGAGACTTTCGTCTTTACAGATTTCGCTGTCTTGCCGGAGCTGTTGATGCTGGTCCGGCTGGTTTTCACGGTCTTTCCGGTGTCTTTTCCTTTACCCGACACGTTTCCGGTTTTCCGGGAGTATGCACCCGAGCTGCCGGATTTCGGTTTGCTGTTCTTTGATTGTTTATTTTGTTCTTCTTTCATAGGCCTTTCTTACTTTACAACAAAGTTAATCAGTTTATTCGGCACTACAATGGTCTTAACGATCGTTTTCCCCGAAACAGCATCCTGCACTTTCTCAATTTTAAGGGCAGTCTTCTCAATAGTATCCTTTGATGCATCCTTCTCGAATACCATTTTATCTCTGAGCTTACCGTTAATCTGTACGATGATCTCAACTTCTTCCAGTTCCAGCGCCTTGGCATCAAATTCCGGCCAAGCCTGTTGATATACGCGGTCTTCGTGTCCCAGATCGCTCCACATCTCCTCTGTAATATGCGGTACAAATGGATTCAGAACCAGAATCATCTTCTCGATGGCGTCATTCATCAGAGGAACATTGATATTTCCCTGTTTGTATTTGTACAACGCATTCACCAGTTCCATGATGGAGCTGATTGCAGTGTTGAAGCTGAAACGTCCACCGGCATCTTCTGTTACCTTCTTGATGGTAGCGTTCAATTGGAAGTTCAGAGCTTTGTCATCACTGTTTCGTATTTCAATTGCAGCACCTGTATCGAAATCCCTGCGGATTTCATTGACGTATTCTTGAACTAAGCGATATACACGATTCAGGAAACGGTAGCTTCCCTCTACGCCGGCATCGCTCCAGTCCAGTTCTTTTTCCGGTGGTGCAGCGAAGAGAATGAAGAGACGAGCGGTATCCGCACCGTACTTCGCCTGAATTTCCTCCGGGCTGACAACGTTGCCCAGAGATTTACTCATCTTTGCACCATCCTTGATAACCATGCCCTGAGTCAAGAGGTTTTCAAACGGTTCTTCTGCAGAAACCAACCCCAGATCATGCATTACCATCTGGAAAAAACGGGAATACAGCAGGTGCAGGATGGCATGCTCAACGCCTCCGATATACTGATCCACGTTCATCCAGTAATCGACTTTCTTTCTGTCGAACGGACGCTCATCGTTCTTTGCGTCGCAATATCTCAGGAAATACCACGAGGAATCGAGGAATGTATCCATCGTATCGAACTCGCGAACAGCCTTCCCGCCGCAGCAAGGGCAAGCTGTCTCACCAAAGACCTTCGATGTCTTCAGTGGGGAATCTCCTTTTCCGGTGAACTCAACATCGGTCGGCAGTTTCACCGGTAGATTCTCTTCCTTCTCCGGTACCCAGCCGCATTTCTCGCAATAAATCATTGGAATTGGACAACCCCAATAACGCTGACGAGAAATCAGCCAGTCTCTTAATTTATAATTCACCTGGGATTTGCCCAGTCCATCGGCTTCCAGATCCTTCGTTATTTCCTGAATGGCATCCTTGTTGTTCATTCCGGTATATTTCCCGGAGTTAATCATCGTTCCTTCTGCTACGAAAGCGGCTTCGAGGTTGTGAATGTCAATCTCCGGATCTTCTGTATCAACAACCGGGATGATGTCGATATCGAATTTTTTCGCAAATTCGAAGTCACGCTGGTCGTGAGCCGGAACAGCCATGATGGCACCGGTTCCATAATCCATCATAACATAGTCGGAAATATAAATTGGAACCTTCTTGCCATTCACCGGATTGATGGCATAGCTACCGGTAAAGACGCCCGTCTTTTCCTTGGTCAGTGATGTTCTTTCAATTTCAGATTTGTGCAGGCACTCTTCCTGATATTCTTTGACAGCCGATTCATACTCGGTACCGTCCGTCAATTCGGAGACATAAGGATGCTCCGGTGCAAGTACCATGTAGGTAACGCCGAACAGCGTATCCGGTCTCGTGGTATAGATCTGCAGTTTCTTCTCAAAATTCTCAATTTCGAAAGTCACTTCCGCACCGGTAGAGCGGCCGATCCAGTTCTTCTGCATCAGCTTGACCTTCTCCGGCCAACCCGGCATGTCTTCCAAATCCTTCAGAAGACGGTCTGCGTAATCCGTAATCTTCAAATACCATTGAGAAAGATGCTTCTTGGTAACCGGTGTCTTACATCTTTCGCAGACGCCGTCTACAACCTGCTCATTTGCGAGTACAGTCTGGCAGCTTGGACACCAGTTAACCGGATTGTCTTTCTTGTATGCCAGGCCTTTGTTGTAAAACTGGATGAAAATCCACTGCATCCATCTGTAATAATCCTCTTTGCAGGTTGCCACTTCTCGATCCCAGTCATAACTGAAACCCAGACCCTGAAGTTGGCGGTGCATTTCAGCAATATTACTGTCGGTCCAGATAGCAGGATGAATGTCATTTTTGATTGCTGCATTTTCTGCAGGAAGTCCAAAGGAATCCCACCCCATCGGGTGGAGAACATTATAACCCTTCATTCTCTTAAAGCGGGCGATCACGTCACCGATGGAGTAGTTCCGAACATGACCCATGTGGAGCTTTCCGGATGGGTACGGAAACATTTCCAGCACATAATACTTCTCTTTGTCGTAATCCTCCACGGTTTTGAACGCCTGTTCATCTTCCCAGATTTTCTGCCATTTCTGCTCAATTTCTGTGAAATTGTACTTCTCTTTCATTGTCCTTATCCCTCGATTCTTTCGATTTTACAGTCACCCCAGATTTTATCCAGTGCATATCGTTCACGCATTTCTGCGGTAAAAATATTAACAATAATGTCTCCGTAATCGATAAGAATCCAGCTGCTTCCGGCTCTTCCCTCGATTCCCTTCTGTTCCAGCCCCAGTTCGTAGGCTTTTTCATCCACGCTGTCTTGAAGAGCTCCCAGCTGACGCTGCGACCCTGCAGTACAATTGATGAAATAATCTGCGAAAGAAGATTTCTCTGCGATATCGATAATCGTAATATCGATCGCCTTGCGCTGGGACAACAGATTTGCCAGTTCCTTCGCAATCCTGTAGTTATCCATGCTGTTCTCCTTGTTGTAATATGTTTCTGATATAGGTATATGCATCTAAGGTGTCCGAATCAATTGGCCGATTTTTCTCCCGGAGACTCTCCAGACTGAATTCAATAACCTCCCGGCAGGTTTCATGAAGATTCGTTTCCGCAAGACTCCGAAGTCGCGGTGCATCCGCATAACTTCGATTCACTTCAATGGCATCGGACACATAGATAATCTCTTCCAATAATGTCATGTCCGCCTTTCCGGTCGTGTGATAGGAAACGGCAGAGAGAATTTCCGGATCCTGCAGACCGAATTCGTCTCGAAGTAGGCAGACGCCGATCTTCGAATGCGCAATAGGCTGATTATTGAAATACTTCACCGGCAGTCCGTAATATCGAATCAGCCGATTACTCTCTTCTTGCGTCAGGCATTTCGCAATGTCATGAGCGAGTGCAGCAATTTCGGCCTTCTCCCGGTTCGCGCCATAAATCTCCGCCAAGTGAACCGCCATGCTCACGACACCCAGTGAATGATTATATCGGGATCCATTGAGATGTTTTTTCAGATATTCATTCAGCTGTTCTTTATCGATATAATTCATGTTCTTCAATATATTTCTCTACAGATGGTGGAACCAGATCCGAGATATGTTCACCTCTCTGAACCATCAGGCGGATCTCCGTCGAAGATGCATCAAACGGCTCAATCGAAAGCACTTCAATCCGACTTCCATATTGCTCTCGATACCATTCGATCTGTCGAAATCCCTCTTTTGCGGAAACTCCGGGTCGAAGAGCCGTAATCAGGGGATATTCACGCAGAATATCCTCCCCGTGATACCAGGTATCAATCGTCAGTACAGAATCGAATCCGATGACGAAGTGAACCTCGGCCGCCGGGCACGTCTCTCGAAAATGACGCAATGTGTCGTACGTATACGACGGTCCGGTGCGTTCCAGTTCATAAGTGGATAGCGCAAACTTCGGATCGGTCGTAAGTACGCTCTGAATCATCTCGCTTCGCGCGACCCCTGATGTGACCGACTGGCCCTGCTTGAAAGGGGATATGTAGTTCGGAACGAAAATCAAGCGATCCAGCGCACACTCCTTCACCGCCGCTTTGGCCAAATTCACATGGCCAAGGTGAATCGGATCGAAAGTTCCGCCAAAAAATGCAATTTTACTCATTTCCCAGATTCGTGGAATCCGAAACTTCCGCGAACTCCTTAGATTCAACCGTTGTCACATCTTCTGCAATGCAGATTCCAAGTTCCTCAAGCTGCGCGGCATCGACCCATCCCGGTGCTTCGCTCACGAGGCATTCCGCATTTTGGTTCTTCGGAAAAGCAATGACCTCGCGAATGCTCTTTTCACCCAGAAGGAGCATAACCATTCTGTCCAATCCGTACGCTAACCCTGCATGCGGAGGTGCACCGTATTTAAACGCTTCGATCAGGAAGCCGAATTTTTCGCGGCACTCTTCATCCGTAAGCCCAAGCACCCGGAACATTTTCGCCTGCAGATCTTTATCGTGAATACGAACGCTTCCGCCGCCCAGCTCTACGCCGTTCAGCACGATATCATATGCATCCGCTTTGAGATCGAGAAGATCGCTATTCAGCTTATATAGTTCATCCAGTTTCGGTTGAGTGAACGGGTGGTGCATCGCCTTGATATTCCCCTCGTCGTCCTTTTCAAACATCGGGAAATCCACAACCCACAGGAAGTTGAACTGATTGTCATCCAGCATTCCGAGCTGTCCGGCAATTTTGCGTCGAAGCCAACCCAGAGTATCAAAGACCACCTTGCTGCGATCACTAACGATGAATGCAATGTCCCCGTCTTTAGCGCCTATGCAATTCATAATCTCACTGAGCTGCTGTGGTGTGAAGAATTTGTTAACGGAAGAATTATATCCGCCGTTCTCCTTCTTAATCCATACCAGACCCTTTGCGCCGTAATGCTTTGCTTCTTCAACCAGTTTGTCAATTTTCTTACGGGTAAATTCGGAGGCCGCACCCGAAACACAGATACCACGGACATCACCGCCGGCATTTAAGGCATTTTCAAAGACCGCAAATTCGGAGCCCGCTACAATGTCATTTAGTTTTACCAGCTCCATACCAAAACGCGTGTCCGGTTTATCCGATCCGTAACGTTCCATCGCTTCGGTCCATGTAAGGCGTGGGAACGGCGTCTTAATGTCAATTCCCTTCAGCTCTTTCATCAGCTTCTTCAGGAAACCTTCCTGCATCGAGATGACATCATCCTGATCGACATAGGACATTTCCAGGTCAATCTGGGTGAACTCCGGCTGACGATCTGCACGCAGATCCTCATCGCGGAAGCACTTGACGATCTGGAAGTAGCGATCGGTTCCGGCCACCATCAGCAATTGCTTAAACATCTGTGGCGATTGCGGCAATGCATAGAATGATCCCTTCCGCACTCGACTCGGAACCAGGTAATCTCTCGCACCTTCCGGAGTGGATTTGATCAGCATCGGCGTCTCTACTTCCACAAAACCGTTCTCATCGAAATAATCTCTCGCACATTTGGTAACCTTGTGGCGGAACAGCAGATTTCGCTGCATCTTATTCTTTCGAAGATCCAAATAACGATATTTGAGACGAAGCGATTCATCCACATTGTCGTCGTCGCGGATGTAAATTGGCGGTGTTTCCGCACTGGAATAGATGACGAGATCCGTTGCAAAGATTTCAATTGCGCCCGTTGGAATGTTGTCGTTCTTTGCACTTCTCTCATGCACCACGCCCTTAATTCCGATGGAATATTCGCTGCGAAGAGATTTAGCAGCGTTCATCAAATTCTCGGGAATGTCTTCGTTAAAAGTAATTTGCGTAATTCCGGTCTTATCCCGGAGATCCACAAACACAAGGCTTCCCAGACTTCTCTGCTTTGAAACCCAACCGTTCAGTACAACTTCTTTTCCTTCGTCGGCAAGTCTCAGCTCGCCACACATATGCGTCCGTTTGTATATCTCTGACATTATCCTCTCCTGATTGATTCGACAATTTGATCCTTTGTAATATGACTCTGCTCTCCGGATTCCATGTTCTTCAGTGTAAGCTCGCCACTTTCGATCTCGTCATCACCAATAACAATAGAATACTTCGCGTCGATCTTGTTGGAATACTTCATCTGACCCTTCAGGTTGCGTTCCTGCGTATCAATCGCCGCACGGATATGCTTCTTTCGAAGATCCTGAACCAGACCCAGCGCATAGTGCTTTGCCTTGTCACCAATAAAAGCGATCAGAATTTCCGGCTGAAGGATCTCTCCGAAGTTCGCTCCGCAGAGCTCCATCAGCATCAGCAGGCGCTCCTTACCAAGTCCAAATCCGACGCCCGGCATGGAAGGACCGCCCACTTCTTCAATCAGATGATCGTACCGACCGCCACCGCAGACCGTACCCTGCGCGCCGATTTTAGTGGTAACGAATTCGAAGGCCGTCTTGGTGTAATAATCCAGACCGCGAACGATTTTCGGGTCAATTTTGAAGTCGATACCCATCGCCTTCAGGTTATTCTGAAGCTCGTCCAACGCATTGCGGCAATCATCACAGAGGTAATCTATCATTAGCGGAGCGTCTTTAACAGTTTCCTGGTCTTCCGGCGACTTGCAGTCCAGAATGCGCATCGGATTGGTTCCAAATCGCGATTGACAGGTGTGGCAAAGCTCACCCAAGTGCGGTCGTATGTAATCCTGCAGTGCCTTGCGATACTTCGGACGACACTCCTTACAGCCCACGCTGTTGATGTGCAGTTCGATATCTGTAATACTCATGCGTCTTAAGAAATCATCCGCCAACGCAATAATTTCCGCATCCGCCAACATGGAAGATGCACCAAAGTTTTCTACCCCGAACTGGTGAAATTGTCGTAGTCTTCCGGCCTGCGGCTTCTCATAGCGAAAGCACGGCGTGTTGTAGAAATATTTGCTAGGCTGCATGTCTGCAAAATGCTTGCTCTCGATAAAAGCCCGTACCGCAGGCGATGTTCCCTCCGGCTTTAAGGTGATGCTTCGGTGCCCGAGGTCCTCGAAAGTGTACATTTCCTTCTGGACAATGTCGGTCGTCTCACCGACTCCACGGTTAAAGAGTTCGGTGCTCTCGAAGATTGGTGTACGAAGCTCCCCAAATCCGTACTCGTTGCAGATTTCAAAGAAGTTCTTCTCGATATACTGCCACTTGTACGCCTCTTCCGGCATCATATCTTTCGTACCTTTCGGTGCTTTAATCGCCATCTCTACCTCCCCAATAATTATTTTTACGCAAGAGCATCTCGTTCAATCGCTCCTCGTAGATTCTGTAATTTGCCACATTCGGAATGCGTTCCAGACGGTCCTCCGACGGGAAATACCGTTTCCCGATGGCACCGGCGCCCATTCCGATAATCGTCTGTTTCTCTTCCATGATGCGCACATTATAGGCAGAATGTGCGCCCGGTTTGCAATAACCCACGTTCTCGAAGGAACCCATCTGGTGCTTCTGCCGGTAGATATAATACGGCCGGAAGCCCTTGTCTCCAAGGAATGTTTCCGAGAACCGGAGCATCGATCTTACTGCTTCCGTATTCCGGCGGTAATACTCCGGATCCCGGTTCTTAAGTTCCGATCCTCTTTTCACGGATAGCGTGTGAACGGTGATATTGTTGGCTCCCAGTTCTGTCAGTACTCGCAGCGTGTCTTCGAAATCCGCCGGGTTCTCCCCCGGAAGACCCGCAATCACATCCGAATTCACGGTTCGAAACCCGATCTCCGCGGCATCATCGAACGCCTGAATGATATCCTCCGGTCGATGGGATCGACCAATGAGGCTTAACGTCTCTTGCTTCATCGATTGCGGATTGATACTGATCCGATCCACGCCCACATCACGCATCGCGCGAAGCTTCCCCTTGGTAATCGTGTCAGGTCGTCCCGCCTCCATCGTGAATTCGATATCCGAAAGTTTTAGCGAGAACGAGCTTCGCAGACACTCGATCAAACGAGTAAGTTGCCTTTCATTCAGTGTGGTCGGCGTTCCTCCGCCGACGTACACACTCTCAACCTTCTGATCGTGCATCTGAAACAATCTTCCCGTATACTCAATTTCCTGTAAAAGCAAATGGAGATAGTTTTCGATTTCCGACTCTCCCGCAACATTCGTTGCAAAGGAGCAATAGGAACACCGCGTCGGGCAAAACGGAATATGAACATAAAGACTTACATTGGATTCAGACGGACGTTCCATGAATTCCAGCTGATATTCCATTACTTTACGCAGAAGATTACACTTGGCATCACTCAGCAGATATTGTTCCTTCATGCTGCGAAACGTTAAATCCACATCTTGAAGTGCGTCATAATGCTGAAATGCAAGCTTTAGCGGTCGTACCCCGGTCAGTGTACCCCATTCCGGATAAATTGCCGTTTCGTGCGAAAGGATACGATACAGCTCTCTTTTAATTCCGTCATAATCCAAAACGCCATCTCGATTCAGCAGATAACGCTTATCGATCAATGCAAGGTCTGTCCCCCGGCAAAAAGCAACCGGAATCATCTCAAAGTCCTGATCCAAAAGAAATTCGCGTGCCAGTTCCTCCAGATGATATTCATTTGTGATTCCATTCAAATAGAATCTATACAAAAGGATTTCCTCGCTTCTCCTCCCCGATGGATGTTCGAATCCCATGTCCCGGGTAGACGATGGTTTCTTCCGGCAGGCTCATCAGTCGTTTCAGTGATTCTGCCATCTGATTCGGATTTCCGGTCGGAAAATCCGTACGTCCGATGCTCCGGAAGAACAGTGTATCACCGGAGAACATCATATCATCCACCAGAACGCAGATTCCGCCTGCTGTGTGACCCGGCGTTTCCAGAAAACGAAATTCGGTATTTCCAAACGGAAGAATCGAATTGTCTGTCACCGGAAGATAGGAAGTAACGGAAACCGGCTTAGGAGCGAATTGCATCGATCCGTTGTTTTCCGAATCGGCCAGCAACGCGGACTCCTTCTCCCCGGCAACCACCTGCGCATCGGGATAATCCGCTTGTATGGTGTTGAGCGCTGCAATATGGTCTCCGTGCCCGTGCGTCAGGATAATATATTTCAATGTCTGAATGCTTTTCAGAAGTTCTTTCATTTCCGGCGTATAACAACCGGGATCGATAACAGCGCAACTTCCGGTCTCATCGTCGACAAGAAGATAGGTGTTTTCCTGAAGCATATTTTTGTTATAAGCGTGTACCTTAATCATGATTTCGTTCGATATACCTTGTCCACTCCCGGTATATTTCGGAGCGCTATCAGCAACCGCTGGATTTGATGAATTCCGGCAATTGCTACCGTAATGGATAAACTTACATATTCGACATCTTCCGGACGCATGTTAACGCCGGCCAAACGAACGTCCATGTCCTCGCAGACCTTGGAGATATCACTGAACATTCCTTTGCGATCGATGCAACAGATTGTGATGTCTGCATAATAGGTCTGGCCGACTTTCGGCGTCTCCCATTCAACATCAATCAGGCGAGCTTTCTCACGCTCCGGCAAGGAAACGATGTTGCTGCAGTCCTTGCGATGGACCGTGATTCCGCGTCCCTTGGTAATGAAGCCGACAATTGGGTCTCCCGGAACCGGCGTGCAGCATCGGGCAATTCGAATCAGAAGGTTGTCCGCCCCCTTTACGATAATGCCCGGTCCATCGTTATCACTGTTACGCTGGAAGTTCTTCTTCTTTCGAATTTCCTCTTCCTGACGAAGCTCTTCTTTCTGGTTGTCCTCGTTATAATAATCAATCAGGCGCTGTCCCAGTTTCGCCAGGGAACTTCCGCCGTTTGAGATCTGGATGTATAGTTCATTTACATTGTTAAGCTTAAGATCCTTGGTGGCCCGTAAGAGGTAGGCATTCTTGGCAACCAGATGCGGATCATAGCCCTTCTTGCGAATGTAATTCGCGATATTGTTCTTTCCTTTGTCTAGGGAATCGTTTTTGTTTGCCTTCCGCAGGAAGTTGCGAATCTTATTCTTCGCCTGAGAGCTCTTCGCAATGTTAAGCCAATCCATACTCGGCCCGGCGGAGTTTGCAGATGTGATAATATCCACGATATCGCCGTTTTTGAGCACATGGTCGATGGTAACCATTTTGCCGTTAACCTTTGCACCCACGCATCGGATACCGACATCGGTGTGTATCTTAAAGGCAAAATCCAGCGGCGTAGATTCCGCAGGGAGCTCGATTACGTCGCCTTTTGGCGTGAAAACGAATACTTGATTGTCGAACAAGTCCATTTTCAGCGTTTCCAGAAACTCCATGGAGTCATCGGTTTCTTTCTGCCATTCCAGTGCCTGTCTCAGCCAGGCGAGCTTCTGCTCTGAGTTATCCCCTTTCTGCTGACCGCCTTTGCCTTCTTTGTATTTCCAATGAGCCGCAATACCGTACTCCGCGATTCGGTGCATTTCATAAGTCCGAACCTGAATCTCGAACGGATCACCGTTATCATCCAGCACGGTCGTGTGAAGGGACTGGTACATGTTCGGCTTCGGCATAGCAATGTAATCCTTAAACCTCCCCGGAATCGGTTTCCAGCGGGTGTGAACCAGGCCTAGGACGGCATAACAGTCCTTGACAGAGTTCACAATGACGCGAATCGCGATCAGGTCAAAGATTTCATCCAGTTGCTTGTGCTGAATGGTCATCTTCTTGTAGATGCTGTAGAGGTGCTTGGATCTTCCCATCACATCATAGTGAATGTCGGATTTGTCCAACTCCTCGCTGATTTCGTCAATCAAACGATCCACGATTTTCTCCCGAATATCCTTGCGTTTGTTCACCTGAACAGAGAGCGTCTCATAGTCGGCAGGGTGCAAATACTTGAAGGCTAAGTCTTCCAGTTCGAACTTGATGCTGTAAATACCCAGTCTTCCAGCCAGTGGTGCGTAGATCTCCAATGTTTCCGCAGACTTTTCTTTCCGTTTGTGCGGCGGCATGAACTCCATTGTTCTCATGTTATGGAGTCGGTCTGCCAACTTGATAATCAGGACGCGGATATCCTTCGACATTGCCAGGAACATCTTGCGGAAGTTCTCCGCCTGCATCTCTTCCTTAGAGTCATACTTGATATTCCCCAGCTTCGTAACACCGTCTACGAGAAGAGCAATTTCCTCATTGAAATCCTCAACCAACTGTTCCCTTGTGTACGCGGTATCCTCCACAACATCGTGAAGAACGCCGGCAACGACGGTTTCAATGTCCATGCCAAAGCTAGCCAGAATTTTTGCAACAGCGACCGGGTGGATAATATACGGTTCCCCGCTCTTGCGCATCTGACCATTGTGAAGATTATTGGCAATCTCGAAAGCTCGGATAATCATCGGATCATCGTACTTTTCGTTAATCGAACTTAAATCTTCAATGAACTGTTCCGTTGTGATTTTGGGATCAGTTGTCACGAATGAACTCCTTCTGTTTCTGTCGGTCTTATTTTACAATACCGGAATTTGCTTTTGCCGCTTTCGTTTTCTTCTCACGCTGTAACTCGTATCTCGATTTACTCTCATTCTTCGACATTTCATACAGAAGCGGTGTGCAGATGAAAATCGAGGAATACGTTCCGCAGGTAACACCGATAATCAGTGGAATCAGGAACTCCCGAAGTTCCGTGGAAACCATGATGTACAGCGGCACCATTACAATCAGTGTGGTCAGGGAGGTCATAATGGAACGAGAGAGCGTCTCATTAACGCTCGTATCCAGATGACGCACCAATTCCTTGCGTTTGTAATAACGCTTGTTCTCCCGGATTCGATCGAAAATAACAATGGTGTCATTGATGGAATAACCGACAACCGTGAGAATGCCGGCGATAAACGGGTTGTTGATAGAGAACCCGAAAATAGCGTACATGGAGAGGGTGAACAAGACGTCATGCAGCAATCCGCCAACCGCAGCCACGCCGTATTTCCATGTCTTGAACCGGAAACGGATATACACCAGCATACAGAAGGATGCGATTATAATTGCTTTGATTGCATTGTGTCGAAGCTCCTTGCCGACTGTCGGTCCGAATTCCTCCGACGCAAGAACCGAATCATCTTTGAGATTGTACTTCTTGGAAATCGTGGATACGACTTCTGCGCGCTTATCAGCATTCAATGCTTTTTTGGTACGGATGACAATCTGACTTTGATTATCGCTTGCGTAGACGATAGTCGGATCCAGATCGTAATCTCCGATCACGTCCTTCACTTCCTCCGAATCCACCTTCTGTCCCATTTCGAGCTGGATCATCGTACCACCGGTAAAGTCAATTCCGTAGTTGAAACCCCGAACCATTGCGAAACCGAAGCCCAGTACAATGATGATCAGGCTGAAGGTGAAGCACTTCTTCCGATTGTCGATGAAATGGACGAACTTGGTCCACTTCATTCTCGGTGTGCCGTCTTCATGCATACCGAAATGTCTCATCTTACACAATGCCGGAATGTCCGTAATCGTGGTCACAAACAGCTGCGTGATGAATACCGCGGTAAAAATACTGCACAGTGTACCAATCATCAGCGTCAGAGCAAATCCTTTGACCGAAGTCGTACCGATGAGGTACAGCACAATTGCTGCAATCAGTGTAGTCGTCTGAGAATCGACAACCGTACTCAGTGCAGATTTGAATCCGGTATCTACAGCAACACGAATGGTTTTACCCTTCTCGATTTCCTCGCGAATTCGGGTAAAAATAATTACATTGGAATCCACGGCCATACCGATGGACAGAATGATTGCCGCAATGCCCGGGAGCGTCAAAACGGACCCGAGGAGCGCCATAATCCACAACGTTAATTCCACATAAAGAATCAGTGCAATATCCGCAATGATCCCAAGCATGCCATAAACCGCAATCATAATCAGCATTACGATGCCCAGACCAATCAGACCGGCAACAATACACTTACTCAATGCATTTGCGCCGATCGTTGCAGTTTCAACCGAGGAACTGACTTCTGTCAACGTTGCCGGAAGTGCACCACCGCGAATCAGTGCCGATGTAGACGATGCCTCATCTTCGGAAAAACCGCCCGAGCGTGTAATTTCACAGCTTCTGGAAGAAATCTTCTCGCTGACTGTCGGAGCGGAGATCACCTCATCATCCAGCATGATGACAATGGCAGTATTATCTACCGTATTTCCGTTTTCATCCTTAAGCTTCGCGGTAACAGAGCCGGAAGCCGCTTTCTCCGTTGCTTCGGCAAATGCATCCGAACCGGCAGAGGAAAAGTCAATCGTAATCTTATATCCGCCGTTATTCGTATCGTTAGTGAAAGAGGAATCGGTAATATCATTTCCGCGCATTACCTCCGTTCCGTCTGCCAGGAAAAGGCGAAGCTGAGCCGTCTTGCCAATCTGATTAATTGCCTCCTGCGCATCTTCCACACCCGGCATTTCGACACGAACACGGTTATTTCCTTCAATGGAAACAGATGCCTCCGAAATACCCATCGCATTTACACGATTTTCCAAGACAGATTTCGTCTGATCCATCAGCTTGGTCAGATCGGTACCCTTCTTGTCAGTATCCGCTTCCAAGAGGACATAGACGCCTCCGTTGATATCCAGACCATACTTCATTTTGTCCGAAAGTTTCTGAATTGGGCCCAGTCCTTCAAAAGAGACAAAAGCACCAAAGGCGATGATAACCCCCACAAGGACGGATAAAACTTTACGCGTTCCTTTTTTCATTTTAACAATTGCCTTTCTTTATTCATTATTCATTAATCTATTCACGCAATCAGCCATTATGAAACAGCATATTTACACATCATTTTACAACAAACAAGCAGTAATATCAAGGGCTTTCACTCCGCCCCTATTCCCTTTGAACATAAGAAAAAGCGCCGATTTGGCGCTTTCTTCGTTGCATATGATCCAAGCTTATTCAGCTTCTTCCGTTTCTGCGGATTCTTCTTTCTTTGGAGTCAGCTTTTTAGGCGTAACCTTCTTCGTGGTTGAAGTCTTTACTTCCTTCTCTTTATTCTCGATCGCCTCCGCCTTCTTCTCTTCTCTCTCTCGAGCCACCGTGTTTGGGCTCTTGATGGTGCTAATTGCCGACTTGAGAATCTCCACATTGGTGGTTCCCTTTCCGGCATTGATATTGATAACAACGGTGTCATTCGTGATGGTAACGATTCTGCCGACGAATCCGCCGATCGTTACGATTTCATCACCCTTCGTCAGCGATTCGCGCATCTCCTTCGCTGCTTTGTCTCTCTTTTTCTGAGGACGAATCATCATAAAATAGAGAACAAGCACTAAGAATACAAGCAACACAATATTCATT
>CAVKJB010000006.1:45138-93083 GCA_963656785.1 Acutalibacteraceae bacterium | reverse complement strand
CAGGGTTTCCCCCATTGTGCAATATTCCCCACTGCTGCCTCCCGTAGGAGTTTGGACCGTGTCTCAGTTCCAATGTGGCCGATCACCCTCTCAGGTCGGCTACTGATCGTCACCTTGGTGAGCCGTTACCTCACCAACTAGTTAATCAGACGCAGGCCCATCCCTGACCGATAAATCTTTGGCCGGTGCAACATGTGTTGCTCCGGCATTATGAGGTTTTAATCATCGTTTCCAATGGCTATCCCTCTGTCAGGGGCAGGTTGCCTACGCGTTACTCACCCGTCCGCCGCTGTCCTTCCGAAAAATCCGCCGAAGCTTCATTTTCGGAATTCTCGCTCGACTTGCATGTATTAGGCACGCCGCCAGCGTTCATCCTGAGCCAGGATCAAACTCTTTATAAATGGTATCGAAACAGCTTTCGCTGATTTCAATCAATCCTGTTTCCAGATGACGCTTATCGCGTCTCGACTCGTTTCCGAATCATTATTGTTTGTTTGAATTGTACAGGGACATCCAATCTACTTCTTGCTCGATCTCTCAAGCTTGTGTACATCGTTTGTCTCTTATACTGATCTTGAACAAGATCTCCATCACTACATGATGTGTCTCGTTCTTGACCGGTTCTACACTATGAAGTTTTCAAGGTTCTCGCTGTTCTCAACCGAACAGCTTAATTATTTTACATCCCGTCCCATATGAAGTCAAGCACTTTTTTGAAATTTCTCTTAAAAAGATTTTCAAACTGCCAATCTTTTTAAGAGAAACGGGGAAAGTCGCGAGACGGAAGGGCTGTAAGCCGGCGAAAGAGCCGAAAGATCAGCACATCAATAGTTGAATTAATATAAACCATTTGACATTTTGCAATAAAATATAGTAATCCTCGGTCGCTTGTAGCGTTTTATTATGCGGTGTTATAATCAGCCTGTCGCCGATATTTCCCGGCATTGGAAGCTCCGCGACAGAACACGTCACAATCCCGACTTACCCACGAGGAATCGGTGCGAGGTCGGTCGTACGAGACGTCATAAATCTATTTTTTACGGGTTATTCAAGGGGAAGAGAGAAAGAATATGACACAAAAGCAAGGGGAGGCGCTGATCGCGCTGGGGCTCACCCTTCGCGGGACGTCGCTGCTGTTCAGCAAGCTGGCGATGCAAACCGTTGGGCCGTTCACGCTATGCGGTATTCGTTTTCTGATATCGTTCCTGGTCGTCGCACTGATTTTTCATAAGCATCTCCGAAAGACGACGAAAAAGGAGCTTGGTCACAGTGCCATTGTCGGGCTGCTGTATTTCTTCTGCATGGCGTTCGAGCTTCTCGGGCTGCAGACGACACCTTCGTCGACAACGGCTTTCATCGAGAATTCAGCGGTAGCAGTCGTGCCCATCGTCGCGGCTGTGGTCTATCGTCGGCTTCCGAAGGGTATGGACGTGATCTGCGCAGCGATTGCCATGGTCGGCATTGCTTGCCTGACGCTGAAGGATGGCGGTCTCAACTTTACGACGGGCGAACTTCTGGTATTCTGCGGTGCTTGCTGCTACGCACTGACGGTGGTCACTATGGATGTGGTCACAGCGAAGGACGATGCGCTGATTATCGGAATATGCCACATCTTCTTCATCGGATTTTTCAGTCTGATTGCCGCTTTCATCTTCGAAGACTTCACCATCCCGACCGCACCGGCTGAATGGGGCGCCATCCTGTACCTGGCACTGGTCTGCGGCGCGATTGGCTTCACCGTGCAGCCGGTGGGGCAGAAATACACAACTCCCGAGCGGACCGGACTGTACACGGCGACCAATCCAATTGCCGCCATGATTCTGGGCGTCCTCTTCCTGGACGAGAGCTTCAGTGCAATTGGTCTGGTCGGCTGCGCACTGATTCTGCTTAGTATCTTCCTTCCGGCCGCACTGAATGCCGGTATATTCGGGAAGAAGAAGTCGGGTTCAGCAGAGTAAGTTCGCAGAATTAAGAAGGCAAGGATGCTGAAGTCCCTTTATTCCTGACCAAAAGTAAGTTCGCGGCATCCTTGGCCAAAAGCAAATCCGCAGCATTGAAGGATTCCGACGGAGCAGATGGGAATCATACTTCACACAAGGGCGACTGCGTAGGGCATGACACGCGTATTCGCATAATATCAATATTGAAGATTTAAAAATCCGGTCAGATGAGCTTCAGACGTGCACATCCGACCGGATTTTTCGTATCTAGCTTGTAACAATCTTGCTATATAAAAGCTTGGACTCGAGGTCGATTTCTTCTGCATGCTTATCCACGCTCTCGCCGGTCAACTTCTCATATTCCTGATCGTTGGTAACCCCTCGGTCTTTCATCAGTTGATTCTTCGCTTCTTTCATCTCACTATCCGAGATATAGATGTCCTTCTCTCGGGAAATGGAGTGGAGAATCAGTTTTTCTTTGACATTCTGCTTTGCCAGATCTTCAATCTGATTATTGAACTCTTCTTCTGTCAGGTCGGACTCCTTGAGATATTCATCATAGGTCAGACCGTATTCTTTGATTCGCTTCTTATATTGATTTGTAATGTATGTAATCTCTCTATTCAGCTGCGCCTTCGGATATTTCTTCACTTCCGCGTCTTTGACCAGCTTCTCCCATTGCTTCTCCGATACAGTGTTCGTCTCCGGCATGTCGAAGGTGACGTATCGATCGAGCAAAAGAATATTATAACCATTGTAGCGGTTCAGTGTCGCGTTCAAAAGAAAAAGCAGAAACACCAGGAATACCAGCATCGCTATGACGATTTTCGCTTTGCGGGACAGGTGTCGCCACCTGGAGTGTTCTGCTATCTTTATTCGAATATTCGAGAAGCGAGCGCGCAGACTAGTTCTTTCCGGAACTTGTTGTGACATCGCTGCTTACCTCCTTGTCAATCAGACGGACAAGATCGCTCTTCTCCTTCTGCTCGCCGGATACCTTTGTATCGTTTTTGACGGTCTTGTCAATGATTGCGGCTTTGTTGTTGTTCTTTGCGGTCGTTGTGGCAACCACTTTATTTTCTTTGACCGTAGAAACCTTCACCTGAGAAGGCGTTCCCTTGATGATGGCCTCCGTCTTATTGGTGTCGACAGACTGCCACTCTTCATCATCGGAGTCACGGTAGAAGACACGATAATTCCCGGATGAACTCTCCGCTGCGGTGAACTTGACCTTCGTCGTACCATTCTGTTCTGTGGTGACTACGTCTGAGACCTTATCCTCCTTCGCGGTGATTTCCTTATTCTCGCTGCCCACAGTAAATGGGACGCATTCGGTGTAGCCAATGTAATCGCCTTTACCCTTAACGATGGCGTAGGCGGTTCCTTTGGAAACGTTGCGAGCATAGATAATCGTGTAATCCACGTTCTCCGTCAGGGTGGTAACCCCATCCGTAACGGTGACCTCCGGTTCTACGGCACTTCCCGTATACTTAACTGTCGAGTATTTCAACGTTGCGGACAACTTCTTGTTACCGTCCGTATCTTTATTCTTCGGGATGTACATGTAGTTGGAATCCACACGACCTTTGATACCGCTGATGTGTTCTTCACTACTGTACTGCCAGTAGGTGTAATCCTCTTTCGAGGTATTATCTTCATTATATTGCGCAATCCAGAGCTCATGTCCATCATTCACCAGCTTCGTCGCGTTGACTCCGGATGCCTTGGACGCCAGGCTCTTGGAGACGTACAGACAGGTGGTGTAACCCTGCTCTCTGCAATAACTCAGAAAAGCATCCGCAATCTTCGTAAGCTGGTCGCCGGCATTCGACGCACCGCCATCGGAGATCCAACCGGCATAGGCCGCATCCAGACGTCCGCCCGAGAACTCCATGTCCATAACAATCGGAAGCTCCAGGTTCTTCCCCTCTGCGTATTTGCAGACTTCCTGCGCCTCGCGCACGGCTTCCTCCGGAGTCGTCGCCTGAGAGTACCAATACACCCCGCGGGCAACGCCGGCTTCTGCCGCTTCTTTCATGTTGCGTTCGTATTTCTTGTCTTCAATCAGGGTAAAAGAATTCTGGCTCGTCGCACCTGCCCGAACGAAAACATAATCCGCCCCGGCTTTCTTGACCTTCTTCCAATCGATGTTTCCCTGCCACAGGGAAACATCAATGCCGTAGAACGGGTGGTTAGACGATACCTTGGAAGGTTGCTGCACGGCATAGACGGAAGCACACGAAAAAGCCATGACAACAACCAGAACGGTAGCTATCACGATGCGGCCTCTTATGCCCAGTAGCAATGCCTTCAGTAAACTCACGTATCCTTTTCCCCTCTGCATTCTTCTTTCAAAACTTAGTCCCGAGTCTAAAAATCGGACCCACTAACAGGCATTATTATACCATATTTCATTCCCGTTATATGAAGGACTCGTGATTAAATCGCCAGGATACTTCTTGAAACCTTTACGTGCTTTTAAGCGAATGTTAAGGGAATTTCCTTATAGTTAATGTGTACAGAGAGTATAAGCAAATCAGACAACTTGGTATTGACATCGCACAGAAAGGAGAACTATGAATAACAATGAAAACAATCGTTCCTTCCGTCCGGATGATAACCGCATGATTCACGATGTGGATTTCGTGCTGATAAATCCGGATGATAAGGAATATAAAGAGCATACCCGGCGAGAAGCAAATGAGAGCTTTTTCCGCACAAGCGGCTTCGATTCTTCAAAAAATCGGAAATCCGGTCGGGAAAAAAGTATTTTTGGCCGAAAAAGGACACGCAAAAGAATCGCAGCTGCCCTCTGCTGTGTAATGATCGGCGGAGCGTCGGGTTTTGGCGGGGCGATGATCGCGGAGCACACGGGCGCTGTCACGCTACTTGAAAGCAGCGGCGCGAACCGCACGGTAACGGTAAAGAAGGTGAGCTCCTCCGAGAAAATGAGTGCATCCGAAGTGTACGCGGCGAACGTGGATGCTACGGTCGGCATCAGTACGAAGTCCACGTCACGCAACATGTTCGGTTACACAACAGAATCGGCAGCTTCGGGATCGGGATTCATCGTATCGACAAGCGGCTACATCGTGACCAACTACCACGTCATTGAGGGCGCGGATTCCGTCACTGTAACGCTCAACAACGGCAGCTCGTACGACGCAACGATTCGGGGTTACAACGAGAGCAAGGATATCGCGGTCCTCAAAATCAATGCCTCCGGACTCAAGGCTGTGACGCTCGGCAGTTCGGATGATGCCAACGTGGGCGACGAGGTCATCACCATCGGCAACCCGCTCGGCGAGCTGACCTTCTCGCTGACCTCCGGTGCTATCAGTGCCTTGAACCGCGAAGTGACATTCTCGCAAGGTTCGACAATGAAACTGATTCAGACCGATGCGGCAATTAACTCGGGCAATTCGGGCGGTGCGCTGTTCAACATGTACGGCGAGGTTATCGGCATCACGAACGCAAAGTATTCGTCCAGCAGTTCATCGGAGGCATCCATCGATAACATTGGTTTTGCGATTCCGATCGACGATGTAGAGGACATCATTCAGGACATCATCAAGAACGGGACAAAAACAAATGCTTCCTCAACCTACACTTCCGACTCCGCTTCCGGCAACGATTCATCGGAATACTACGGGAATCAGCGTCAGGGGCGCCAAGGATATCAGTAGAAAAGAAGCCATCATTATGTTCCCATCGGGATTCCAATCGGAATCCCGATGATATATATTTTCCTTTCTTGAGGGGGGCAAGATTTCTTGCCCCCCTTTTTTTTGAGGATTCGATGTGATCCTCGGGTGTTTTCGAATTTCACTTGTTATTCCTGAACGGATAGTGTAATTTAATTATATGTAGCGATGATTGCTTCGATCATTGGGAATAAGGAATCCCCTAAAGGATCGATCTCGATGTCGAGACTCGGTCTCGCCGCAGTACACGCAATACAGAAGAAAAAGAGAATTATCAAATCTGACACGGATATCACCGGGTTACAGTCGGAATTCCCGGGATGAAAGAAAGGATATTTTTGACATGAAAAGAAAAATGACAGTCGCTCTGGCCCTGGCAGCGCTGATGTGCCTGTGTGCCTGCGGCAGCGACCCGGAAGTGACGCCGACAGATACGGTGAATCAATTTCTGCAGGCGATTCAGAAGGATGATATCAGCTTAACGGAGGATCTCTATGAAGATGGGACTTTCGACCTCAGTGCTGCGGCATGGCCACAGCAGCAGGACGATGAGGATACGTCGTCTGAAGCGTTCGTTAAAATGATGCAGGATGATTTCTACCCGAAGCTGATTAACTTCGATTACGAGGTGACCGGAGAGGAAATTAGCGGAAGCAAGGCGACCGTGACGCTGGACGTCTCCGCATATGCATTGGGAGACGCAATGTTCCAGGGCTACAAGGATTACTTCCAAGACGCGCCGGAGGAAGACGGTGAAGTGGCGTTCGATGAGGATGCTCTGGCAAAGGACATTCAGACGAACTTCCGTAAAGAAACGAAGAAGAGCGTGAAGACAACCATCGAAATTACGATGTCCGTAAAGAATGACAAGTGGGTCATCGACACGTTAAGCGACGATGCAGTTGATGCGCTGACAGGTGGAATGGTAACCTGCAAGAATAACGTGGACAAGTATCTGGATGAGATTTATTCCTAAGTGTTTCGCGGTTAGCAAGATTGCGTCGTGTTCACTCCGGATCTGTTTCGGCACTTCGCTAAATAACTCCACACCATCGGGTTGGCAAGATTTTATCGTGTCCGGTCCGAATCTGTCCCGATCCTGATCTGACTCGATCTTACTGAAATGAGTCTTATCAAGTTGAGGCATGAAAACACAAACGATTCCATGTAAAGCAAAAAGCCGATTGCAATGCAATCGGCTTTTTGCTTGTTAACTTATGTTTGAGATTGGGTGGTGATAGAATTCTCATGAACTAAATCGTTCATACTCATATTATATTCACCATCCTTAAAACCGCCATAACCGAGCAATGCTTTTTGTTCGATTATGCCTCCTGAGCTGCCAGAGCATCGTTCAGCGCATCAATCAGCACGTCTGCATCCAGTCCGTGAACCTGAGATGCCTGACCGATGGACTCCGCCTGAGATGCCGGGCATCCGATGCACATCATTCCGTTCTGGAAGAACGTCTCGATCAGTTCCGGATGTGCAGTGATAACCTCGCCGATAACAGAATCTTTCGTAATAGCCATGTATATAACTCCCTTCTATGATAATTAGGAACTTTTTTCCCTTTCGTTTAAAATACCATCGTTGCCAAGGGATTGCAACACCTTTCACGAATCTTTCACGGAAATCCTACTGACTTGCTATGATTTTCTCTTGAACGTCATCGGGCACCATGCTAGAATTCAACCTATATTAGTATTATATTGGGCATAGAGCCTCGGAAATAACAGCGGCACCAGGGACAAACAGCAAATAGCAGGGGCAACTTCATGAAAAACAACCAATTGATCATCAATCCGTATACACTTATGGCCAACATCGGTCTGGAGAAAGAAAGCCTTCGCATCACCGAAGACGGTCGGCTGGCGCAGACGCCGCATCCTTTCCCGAACGACGCCCATCTGGACGTGGATTTTAGCGCGAATCAGGCGGAGTTCATCACCGGAATTCACACCTCCCCGACTAAGGTCTACGATGATCTTCTGTGTCTGCACCGACGGGCACTTCATACACTGACACAACGAGAAAGCGGTCCGGAATTCTTCTGGCCGTTCAGTAACCCGCCGTATGTAGCGAGCGATCGGGAGAATCTGCCGATGCAATTTGACGGCGAAAATCGCTGGAAGTCGGATTATCGGGAGCATCTTCAGCGGCGTTACGGCACGCGCCTCATGCTCTATTCCGGCATTCACTTCAACTTTTCCTTCCAGGAAGAGTTCTTTGCTGCTGCGGGGATCGACTCCAAGGAGAGCCGTAATCAGGCCTACCTGAACCTCGCGTCATGGGCGACCCGTTACGCGTGGCTTGTCGTCTATCTTCTGGCAGCCAGTCCGGTACTGGATTCGAGCATTTTCGGCAACCAGCACACCAGCACTACCGATTATCATCAATACGCCAGCCCCCGCTGCAGTGAAATCGGGTATTGGAACACCTTCGACCCGGTGCTGGATTACACGGATTTCTCGGAGTACATCCGGTCGATTCGCCGGTACGTGGACGACGGCATTCTTATGTACCCTGCAGAGCTCTACTATCCTGTTCGCCTGAAGCCTGCCGGCCGTTACAGCATGGATGCGCTTGAACAGGACGGCGTCAGCCATATCGAAATTCGTGTCGTTGACGAGAACCCTTACTCTCCGATCGGGATTTTTCGCGAGGACATCCAGTTCCTCCACCTGCTCATGGTCTATCTGATGCATCAGCCGCCGAAGCCTTTCCCGCCGGAGGATCAGATTTCGGCGCTCCACGATATGAAGAAAGCGGCACATTACGATGATTCTGAGAAGTTGTCCTCAGGTAAAAGCACGTGCTGCGCCGCGCGCAGCACCCTTCACGAAATGGAAGGCTTCTTCCGGCGAGGCGCCTTCTCCCGCACGGAGCAGATCTACATCCGGGAGACCATGGATTATCAGTGGAAAAAACTCGCGCCCGGCGGTCGAACCGCCGAGCGCGTACGAAAAGATTTTGAAAAGAATTACAACGAGAAGGGTCTTTGGCTTGCAAAGAAGCACGCGGAAACGATTCTAAGCGGCGACTGCATATAGGCAAGTTCTCTTCTATTTAATCTTGTCTATTTTATCTTGATGGTACACGTCGCCCGGATCTTGCTGTTCTCCTTGGAATACGCAGTAACCTTGACCTTCTTGCCTTTCTTCGCTTTCTTCTTAATCGTCACCTTTCCGGAAGACGACACAGAGGCATACTTCTTGTTTGAAATTTTCCAGATGACGCCGGTATCGGTTCCGGTAACGGTCGCTCTAAGCCGGTAGCTCTTCTTTCGTTTCAGCGTGAGGCCGGTCTTATTCAGCTTCACCTTCGTGACAGCCTTGCCGAAGTTGACGCTTACGATGCCGTCTTTATCTGCGGTCAGCGTCAAACTTTGCGCCTTCCTTCCCGTACTCGTCAGCTTGGCGTATTTCTTGGAAATACCGTAGCCACTGACACTATAGGAATAAATATACGAGCCCGCACCCGGTGTGATGTTGACAGTGGCTTTGCGGCCTGCGAGAATGCCCGTCACGCCGGTAACAGTGCCAGACCCAAGCCCGGATTTCTTGACGCTAATCTTCACGTAAGAACTGTTGATCGGAATGCTGCATGCTGCAATCTCGTAATCTCCGTCCTGGTTTTCTCCCATGCGAAGCGCATAGAATTTGCTGCCTACCGAGAGTCCGGACACACTTGTCGCCTGAATGTTGTTCCACAGCGTGTAGTTCAGCGCTTCCACCTTGCCATCACTGATGCTGAATCGATACGTATCGCCATACCCGTCGGTGGACGCCCCGCCGATAAGGATACCTCTGCGATCCGTTCCGACGGCTGCGCTGACTGCAGTTTCGGTATTATCACCTCCTGTAACAATGCCGATGGGCATTGTCTTCTTCGCCCTCGGAAGAGTCCCGGCGATACTCCAGTTCTTCCCGTCAAATTCCAGCACACTGTAATTCACGCCGTTCCCGGTCCCTCCCAGCACGTAATACAGCTTATCCCCATACTGAATTGCCGTTCCCCGGTACACGCCGTCAATCGACACGTTATCGATACGGCTCGGAATGTCGGCTTCCTTCGTCCAGGTCGCACCGGACTTCACCGTGCAGCTCCACGTTTCAGAGAACGCCTCCTGCTTCACCGCATCTCCGTCTCCCTGTGTGCCATATCCTCCGATTGCGTACAGCTTTCCGTCTATGTTCCCCAGCGTCATGCCGGCCTCCGTGCAGCGTGTCGCCGGTTCCGGAACATTTCCGAAATTAATAATCGAGTCAGAATAAATTTTCCACTTCGGCGAACTGCTGCTGACATCCATTCCCAGCAGCATGTAGGTGATGCGTTCCGTTCCAAGGTTACAGGAGATCAGTTCGTACACATTTCCTCCATAGTACGTGGCATTCGATACCGCTTGAATCTCGAAATTCTCCTCATCCTCCAGGCTCCACTGGCGTGCCGTCTCCCGATCCTTCGATGCGGCCATCTTCTCCGCATACGTCATTACCGTATCATAGATGTAATTGCCCACATGACGAACGCCTTTCTGTTCCACCGTGTATAGTTCGCCATCCGTCGTGCTCTGTCCCAGAATCTTCATATCATTCGAAATCCATCGAATATCTTCCATTGAGACTTCCGCTGCGCCATCTCCGTCACTGATTGTAATCTTTCCGCCGACGTCCTTCGTACTTGTCGCTTCTCCGTCCTTGTACGTAAGGTTGAAATCCTCTGTGTAGCGTTTTTTTCCTTTTACCAGATAGAATGTGGCTTCCGTCTTCCCCTTGCTGTTTTCCAGGCCAAAAGTAATTTCGTTCCCGCTCAGCTTATACGAGGAGGCGTTCCGAATCGTCAATTTCGTTCCGTTTCGTGAAATATCCTCTGCAGCAATTTCTTTCTCTTCTCCCGTCGACGTGCTCTTGGCTGTCAGTACAAATTTTCCTTCGTCCCCTTGATTCCCGAAATGAAGGCCCTGCAGAGTAACCGTATCGGCTTCATCATTCACTGTCGCATCGGTGATGGAGGGTTTTCCGGATTCTATCGGGGATGTATATTCACGGAAATCCACTTCGCTTCCGGTGGATACCGTATCTTTACCGCTATCGGTGCTCCTTGTTGTCTGATACAGAAGTGCCTTAATCTCCTTCGCATCCGCATTCGGATTCATTGCCGCAATCAGGGCGATGGTTCCCGTCACAATCGGGGCAGCCATGGATGTGCCGGAATAGAGCGCATATTTACCGAAGGCGGCTTCGCTCTCGAGCGTCGTATCACTTTCATTCCCGGTTACCGGCTTTGACGCCGCGATGGCTCCGATATCGATGGTGAAGTCGCCGGAGTCCTTCGCTTCAAACACCATACCAAGCCCATATTCATAGCCATCTTTCTTTTCTTCCGGTGCAAGCATTACATCCGTATCATTGGCGTCTCGCCACAGGCTGTTTCGTATTGCGTCAGCCTTCGAGTAGTACTTCTCCGCGCTATATTTCTTCGAGAGCTGCACATCCGTCAAGCTGCCGGTCTCATCTAATTGAACGCCGACATCTCCGCATACATAGACGCCATCGGCATCACCGCATTGAACCCGATGGAGCACGGTAGAATAAGTATTTCCTTTCGCTTCCTCTTTGCTCTTCTCGTAAGGGAAATACAGAACAAAACGGTCTCCCGCCTTCGCATTTTCAATCCTCAGACGAAGAGCGGACTTCTGCTTCGCCGCTTCGAGTTTTCCGGATTCTGAGGTGTCGATGGAAAGCTTTGCCGTGGCTTTGCTGCCCGCTGTCAATCCGGTTACCAGTTTCCCCGCACCGAACTGTTTCACCCCTTCGATGTCCGTTCCTGCTGCATCGCTCCCTGCCGAAGGCGTCACAGCAACGCCATTTTCGTCTTCAGCAATGACCGAATTCTCATCGAATTCGCCGTAGTACTCTGTTGTTTCCTTTACCTTCGCTGCGGAATAGCGCCACGGCATATAGTTGTAATACGATACCGAGGACAGGATATTCGTTCCCGGTGCCAGGATGTCCACATTGCACTTCCCGTAATTGGAATACGACGCGAGTGATCCATCCTCATCCACCGACCCTACCGTCACCGCATATTCCGAAGTAGAATTTGCCGGGGAGACGAGCCTTCCGTCTACGTTCTCGTTATCGTTTCCGGCCGCAGCCGAAATCAGAATCCCCGCCTTCCCCGCTTCTTCAAAAATACTGTCGTAAATCGCAGAATCACCGTATCCACCGAAAGAACAGTTAATCACCTTGATGTTGACCCCTAGATTTGCACAGCGAACCGCGTAATAGAATCCTTTGAGAACACCGGACGTGGATCCTCTGCCGGATGCGTCCAGAATTCGAACGGCCATGATCTCGATGTCCGCGGACCCGGCTGTGGAATCTGCGCCGAACACCCCGGCAATTCCCTTTTCGTTGTTGGCCGATGCCGCGATAATCCCTGCGCAGTGCGTCCCGTGACCGTATTGGTCCATCGTCTCCGACGTATCGTTCGCCGTGTTCCCGCTGCCTCCTGTCCCGGCAAGCGTACCGAAAGTTTCGTTACTGCCGCTGTCCGCTTCAGAGCCTCCACTGCCTGCCGTGTTCGAAGCGGATCCCGTCACCAGGTTGATACCATGAAGACCGCCGCTGAGCTTCAATCCATCCGGTTTCGTCCACATGTGGTCTTTGAGTTCCTCGTGCTCATAATCCACCCCGGAGTCCATGACCGCGACCACCACAGCTTTTGCGGACTTCGTATCGGATTTCTCGTAGGCCTCCCAGCCGGACGATGCGTAGATGCCATTCTCTCCGCTTAATTGCCACGCAGAATCCAAATATTCATCATTCCAAACGGAAGTGTTCGATGTGCTCGTGCGGTTGGAAGCAGAAGTCTCTTCCTCTGCAGTCGCCCGTACAATATAGTTCGGCTCCGCAATCTCGATGTCGTTATTATCCTCGAGCTTCTCGATCATGGTTTCTGTGCTGTATTTGTCCGAGCTGACAACGCTGACGACCATTTCATCGCCGTCGCTGCTTCCCACGGTGTCGTTGTCGCCAGCGGTGCTGCTTTCGTTATTGCCGTTTCCGGCATCGCTGTTTTCGCCGCCGCGCGCCACATTGCCGCTGCCTCCGCTCTCGTTTTCGGATTCGAACGCAACCGTATCTTGAATCTCGTAATGATCGGAAAGGGAACCTTCCAGAATCTCTGCCTGCTGACCCAGCGTGTTGTCCGCCTTCTGTCCCTCGGACTTCGAGCTTTCACCCATGGTTTCGCCGAAAGACTCCGCGATATTTGCCGATTCCGCCGCCTTCTTCTCCGCCTTCGTCGGTGCATCCGTGGTCACCGCACCGGATTTGTACTGCACAATAACCTGATTCGGTACGTATTCTTGCGCAAGGGCATCGCTCTCATTCGTTTCCGCACACGCATATGGAGTCGGAAACGCTCCCGCGGCCAGAAGAGCGGCCACCACTAGGGCGACATGTCTTTTGAAATGACTTTTCTTTCTCATGGACATCCTGACTGTTTCCTTTCGTAGTCCCTTGGAATCTATTATGCGAAATCTTCGCGTATTTGCTTTGCGAAAAGCATCTTTCGCCCTGCAAAGACATCCGATAATCCGGAAGTCGTTGGCGGGTATAACTTGTTTTTACCCGAAGATTATCGGAGACCGGTACAGAGATAGCTGGCCACATTTCGCTCGCTCTGGTGGGAGGCGATGATGGTTCCGCAAGCCTGACGGGTGAATACGCCGGCGAAGCGGCCGTTGTACGAGTACAGCCCATTCATGTTGATATAGTCGTGAAACTCGCCGTCCCCGAACATGAAGTCGACATTCGGGGTAGCGTACTGCGGAGCGTATTCCTGACAGATGTAACCTTTGCCGTAGTGCGCACGGCATAACGCTTCCCACTCCTCTTGGGTGTGTCCTTTGCCATCGGCGACGCTGTTCGAACCGTAGGAGTCGTTCGGTTTCAGGATGTAGCGGTCCTTGTCCCGAATGACGGATTCGAGGTCAATACCGGAACCTGCGATCTCCGCAGCAGCATCGGCAGTGCTTCCGACTTTCCTGCAGGCCGGTGTGCCGGCACTACTGTCTTCACGGGTTTCGGCGTTCGGGCCAAAATCGCAAGTGTACGGCACATGCTTTCGGACGAAATCCCACTCCTCTTCGGTCAGGATCGCACGGCTGGCATCCGTGTGGAGTACCGTGAAGAAAGTCTTCGCGTGCACCACCTGCGTCCGGAAGGATCCGCACAAGAAGATATTTCCTTCTCGATACGCATCCAGCAGGTCTTTGACCGAATCGTAATTCTCCATCACATCCGCGGTCACGGCGCGTCGGTAGAGACCGTGTATCTCATACCCTTCCGGGGCGTACAGACGTCCTTCTCGGTACCGAAGTTCGCGAATATCCACCACGTTCGCGTAAATGCCCTGCCGCTGGAAGCGGTGAGCAAATTCGTAGAATTCGGGAATGTTTCCTTTGTCCAGGAAGTCCACGATTGCGACCGTCGGTTCCGGCGGCATCGTCGGATGGCTCTTCTGATATTCTCCATAGAGCGAGAGAAACGTTTCAACCCAGCTGTCGAAGAGTTCGTAGCTTTGCAGGTTATATTTTCGCCGTATGAACTGGTGTGCCGGGTTGTGGATATTCACCTTATCCAGATTGTAGTCCTCGTTCATGGCACTGGTTCCGTCCGTGTTGATTTCACAGAAACGAAAATCGCCGGATTCTTCGTTGTAGAATATATCAAAACGCGCCATCGGAAGCGGTGCATCGTAACCCGGATCCGCAAGAATGAGATCTTCCAACTCCTTCGAGAAGCCGAATCCCTTGCGGTATGAAGGATTCTCCACATAGTGACGGATGACCTTGCAGCAAATTCGATGCGTCATATCCACCACCTCACGAAAGAAACGGTCATCCTCTGCCGTGTACACCTTCTGAATTGCCAGCGGCATATCAATAAGGCGGCCGCGGGAAATCAGCGGTGAGCGATTCAGCTCATTCCGCATCACCTCCGCGGCCTGCCGGTTCTCTTTGTAATGTTCTTCTATATGCCGGACGTAGTCCGCATAGATTTCCTGTCGAATACTCATTTCTTACCTCGCTATTTTCGCATTACGACTTCATAATCCTCGTCCATATATCGATAACCGTAGAGGCGACACAACGCTCCGAATTCCGCGGACACATGAATCGTCACACAGCTTTCCTTCGTCACCACCTCGCGCAGGTATTCGTTCAGCTCTTGCAGTACCTGTTTCTCCAGATGATCCTGTCGGTACCGGTCATCCACCATGATATCGCATACCATAAAACACAGCACCCCATCGCCACATATCCGGCCAAAGGCTGCCAGCACATCGCCGTCATAGACGCCCACGCAAAATATGCTGTTCTGCAAAGCACGGTTTGCTGACTTTGCGGGCACTTTCTGACCGCAGCGCACCGCCAGCGACTGATACTCCGCCGGGAGTGTCTCGTTGAATTTAAAGACCATGGCTTACACCTTTCTAATCCCTTTGTTTTACTGATTGTAATTTCAGTTCTCCCGTTTCTCCGCCTCGGTTCGCCCCACAAGGGCCCAGTCCACCGGCGTTTCCCCATTTGTTTCCAGGAATTCATTCGCACGAGAGAAATACTTTCCGCCAAAGAACCCCCGGTACGCCGACAGCGGACTCGGATGAACCGACGTGAGAATCAGATGCTGCTTCCCTGTAATCAGTGGCACCTTGGATTTCGCATTGCTACCCCAGAGAACGAATACCACCGGTTTTTCCCGCTCGTTCAGAAGTTCGATAACCCGGTCCGTCAGCTGTTCCCAGCCTCGTCCGCGATGCGAGTTCGCCTGATGCGCCCGCACCGTCAACGCGGTATTCAGGAGAAGCACGCCCGATTTTGCCCACGGAATCAGACATCCGTTGTCTCTCGGTGGAATCTCGAATCCGATATCATCGTGCAGTTCCTTGAAAATATTCTGCAGTGACGGCGGCTGCGGCACGCCCGGCTGCACAGAGAACGCCAGTCCGTGCGCCTGTCCGGGTTCGTGATACGGATCCTGACCCAGAATCAGTACTTTGACCTCTTCATAAGGGGTGTATTTGAACGCATTATAGATATCGTACATGCTCGGATACACCGGTCCGGCCTGATATTCCTTCATCAGAAATTGACGAAGATTCAGGTAATAGCCCTTCTGAAACTCCGATGCCAACACCTCATCCCAATCATTTCCGATATTGACCATCTTGCAGAATTCCTTTCTTATCGTAGTAGTGAGATACAAGTAGCGCAATCAAAGTACCGCTGAGGGCACCAAAGAAGACATCTGACGGATAATGCACGCCCAGGTACAGGCGGGATGCCGCAATCATGAAGGCGAGTGTCACCAGAGGTATCCCGTACTTCTTCGGAAGCTCCCGGTAGAGAGCCACCGCCGTGACAAAGGACGCCGCCGAGTGTCCCGATGGAAACGAGTAATCGTGTGGTTTTGCAATCAGCCGCTGTACCGAATCGAACACCTCGTAGGGACGCGTCCTCGCAAAAATGTTCTTGAGCAGCATGTTGTTGATAAGGAAGGAAATCAACAGCGCCGTAGCAGCAATAATCCCCGCCCTCCGAGTCTTCCGAAAACAGAGCAGAAGAAGAATCAGCGCAATCCAGAACCAACCACCGTTGCCCAGAGCGGTAATGGCCTTGACGATCGGTGTCAGTCCGTCGTGAATGACGCTCTGCTGAATGGCAATCAGCAGATTTCCGTCCCATTGTGTAAAAGTATTCATCGTCCATCCATCCCCTTCCGAGCCGCCGTCACATCTTCCCGGCGGTTCTCTTGCGAAAAAACAAAAGCCTGCGGACTATGCCGCAGGCACTCCGCTTCAGTTAACGGAAAATCAGTTCATCTCTTGCCGGTCCGTTGGAGACCATACTGATGCGCACACCAATCAGTTCCTCAATGCGCTCGATGTATGCTCTGCACTCCTTCGGCAGGTCATCATACTTCGTAATTCCGGAAATATCAGTCTTCCAACCCGGCATCGTCTCGTATACCGGCTTTGCCTTCTCCAGTTGAATCGTGTTCGGGAAATCCGTCGTAACTTCTCCGTCGATTTCATATCCCACGCAGATCTTCAGCTCATCCAGGTATCCCAGCACGTCGATAACCGTCAGTGCTACTTCCGTTGCTCCCTGCATCATGCAGCCGTAGCGCGTTGCTACCGCATCGAAATTGCCTACCCTTCTCGGACGACCGGTGGTTGCACCATACTCGCCACCATCGCCGCCACGTTTTCTCAATTCCTCGGCCTCGTCGCCGAACAGTTCGGAAACAAATGCCCCGGCACCGACTGCGGAGGAATAGGCTTTCACCACGCAAATGACGCGTTGAATCTCGTACGGCGGAATGCCGGCCCCGATAGCACCAAATCCCGCGCAGGTAGAAGACGATGTAACCATCGGGTAAATTCCGTGATCCGTATCCTTGAGTGCACCCAGCTGTCCTTCCAGCAGAATCTGCTTGCCATCCCGAAGTGCCTGGTGCAGCACAGCCGATGTGTGCGTAACATAGGGTCTTAGGATTTCTGCGTTCTCTTTAATTTCCTGATAGATTTCTTCCGGATCCAGAAGCGGTTTGTGATACAAGTGCTGAAGAAGCGTGTTCTTAATCTTGCACACGTTCTCGATGCGAGGCATCAGAACCTCCCGATCCGCATACAACTCTCCCACTTGGAATCCAATCTTCGCATACTTGTCGGAATAGCATGGTGCCATCCCTGCCTTCGTCGAACCGAAGGACTTTCCGGCCAGACGTTCTTCTTCGTAAGCATCCAGCAACATGTGATACGACATCACCACGTGTGCTCTGTCCGACACGATCAGTTTGCTGTGCTCTACGCCGGCATCTTCGAGTGATTTCAGCTCGTCCGCCAGAATCCTCGCATTCACAGCCACACCATTTCCAATCACGCTGACCGCATCCTTGCTGAAAATTCCGGATGGCAGCAAATGAAGCGCAAATTTGCCCCACTCGTTCTTGATGGTGTGTCCGGCATTGCTTCCGCCCTGGAAGCGCACGACGTAGTCGGCATCCTGTGCCAGGCGATCGGTAATTTTACCCTTTCCTTCATCGCCCCAGTTAGCGCCTACAACTGCTGTAATCATGTATTTCCTCCTTTATCCTGCAGCACGCTGCTTCTCATAAAGGCTTTGTGACCCCGTCCAATGAATGACCTTCTGCATCGCCCAATACGATTGTAAAAATAGGTTCGTTCCGTATCGGTTTCCGATTTCTTGCCCTTGTAGTGATAGTCGTGATAGGAAATCGTGAAAGCCCATACACGGTTCATTCTATAATACTTCACCCCGGAATGCAAGCCGCGTGGGATAGCCTCAAGGCTTACCTTCCGCGTTCGGCGTTGCTCTTGCACTTCGCTGACAGCCTCTCACGCTCCTTGCGTAAAAGAGGTTTTCGGATGCTTCATGAGAGTTTTCATTCCTTGCACTCTTTCCAAAATCGATTCTGTTTCTTGAACTATTCCCGATGAGATGATATATTTATAAAGTCAAATCTTATTTTTAGACGAAAAGATGGGAGTTTTGAAACATGAAGGAATACACACCTGTTAAGGAAGGTAAAGTTCGTGAATTATATGATGTGGGCGACGGTCTGATTATGGTTGCGACCGACCGCATCTCCGCATTCGATGTCATCCTTAAGAATGACATCGTTGGCAAAGGCGTCGTGCTGACTCAGATGTCCAAGTTCTGGTTCGATCTCACGAAGGATGTTGTACCGAACCACATGATTTCTACCGACACTGCAGATATGCCGGAGTTCTTCCGGAACGGGAAGTTCGAAGGCCGCAGCATGCTGTGCAAGAAGCTTGACATGATTCCGCTGGAATGCATCGTTCGCGGTTACATCACCGGAAGCGGATGGGCAAGCTACCAGAAGACCGGTGAGGTCTGCGGCGTTAAGTTGCCGGAAGGTCTGTCGGAGTCGCAGAAACTGGACGAACCTATTTTTACCCCAAGTACCAAGGCCGAAATCGGGGACCACGACGAGAACATCTCCTACGAGAAGAGTATTGAAGTTCTGGAGAAGGCATTCCCGGGTCACGGAGAGGAATACGCCGGCAAGGTGCGCGACCTGACCATCGCCGTGTACAAGAAGTGTGCCGAATACGCAGAGGCTCACGGTATCATCATCGCCGACACCAAGTTCGAATTCGGACTGGACGAGAATGGCGAGGTCGTTCTGGCGGATGAGGTTCTGACACCAGACAGTTCCCGTTTCTGGCCGCTCGAGGGCTACGAAGTGGGCAAGTCTCAGCCGTCCTACGACAAGCAGTTCGTTCGCGACTGGCTCAATGCAAATCCGGACAGTGATTACAAACTGCCGCAGGATGTTGTCGACAAAACCATCGCGAAGTACAAAGAAGCGTACACAATGCTCTCCGGCAAGGAACTGTAAAGACTCTGTCAGTAAAGAAAACAGGCGGTGCACGCAGCACCGCCTGCCCCCATGTCTCAGTAGCTCAGGGGACAGAGCACCGCTCTCCTAAAGCGGGTGTCGGAGGTTCGAATCCTCTCTGGGACACCAGTAACCGCTACGGCCTGCAATGGCTCGCAGCGGTTTTTTATTATACAAAGAAACCGGTCCTTTTGGGACAAGGTTCAGAATACTAACGCCAGAGTATTCCAGTGTTCACTTGACAAGGGCAGATCCTTGACAAGGGCAGATCAGAATCGGCTGCTCGCTATTTTTTATGAAGGCAAAGATGGTGTTTACATAATGTTCTCTATCATTGTGCAAAACGATATGACATGGCAATTTTCAAGAGTTTCTGTGAAGAATAAGCGCCATTTTCAATAATATAATCGCAAAGCTGTTTTTTGTTGAACTGTGAAATCGGGGTAATAATTTTTAAGAAGCAATCCAAGAATAATAATTGCAACAATTTCAAGAATATCAATAATAACTTGTACCCATTCCATTTGATTCACCTCAACATTTAATATACCGTGTCATCCGTCCTGCACCGATTCGCTTTACCGAACCAGTCTTGACCATGGCTCCGAGGACGGCTTCGACGGTAGTGGGGCTGACATCGGGGAGAATTTTACAAATCTCGGCTTTGGATATCGGGGTCAGGCTGTTAAGGACAGTTGCTTCCACACGAGCCTTTTTCGTGATCTTCTTGCCGTGTACCACCGCAAACCGCTTGTCCAATTCCTTATAGCACATATAGAGGGTTGAGAGGAAATTCTCGATAAAGGGAAAATAAGAGTTTTCATTCGTTTCCCACCCGGCCGAAGACTGCCGCAGGGCTTCGTAATAATACGCCTTGTAGTTGTTGATCTGCTCCTCAAAGGACACATATTTTCCTGCGTCAAAGCCGTTTTTATATAACAGCAACAGCGAGAGCAGGCGGGACATTCTGCCGTTGCCGTCCCGGAACGGGTGGATGCAGAGGAAGTCCAGAATGACACAGGGGATCAAAAGAAGCTGGTTGATATTCGCATCGCTTCGGGCATCCAGATAGGCAAGCTCCAACTGCTCCATTGCTTTCGGCGTTTCGCTTGCAGGCGTGGGACGGAAACGGACACGGCGGTTTCCGTCAGCATCGATCTCCAGAATCACATTGTCGTCCGTCTTGTACTGCCCGCCGTATTCATAGCCTGCAAAGCGCATCATCATTTCGTGCAGCCGCAGAATGTCGCTCTGCCGGAAGTCGATATGCTCATATCCCAAGTGGATCTCGTTCAGCGCATCTCTGTACCCGGCGATCTCCGCCTCGTTGTGGTTCAGCGGGGCGCTGTTCTGATTGACAATGGCGGCGATACGCTCGTCGCTGGTCACAATGCCCTCGATGGCGTTGGAGCTTTTGATGGACTGCACCTTTGCGACAGCTTCCAGCTCCGTAAAAATCTGCGTGTATTCGTCCTTGCGCACGCCTGCCATAGTTTTGAGCGCCGCAATATTGGAAGTGAGGTTCACAAGGTTTGCAGGCAGCAAACCGTTATTCAAAAAGGAGTAATCGAATTTTCTCATACAGCACCAGCCTTTCTGCATATAATTGTAGTATATTATGTGCAGAAGAACAAGCCACTATCCGAATTATCTGCATATACTTCATTGAAATATATGTAGATAGAGCATCTGAATAGGCAGTAATATGAGAAAACGGCACGGGGTTTCCGTGCCGTCTGCGTCAGATCGCTTTGATTTTTTTGAGGTAGGCCACGGCATCGGTATGTCCGCGGAAGTAGATGTGCTGTCGCTCCATATCCTCCATTTGGCGGGCAAGGTTCAGAATACTAACGCTAGAGTATTCCAGTGTCCACTTGACAAAACACCAAAAAGGAGGCGTTTCCGCCTCCTTCATCAAGCGACATCACTGCCGTTTTATATGTAGTAAATGCAAAATGGTCTGACCAAAGTTCCTGCATGAAATGCTTCTGCGGGTTGCGTTCTTACTACTTGTCCGACTTATCGGTCTTATCGGCCTTCTTTACCTCTCCGGTCTTAAAGATAATCTTGCTCTCGCCATTCTGTGCGTCGGTCTTGCCGCCCACAAACGATCCGGAAGAAGCCGCATCGATTGTTGCTTTCACACGGTTAACCGTGTTCTTGAGGTCCGCCTTATCCATTTCGGATACCAGTTTCTGAATTCCCTCTTCGTTAAACTTATTCATCGATGTGCTCAGTGTCTCTGCACCCTCTGACAGCGTATCTGCGCCATCTGAAAGCTGTCCCATGTAGGTCACAATCTGATCGGCACCGGTTGCAAGCTGGGATGTTCCCGGCTTCAAAGTTGTGGTGATTCCGGCCTGCAGCTGGTTTATTCCAAGCACTACGCCCGCATGGAATTCCCCGTCTGCGTCTGTGTATCCGTTGATGCCCGCATCTAAGCTTGTAGCTCCTGCATTCAACAGGTTAACTGCTCCGGCCAAGGTTTCTGTCGTTTTGTCTTCCTTCGTACCGACTTTGGTCTTTAATGCCTTCGTGCCTTGTTCGAGACCTTCTGCACCCTGTTGCAGGTTATCAAAGTCCTTGGTTGACGCAGAGGAAATCTTCTCTACCACGGCATCCGCGGTTGCCTTTGCCTTCTGAACCTTCTCAGAGTCTGTGTTGACGGAATCCACCGTATCCTTGACTTTGTCTTCGTAATCACCCAGCTTGTCTTTGGCACTGCTTAGGGCATCAACAGTATCCTGATCACCGGACTTCTCTGCAGCCTTGATGGCAGCTTCCAGCGCTTCATCTACGTCGTCGTGGGAAGGCTCCGTAACCGTTTCCGTATTGATGCTTCCCAGGGTGTCGCTGATTCCCTGTACTGTCTGTGCAATCTCTGTATTTTGCGTCGTGATGGTATTTCCCAGCTTCTTAATTCCGTCATTTACGCCGGACGCTGCGCTGTTGAGAGCCGCTGCACTGTCAATCACGCCGCCGTCTTTGACAATCTCATTCTGGAGCTCACCCGTACCGTCTTTCAGCTTCGTCGTTCCTTCTGACAGCGTCTGCGCGCCGGTTACAAGCGTTGTTGCACCCTTCGACAGCGAATCCACGCCGCTGTCCACCTGCTTAGCTCCGTCAGAAACCTTCTCGGTTCCTTCCTTAATCTGAGAAGTACTGCTTGCCAGCGTACTTGCCCCTTCCGAAAGCTGTTCGCTTCCGTCTACCAACTGAGTCGTTGCATCCGACAGCTCGTCCAATGCATCTTCCAGCTTGTCCACATCGCTGCTTGCTTCGTCCAGTTTCGATGTATCGGTATCGGACATGAACCCAGAATCGGCTACTGTATAAGTGCCGTCAATTTCAAAATTCGTCGTCTTAGCCGTAACGGTAACGTGATCCGGAATATCCAGAGACGAAATATTCAAGTCCGAGGATACGCCCGGAAGAGCGATGCCGACTACTGCGGTGTTGTTGCCATCATTGATGGCCTTGCCGTTGTTCACCGTAACGTTACTGAAGTTATCGTTGCTGAGAACCAACGCGCTGACGATGGCATATGGACGAGTCAGATTGTATCCATCAACGCTGACGCTGTCATCAACCGTGTAGTCAAAACGGATGGTGACATTTCCGGACTTCCCGGCAATTTCCTTGGCGGACATCTCGGTACCGTCCAGGGAATACGTGATCTTTACTTTTACCGGAAGTTCTCCGTCATAATCGCCCGTATAGCTGATATCGTTGCCATCGGCATCCCATACCAGATTGTTCCCGTCCTGGGCAAACTCTTCATCGCCGGAGGTATTCTTGATATTCTTCAGCGTGGAATAATCCTTGATATTCTTGGCATCTCCGCTGTTCTTGAGCCACTCGCTGACGGAAACTTCGCTGGTCTTACCGTCGGCATCGAGAACCGCGTACACGGTCTCGGACTTATCTCCACTTGCCGCATTCTGAAGCAGCTCCGGATAAGTCTTCTTGAGTGTCTTCTCTGTCTCGGTTGCAGCGTTTGCCGTGTTCATGTGCGGCACGTAGAAAAGCACCGTGCTGCATACCATCACCCCTGCAAGAATCGGGGCGCCGATTTTCTTGAGTTTTGAGTTAAGCTTTACCATTGTTCAATAATCCTTTCATGCCCCTTGTGGTTTTACAAATTATTTTATCAAATGCCATCAGCATTGACGGTAACAGGAATATAACGGTGATCATACTGATGATTGCGCCTCTTGCCATCAGCATACAGAGTTGGCTGATTAAAGCAATATTGGAGTATACGGATACCCCGAAGGTCGACGTGAAGAATCCGAGTGCGCTGACCAGTACGGACGGAATAGATGTTCGTACCGCGATGTCGATCGCTTCTCTCTTGCTCTGTCCGCTCATTCGTTCTGTCTTGTATCGCGTTGCCGTCAGTATCGCATAATCGACGGTAGAACCCAGCTGAATGGTCGTGACACATATCGGGACCAGGAATGGCATTTCTACACCTGTAAATCCACAGATTCCCATATTGATATATATCGCCAACTCGATAACCGCAATCAGGATGACCGGAAGCGATATCGATTGAAGAACCACCAGGATAATCAGGAAGACCAGTATGATGGAAATCCAGTTAACTCGTTGGAAGTCGGTTTTCGTCAGCCTAAGCAGATCCTTGTTGGCAGGCGCCTCGCCGAGCACGATGGCCTTCTTGTCGTACTTATGAACAATCGTATTGACTTGATTGATCTGATTATTCACCTCGTCTGTAGACACTCGATATTTCGAGTTGACCAGTATCAGTTGATGTTCCGATGATGTCAGAGAATCCGTCAGCTCTGTCGGAAGAATGTCCCTCGGGATCGCACTTCCCAGCACCGAATCCAGACTCAGTACACTGGCTACACCGTCCAAATCCTTGATTTCATTGGCCATTTCCTTCCCATCTTCCGAAGAGATGTCCGAATCTGCCATGATAAAATACGACGTGTTAATTCCAAAATCCTCTGCCAGCTTGTTGTTCGCTGTATAGAACGGCACCTTCTCTTCCGGTATACCATCTCCATCGCCCATGACCATCTTCGTCAGGTCGTACACGTTATTTGTGTGATTGTATCCATAAATCGCCGGGATAGCAATAATCGCAAAGATCAGAATATATATACCGTACCGCGATGTCAGCTTGTGCGACAACCTGTCTGCGCTTGGAATCAGGGACTTGTGCCGCGTCTTCTCCAGCTGTTTCGTGAAGTACAGAATTAATACCGGCAGCACCGTGACGCTGCAGATTACACCAAGCACAACGCCCTTCGCCATAACGATTCCGAGGTCAAGGCCCAGCGAATACGTCATTCCGCACAATGCCAAGAATCCGGCTACGGTTGTTATCGAACTGCCCGTTACAGATACAAGCGTGGCATCAATGGCCTCCGCCATTGCCGACTTGTTATCCATACCTCCATCCAGCTTCTCCAGGTAACTGTGCCACAGGAAAATGGAGTAGTCCATGGTAACTCCGAGCTGAAGAACCGCTGCAATCGCTTTTGTAATAAACGATACCTCCCCAAGGAAAATGTTGGTTCCCATGTTGTACAGTATCGCCATTCCAATACTGGCCAGGAATATTATCGGTACGAGATAGGAGTCCAACAGGAGCATCATTGCGATCAAGCTGAGCACAACGGCGACCGCCACGTACTTATATTCCTCTGATTCCGTAAGATTCTTAAGATCGAGCACCATAGAGGTCATGCCGGCTACGTAGGTATCTTTCGTGCCGACTTTTCGCACCTGAGTCAGTGCATCCATGGTTCGCTCGTCGGATGTTCCCGTATCATAGAAAATCACCAGCATCGTTGCATCATCATTCTTGATGTTATCCTGAACGATTTCCGGATACATTGATATCGGAATGTTCGGATTGATGACCGATTCCAGATTGACAACAGATTCCACGTGGTCAATCTTCTCGATATCATTCTTCATCTCCGACACCGCGTCCGACTTCATGTTCTCAACGACCATAATGGAGAAGCCGCCTTTGTTGAACTCCTCCATCAGCATATCCTGCCCCTTCACGGTCTCCAGATCGCTTGGAAGATAAGAAAGCATGTCGTAATTCACTTTCGTTTTGATCATTCCGAGCGCAGCCGGTATCAACAGTATCAGCGACCCAACCAGAATGATATGCCGTAACTTAACGACTGTCTTGCCCAATTTCATCTTCTTGAGTCCTCTCTTGCTAAAAATAAATTTCTTTATACTTTAAATGACCGTCGGTCATTATTACATTCCGTATGGTAGCACCATTCTGACCAAGAGTCAACAACTAATAAATATTTTATTTGAAACAAGATGATAAAAAGTCTTAAACGCTTATTTCATATGTAATGCACGGTTATGACCATAAGTCATTTTTTATTGACGTGTGTGCAAATTAATGTTATATTGGAAACAAATCAACCCATGCAGTTTATTTTTACAAGAACTATCGAGGGGATCATGACTAAAGTTGATCTGAAAAAAAACAAGAAGCGTCAGGATATTCTGGACAGCGCTTACGAGCTTTTCACTACAAAAGGTTTTTTGAACACCACCATTCTCAATATCGCACTCAACGCCGGCGTCGGGAAGGGTACCTTCTACCTCTACTTCGACAGCAAAGAAGCTGTGCGGAATGAATTGATTGTTCGAAAGGCGTCCGCTATCCTCACCAGCGCGGTGAACGAGGAAGAAAAGAATCTGGGAGGAATCCGCGGTGTAGGTCTGGCCGACCGATTCATCTACGTGGCGGACTACATCTTGAACTACCTCTCACAGGATCTCGTTCTGCTTCAATTCATCTCGAAGAATCTGAGCTGGGGACTTTTCCTTAACAGCACGCTGGAATGCGATACCTCGGATTCCATCAGTTTCAAGGAATTCATTACGCGCCTGATCGAGAAGGAGCACACTCCTCTTCGGAACCCGGACCTCCTCATCTACACGCTGATCGAGCTGGTGAATTCTACCTGCTACAACGTAATTCTTTACAATGACCCAATCTCCTTCGGGGAGTACAAACCTTATCTCTACCATAGTATTCGGCTCTTGATTGAGGATTCCATAGAGAAATAAGCGGTTTTCTCCGTTAGTGTTTGGATTTTAATTGTCCTTTATAACCGCTCCCGAAAAGATTGCTCCGGGAGACCCGTGTTTGCTTCGGGGAATTTTCTAAAACTGCAAAGGCGTATCTTGATGATTAGACTGGGCTAACTTTCTCTCAGGATACGCCTTTTTATTTTTTCTGTCAACCGTGGCTTTAGACCCCTTGACAGAACGTTCCTCCGTCAATATAATCTTATTAAGAGTTATTCCTAATAACAGTTTTGAAATGAGGACAACAATTATGGATACGAAAAACAAGTACGCCGGCACACAGACCGAGAAGAACCTATGGGAAGCCTTTTCCGGCGAATCTCAAGCAAGAAACAAATACACCTATTTTGCTTCCGTAGCAAAGAAACAGGGATTTGAGCAGATTTCTGCGCTGTTCCTGAAAACGGCAGAAAACGAGAAGGAGCACGCAAAACTCTGGTTCAAGGAGCTGTGCGGCATCGGTGACACAGCACAGAATCTTGAGGCTGCAGCAGAGGGTGAAAACTACGAATGGACGGATATGTATGACGGCTTTGCAAAAACCGCCGAAGAAGAAGGTTTTCCGGATCTCGCCAGACGCTTCCGTCTTGTAGCCGCTGTAGAAAAGCATCACGAGGAACGCTATCGTGCGTTGCTGCAGAATGTTGAAATGGCAGAAGTTTTCGCAAAGAGCGAGATCAAGGTATGGGAATGCCGCAATTGCGGACACATCGTAGTCGGAATGAAGGCTCCGGAGGTTTGTCCGACCTGTGAGCATCCGCAGAGCTACTTCGAAATCCACGCAGAGAACTACTGATAGGGCATCTCGGGATTTTCGCTCGATACAGGAGATTTTGAAGCAATATGAGGGAGGAATATGGCCATGAAACAGGTATTTTATCAATGTAAACACTGTGGAAATATCATAGCCTTTGTAAAGGAATCCGGCGTTCCTGTTATCTGCTGCGGGGAGAAAATGACTGAAATGATTCCCGGCACGGTGGATGCATCGCTCGAGAAGCACGTCCCGGTATACTCGGTAGAAGGAAATATCGTCCGCGTGAAGGTGGGTGCGGCAGAGCACCCGATGCTGCCGGAGCATTACATTGAATGGATTTCCATTCAGACGAAACAGGGAAATCAGCGCAAGGAGCTATGTCCGGACGACAAGCCGGAGGCTTGCTTTGCACTCTGTGAGGACGATGAGGTGGATGCTGTATATGCCTATTGCAATCTCCATGGTCTTTGGAAGGCATAACGTCGGAAAACACAAGCAATAAGATATATAATAAACACATATCCAACGCCCGCCTTGTTTTATTTTATGGAGACAGGGCGGGCCTTAAAACGGAGACAACAGTAATGATTGTAAGAAGAGATACCAAACAGCGCAGGCTGGTCCTGCAGGCCGTACAGTCGAGGTCGGACCACCCGACTGCCGAGCAAATCTATGAGGATGTCCATTCGGCAGATCCGAAAATCAGCCACGGAACGGTGTACCGTAATTTAAACTTTTTGTCCGAGGACGGTGCGATCTGCCATGTGAGAGTTCCCGGCGCGGATCGCTACGACCTGCGCACTGACTTTCATTACCACATGTTCTGCATTAAATGTAAAAAAGTCACTGATGCACCTTATTCCTACAAAGAAATTCTGGACGAAGAGACCAGGAAAGAGTCGGGTTTTGACATCGTGCGCCATAGATTGATTTTCGAAGGTATCTGCCCGGAATGCAAAGAAGAGTCTAAATGAAACATTAGCTGTTTCATTTAGACTCTTCTTAGTCTTTCATGTTTTCTGACGGGTCTCTATTGATGCATCAGAATATAGGCGGTCAATTCCGTTGCTTCCTTCTCAATCTCCGCCACTTCCTGTTCCCACTCACGAGCTGTTTCCTGGCTTTCCATCGATGGCGTGTTGGCGAGAACGTTGAGCTTCGCCGCCTGGATGCAGGCGTTCAGATTCAAGGCCGATACGTAAAGATCGCTGACCAGATTCTTATTGGATTTTCCGAGAATTTCACAGTTCAATCGTAGCCCGCGAAGTGCTGCTCTGCACGCATTCAGCGGCGCTAATCCAGCAGCTACGGAAGCCTCGGAAATTGCAGCTTTCCGCAGCGCCTTCTCTTCTTCTGTCGATTTCGGCATCGCATAAGCATTCGATACAAGAGTGAAGGCCTCTTTATCATCATCAATTCCCCGAATCAGTTGAGTGAGTACCTCCTGCGTCTCATTGCGTACCCGAACATTCAATTGCTCGTATTCGGCATATTTTTTCTTTCCGACGGTGAGATTTGCGACCATCATGATGAGGGCCGCGCCCTGAGCTCCTGTCAATGCGGCTACCGCGCCACCGCCCGGTGCCGGAGCTTCGGATTTGAGGTCCTCGAGGAATTCGTTGATTGTCTGGTCTTTAATCATGTTATGCTCTCTTTCTGCTGTCATTTGTTCAGGCATCTCCCGGCGACCTGTCGCGTACGTGGCGGATTTCGGAAGGGAAGCGCAATGAATTATGCTTTTACCCATTCATTATAAATAAAAAAACGCCGAAAGGAAACCTTCGGCGTTCTTCTTCAATCTTTGTCTCTTTCGCGACGCGAACTAGTTGTTCAGGTCTGCATCGAAAGGCAGAAGTGCTACCACACGCGCTCTCTTGATAGCAGTGGTAACTGCTCTCTGGTGCATTGCGCAAGTACCGGTAACTCTTCTCGGAAGAATCTTACCTCTCTCAGTAGTGAACTTCTTCAGAGTCTCTACATCCTTGTAATCGATCTTCTTATCCTTATCTGCACAGAACTGGCATACTTTTCTTCTTCTCATGCCGCCGCGCTTTCTGTTGTTATTGTCCATTGTCGACTAAATCTCCTTTCCTAAGATTTTAGAACGGGATGTCGTCATCTGCGGCCTGGAATGCATCCGGGAAGTCATCCTGACCTCCGAATGGCTCCGACTGCGACGGCGCACTCTGCTGGCCGCCCTGATAAGTATCATTGCTGCCGCTTCCGCTGTTTCTGGAACCGAGGAACTCGACACGGTTTGCAATCACGTCCGTGGTGTAGACCGTCTGTCCGTCCTTCTTGTAGCTTCCCGTCTGAATGCGTCCGCTCACTGCTGCCTGATTACCTTTCTTCAGGTATCTCTCTACGGTCTCAGCCTGCTTGCCGAATACGGTGATTCGAATAAAATCAGCTTGCCGTTCCTGCCCTGCGGATACCGGTCTGTCGACCGCCAATGTGAAATGGGCAACCGCAGTCTGGGTATTCGGAGAGTAGCGCAGCTCCGGATCTCTTGTTAATCTTCCAATTAAAATTACACTGTTCATGTTTCACCCGTCCTTTCCGAGCTCTGTGAACGACTTCTACTTCTCGTCCTGGCAAACGATGATGTGTCTCATGCAATTATCGGAAATCTTCAGTCTTCTGTCCAGCTCCTTTGGCAGCTCAGCACTTGCCTTGAATGGAAGGAGCACGTAGAAACCATCCTTCTTCTTGTTGATCGGATATGCGAGCTTCTTCAACCCCCACAGATCAGCTTCTCCAGCCTCTCCGTCGGCATTGATGATACCCTTCACGTTCTCGATCATCTGGTCTCTTCCTGCTTCATCCATAGCCGGATCAAGAATGAACAATAATTCATAACTTCTCATTGTTTTCACCTCCTATGGCCTAATGACATCTTGCGATGTAGGATTACGGTCTGCGAATTCAGACCATACCCAATAATTATACTGATATGGCGCCGAATTGCAAGCAGAATTTCGCCGAGGAATAAGCTTTTGCGACTCTCACGACCTCTGCCGTTAACCGCAAATCTGTGCCGAATCCAGCAGGATAGTGAACGGTCCGTCGTTCAGCAGTTCCACCTTCATTTCCGCACCGAATTCCCCCTGCTCTACCACAGGAACTCTCTCCTTACACTTTGCAATGATATATTCATAGAGTGCCGTTGCGAGATCCGGAGCTCCCGCTTCGATGAAGGACGGACGGTTTCCCTTCTTACAGTTCGCATACAATGTGAACTGGGATATCAGCAGCAGTTGCCCGTTGACATCCGCCAGCGAAAGATTTGTTTTTCCCTTCTCGTCCTCAAAGATTCTCAGCTTAATCATCTTGTCCAGCATCTTATCCGCAATCTCTTCCGTATCCGTGTCAGACACGCCGATCAACACCATTAATCCTTTGCCGATGGAACCGATTACCTGATGGTCCACAGTGACGCTGGCATGGGATACTCTTTGAATTACAAATCTCATTCTTCATTCTCCTGATTTAGTCCTCTTGTTTCTGATTCGTTACTCCGGTTGTTTGTTTTCGCTGCTTCGTTTTCCCGTTTCTTGCATTTTGACAATCGATATTTTACAATAATTCTAGCTTATTACGGCAGGCACTTCAACCTGTGCGGCCGTCCATACCGGCTTCTGCGCGGTTTTTTAAACTGTTATATGAAGTGACATCCCGATTGAATATTCCAAGGATAAGGAAGGAATAATTACTATGATGAATCCATTTACCACCATTCCGGCCGGGCTCACCATCCTGTCGGAAATGAATCGTTTTAACCGCAAGTCCCCTCAATTCGAGGCGCTTCGCAAAGAGAATAAATTCGAGGAAGAGCGCGCGATGATCCTCGATGGCACGAACTATTTCGCGGATGTAGTTTCCCGAAAAATCGGTATTACGTTCGATATTCACGGCGAGGAGAACATCCCGGATCACGGGCCGGTTCTCATCGTTGCCAACCATCAGAGCTACGCAGACATTCTCGCTTTGCTCTATGCCATTCGGAAATTCCAGATTGGCTTCATCGCCAAATCCGAATTCACGAGTTTTAAGCCGTTGGCAAAGGCGATCCGTTACACTCGGTCTCTCTTCATCCAAAGAGGCGATGCCCGTGCGGCGATTCAGACGCTGAACGACGCGGCAAATCTGATGAAAGAAGGTTTTTCCCTCGTCATTTTTCCAGAGGGAACCCGAAGTCGCTCTAGTGAAATGGGCGAATTCAAAGCCGGCAGCTTCAAATTCGCCCAGAAAGCCAAGGTTCCGATTCTCCCTGTTACTCTAGAGGGGGGTTACCACTTCTGGGAAGAGAAAGGATCGGTGCATCCATGTACCATCCATGTGAAAATTCATCCATTGGTTCATTTCGAAGAAATGGATCGCAAGGCACAGAATTCCGCTCATGTGGAAATCGAACAGACCATCCGGGATGGTCTGAAGGACTTCATCTAACGCCTGCGATATTCATTTCGTTCTTTAATTAGGAAGTCTTCCTTGATTTGTCAGGAGGACTTCTTTATTTTAGCCCTTTGTCTTTTGAGGTGTTCTCTCTTCTTTAGTTCCTCTGCGGTTACAATGACCCTCATTTCGGTAGAGATCGTGTTGCTCGGTGACTCAATCAGGTCAGAGATGGAAGAGAGCGTGCAGACGAACGTCAAATACTTCGCCGGAAGACCCATCTGTGCAAGCAAAATGGTGTAACAGGTCAGTTCTCCCCCGGAAATCGGCGGATAAGCAATGGATACCACAAACGCCAGAAATACCAGTAACAACATGGAAGTGATACTCATGTCTTCTCCCTGCACGGCCTTGATGGAGCATACCATCAGAATCATTTCCGACGCAATGAAAGGCTTGTGAATGACCGTTCCGACCGGCAAAGCGAAGGATACCAGTTGTTTGTCAACGCCAAATTTCTTCTCGCAATCTTCATAGGCTCCGGCAAAAACCACGGAAGATGAGGCGGAATTCAATCTCTCCAATGCATTGAACCGCAGTTTTTCCCAGATTTCCTTCATCGGTACACCGATTTTTCGGGAGGTAAGAATCATCTGTACCGTCACTACGGCGACAACGAAAACGGTATTGATAATCAACATCTTTCCAAATTGGCGGAACTGTTGGACATTGGCGGATAATCCCAGATCCACCAGACTCAGCACGAAGAACCACGCCAGAATGTGATGATTGAAGGCTGTCACCAGACGCATCATCAACGCATTCCCTTCTTCTACCAGGTGGGTGATGGTATGTGCCTGCCGCTGCAGATACAGAAGAGCCATTCCCACCACAACACCCATGAAAATGATCTGTATCATATTTCCGTTCATGAAAGGATCAACGATATTTTCCGGAATCACATCTGCGATAAACTGAAGAAGCTGAGCTCCTTCTTTCTCTGTCGAGAAATCCGGATGGAACGGAAATGCCACCATTCCTACCACTGCAGCGGCCAGGATGATTATCACGGTCTCTCGAAGGAAACGTTCGCAAATAAATTTACCCTTATCCTGGAGATATCTCGGACTTCCGACACTCATCACGCCGGCAATAATCGAAAGAAACATCATCGGTGAGATGATGGCTGTCAAGAATTTGCAACCATAATTGAAAAGAATTCCGATAATATAGGTCTGAAAGCATTCCTCCACCGAATTCGGCATAATCTTAATGACAGCCGTGATGACAGCAGCGATTGTCACCAGCACCACCAGATCTTTAATCGCATTACTCTCTGTGATGGAAATACGGGTGTATACCACATTGGATCCGCGATCGTATTGGAAAAGCCATCCGATACCCAGAGAGGCCATCGTGCTGTCCACGATACCCAGCCCTTCTGAATCGTCAATGTAGAGCGGATTCTTTCGAAACGTAATTCCCTCCAATTTCATGGTGAGGTACAGTTCGCTCTTCGTTTCTTCCGCCGTGAGCTCTACTTCCAATCCCGTTGCGGTATTCATCCACCGCATCAGCATTTCTTCTGCGGACAGTCTCTGGCGGAAGATATCTTTTCTCGTCATCACCGGATATTCTCGGAGCATCATCTCAATCTGATCCGAGATCAGGTCGATTCCTTCCGGCGACAGTTCATAAGTGCGTTTGTGTATAAGCTTCTTCATTACTTTTCCCTGTCTGTCTCAATACCATTTCTCTAAAGAGGTTCTTTTATCCAGTCCCATTGTTTTCGGGTTGTGGAATTCTCGATGCCTATATGTATGCCTGCTATTTCTCAATCGTCAGGAAGTCCAGAAATCCCGTAATCTCAAAAATCTCCATGATGCTCTCCTGGACACCGACAAATTTCATCGATCCCTTCTTGTTCATGGTCTTCTGTGCCTTCAAGACGACACGAAGACCGGCGGACGATATGTAATCCATGTCCTTCACATCCAGGATCAGATCTGTTGTATCGTCATAGAGACGGCTAAGCTTCTCATCGAGTTCCGGTGCAGTGGTCGTGTCCAGTCTGCCGGTTAAGACGACGGTCTGTGTGTTTCCTTCCTTTTTTGTTTTAATGTCCAAACTCATAATTCCCTCCTTATTTGTATGTGATGATTTCTATTGTTTTCTTCTTATTCCCCGGTCGTCTTCGCGGTTAAAAATATATTTTTCCCGCAAAACACGTCCGGCTGTTATTTATTCAATTATTTTCTTCTTCAGTGTCAGTACGTTCGATCCATTCTGGTACTCATACTTCACGTCATCCATCGTCTTCTTTACGATGTAGATACCCAGACCGCCTTCCTCGCGTTCCTCCGGCGAAAGTTCGATGTCCGGGTCTTTCTTCATCAGCGGATCGAACGGGACGCCGTGATCGCTGAATCGGATAAGCATCTCATCTCCTTCCAACTTGAAGCCGATTACCACGTCATCCTGCCGCTTTGGGTAGGCATATTTTGCAATATTAACAAAGATTTCTTCAACGCATACGGCAATTTGGTTCATCACCTTCGGAGAACAATTCGCCTTTTCCAATTCTTCTTCCACAAACGAAGTCACCTGCATCAGATTATCGTTATGTGCGCTGATCGTAAGCTCTTTGATTTTCTCTACTTTTCGCTTATCCCGGTATTTCAGCATCATCATTGTGATGTCATCAAATTGCTCGGCGTTTCCGGCAAAGCGGCTGATATCCTTCCGGAGGCCATGCAGCATCTGCTTCGTGGAGTCACCGATGTGGCTGTTGAGATAATTATGCATTCTTTCGTTGCCGTAAAATTCTTCTTTCTCGTTAATGGATTCCGTAACGCCGTCCGTATATAAGAACAGTTCATCTCCCGGCATGATTACCAGTTCATAATCATGATATCTTATTCCATCGATTCCAGCCAGAACCATACCCGGCCTGTTTCTCAGGAATTCAAATTTTCCGTCTCCTTTTTTCAGAAGCGGCGGATTGTGTCCCGCGTTGCTGTACGTCAGGACGCCGGTCTCGGTATCCAGTACGCCGAGCCAAGCGGTAACAAACATGTCATCATCATTTCCTTCGCAGAGCATATGGTTCACCTTCGAGAATATCTCTGCCGGGGAATCTCCCATATTCGCCTGATTCTTGAGAAGCGTTTTCGTGATGACCATGACCAGTGCCGCCGGTATTCCTTTGCCGGAAACATCGGCCATAACGAGAGCAATCTTTTTATCATCTATCATAAAGAAATCATAGAAGTCTCCACCGATGGCTTTCGCCGGATTCATGGTGGCAAACAGCTCAATTTCTTCCCGATCCGGCAGTGGCGGAAAGATAGTCGGCAGCATATGCGCCTGAATCCGATTCGCCAATCCGAGTTCGGATTCGATTCTTGCTGTCTTCATCACAATTTCCTTCTGGCGAAGCACCATCTCTCTTCCCGATTCTGCAATAACCCAGCAAATGCTGACTACAATAGTAAATATCAGTATCTTAGGAATGTAAGACAGCACCATGGTTTGTCTCATCCGCTGCGTTGCATCGACTCCGCTCCCGATAACAGCCTGGGTCAGCGTCGACGTGATGTGAAGCACCGTCCCTTTCGGCGGATCATAGAAGTTCAGGTCGAAGCTCCCGTATCCGTAATAGGAATTGACGATTGCCGAAATCGCAAAAGTGATTGCCGTAAATAATCCCACAACAGCCGTAAATGCTTTGTCAAAATACTGTGTGGAGAGGATAATCGGAATGACCATAATCAGGACGGAATTATAGGAAAGAAAAGAATCCGCCCACGCCAGAATAATCGTAAATCCCATCACAAGAAGGTATTTGAGCCATATTCTTTTTCTGGAGAAGAATATATTGACTCCAATAATAGCCATTATTTCCAGCGTACTCTTGATCATGAAAACATTCATGTTTCCCAGCTTCAATATATCCACCTGGTTGAGAGCCCACACAATGAAGAATACAACCATCGATACGAACATGGTGAGTTCAGACAGTTTGTTAACCTTAATCTCATTCTTCTGGAGAATATCATCCTCATCCAGTTCTTTCATAAAGAAGTTTCTGATTTGATCCATACCCTGTATCCTCCTTTATATTACCTCATATGGGTAACATTCTATCATTTTATGTGAGTCGTTGTCATTAAATAATTGGACATAGGTAAAACTATTTATTGAAAATACAATTTGAATTTATTCCTATAATTTCCCGATTCCCGCAACACATAACACTGCCCTTTTCTATCTGTATCCTACTGTGGTATTACAGAAATAGGGGATAATTCGTCTTCTAAATCTCTGTTGACTCGGTGCTTGATACGTCCGGAACGGGAGATTCCTCCGCACTAATCGCACTGATACGAATGATATTATCGAAAAGGAGCGGCCCGAGCCGCTCCTTTTGATCCGGAATTCTCAATTGTCCGTTTAAATTAATTCGACAAATTCTCTTCGTCTCATCTTCTCTTCGTCTCTTTAATCTAGCAGTGAAAGCTGCTTATTGTCCGGTTTCTTCGGCTTCTCTCCGATTTTGAGGGCTTTGTCCTCGTCCTCCATCACCTTTGCTAAGGATACGATGTGGTCTTCTTCTTCTACCCGCATGATTTTGACTCCCTGCGTGGTACGACCGGAACGGGAAATTTCCTCTGCGCGGATGCGGATGATGATGCCGTTAGAATTGATCAGCATCACTTCCTCTTCATCCTTCACAAGCATTCCTCCAATCAGATATCCTGTCTTGCCGAACTTATTCTTGTCATAGGTTGAAACTCCCTTACCACCTCGGGTTTGCAGACGGTACTCTTCAAGTGCGGTTCTCTTACCGAATCCATTCTCCGTAACTACCAGCATTTCGCGGGTGCCGTCACTGTCGAGTTCCATCGCAACGACTTCGTCACCTTGCTCCAAACTGATGCCACGCACTCCGCTGGCATTTCTTCCCATACTGCGAACGTCCTTCTCGTGGAATGCAATCGCTTTACCGAACTTCGTGATGACATAAATATCTTCATCACCGGTGGATTGGCTGACTGCAATCAGCTTATCTCCATCCTTCAGATTAATGGCAATCAATCCGTTCTTCCGATTGGTATCGAACTCGGACATCGGCGTCTTCTTAATGGTGCCGCTCTTGGTAATCATCACCAGATATTCATCCTCAGCAAACTCTCTGACCGGAATTACTGCGGTGACTCTTTCCCCGGCATTCAGATTGAGGAAGTTAATAACCGGTGTTCCTTTGGCTGTTCTGGATGCCTCCGGAATCTCATAGGCCTTCATCTTATAGACCTTACCCATATCCGTGAAGAACATCAGATAATCGTGGGTCGATGTGATGATAAGATCCCGGACAAAATCCGAATCTCTTGTTGTCAGTCCGACGATTCCTTTGCCGCCGCGTCGCTGTGCCTTATAAGTATTCTCCGGAACGCGCTTTATATAACCCAGATGAGTCAGTGTAATGGCAACATCCTCTTCATCAATCAAAGCTTCTTCGTCAAGCTCTCCGTCACCTTTAACAATTTTTGTTCTTCTCTTGTCCCCGTATTTCTTCTTGATTTCCAGAAGTTCATCCTTAATAACTCCCATCAGCTTCTTCTCATCAGCAAGGAGTTCTTTGTAATAAGCGATTCTCTTGCGGATTTCTTCCAATTCGCTTTCAATCTTCTCGCGTTCCAAACCTTGCAGGCGAGCCAGTCTCATATCGAGGATAGCCTGTGCCTGAATTTCAGTGAGTCCGAAACGAATCATCAACTTTTCTTTCGCGTCATTGTAGGACGAACGGATCACGCGAATGACTTCGTCAATATTGTCGAGTGCAATGATATAACCTTCGAGGATGTGTTCTCTCGCTTCCGCTTTGCCGAGGTCATAACGAGTTCTTCTCGTAACGACTTCTTTCTGATGCTTAAGGTATTCTTCAATAATCTGATACAGGTTCAGAATCTTCGGTTCTCCATTGACCAGTGCAAGCATGATCATGCTATAAGATGTCTGAAGCTGCGTGTGTTTATACAACCGGTTCAGGACTACATTTGGATTCACATCCTTCTTGAGTTCAATGACAATCCGCATGGTTCCGCGGCTGGATTCATCGCGAATGGCGCTGACACCTTCAACCTTCTTATCCTTGACCAGCGCCGCCATGGACTCGATGAGTCGAGCCTTGTTCACTTGATAAGGAATCTCCGATACCACAATTCTCATGCGGCCGCGGCTTCCTTCCTCGATATTGCAAACCGAGCGAACAAGCACCTTGCCCGTACCTGTCGTGTACGCCTGACGCGCACCGTCCCTTCCCATTATTTCCGCACCAGTCGGGAAATCCGGTGCCTTCACAATCTTGATGAGATCGTCGACGGTGCAGTTCTCATCATCAATCATCTTCACGCAGGCATCGATCGTTTCTCCCAAATTGTGCGGCGGAATCGATGTCGCCATGCCGACCGCAATACCGTTCGATCCGTTGATTAACAAGTTCGGTACACGAGATGGCAATACGACCGGTTCCATCTCCTCGCCGTCGTAGTTCTCGATAAAATCCACCGTGTCCTTCTCGATATCCCTCACCATCTGAAGTGAGAACGGAGACATTCTCGCCTCTGTATAACGAGATGCGGCTGCACCGTCTCCATCCACGGAACCGAAGTTTCCGTGTCCGTCTACCAGCGGATACCGTGTGGAGAACGGCTGTGCCATCTTCACCATGGCGTCGTAGATGGAGCTGTCACCATGCGGGTGATATTTACCCATAACCTCTCCGACGATACGAGCCGATTTCTTGTGCGGTTTATCCGGCGTAATTCCTAAAGCGCTCAAGCCATACAGAATCCTTCGATTAACCGGCTTGAGACCGTCCCGCACATCCGGAAGGGCACGTCCCACAATTACACTCATGGCATAGTCGATGTAAGAATTCTTCATCTCCTCATGCATCTCATGAGTGATTATCTTGCTGTCTTCCAATAAATTTGTTGACATGGAATCTCCTTCTTGTATTCTTGTGCTATTCTAAATGATTTTATTCTGCTAAAAATAAATTTATCCCGCTTGATTTTTCCGGTTATAAATCCAATGTAGCGTACTTCGCGTTTTCCTCAATGAACTTCTTCCGAGGTGGAACTTTGTCTCCCATCAATGTGGATACAATTTCATCGGCCGCCTCTGCGTCTTCCAGTGATATGCGAATCAGTGTTCGGTGATTATAATCCATCGTGGTCTCCCAAAGCTGATCGGAGTCCATTTCTCCCAGACCTTTGTAACGCTGAATTTCCACCTTCGTCTTGCTGTCCTTAGCGCGAATCTCTGCCAGAAGTTCTTCCTGCTCTCGGTCGGAATAGGTATACCAAATGTCTTTTCCTTTTTTTACCCGAAAAAGAGGTGGCTGAGCGGCATATACAAATCCGCCCTCAATCAGAGATTTCATGTAGCGGTAGAAGAAAGTAAGAAGAAGAGTCCGAATATGCGCACCGTCTACATCGGCATCGGTCATGATGATAATCTTGTGATAACGAAGATTATTGATATCGAAGTTATCATCAATTCCACATCCGAATGCGGTGATCATGTTCTTGATTTCATCAGAATCCAGTGCTCTGGATCGGGTTGCCTTCTCGACGTTCAGAATTTTACCGCGAAGCGGCAGAATGGCCTGGCGTGCTCTGTCGCGGCCTTCCTTGGCACTACCACCGGCAGAATCTCCCTCGACCAGGAAAATCTCACATATTTCCGGATCCTTCTCGGAACAATCCGCCAATTTACCCGGAAGTGAGGTGCTCTCAAGGACATTACTCTTGCGGGAAGCCTCTCTTGCCTTGCGGGCCGCTTCTCTCGCGCGGGAAGCATTCACGCACTTCTCAACGATTTTCTTCGCCTGTGCCGGGTGTTCATCCAAGTAGAAAGTAAAGTATTCATTCATACTGCTTTCCACAAATCCACGAACCTCACTGTTACCGAGCTTTGCTTTGGTCTGTCCTTCGAACTGAGGATCCGTCAATTTGACACTTACAATTGCCGTAATACCTTCTCTGCAGTCATCTCCTGTTAAGGCGTCATCCTTCTCCTTGAGTTGTTTGCTGCGTCGAGCATAGTCATTAATCGTGCGGGTAATCGCAGATTTGAGACCCTGTAAGTGGAATCCCCCTTCAATCGTGTTGATGTTATTGGCATAAGAGCTGACATTTTCGTTGTAGCTTGTGGTGTACTGAAGTGCGACTTCCACTTCGTATTCTCTGCCGGTTGTCTCATCCTTCTTCTGGTTCTCAAAGTAGAAGATATCATCATTAATCGGCTTCTTGTTCTTGTTCAGAAATTGAACGAATTCCTTGATGCCGCCCTCGTAACAGAAGCTGTCCTTCTTCTTGCGTCCTTCTCTCTTGTCCTCGATGGAGATACGAAGGCCTTTATTCAGGAAGGCCATTTCTCTCATACGGGTATGCAGTGTGTCGTAATCGTAGACGGTATCATCAAAAATTTCCGGATCCGGCCAGAATGTCGTCTTTGAACCGGTACCATCTGCATCTCCCAGTACTTTCAGTTCGGATACATCTTTCCCTTGGAAGTATTCCTGCTGATAAATCTTTCCGTTTCTGCGAACCTGTACAATCATCCGAGTGGAAAGTGCGTTAACAACCGATGCACCAACACCGTGCAGACCGCCGGAAACTTTGTATCCTCCACCGCCGAACTTACCACCGGCATGGAGCTGTGTATGAATAACCTCAACCGTCGGTTTTCCTTCTGTCGGGTGCATATCCACCGGCATACCACGGCCGTCATCGCAGACGGTAATGGAATTATCTTCGTTAATGGTTAACTCGATATGCTTGCAGAAACCGGCCAGTGCTTCATCTACACTGTTGTCCACGATCTCATAGACAAGATGATGAAGTCCTTGAGATCCGGTACTTCCGATGTACATGCCCGGTCTTACACGAACCGCCTCGAGTCCATGAAGTACCTGAATCTGCTGGCCTGTATAGTCGCTCTTGTTTTTCGCTGCGCTCATTCAAACCTTCCTTCTTTGCGTAATCTTACCTTGCGAGTTTTCATTTTTTTTAAATTGATTTCTCAATTTACATTCATTAACTTAAGATCATCTCAGGTTTTTCGGATTAAACATCCGAACATCAAATGATTCATTATGATCTTTTCTAAATCACATCTACCAAATTAATAAAACTTAATCAGTAGTTCTTTTTCCTTAATGAAATTTGATTAAAAATAAAAAATCGGCCTTTTAACATAACCGATTTATTTTACCATTTTTTTAACTTTTTATCAATAATGTGATTTTCTTGATGACGCATCAAAAAGTTCTTTATTCCTCAAATTTCGGCTTATTCTCTATATTTTCAGAGACGCCTCCACTTTTGATATAGTACACCTTCCCATCCTTCATTTTTTCCAGTATTTTATTATTCCCATCTGTCGTGGTGATAAAGAGCTGAACATCCTCAATTGAGCGGAACAGATAGGTCTGTCTTTCCTCATCCAACTCGGAAAGAACGTCGTCCAGAAGAAGTATCGGACTTTCTCCCAGCACACTTCTGGCAATACCGATTTCCGCCAGTTTCAGCGCAAGCGCAATTGTCCGTTGCTGCCCCTGCGACCCATACTTCTTCGCATCCTGTTCATTGATATAGAATTCAATGTCATCTCGTTGCGGACCGATGTTGCTGTGACCACTATAAATATCTCGATCACGACTCTGAACCAGATCTTCATAAGCCCTTGTATCGGACATGGAGTTGACATACTTGATATTCAGATGCTCTTTTCCGCTGGTAATGCTCTCCTGGATCTGATTTGCTCTTTCCGAAAGAATGTTGATAAAATTTCGCCGATAGCGAACGATTTCCGCACCGAATTTCGCCAACTGGAAGTCGTAGATATCCAGCATGTTCTCATCCATCTTACCGGTTTTCGCATTTTCCTTGAGTAGTGAATTCTTCTGCAGCAGTGCATCCCGGTACATTCTCAGACACTCGTAATAGCGTGGACGAATCTGGGAAATCTCTTTGTTGATAAAATTTCTTCTTTTCTCCGGACTGTCCTTGATGATTCGAAGATCTTCCGGCGAGAAAACCATCACCACGAGGTTGTTGAGAAGGTCTGCGGTCCTTCGGATGACTTTGCCATCCTTCTGAATCATTTTTTTACCACTTCTGTCCAGTACAATGGAAATTCTCTTCTCAATGTCCTGGCTTACAAGATCCAACATTACACTGCCTCGCTGCTCACCGATGCGAATGAGGTGTGTGGAATTCTGCGTGCGAAAGGACCTTGCAAACGCACACAAATAGATCGCTTCAATCAGGTTGGTCTTTCCCTGCGCATTTTCCCCAATAAAAACATTTCTAGAGCCGTCAAAAGACAGCTCTAGATGCTCGTAATTTCTGAAATTGTGCAGTTCTATTTTTTCTACCTTCATGATTAATTGAATCTTTCCTTCTTTGGCTTTCCTTGATTCTTTTATCCTTTATTTGTAAAGGATGTCTCACATCCATAAAAAGTAATTAATTGATTCTGACCGGAAGCACCAGATAAAGATATTTATCACCGCTTAGCGGTTTCATGATGCACGGGCTGATGCCATCTCTCATATAGAAGTAAATTTCCTCATCATCGATGTTCTTCAGGATCTCCTTGAGATAATTGGAATTAAATCCAATGCGGAAACCCGGTCCTTCTTTGATAATTTCTATTTTCTCCTTGACGCTTCCGTTATCGGAAGCTGCGGATATTTCAATCACATCATCACCGATGTCAAACTTAACCATATTGTTGTTGGTGCTGTTTGTCATCAGTGCCGCACGCTCAATTCCGCTGATCATCTCACTTCTCTTTACCCGGATGCGAGTAGGGGTGTCGGTGCGAATGATTCGGTTGTAATCGATAAAGTTTCCATTCAACGTGTTAATTGTAACCTTTGTATTGTCGAATGTGAAAATGGCCTTCCGATCGACAATATCCATCCGGATTTTATCATCTCCGTAATCGTTGATAACCTTCGTCAGATTGATAATCTGCTTTGCCGGAATGACGACCTTGAGAATAAGGTCCGAATCATCGATAGATTCATTGTAGATTGCCATACGGAAAGCATCGACGGCTACCATGCGAAAATTCCCTTCTTTAATTTCACAGAGAACACCCGTGAGAATACCGTTGATTTCATCATTGCTTGCGGAAAAAGCCGTGTGACGAATCAGATTTCGAATCGAATCTTTCGGAACATCGATAGAAGTTGTTGATTCGGAAGCATAGAATCTTGGAAATTCATCCGATCCAAAACAGATTACTTCTGAGTTGAATCTACCGCTTTGAATGCGAATCGTGAATTTTACCGCGTCGTAATCTAGAATAACATCCTCTTCCGGGAGGTTACGAATGATGTCGTACATAATTTTGGCCGGTACAACGAAAGAGGCTTCGCCCTCCGCCTTTACATCAATCTGGGATTCGATAATGATGTTTGTATCGGTTCCCGTGATTTTCATGTAATTTTCTTTTACATCCAGAAGAAAACCTTCGAGAATTTTTACAGTGGTTCTTGTGGTGACAGCGTTCATGGAATTGCTGAGCGCTGATGAAAGTTCGGATTTTCTACAGTAAATCTTCATGTTATTCCTTTCGCGATTTGCATTATTATTCTTTATATATTTTTTGTAGTTATAGTAGTAGGGATTGTTGAAAATGTGCAAAACCATTCAATTCCATTAATTACAAGGGATTTAACAGCATCTATCCCTGTGGAAAAACCCTGATTAAAAAGTTGTGGAACGAATGTGTATAAATTTGCATAGATGCTACTTGTGCTGTTTAATCTTCTTCCGAAGATTATCAATATCACTTCGGGTACTGTCGTCCTTCGCATACATATCTGTGATTTTGTTAATGGAATGGATGACCGTGGAGTGATGCTTGCCGCCAAACACCTCGCCGATTTCCGGCAGAGAAAGTTCGGTATTCTCGCGGCAGAGATACATAGCGATTTGCCGCGGATAGGCGATTTCCCGGTTGCGTTTGGTGGAATCCATATCGGAAACCTTGATTTTGAAGTACTTTGCGACGATGGATCGGATTCTCTCCGGCGCGATTCCTTCATCGGTGTCTTTGATGATGTTGCGCAAAGTCCTTTTGGCGAAGGCGACATCAATTTTCTCATTGAGAAGATTAGAATATCCTGTGATGTTATTAAAAGCACCTTCGAGTTCTCTGATGTTATCCGTGAACTTCTCTGCAATCAGGCAGCATACCTCATACAGATCATCATCCCATTCGACATCGCAGTTCTCCGCCTTCTTCTTTAGAATAGCGACACGTGTTTCGAAGTCAGCCGGCGTGATATCCGCAATCAAGTTCCAGGCAAATCTTGTGCGAAGTCTTTCTTCGAGATTCACCAGTTGATTCGGCGGGCGATCGCTGGAGATGACAATCTGTTTGTCATCTTCGTACAGTGCATTGAACGTGTGGAAAAATTCCTCCTGCGTTTTATCCTTATTCTCCAGGAACTGAATATCATCGATCAGAAGTACGTCTGCTTTGCGATATTTGTTTTTGAAGGATCTCATCTTATTCTCCGAGATCGCTTTGATTAGCTCGTTGGTAAAGGTCTCGGAGGATACATAGACTACCTTGGCATCCGGATTATTCTTGATAATCATGATGCCGATCGCTTGCATCAGATGCGTTTTACCGAGTCCGGAACCCCCATAGATGAAGAGTGGGTTGTAGGCTTCCGCCGGAGATTCTGCAACAGCCAGGGCTGCTGCATGGGCATACTTGTTGTTATTGCCCACAACAAAGTTCTCGAAGTTCATTCTTGGGTTAAAGAGTTTGTTGCTATCCTCGAATTTCTTGATTTTCTTTTGTTTTTTCTCTGCGGCCGGGGCAGATTCTTCCTTATATTCATCTTCTAGCTTCACGATGACACGATAAGGCTTGCCGGTGACGTTCTCAAAACCCTGTTCGATTAAGTGCATGTAGCGGCGCTTGATCTGCTTGATTTTGATATCGTCTTTACAGGCAAGATAAATAATGTCCACATCCTCATCAACGCGGTAGATGAAAAGAGATGTGAACCATGTATTGTAGCTGACTTCAGTTGTGTTTGCCTTAATAAAAAGGAGGAAATCCCCCCATATCTTGTTAATATCCAAAATACTCTTTCTCCTTGTTGTCAACATATTTTACATAAATTTATCCACAATCGCAAGGGTGGATAATGTGCAATAATGAACCGAAAAATATCCTTCAAAAAATGAGTTTTACACATGTTGTGGAAAACTTTATGCATAACTTTTTGAAAACACAAAATATTGTGTTCATAAAAAGATTAATAAAAAAATGAAATTTACTTAATTGATTTTTGTGACATATTTGGAGGTTTCATTGACTTTTAAAATTCACATAAGTATAATACTATGATGTATGTGCCTTTGGAATTTAGAGGGTACACGAAACTATATATCAATTTAGAGATATGGAAAATATCGAAAGGAGAACAGGAATATGAAAAGAACATATCAGCCTAAGAAGAGACAGAGAATGAAGGAGCACGGATTCAGAAAAAGAATGGCTACCGCGAACGGCAGAAAGGTTCTGAAGAACAGAAGAGCAAAGGGAAGAAAGAAGCTGAGCGCTTAACCTCGGTTTCAATGCTTATACCTTTATAAGATGAAGTGTAGAAAAGAAATTTTAAGAAATCAGAAAAATTTCAACAATGTCTATCGGAAAGGCTCATCAAAAGGAAGCCGCTATGTCGTGATTCTGTACCGAAAAAATAGGCTTTCCTTCTCTCGCATCGGTTTCGTTGCCAGCAAGAAGGTGGGAAACAGTGTGTGTAGAAACAGAGCCAGAAGGTTGATGCGTGAATCCGTACGTACGATGGATTATAGGCTGAAACCCGGATATGACATTATTTTAGTTGCACGAAATTCTATCAACGGGCATAAATGTCAGGATGTACAGAAGACGCTTTTAAAGTCGTTGATATCCTGCAATCTGGTTGAGAATCGAAGTGATAAGCAGTAATGAAATTAATCGGAAATTGTATAAAGAGATTTTTAATTTTAATGGTGAGAGGATATCAGATATATATATCTCCGCTGTTTCCACCAACTTGCAGATTCTACCCGACTTGCAGTACGTATTTCATACAGGCCGTGGAGAAGTATGGACCGTTGAAGGGAAGCTGGCTTGGATTTAAGAGAATTCTGAGATGTCACCCGGGAAATCCCGGAGGATATGATCCTCTTCCATAGACTGGGAGAAATTTATGGGCATTATTGCGGTACCTCTTGGATACCTACTTACTTTTATCTATAAGCTCATCGGAAATTACGGTGTTTCACTGATTGTACTGACTGCAATTGTCAAGTTGGCACTCTTCCCACTGTACATCAAACAGATGAGGGCCACATCCAACATGCAGGAACTTCAGCCTAAAATGCAGGAGATTCAGACAAAGTATGCCAATGACCAGCAGAAAATGAATGAAGCAATGCAGGAGCTCTACACCAAGGAGCATTTCAATCCGATGGGAGGATGCCTGCCGATGCTGATTCAGTTTCCAATCATCATGGGACTCTTCGCGTTACTGAGAAATCCGATGCAGTATCTGAAGAGCGACGATATGCTGTTTGCGATACATGAATCGTTCCTTTGGATTAAAGACCTGGCACAGCCGGACCTTTGGATTCTGCCGATTGTTGCAGCAGTAGCGACTTATTTCTCGTTCACCATGACGCAGCAGCTGACAACGGCTGCAGGTGGAAATAATGCACAGATGAAATCCATGAATATGATGATGAAATATGTATTTCCTCTGAGTATTCTGGTACTTGCGAGATCTTATCCTGCAGGTCTTGCTATTTACTGGGGATTTGGTCAGGTTGTACAGATTTTCCTTAACATCCGGATGAATCAGCTTCGTAAGAAGATGAGAGAGGAATCGGAGAAAGCAAAGCTGGTTGCCCGTGCGGAAAAAGAGCTAAAAAGAAGATTGAACGCAACTTCTAAAATGAAAGGAAATCGTTAGAATAATGAGAGTTTCAGAGAAATGGGGAGGAGACGTTGACGCCGCTGTTGAGATGGCGCTCAAGGAACTGAAGCTCACCATCGACGAAGTCGAAGTGGAAGTTCTGGAAGAATCCTCCAAAGGTTTCCTCGGTATAGGATCGAAGTTAGCCAGAGTTCGCGTAACTGCGAAGGAAGAAGTTAAGGATAACAAGAAGGAGAAGAGTTCCTTTGATGATATCGACAGAATCCTGGCTGCTCTGCCTGAAAATCAGAAAATCGAAGTTCCGGAGGAAATCAGAGAAGATTACGACAAGTTCGAGCGTGAAGAAATGGAAGATGCTCGAGCAAGTGCGAAAGCACATCAGCGAAAGAACAATCGCAAGGAAAATAGAGGAAAGAAAAACAATTACCGGAATCGAAATAATGTCAATGAAATGTCGGTTTCCAGTTCCATCTATGAAGAAGTGAAGGATCTGGAACCTGCGGAAAACACCGGAGTGGAGATTTTCCTTCGAGACGTTACAAGAGAGATGGGAATTGATTTGGATTTTGCGGTTAAGGCCGGAAAAGGACTCATCTACGTGGAAATTACCGGTAAAGACACCGGAACGATTATCGGCAAGAGAGGACAGACGCTCGATGCGATTCAGTATCTTGCCAGCATCGTTGCAAACAAAGAGAACGAAGATTACACAAGAGTCATTCTAGATGCGGAGAATTACCGTGCGAAGAGAGAAAGAACGCTCCAGAGTTTGGCCAGAAGGCTGGCAGGAAAGGTGGAGAGATCCGGCAGAAGCACAACACTCGAACCAATGAATCCATACGAGAGAAAAGTGATTCACGCAACTCTTCAGAATCACCCTTACGTGCAGACCCGGAGCGAAGGAAAAGAGCCTTATCGCCGAGTTATTATCGAAAAGAAATAATGAATCAAGAGCTCGGCCCATCTTCGGATGGGCCTTCTTTTTAATCTAAGGAGACATTTATGGCAGATACCATTGCGGCAATATCCACCCCACAAGGAGAGGGAGGAATAGGAATCGTCAGAATAAGCGGAGAGGATTCCCTCGATGTTATGAAGAAGTTACTTCGGCCGTGTCCATCTGAAATCAGACCAAGATATGCCTATTATGGTAATATCTGCAAATCGGGAACGGATGAGGTAATTGATGAGGCAATCTGTTTCTATATGAAGGCGCCACATTCCTACACCTGCGAGGATGTGGTGGAAATTCAGGCGCACGGAGGAGTTGTATCGATAAGAATGATTCTTCGTGCGGTGCTGGAGGCCGGAGCTCGGATGGCGGAGCCGGGTGAATTTACGAAGATGGCTTTTCTGAACGGAAGAATGGATCTGGAACAAGCAGAGGCGGTAATCGATGTTATTCGAGCAAGAAGTGAGCTTCCGTTTCAGATCGCGGAAAGGCAGCTTCGCGGTCGCCTTGGTACGGAAATTCGAGAAATAAGAGATAACCTTCGAGATGTTCTGGCACAAATGACGGTGAATATTGATTTTCCGGATGAGGAT